>NZ_JBICVH010000017.1:0-279514 GCF_043198905.1 Kitasatospora sp. NPDC048715 | reverse complement strand
GCCCGGTTACATTCCGAACCCGGAAGCTAAGCCTTACAGCGCCGATGGTACTGCAGGGGGGACCCTGTGGGAGAGTAGGACGCCGCCGAACAATTCTTCAGAAGAACCCCCATCCGGGATCCGGATGGGGGTTCTTCGCGTTTCCGGGCCCAATGGGCCCAACCGGCCCAACCGGCCCAACGAGGCTTCCGGGCCCGACAGGCCGGCCGCGGGTGGGCCGAAAAAATCTCGGCCGGCCGTGTCGAGAACCCGTGCCCGGCACCGTCCCCGGGGTGAGCGCGGCCAGAATGGGTCGCACCAAGCTCCGAGGAGACGACGATGGCCAAGTACCTGCTGCTGAAGCACTACCGGGGTGCCCCGGACGCGGTCAACTGCGTGCCGATGGACCAGTGGACGCCGGAGGAGGTCACGGCGCACATCACCTACATGCAGGACTTCGCGGACCGGCTGGAGAAGACCGGCGAGTTCGTCGACGGTCAGGCGCTCGCACCCGAGGGGACGTGGGTCCGGTACGACGGCGAGGGGCGTCCGCCGGTCACCGACGGTCCGTTCGCGGAGACCAAGGACCTCATCGCCGGCTGGATGGTGATCGACGTCGACAGCTACGAGCGCGCCGTCGAGCTGGCCGGGGAGCTGTCGGCCGCGCCCGGGGCCGGGGGGAAGCCGATCCACGAGTGGCTGGAACTGCGCCCGTTCCTCGCCATGCCGCCGACCATCACGGAGTGACCTGCCCGATGAACGAGGCCCTGTTGAGGAGCCTCACGCCGAGCGTCATCGGTGTCCTCGTCCGCCGCGGAGCGGATTTCGCGGCGGCCGAGGACGCCCTGCAGGAGGCGCTGGTCGAGGCGGTCCGGGTCTGGTCCGACGGGCAGCCGCGCGACCCCAAGGGCTGGCTGGTCACCGTGGCCTGGCGCAAGTTCCTGGACGCGGCCCGGTCGGATGCCGCCCGGCGCCGTCGGGAGGACCTGGTCGAGCAGGAGCCGGGGCCGGGGCCCGCGGCCGGTGCGGACGACACGCTCCAGCTCTACTTCCTGTGCGCCCACCCGTCGTTGACGCCCTCTTCGGCCGTCGCGCTGACCCTGCGTGCGGTGGGCGGGCTGACCACCCGCCAGATCGCCCGGGCCTATCTGGTGCCCGAGGCGACGATGGCGCAGCGGATCAGCAGGGCCAAGCGCACCGTCTCCGGCGTCCGGTTCGATCAGCCCGGGGACGTCGCCACCGTGCTCCGGGTGCTCTACCTGGTCTTCAACGAGGGCTACTCCGGTGATGTCGACCTCGCGGCCGAGGCGATCCGGCTCACCCGGCAGCTCGCGGCGGTGATCGATCATCCCGAGGTGGCGGGGTTGCTGGCCCTGATGTTGTTGCACCACGCCCGGCGGGCCGGCCGGACCGGGCCCGACGGTGCGCTGGTGCCGCTGGCCGAGCAGGACCGCGCCCGCTGGGACACCGGACTGATCGCCGAGGGCATCGGGATCCTGCACAGGGCCCTGGCCCGGGACCGGCTGGGCGAGTTCCAGGCCCAGGCGGCCGTCGCGGCGCTGCACGCCGACGCCCCCACCGCCGAGGAGACGGACTGGGTGCAGATCGTCGAATGGTACGACGAGCTCGTCCGGCTGACCGCCAGTCCGGTGGTGCGGCTCAACCGCGCGGTGGCGGTCGGCGAGGCGGACGGTCCGCGCGCCGGGCTGGCGGAGCTCGCCGAACTGGACGACGCGCTGCCCCGGTACACGGCGGTGGCGGCGTACCTGCACGAGCGCGACGGGGACGCGGCGACGGCGTCGCGGCTGTACGCGGAGGCGGCGCTCAAGGCGTCCAACCTCGCCGAGCGCGAGCACCTGACCCGTCAGGCGGCCCGGCTCAACGCTGGGTTGAGGGGGCGGACCCGGGAGTGACGGAGCGTCGGATCCGCCTGGGCGGCATCCGGAGGGCAGCGGCTCAGAGCCGGCCGGCGGCCTTCATCGCCAGGTAGGTGTCGGCCAGGGCCGGGGCGATCCGGGCCGGCGGGGCGTCCAGGACGGTGACGCCGTGGCGGGTGAGGCGCTCGGCGGTGGCCCGGCGGTCGGCGCGGGTCTGTTCGGCGGCCGCCGCGCCGTAGACCGCGCCCAGGGTGCCCCGCCCGGCGGCGAGGACCTCCAGCTGCGGGTCGGCGACGGAGGCGAGGACGACCTCGTGGCGCTTGGTGAGCATGGGCAGCAGCGGGCGCAGCCCGTCCTCGACCGGGGCCGCGTCGAGGCCGGTGAGCAGCACGATCAGCGAGCGCTGGGGGGCCATCTTGAGTGCGGTGGCCACCAGTGAGCGCATGTCGGTCTCGTGCAGGGCGGGTTCGAGCCCGGCCATCGCGTTGGTGAAGGCGGGCAGTACCTCGTGGGCCGAGCTGCCGGCCACGGTGACGCGCTTGCGGGAGTCGTGGGCGAGCAGGTCGACCCGGTCGCCGGCCCGGGTGGCGAGGGCGGTGAGCAGCAGCGCGGCGTCGAGGGCGGCGTCCAGGCGGGGTGCGTCGCCGACCCGGCCGGCCGAGGTGCGGCCGGTGTCGAGGACGACGAGGATGTGCCGGTCGCGTTCGGGGCGCCAGGTGCGGACGGCGACGGTGTTCCGGCGGGCGCTGGCGCGCCAGTCGATGGAGCGGACGTCGTCGCCGGGCAGGTACTCGCGCAGGGAGTCGAACTCGGTGCCCTGGCCGCGGGTCAGCACCGAGGTGCGGCCGTCGAGTTCGCGCAGCCGGGCGAGCCGGGAGGGCAGGTGCTTGCGGCTGGCGAACGGGGGCAGTGCGCGGACCGTCCAGGGGACGAGGTGCGAGCCCTGGCGGCCGGCCAGGCCGAGCGGGCCGAGCGAGCGGACCGTCACCCGGTGGGCGTGGTGGTCGCCGCGGCGGGTGGGGGTGAGCACGGTGGTGATCCGGCGCCGCTCGCCGCCGGGGAGGGTCAGGGCGTGCCGGGAGGCGGCCTCGGCGGTGCCGGGGCGCCAGGCGGACGGGGCCCAGGCGTCGCGGACCAGGCCGCGGAGCAGTCGGCCGGACGGGTTGGTGACGGTCAGTTCGACCGTGGCGGGCTCGCCGAGCCGCACGGTGGTGTCGCCGCTCCGTCCGAGTCGCAGGGTGCGGACCGGGGCGGCGAGCACCAGGTCGACCGCGACGGCGACCAGCACCGCGCCGGTGACCAGGCCGATCCCAGTCCAGGACGGCAGCAGCAGGCCCACGACGAGCGCGCCGAGTGCGGCGAGCAGGGCGGTTCGCCCGGTGAGGGCCATGCGGTGCGCTCCTTCGGAAGCCCGTGAGTCGGTGGCCCGTGGGCCGGTAGCCCGTGGGCCGGAGGGCCGGAAACGGGTGTGGTGCGGTGGGGTGCGGGACGGCGTGCCGCGGTGGGGTGTGCCCGGGTCAGCGGGGTGCGGGCGTCTGGGCGAGGACGGCCTGGATGACGGAGTCGGCGGTGACGCCCTCCATCTCGGCCTCGGCGCGCAGCGCGACCCGGTGCCGCAGGGTGGGCAGGGCGAGCGCCTTGACGTCGTCCGGGGTGACGTAGTCGCGGCCGGCCAGCCAGGCCCAGGCGCGGGAGGCGGCGAGCAGGGCGGTGGCGCCGCGCGGGGAGACGCCGATCGACAGCGACGGGGACTGCCGGGTGGCCCGGCAGAGGTCGACGATGTAGGCGAGGATCTCGGGGGAGACGGTCAGCTTGGCGATCTGCTCGCGGGCGGCGACCAGGTGCTCGGGCCCGGCGACCGGGCGGACGCCGGCCGCGCGGAGGTCCCGGGGGTCGAAGCCGGCGGCGTGCCGGGAGAGCACCTGGAACTCCTGGTCGCGGTCGGGCAGCGGCAGGATCAGCTTGAGCAGGAAGCGGTCCAGCTGGGCCTCGGGCAGCGGGTAGGTGCCCTCGTACTCGACCGGGTTCTGGGTCGCGGCGACCAGGAACGGGACGGGCAGGGCGCGCGGTTCGCCGTCCACCGTGACCTGGCGCTCCTCCATGGCCTCCAGCAGGGCGGCCTGGGTCTTCGGAGGGGTGCGGTTGATCTCGTCGGCGAGCAGCAGGTTGGTGAAGACCGGGCCGGGCTGGAAGGAGAACTCGGCGGTGCGGGCGTCGTAGACGAGCGAGCCGGTGACGTCGCCGGGCATCAGGTCGGGGGTGAACTGGATGCGCTTGGTCCCCAGGCTGAGCGCGGTGGACAGGGTGCGCACCAGCAGGGTCTTGGCGACGCCGGGGACGCCCTCCAGCAGCACGTGGCCGCCGCAGAGCAGGGCGACGACCAGGCCCGTGACGGCGGCGTCCTGGCCGACCACGGCCTTGCCGATCTCGGCGCGCAGGGCGGTCAGCGCGGTGCGCGGGTCGGTGGCGGGGGTAGCGGGTGCCGTGCCGGGGACGGAGCGGAGCTGGGCGGTTGCCTGGTCGGTCACGGGTTCCGTACCTGCCTTTCGAGGGCGTCGAGGTCGTCGGCGAGCCGCAGCAGTGCGGCGTCGTCGGTCGGGGGCGGGCCGTACAGCAGGGCCCGGACGTCCCCGGCGGGCCGGGCGGGCAGCCGGTCGGCCACGGCGACGCAGAGCGCGTCGGAGTCGGGTGCGCCGGCCCGGAGCGGGACGCCCAGGGCGGGGGCGAGGCGGTGGGCGGTGGCGCCGCGCAGCGCCTCGGCGGCGCGGCCGCGGGCCCTGGCCCGCCGGTACAGGCGGGCGCGGCCCTCGGTGGTCTCGGCGGCGCGGACCACCACGGGCAGGTTCTCGCTGACCACCGGGCCGAGCCGGCGCCCGCGCCAGAGGGCGGCGAGCACGGCGGCGACGGCGAGCTGGTAGCCGGCCCAGTGCCAGCCGCTCGGCAGGTAGTCGCCGAAGGTCTTGGTGCGGGCGCCCTCGGGGAGCGGGGCGGAGTAGTCGGGCAGGTGCCAGGTGAGGCGGGGCTGCGAGCCGAGCAGGCCGAGGGCGAGGGAGGCGTCGCCGTCCTTGGTCAGTTCGCCGTTGTGCAGGAAGGTTCCGCTGCCGAGCACGATGACGTCGTGGTCGCCGTCGCCGACGGGGAGGCCGACCAGCGGGTAGCCGTGGCCGCGGGCGTAGCAGCCCTCGCCGCGGCTGCCGCTGGTGTAGAGCATGCCGCCCTGCTGGGCGCTGCCGGCCCGGACGGCCTCGGTGAGCGAGCAGTCGGCGGGGGTGGAGCGGACGGAGGCGTAGGCCGGTCCGCCCGTGTCGTCGGACAGCCGGATGCCGGGGGCGAGCGCGGTGAGCGCGGCCGGGCCGGGGGCGACCAGGATCAGCCGCCGGTGCCGGGCGGCGGCGACGGCGCGCAGCTGGGCGGGGTCGAGCAGGTCGGGTTCGGGCAGCACGAGGGTGTCCGGTCCGGCCGGGGTGGTGGTCGGGTCGGTGCTGAGCTCGGCCTTGATGCCCTGGCGTTCGAGCAGGGCGACGACGGCGTGGGCGCCGTCGCGGTCGTACGAGCGCGGGTCCAGCGGCGGGTATCGGCGGTCCTGGTCGAGGGCGGACACGGCGGCGGCGCCGATCAGCAGGGCGGCGAGGACGGCCAGGTACCAGCGGGCCCGGCGCCACAGGCCGCGCGTGCTGGGGGTGAGGCTGGTCGGGGTGCCGGGCGGGGGCGTGGGGACGGTACCGGTCATGCCGCTCCTCCCGGGGTCGGGGCCGGGACGGCGGCACCGGCGGTGTCGGGCGCGAGGACCGGGCGGGTGCGCTCCAGGGTCCGGTCGAGCTCGTGCAGCAGCCGGTAGGCGTCCTGGTCGGCGGTGCGCTCGCCGTACGCGATGTCGTCGAAGGTCCGGGCGGCCGCGGCCAGTGCGGCGGCGTGCTCGGGCAGCGCCCGGCCGGCCTCGGTGGCGGCCTCGTCGGCGGTGCGGCCGGGGCGGATGTCGAGCAGGGTGCGCTCCTCCAGGCTGCGCACCAGGGCGCGCATCTGCTCGCGGACGGCTTCGGTCCAGCGTCCGGCGGCGGCGTGCCCGGCGGCGTCCGCCCGGTACTGGTCGGCGCTGCGCGGGCCCTCGGCGCCGTACACGTCCGGGACGGTGCGGGCGGCGCGGCGCGGTGCGCCGAGGCGCCACCAGAGCGCGGCGCCGATCAGCACCGCGACGATCAGGAAGAGGATCAGTCCGGTGGTGCCGGTGGTGCCGTCGCCGGAGATGCTGTCGAGCGCTCTGGCGATGTGGTCGTAGATCCAGTCCGTGATCCGCTGCAGCACGGACGGGTCGTGCTTGTGGTACTCCGCGTCGAGCAGTTCGTCGCGGGCGGCCTCGCGCGCCGGGTCACGCGGCACGGTGACCGGTGCGCCGCCCGCGGCGAGCAGCCCTTCCCCCCAGTTCGGCATCCGGCTCAGCGCCTCGCTGACGTCGGGTCGCCCGGGCCGCCGCCCCAGCCGGTGCCGCCGTGCTCGGGCAGGCCGGCCGCGCGGGCGAGCTCGATGTCCAGGGCCTCGCGGCGGATCCGCTGGTCGATGTAGACCAGCACGCCGACCGCGGCGATGAACGGGGTGGTGAAGGTGCCGGCGATGATCCCGGCGACCGCCAGCAGGAGCAGCATGGCGACGCCCTGGTCGGCGGCGTCGGGCAGGCCCTGGCGGCTGAGCTTCTCGAAGCCCAGCAGCAGGCCGATGAGCTGGGCCGGGACCACGACGACCATCGCGACGACGAACGCCAGCACGTAGCCCAGCACGGTGATGCCGAGGACCCGCCACCAGGCGCCGCGGACCAGGCGCCGCGAGCGCGACAGTGCCGTCAGCACGCCCTGCTTCTCCAGCATCAGGGCCGGGGCGGCGAGGCTGAAGCGGATCCACAGCCAGGCGGCGACCGGCAGGGTCAGCAGACCGAGCAGGCTCAGCAGGCCGGTGACGGCGGCGGAGCCCTGGCCGGCGAGGCCGTACCCGACCATGGGGGCGAAGCCGAGCAGGATCACACCGGGGCCCAGCAGGGCGGTGAGCAGGGTCAGCCCGAGCAGTTGGAGCAGCCGGGGGCGGGCGTCGCGCCAGGCCTCCCCGGCGGTCACCGACCGGCCGAGGACGGCGCGGCTGACCACGATGGTGAGCAGCGCGGTGGCGAACACGTTGAGCAGCAGCTCCAGCGGCAGCCCGGCCAGCATCCGCAGGGTCTGGGTGGACTCGCCGGTCTTCCCCTTGACCAGCAGGTTGACCACGACGGAGCCGGCCTGGGAGAGCACGGCGAGGCCGAGCGAGAGCGCGAGCACGGTGCGCCAGTGCCGGCGGACGGTGGTGACGGCACCGTCCAGCAGTTCGCCGAAGCTCAGCGGGCGCAGCGGGATGACGCCCGGCTTGGGGCTCGCCGGGGCGCCCCAGCCGTACGGGCGGTGGCCGCCGGGAGGCTGCTGCCCCCACTGCTGGCCCCACTGCTGTCCCCACTGCTCTCCGGGCCGGGGGGCGCCGGCCGGGCCGGGGCGGCCTGCGGTGTCCTGCGGTGGTGCCGACGGCCCGGGCACGGCGGCGGGCGCGTCGGCCGGGGGCCGGGCGTCGTCGCGGGGCGGCTCGGACGAGCTGGGCGAGGCCCAGCCCGGGGTGTCGGTCATCACTGCTCCTCGGAGGGCGTCACGGGCGCGACTGCGAACGGATCTTCCGCCCGCGCGCAGCGCCCATCGTGCCATGGGGCCGGAAACCAGCCCCATGGCGATCCGGTTGCTGATCGGCAACGGTCCTCGGCGGCGGGTCGGGCGGTGGTCCGCAGCGGGTCCGGAGGGGGTCCGGAGGGGGCCGGGGGCGTTCCCGGCGGGCGCATTCGCCCGGTATGGCCGGAATGCACCGGTGGGGGAGTTGGCCGTTCTGGAGCATTGGCACTGCTGTGCGGCAGGTCACAATCCGGTAATGAGAAGATGGACGCATGAAGGGACGCGTCCTCGTCGTTGATGACGACTCCGCACTGGCCGAGATGCTCGGCATCGTGCTGCGGGGTGAGGGTTTTGAGCCGTTTTTCGTCGCGGATGGGGACAGGGCGCTAGCGGCGTTCCGGGAGACCAAGCCGGACCTGGTCCTGCTGGACCTGATGCTGCCCGGTCGGGACGGCATCGACGTGTGCCGGCAGATCCGGGCGGAGTCGGGCATCCCGATCGTGATGCTGACCGCGAAGACCGACACGGTCGACGTGGTGGTGGGTCTGGAGTCCGGCGCCGACGACTACGTCACCAAGCCGTTCAAGCCCAAGGAGCTGGTGGCCCGGGTGCGTGCGCGGCTGCGCCGCGCCGAGGAGCCCACGCCCGAGCAGCTGACCATCGGCGACCTGGTGATCGACGTGGCCGGCCACTCGGTGAAGCGGGACGGCCGGGGCATCCCGCTGACCCCGCTGGAGTTCGACCTGCTGGTCGCGCTGGCCCGCAAGCCCTGGCAGGTGTTCACCCGCGAGGTGCTGCTGGAGCAGGTCTGGGGCTACCGCCACGCGGCGGACACCCGCCTGGTCAACGTCCATGTGCAGCGCCTGCGTTCCAAGATCGAGAAGGACCCGGAGCGCCCCGAGATCGTGGTGACCGTCCGCGGCGTCGGCTACAAGGCCGGACCCAGCTGACGTGACGGACCGGGCAGACGACACCCCGTCGGGTTCCGCGGCCGACGGGGCCGGTGCCGTGCGCGGCGACGTGCTGAGTTCGACCACCCGCCGCCGGCGAGGCCCTTCCGCCGTGGTGGCGCTGGTCAAGCGTCAGCTGCGCCGCCCCGTGCACCGGGTGGCCACGCTCTACCGCCGGTCGATCCAGCTGCGCGTGGTCGCGGTGTCCCTGCTCGCGTCCATCGCGGTCGTCCTGGTGCTGGGTGTGGTCGTGGTGGCGCAGGTGCGCACCGGCCTGCTCGACACCAAGATGGACGCCGCCCGCGCGCAGGCCCGGATCGGCTTCCAGGTCGAGCAGAAGAAGATCGACGAGGCCCGGGACCAGAAGCTGCGGGGCACCGCCGACCCGACCGTCGACGAGACCGGCACCTGGCTGCTGCGGCAGGTCAACGACCTTGCCGGGAGCGGGCAGACCGTCTACTCGGTGATCGCCATGGCCCCCGGCACCGGCGCCGTCGTCCCCGACACCGCCGGCTTCGCGCCGCGCTACTCGGGCGACATCCAGCCGATCAGCATCCCGGACGCCCTGCGGGCCAAGCTCGCCTCCGAGCCCGGCCAGATGTTCGACCAGCCGACCCGGATCCACCGCTCGCCCGAGAGCGGCGGGAAGTCCGAGCCCGGGCTGGCCCTCGGCATGCAGTTCGTCGGTCCGGCCGCGGCCGGGAACAGCTACCAGATGTTCTACGTGTTCTCCTTCGGCCAGGAGACCGACACCCTCAACCTGGTCACCGGCACCCTGGCGACCGCCGGGGTGTTCGTGGTGATCCTCATGGGCGGCATCGCCTGGGTCGTGGTGCGCCAGGTGGTCACCCCGGTCCGGATGGCCGCCGGGATCTCCGAGCGGCTCGCCGACGGCCACCTGGAAGAGCGGATGAAGGTCACCGGGACGGACGACATCGCCCGCCTCGGCGAGTCCTTCAACCGGATGGCCAACGCCCTTCAGGCGCAGATCCGGCAGCTGGAGGAGCTGTCCCGGGTGCAGCGGCGGTTCGTCTCGGACGTCTCGCACGAGCTGCGCACCCCGCTGACCACGGTCCGGATGGCCGCCGACCTCATCTACGACAGCCGTGAGGACCTGGACCCGATGGCGGCCCGCTCGGCGGAGCTGCTGCAGGGCCAGCTGGACCGCTTCGAGTCGCTGCTCGCCGACCTGCTGGAGATCAGCCGCTTCGACGCCGGCGCCGCGATCCTGGACGCCGAGCCGGTCGACCTGCGCGAGATCGTCGCGCGGGTGGTCGAGGCCGCCGAGCCGCTCGCCGAGGCCAAGGGCAGTGCCGTGGTGATCCGCGGCGACGGCGAGCCGGTGCTGGCCGAGGTGGACTCCCGACGGATCGAGCGCATCCTGCGCAACCTGGTGGTCAACGCCCTGGAGCACGGCGAGGGCCGTGACGTGGTGGTCCGGCTGGGCTCCGCGGACGGCGCGGTCGCGGTCGGCGTGCGCGACTACGGCATCGGACTCAAGCCGGGCGAGGCGTCCCGGGTGTTCCACCGTTTCTGGCGGGCCGACCCGTCCCGGGTGCGGACCACCGGCGGCACCGGCCTCGGCCTGTCCATCGCCGTCGAGGACGCCCACCTGCACGGCGGCTGGCTCCAGGCCTGGGGCGAGCCCGGCGGCGGCTCGCACTTCCGGCTCACCCTGCCGCGCACCCGCGGCGGCGAGATCACCCGGGCGCCGTTCCGGCTGGAGCCGGAGGACTCCCGCAACAACCGGGGCCTGGGCGCGCAGGGCACGCCGTACCGGCGGGCGATCAGCCCGTCCGGGGCGACGGCGACGGCCGCGGTCGAGGACCAGGCGGAGACGCCGGAGGCCGTGGGCAGCAGCCTCGGCAGCGGGCTCGGCGGGGTGCTGAACATCGGCCCCGGGCTGGGCCGCAGCCGACTGCCGGAGGGGCCGCGCGCGGACCCCTCGGGCGTGTGGACGGCCGCCGGGTACGGGGCCACCGGCGCCCAGGTCATGGTGGACCCGACGCCCGGACGGCCGTCGGTGGCACAGCGGACGGCGGAGCCGGACGTGACGGGCGGGACGACGGACGCGGAGGGGTCGCAGCGTGCGAGGGACGAGCAACAGGACTGAGTCGCGGCTCCTCGCGGCGGTCGGCACGCTGGTCGGCGCCCTGGTGGCGAGCGGCTGCGCGACCATGCCGGATTCCGGCGGCATCGCCCGGGTGGAGCTGCCCCAGGGGTCGGCCGACAAGAACCTGCAGGCCCGGGTGTACCCGGTGGCACCCGGCCGGGGCGCCAAGCCGCGCGAGCTGCTGACCGGGTTCCTGGACGCGGTGACCGCCGACGAGGGGTACGACACCGCGCGCAAGTACCTCACCGAGAGCGCCGCCGCGGAGTGGAAGCCCGAGGCGGAGATCCGGGTGCTCTCGTCCACGACCATCCCGGGCGGCCAGGACGTCACCGACGCGGACACCACGGTCTCGGTGCCGGTGAGCGGGCAGTTGGTCGCCACCGTCGACGAGAAGCACTCGTACCAGCTGGTCGCAGGGCAGAACAACGTCTCGTCCGACTTCACCTTCGTCCGGGAGAAGGACGAGTGGCGGATCGACAAGCTGCCGACCGGCGTGATCATGAACGAGACCAACTTCCGGAACAGCTTCCGGCAGGTCGCGCGGTTCTTCTACACCGCGCCCGACCCGTCGGCGGTGGCCTCCGGGAACGTCGGCCAGGAGGTGCTGGTCGCCGACCCGGTCTACCTGCGGCGCCGGATAGACCCGCTGGCCACGGCGGCCCAGGCGGTGGCCGACGGGCCCTCGACCTGGCTCTCGCCGGTGGTCCGGACGGCGTTCCCGAGCGGCGTCAGGGTCGAGCGGGTGACCATCGACGACGGCAGGGTCGCCCACCTGCAGATCGGCGGGGTCGACCTCGGCGAGCCGATGGCCTGCCGGCGGATGGCGACCCAGTTCTTCTACACCCTCGCCGACCAGGGCAAGGGCCAGGTCGAGCGGCTGGAGCTGAAGGGGCCGCACGGTTCCTGCACCGTCGGCCGCGGCGACGAACCGCCCACCGGCCCCGGTGCGCTGGCCGGGCCGACGCCCGGGAAGCAGTACTACCAGCGTGCCGACGGCGCCCTGGTGGCGACCGACGAGGGGGGCCCCGGCGATCCGGTCCGCGGCGTCCTCGGCAAGCCGCAGTCGAACACCAAGCCGCCGCTCGGCGCCGTCGCGGTCGGCCGCAGCGGCACCCAGGTCGCGGCGATCAGCGAGGACGGCCACCAGGTCTACTCGGTGCCGCTGTCGGACAGCGCGGTGACCATGGGCGAGCCGGTGCTCAGCTCTCCGGCCAAGGGCGGCGACAAGGAGGACGGCTTCGCCTCGCCCACCTGGGACGGCCGCGGCGACCTCTGGGTGGTGGACCGCAACAAGCAGGCCCCGCGGGTGGTGATGGTGCGCGGCGCCAAGTCGTACACCGTGCCGGTCGAGGGGCTGACCGGGCAGACCGTGCAGTCGCTGAAGATCTCCTCGGACGGCGTCCGGGTCGCCCTGGTGGCCAGGACCCCGGGCTCGGCCGTCCGCTCGCTGTGGTTCGGACTGGTGGTGCACGACGGCACCCCGCAGGCGCCGACCGTGAAGATCACCGGGCTGCGCCGGGCCGCCCCCACGCTCACCGACGTCGCCTCGGTGTCCTGGGCGGAGACCGACCAGCTGCTCGTGCTCGGCAAGGAGTCCGACCGGACCCAGCAGCTGTACTTCATCAGCACCGACGGCTCGCAGAGCACGGACACCCAGCTGCAGAGCGCCGAGAGCATGACGACCGTCGCGGCCTCGGAGTCCCGGGGGGACAGCCTGACCCAGGCGCCGCCGGTGCTCGCGATGGGCGAGGTCAAGCAGGCGGACGGCAAGCCGAGCGAGATCAAGGCCTTCCGCCTGGTCAACCACCAGTGGCGGGAAGCCTCGCTGATCGACAAGCCCCGGTCCTTCCTCTACGCGGGCTGACGGCGCGTCCGGGCGGGCCGACGGGCCTTCCCGGGCCCGCCGCGGGGCCGGCCGCGCGAGCTGACGCGGCGGCGGTCAGCCGGCCGGGCGCGCGGTGGCCGCGACCGTGGCCCCGGCCCGGGCCGGCAGGCCGGCGTCGGCCAGCGCCCGGGCGGCCTCGGCGAGGCTGGCCCCGGTGGTCACCAGGTCGTCCACCAGCACCGGGTGACGGCCCGCGAGGCCCGCGGGCCCGGTCCGGGCGCGCGGCAGCACGGTCAGGGCTCCGCGCAGGTTGCGGCGCCGCTCGGCCGCGTTCAGCCCGGCCTGGTCGGCGACCGGCCGGGTGTGCCGCAGCAGCGGCGCGGCCCGGACGTCCAGGCCGGTCCGGCGCAGTGAGCGGGCGGCCGCCCCGGCCAGCCGCAGCGTCGGATCGTGCCCGCGGGCGCGGACGGCCGAGCGGGCCGAGGGCATCGGGACCAGCAGCAGCGGCGCGGCCCCGGCCCGTGCCCCCAGGGCGGAGCGCACCGCCCGTCCGAGGGCCTCGCCGAGCGGCCCGGCCAGCCGCAGCGCGCCCCGCTCCTTGTGGGCGAGCAGCAGTTGCCGGACGGCACCGGTGTACGGCGCGGCGGCGTGCGTCCAGGGCAGCACGGTCGGGGCCGGCCGTGCGGTGGCCAGCGCGCGCCGGCAGGCCGGGCAGAGCTGGGTGCGCTCGCTGCCGCAGCCCGCGCAGTCGGCGGGCAGCAGGACGTCCAGCAGCCCGGCCAGTGCGTGGCCGAACGGCCCTTGGGCGGCCGGCGGGCGGGTGGCGGCGGGGGACGGCGGCACGGCTGCTCCTGGCGGTGGCAGGCACGGAGAGTCAGCACAGGATCCGCCGTATGGGGGGCGTTGTCCAGGTATTTACCCATACTTCACCCGCGAGAGGGTAGACAGGGTGGACCAGCTTGACCGCCCGACCGCAGTATCGGGTCATACCCTCCTCATCGCCTGGGGAGGCGGAAAACCCGTGTGAGGTGTTCGATAAGGCCCAGGGGGTTTCAACCGTCCCTGGTGGGGAGGAAGTGAGGTGAGGGCCAGTCGTTTCCCGCCGCTGGCGGCGGGGGCGGGGGGTCAGCAGTGGATGGGCTGGTCCAGCTGGGTCTCAGTCCGGTCCGGTAGCACCCGGATCGGCGTCAGCACGAGGGATCGGAGTTCTGCGTGGACATCGTCGTCAAGGGCCGCAAGACCGAGGTGCCCAAGAGGTTCCGCGAGCACGTGGCCGAGAAGCTGGAGAAGGTCCAGAAGTTCGACGCCAAGGCCATCAGCCTGGACGTCGAGGTGTCCAAGGAGCACAACCCGCGGCAGGCCGACCGCTCCGATCGGGTCGAGATCACTCTCCGCAGCCGCGGCCCCGTGATCCGGGCCGAAGCCGCCGCCGCCGACCCGTACGCGGCGCTCGACCTGGCCTCGGCGAAGCTCGACGCGCAGCTGCGCAAGTCCGCGGACCGGCGTCGGGTGCACAAGGGCGGCGCGAACGGCCGCACCCCGATCAGCGTCGCCGAGGCGACCGCGGCCCTGGCCGCGCTCCCGGCCACGACGGCGCCGGAGGGCGAGACGAACGGCGCCGTCCGCAAGACCATGATGGGATCCCTGGAAGTGGAGGGCGAAGGCCCGCTGGTGGTCCGGGAGAAGACGCACCCGGCCGCCCCCATGGCGCTGGACCAGGCGCTCTACGAGATGGAGCTGGTCGGCCACGACTTCTACCTCTTCGTGGAGAAGGACAGCGGCCTGCCGAGCGTGGTCTACCGCCGGCACGGCTACCACTACGGCGTCATCCACCTGCAGACCGACCTCGCGGCCGGGCCGGGCAGCGGGGCGGGCGGCGCGATCGGCGGGTCCGACGACGAGGACTGACCGTCCGAGCGGTGATGGAGGGGTGACCCCGGCGGCCCTGGCCGCCGGGGTCACCGGCGTTCGGGCGTGTCCGCCGTTCGGGGCGCCCGGCGAAGGGGTCACCCGATGCGGGGGAATCGACACCGGAGGGTGACCGCAGCGGGTTCGGGGCGTGGAATGATTGGCGCACGACGACCCGCGAAGGGGGAGGAGCGGATGGGGGATCACTTCGGGCTGGGGCCCGGGTCCGGGCCAGGGCTGCCGTTGGGGGCGGAGGACGAGTCCGCGTACGAGCCGCGCCGGAGTGAGCCGATCCGCGTCCTGGTGGTGGACGACCACGCGCTGTTCCGCCGCGGGCTGGAGATCGTGCTCGCGGAGGAGCCGGACATCAAGGTCGTCGGCGAGGCGGGGGACGGCGCCGAGGCCGTGCTGAAGGCCGCCGACCTGCTGCCCGACATCATCCTCATGGACGTCCGGATGCCGCGCCGCAGCGGGATCGAGGCCTGTACGGCGATCAAGGACGTGGCGCCCAGCACCAAGATCATCATGCTGACGATAAGCGACGAGGAGGCCGACCTCTACGAGGCGATCAAGGCGGGGGCCACCGGCTACCTGCTCAAGGAGATCTCCACCGACGAGGTCGCCACCGCGATCCGCGCGGTCGCCGACGGGCAGTCGCAGATCAGCCCCTCGATGGCGTCCAAGCTGCTCACCGAGTTCAAGTCGATGATCCAGCGCCGTTCCGACGACCGGGACCTGGTGCCCGCGCCCCGGCTCACCGACCGGGAGCTGGAGGTGCTCAAGCTGGTGGCGACCGGGATGAACAACCGGGAGATCGCCAAGGAGCTGTTCATCAGCGAGAACACCGTGAAGAACCACGTGCGCAACATCCTGGAGAAGCTCCAGCTGCACTCCAGGATGGAGGCCGTGGTGTACGCGATGCGGGAGAAGATCCTCGAAATAGGGTGAGCCGGGCGGGACTCAGCGGTCCGTCAGCAGTTTCTCCAGGGTCGGGCGCAGCCGCTCGTCGTGCAGCGTCCCGACCCGCACCCCGTCGCAGCCGACCCAGTCGGCCGCCTCGCGCAGCGCCGTCGCCAGTGCCTCGACGTGCCGGGCACCGCCGCCGTCCAGCGAGATCTGCCGGGCGACCAGGGTGCGCCCCTCGCGGGCCGGGTCGACCCGGCCGACCAGCCGGCCGCCGGCCAGCAGCGGCATCGCGAAGTAGCCGTGCACCCGCTTGTGCTTGGGCGTGTACGCCTCCAGCCGGTGCGTCATGCCGAAGATCCGCTCGGTGCGGGCGCGGTCCCAGACCAGCGAGTCGAACGGCGAGAGCAGCGTGGTGCGGTGGCGCCCGCGCGGGACGGTGGCGAGGGCGGCCGGGTCGGCCCAGGCCGGGGCCGGGGCGCCGTCCGGGCCCCAGCCGGCCACCTCGACCGGGACGAGCCCGCTGTCGGCGAGCACCGGGTCCAACTGCTCGGCGCGCAGCCGGTGGTAGTCCAGCAGATCGGCCCGGGTGGCCACGCCGAGCGCGGCGCCGGCCTGGCCGACCAGCGTGCGCAGGCAGTCCTCGTCCGACCGGTCCTGTCCGAACAGCTCGGCCGGGACGGCCTGTTCGGCCAGCGCGTAGACCCGCTTCCAGCTCCGGCGCTCGGTGCAGACCACGTCCCCGAAGGCCAGCGCCCGCTCGACCGCGATCTTGGTGTCGGACCAGTCCCACCACTCGGCGGTCCGCTTGGCGCCGCCCAGCTCCGTGGAGGTCAACGGCCCCTCGGCGCGCAGCTTGTCGAGCACGGCGCGGTAGGTCTCGGGTGCGACCTGGTGGCCCCAGAGGTGGCCGCGGTCGCGGTAGCGGCGGCGCCGGAAGGCGAACAGCGGCCACTCCTCGACCGGCAGGACGCAGGCCGCGTGCGACCAGTACTCGAAGCTCGTGCCGCCGCCCCAGTAGGCCGCCTCGACGGCCGGGCGGCCGACCGCGCCGAGCCGGGCGTACGGCACCAGCTCGTGCGAGCGGGCGAGCACCGAGATGGTGTCCAACTGGACGGCGCCCAGGTGCCGCAGCACCCCGCGCACCCCGCCGCGGCGGTCCGGCGCGCCCAGCAGGCCCTGGGCGCGCAGGGCGATCCGGCGGGCGTCGTCCGCGCTGAGGACGGCGACGGGGGCGGGGCGGGCGTCAGCGGCGGTCATGCCGGGGAGCGTAGCCCCGGGCACTGACAGCGCGGGCCGGGGGCGGGGTGCGGACCGCAGCGGACCGCAACGGACCGCAACGGCGCCGACCCGGGCCCGCGGGCCTCGCGGGCCCGGGCCGGCGCCGAGGCCTCAGGCCAGGTCGGAGGGCAGCAGGGAGGCGATCCAGGCGTCGTGGAAGACGCCGCGCTGCTCGGCGTAAGAGCGCAGGGTGCCCTCAAAGCGGTAGCCGGCCTTCGCGGCGACCGCGCGGGAGCCCTCGTTGCCGACGTAGGCCTGCCACTCCAGGCGGCGCAGGCCGAGCTCGCGCAGGCCGAAGAGGGAGACGGCGCGGGCGGCCTCGGTGGTGTAGCCGCGGCCGCGGAACTCCTTCACCGCCCACCAGCCGATCTCGGCGGAGCCCGGGTCGTGGGCGCGCAGGACGAGCCCCTGGGACCCGACCAGGGCGCCGGACTCGCGCTCGAACACGCACCAGATCCGGTTCGCTCCGGTGCGCCAGCCCTCGATGGCGAGATCGTGCACGAAGAACTCCGCGTCCTCGCGCCGGTACGGAGACGGAACGACGGTCCAGCGCTGGATCTCCGGATCCTGGCACGCCGCGAAGACGGCGTCGACGTCGGATTCCTGCGGGGCCCGCAGGACGAGCCGCTCGGTGGTCAGGACGACCGGTTCGGTGCTGGTTTCTTCCATGAACGGATTATTTCGCCGGGTGAGGCGGCCGGGCATCCGAATATCCCGCCGGTCCGCCCGCCCGCCAGGAGGCCGATTCCAGGGCTCGCCGACCGTTTTGCCCCGGTGGGCGGTGCTATCGGGCCATGTGCCCGCGGGGGTGACACGGGAATACCGTGCTGACGCACCTCCCGGGGGGTTGGACTCCTCGCATACGATGGCCCGTGCGGTGGGGTGACCCGCCGTGCAGTCGTCCAGTGCCAATACAGGCAAGGAGCCCGCTCACGTGTCCGTCTTCGACAAGATCCTGCGCGCCGGCGAGGGCAAGATCCTTCGCAAGCTGCAGCGGATTGCTGCCCAGGTCAACTCCATCGAAGAGGACTTCGTCAACCTCACCGACGCCGAGCTGCGCGCACTGACCGACGAGTACAAGCAGCGGCTCGTCGACGGCGAGAGCCTGGACGACATCCTCCCCGAGGCGTTCGCCACCGTCCGCGAGGCCGCCAAGCGCGTGCTCGGCCAGCGGCACTACGACGTCCAGCTGATGGGCGGCGCCGCCCTGCACTACGGGTACGTCGCCGAGATGCGCACCGGTGAGGGCAAGACCCTCGTCGGCACCCTGCCCGCGTACCTGAACGCGCTGACCGGCAAGGGCGTCCACCTGATCACGGTCAACGACTACCTCGCCGAGCGCGACTCGGAGTGGATGGGGCGGGTGCACCGCTTCCTCGGCCTCGAGGTCGGCGTGATCCTGGGCAGCATGACGCCCGTCGAGCGCAAGCGCCAGTACGGGATGGACATCACGTACGGCACGAACAACGAGTTCGGCTTCGACTACCTGCGCGACAACATGGCCTGGTCGCAGGACGAACTCGTCCAGCGCGGCCACTACTTCGCGGTCGTCGACGAGGTCGACTCGATCCTGATCGACGAGGCCCGCACCCCGCTGATCATCTCCGGCCCGGCCGACCAGGCGACCAAGTGGTACGCCGACTTCGCCAAGCTGGTGCAGCGCCTGAAGGTCGACCGCGACTACGAGGTCGACGAGAAGAAGCGCACCGTCGGCATCCTGGAGGAGGGTGTCAGCCGGGTCGAGGACTACCTGGGCATCGACAACCTCTACGAGTCGGTGAACACCCCGCTGGTCGGCTTCCTGAACAACGCCATCAAGGCGAAGGAGCTGTACAAGCGGGACAAGGACTACGTCGTGATGAACGGCGAGGTCATGATCGTCGACGAGCACACCGGCCGCATCCTGGCCGGCCGCCGCTACAACGAGGGCATGCACCAGGCGATCGAGGCCAAGGAGGGGGTGGAGGTCCAGAACGAGAACCAGACCCTGGCCACCATCACCCTGCAGAACTTCTTCCGCCTGTACGACAAGCTCGCGGGCATGACCGGTACCGGCACCACCGAGGCCGCCGAGTTCCACCAGATCTACAAGCTCGGCGTGGTGCCGATCCCGACCAACAAGACGCCGCTGCGCATCGACCAGCCCGACCTGATCTACAAGTCGGAGCCGGCCAAGTTCGCCGCCGTGGTCGAGGACATCGCCGAGAAGCACGAGAAGGGCCAGCCGGTGCTGGTCGGCACCGTGTCGGTCGAGAAGTCCGAGTACCTGTCGCAGGAGCTGCGCAAGCGCGGCATCCCGCACGAGGTGCTGAACGCCAAGCACCACGAGCGCGAGGCGCAGATCGTCGCGCAGGCCGGCCGCAAGGGCGCCGTCACCGTCGCCACCAACATGGCCGGCCGTGGTACCGACATCATGCTCGGCGGCAACTCCGACCACCTCGCGGCGGCCGAGCTGGCGCAGCGCGGGCTGACCCCGACGGACACCCCGGAGGAGTACGAGGCCGCGTTCCCGGCCGCGCTGGAGAAGGCCAAGGCCTCGGTCAAGGCCGAGCAGGACGAGGTCAAGGAGGCCGGTGGCCTCTACGTCCTCGGCACCGAGCGGCACGAGTCCCGCCGGATCGACAACCAGCTGCGCGGCCGCTCCGGCCGTCAGGGCGACCCGGGCGAGTCCCGCTTCTACCTGTCGCTGGGCGACGACCTGATGCGCCTGTTCAAGGCCGGCATGGTCGAGCGCGTGCTCTCGATGGCCAACGTCCCGGAGGACGTGCCGATCGAGTCCAAGATGGTCACCCGCGCCATCGCCTCCGCGCAGACCCAGGTCGAGCAGCAGAACTTCGAGATCCGCAAGAACGTCCTCAAGTACGACGAGGTGCTCAACCGCCAGCGCGAGGTCATCTACGGCGAGCGCCGCCGGGTGCTGGAGGGCGAGGACCTCCAGGAGCAGGTCGGCCACTTCATGGACGACACCGTCGAGGCGTACGTCCGGGCGGCCACCGGTGAGGGCTTCGAGGACGACTGGGACCTGGAGAAGCTCTGGACCGCGCTCAAGCAGCTCTACCCGGTCACCCTGGACCTGGAGGAGCTGGAGGAGGAGGCCGGCGGCCAGGCCGGTCTGACCCCCGAGTTCCTGATCAAGTCCATCCAGGAGGACATCCAGGGCCAGTACGGCGCCCGCGAGGACCAGCTGGGCGCTGAGATCATGCGCGAGCTGGAGCGCCGGGTCGTGCTGTCGGTGCTGGACCGCCGCTGGCGCGAGCACCTCTACGAGATGGACTACCTCCAGGAGGGCATCGGCCTGCGGGCCATGGCGCAGCGCGACCCGCTGATCGAGTACCAGCGCGAGGGCTTCGACATGTTCACCGCGATGATGGAGGGCATCAAGGAGGAGTCCGTCGGCTACCTGTTCAACCTGGAGGTCCAGGTCGAGCAGCAGGTCGAGGAGGTCCCGGTCGAGGACGCCCAGGTGGTGCTCGACAAGCTGGAGAAGGACGCCGCCCGCCCGGAGATCAAGGCCAAGGGCCTGGAGGCCCCGAAGCCGCAGCGGCTGCACTACACGGCCCCCTCGGACGAGGTCGGCGGCGGTGTCATCGAGGGCGACTTCGAGGACCTCGCGCCGGAGGACGAGGGCGACGGGCTGACCCGCGCCGAGCGCCGCAAGGCCGCGAAGTCGGCCAAGGGCCGTCGCCGCAAGGGCTGAGCCGGCCGCCGGACACCAGCCAGGACGCCACGCAGGGCGCCGTTCCCGGACCGGGACGGCGCCCTGCGCCGTCGTGTACCGCCGGGGGTGCGGCGGGGCGCTCACCGGGCCTCCACGGCGGTGCACTGCCACTGCCCGGCCGGGCCGCGCTGCTCCAGCCGGAAGGCCACCACGTGGTGGCGCCGGCCGAGGTCGACCCGCACGCAGGCCTCGACCGCGTCCGGGGCGGGCGAGCGGTCGTGCACCGGGCCGAGCCGGGGCCGGTCGGCGGGGCCGCCGCGGCGCAGCGCTCCGGCCCGTACCAGCGAGGCGAGCTGTCCGTAGCCGGCCAGGCTGGTGTGCCGCATCAGCTGGCCGGAGGGCCGGGCGCCGGTGAGCACCTCGACCAGCCGGTGGGCGAACCGGGCGGCCAGCGCCCCGGAGTCGGGCCCGGGGGAGTCGGGTCCGGGGGAGGCGGTGCAGGCGGCGCGCGGGTGGCGCGGCCGGCGGCCGGCCGGGTCGCAGCCGCCGGCGTCGCGCGGACGGCGGTCCGGGTGGGCGGTGGGACGGGCGGTGAACCGGACGGTCACGGGGTGGCTCCTCGGCTGGGTGGTGCGGGTACGGACGGGTCCAGGCTGGAGGCGTCCGGCGCGGGGCGGCAACGGGTTTCCGCAGTGCCCGGGGCAGGCTCCGGAGTTCACCTATCCGGGGGAACCGGCCAGTGCGGCGACGGGCCGGACGGGCCGGTCGGCGGCGCCCGGTTGACGTGCGGGGACGGACCGTACGGCCCGAAAGGGGACGCTCCGACTGGGCGGACCGGGTGGCGGCGCGCGGCCGCCGCGTTGCGCCGTACCGGCCCGGAGCGCACCATCGGACCCTGACCGGGAGCGGACGGCCGGGCTCCCACGACGAGGGGCGGCCGGTATGGCGACACGGGTGGCGGCGGCGTCGGCCGCGGGCACCGCTCGGCCCGCCGCGGGCGGTCCCCGGCGCGGCCTGGTGCTGGGCGGCGGCGGGATGCTCGGCGCGGCGTGGACGGTCGGTGCGCTGTGCGCCGTCGAGGAGGCCACCGGGCGGCAGCCGGGCGAGGCCGACGTCCTGCTCGGCACCTCGGCGGGCGCGATCCTCGCCGCGATGCTGGCCGGCGGCGTCCGCCCCGAGCACCTGCGCGACCACCAGCGCGGCCTGCCGATCACCGAGGGCCCGCTGGCCGGGGTGGACTTCGACTACGACACCGCCGTCGGCGGTGCGCTGCCGCCCCGCCCGCGGGTCGGCATCGGCTCGCCGGGGCTGCTGCGCGACGCCGTCCGGCATCCGCGCGAGTACCCGCTGCTGACCATGGTCTCGGCGCTCGCACCGCACGGCCGGGGCTCGCTGGCGCCGGTCGGCGAGCTGGTGCGAGGCCTGCTCGGCGACACCGGACCGCTCGGCGGCGGTGGACCGGCCGGCGACGACGGCCGGCCGGAGCCCGGCGGCGGGGGATCGCCGCTGCGGGTGGTGGCCGTGGACTACCGCAGCGGCCGCCGGGTCGTCTTCGGCGACCCGGGCGCCCCGGCCGTCCCGGTGCCCGACGCCGTGATGGCCTCCTGCGCGATCCCCGGCTGGTTCGTGCCGGTGCGGCTGGACGGCTCGGCGTACGTGGACGGCGGCTGCTGGTCCGCCACCAACGCCGACCTGATGCTCGGCCGGGGGCTGGACGAGGTGTACGTGCTCGCCCCGATGGCGCTGCGGCTGGACCCCCGGCCGGGGCGGGCCGGGCGGCGGGGCGGGCTCGCGTCCGGCCGCGACACCCTGGCCGCCCTGCGCGAGTGGCGCGCCCGGGAACGCCCCCGCGGCGTGCTCGCCCAGCTGGTGAGCCGCTACCGCCACGCCGTCACCCGGCAGCTGCTGCGCGAGGCCGCGCTGCTGCGGGCCGAGGGCGTCCGGGTGCTGCTGCTCGCGCCGACCCCGGCGGACCTCGCGGCGATGGGCCCGAACATGATGGACCCGGCCCGCCGCGGCGCGGTCCTGGAGAGCGCCCTGCGCACCGGCCGGGAGGCGCTGCGGCCCCGGCGGTGAGGGCCCGGCCCGGGACGGGAGGCGATCACGGGCCGTCCGGCGGCGCCTATTCTTGGGGCGCTGGAGTCTTGGGGCGCCGGAGGATCGGTGCCGCTGGACGAACCCCGCTGGACGAACCCTGCTGGACGAACCGGAGAGTGCCACCGATGCGCGTGTACGTGCCCACCACCCTGACCGGCCTGGCGGCGGCGCGCGAGGGCGGCGCCCTGGACCAGTCCGCCGCGTACGCCGTGACGCCCGCGCTGCGCGAGTGGTACGTCAGCGACGACCTGGAGGAGCTGGAGTACGCGGCGCTGAACCGGGCCGCGCAGTCCTCGCTGCGGCTGCTGGCCGCCGACCCGCAGGCCCCGTGCCGCCGGGTGGTGGTGGCGCTGGACGTGGCCGACGCGTCGGTGCGGCCCTTCCCCGGGGACGAGTACCAGGACCAGGCCTCGCTCGGCCGGGTGGTTCTGGCCGGCCCGGTGCGGCTGGCCAAGGCGGCCGCGGTGCACGCCGACGTGGCCGACGACGAGGTGGTCACGGACGTGGCGGCGGCGGTGGCGGCGGTGGCCGCGGCCGACGCGGGCGACCAGGACGCCCAGTTCACCGTGGACGGCGCGGAGGACCACGACCTGCTCTGGTACGCGACCCAGGAGATCCCCGCCCTGCTCGCGTGAGGTCCGTCCTACCGGCGTGTCACCCGGTCGGGTTACCGTTTCACCCTGTGCGCACTCACATCGTTTGGGACTGGAACGGCACGCTCTTCCACGACATGGAGGCGGTGCTCGGGGCGAGCAATGCCGCGTTCGCGACCGTCGGCATCGAGCCGATGAGCCTCCAGGAGTACCGCGAGCAGTACGAGATCCCGATCCCCCGCTTCTACCAGCGCCTGCTCGGCCGGATGCCCTCCGCGCAGGAGTGGCTGAGTCTCGACGACGCGTTCCACGACCGCTACCGGGAGCTCAGCGCCTCCTGCGGGCTGACCGAGGGCGTGCGCGAGCTGATGGACGGCTGGCGGGCGGCCGGGAACAGCCAGTCGCTGCTGTCGATGTACGAGCACGACGCGCTGCTCCCGCTGGTCGACACCTTCGGCCTGACCGGCGGCTTCCTGCGGGTGGACGGCCGCAGCGGCCCGTCCGGCGGCCAGAAGGCGGAGCACCTGACCCGGCACCTGGCCGCGCTCGGCGAGCGGGTGGACCCGGCCCGTACGGTGCTGATCGGCGACGCCGCGGACGACGCCGTGGCGGCGCTCGGCGCGGGCGCCCACGCGGTGCTCTACACCGGCGGTTCGCACACCCGGGAGAAGCTGGAGCCGGTCGGCGTCCCGGTGGTGGACAGTCTGGCCGAGGCGGTCGAGCTGGCCGGCCGGATCGCGGGCTGAACCCCGGGCCCTGCCGCAGTCCCGGGCCGGACCGCGGGCCCCGGGAAGCGGGCGGACGTGGCGGGCGCCACGTCCGCCGTCCGCGTGTCTGAACGGGCGGATCGCGCCCCGGCTGGTCAGGCTGGTGTCACACCCGACCAGCCGCCAGGACGGAGCCACCATGCCCATCGACGCAGTCACCGAGGTCCCGGTGCCGGTCAACGAGCCGGTGCACGCGTACGCGCCCGGCAGCCCGGAGCGGGGCCGGCTGGTCCGGCGGCTGGACGAGCTGGCCGCCGAGCAGGTCCCGCTGCCGATGGTCATCGGCGGCGAGCAGCGCTTCGGCGGCGGCGAGCGGATCGAGGTCGTCCAGCCGCACCACCACGCCGCCAAGCTGGGCGTGCTCGGCAACGCCACCCGGGAGGACGCCCGGTCGGCGGTGGACGCGGCGCTGGCCGCCGGGCGGCAGTGGCGCTCGCTCTCCTTCGACGACCGCGCGGCGGTCTTCCTGCGCGCCGCCGACCTGCTCGCCGGCCCCTGGCGGGAGACGCTCAACGCGGCCACCATGCTCGGCCAGTCCAAGACCGCTCAGCAGGCGGAGATCGACTCCGCCTGCGAGCTGATCGACTTCTGGCGGTTCAACGTCCACTTCGCCCGGCAGATCCTGGCCGACCAGCCGGCCTCCTCGCCCGGCGTGTGGAACCGCACCGACCACCGCCCGCTGGAAGGTTTCGTCTACGCGGTCACCCCGTTCAACTTCACCGCGATCGCCGGCAACCTGCCCACCGCCCCGGCGCTGCTGGGCAACACCGTGGTCTGGAAGCCCGCGCCGACCCAGACCCTGGCCGCCCACCACCTGATGCGGCTGCTGGAGGCGGCCGGCCTGCCGCCCGGGGTGATCAACCTGGTGACCGGCGACGGCCTCCAGGTCTCCCCGGTGGCGCTGGCCGACCCGGCGCTCGCCGGGCTGCACTTCACCGGCTCCACCGCCACCTTCCAGTACCTGTGGCAGACCATCGGCGCCAACATCGGCGGCTACCGCACGTACCCGAGGATCGTCGGCGAGACCGGCGGCAAGGACTTCCTGCTGGCCCACCGCTCGGCCGACCCGGAGATCCTGAGGACCGCGCTGATCCGCGGCGCCTTCGAGTACCAGGGCCAGAAGTGCTCGGCGCTCTCCCGCGCCTACCTGCCGCGCAGCCTCTGGCAGCGGATCAAGGACGACTTCCTGGCCGAGGTGGACGCGCTCGCGGTGGGCGACGTGACCGACCTGTCCAATTTCATGGGCGCCCTCATCGACCGGCGCGCCTTCGAGAGGAACCGGGACGCGATCGACCGGGCGAAGGCCGATCCGACGATCGAACTGGCGGCCGGCGGACAGTACGACGACGCGATCGGATGGTTCGTCCGGCCGACCGTGCTGGTCTCCTCCGACCACCGGGGCGAGATCTTCCGGACCGAGTACTTCGGCCCGATCCTCGCCGTCCACGTCTACGAGGACTCCCGCTGGGACGACGTGCTCCGCCGGGTCGACGAGGGCGCCCCGTACGGCCTGACCGGCTCGGTGATCGCGCAGGATCGTTACGCCATCGCCCAGGCCGTCGAGGAGCTGCGCTTCACTGCCGGGAACTTCTACATCAACGACAAGCCGACCGGGGCCGTCGTCGGCCAGCAGCCCTTCGGCGGCGGCCGGGCCTCCGGCACCAACGACAAGGCGGGCGCCGCGCAGAACCTGCTCCGCTGGACCTCCGCACGGTCGATCAAGGAGTCCTTCGTCCCGCCGACGCACCACGGCTACCCGCACATGGGCTGAGAGTGAACACCGGACTCCGGTTTGGACATGCTGTCCAGGACGGACCCGACTTCCTGCGGGTTTGCGCCTACCTGTCCCTGTCCACCTTCGATTGATCCGGTTAGGCTGGCTGGCGTCGTCGGGTGGCTGCAGGACGAATGAGTCGTCCTACCCGCTGGGAGGACGTTTCATGCGCGCCATGAGCCCCTTTCAGTCGGATGGTGCGGCAGGATTGCGGTGACCCGTCGGTGTACATCCACACACCACCGAGTCACGCAACGGCGCGCGACAGGAGCCAAGAAGTCATGCAGACCAAGCTGGACGCAGCCAAGGCCGAACTGCTCAAGAAGGCAGCCGCAGCCGCTGAGAACAGCCAGGTGGGGGGAGCGGCGCCGGGGGAAGGTCTGAGCAATGGCGCTCTGACCGCGTACCTGCACCACTACTACCTCCACACCGCGCCCGAGGACCTGGTCGACCGCGACCCGGTCGACGTCTACGGCGCGGCCGCCTCCCACTACCGGCTGGGCCTCAAGCGCCCGCAGGGCACCGCCGAGGTGCGGGTCCACACCCCCTCGGTCGAGGAGAACGGCTGGTCCTGCGGCCACACCGTGGTCGAGGTCGTCACCGACGACATGCCCTTCCTGGTTGACTCCGTCACCAACGAGCTGTCCCGCCAGGACCGCGCGATCCACATCGTGATCCACCCCCAGCTGGTCGTCCGCCGTGACATCACCGGCAAGCTGCTGGAGATCCTGGACGTCGACGCCTGCTCCCGCAGCCAGGCCGCCGGCACCGACTGGCCGGCCGACGCGACCGTCGAGTCGTGGATGCACATCGAGGTCGACCGCGAGACCGACCGCGAGGACCTGCGCTCCATCGAGGCCGACCTGCGCCGCGTGCTCGGCGACGTCCGCGAGGTCGTCGAGGACTGGGGCAAGATGCGCGAGAGCGCGCTGCGCCTGGCCGACGAGCTGGCCGAGGAGCCCCCGGCCGGCCTGCCCGAGCAGGAGGTCGGCGAGGCCTGGGAGCTGATGCGCTGGCTCGCCGACGACCACTTCACCTTCCTCGGCTACCGCGAGTACGACCTGGTCGAGCACGAGGGCGAGGAGGTCCTCAAGGCCGTCGCCGGGACCGGCCTCGGCATCCTGCGCGCCGACCCGCACAGCCACGACGACGCCCACCACGCGGTCAGCGAGGCCTTCGGCCGGCTCTCCGCGCCGGTGCGCGCCAAGGCCCACGAGAAGAAGCTCCTCGTCCTGACCAAGGCCAACAGCCGGGCCACCGTGCACCGCCCGTCCTACCTGGACTACGTCGGCGTGAAGAAGTTCAACGCCGCCGGCGAGCCGATCGGCGAGCGCCGCTTCCTCGGCCTGTTCTCCTCCGCCGCCTACACCGAGTCGGTCACCCGCATCCCGGTCGTGCGCCGCAAGGTCCAGGAGGTACTGGAGGAGTCCGGCTTCTCCAGCGAGAGCCACGACGGCCGCGACCTGCTCCAGATCATGGAGACCTTCCCGCGGGACGAGATCTTCCAGACCCCGGCCTCCGAGCTGCTCTCCATCGCGACGAGCGTGCTCTACCTCCAGGAGCGCCGCAAGCTGCGGCTGTTCCTGCGCCAGGACGAGTACGGGCGCTACTTCTCGGCGTTCATCTACCTGCCGCGCGACCGCTACACCACGCGCATCCGGCTGCTGATCACCGACATCCTCAAGGAGGAGCTGAACGGCGCCACCATCGACTACACGGTGTACGCCACCGAGTCGGTGCTGACCCGCCTGCACTTCGTGGTCCGGGTCGCCCCGGGCACCGAGCTGCCGCACCTCTCCGACACGGACATCGAGCGGATCGAGAACCGGCTGGCCGAGGCCGCGCGGTTCTGGATGGACGGCTTCCACGACCAGCTGCACACCGAGCTGGGCGAGGAGAAGGCGGCCGAACTCGGCCACAAGTACGCCAACGCCTTCCCCGACGGCTACCGCGCCGACTTCCCGCCGCGCACCGCCGTCGCCGACATCAAGCAGATCGAGTCGCTGCACGGCGAGGGCGACTTCCGCCTCAACCTGTACCAGCCGGTCGGCGCCGGCGACGACGAGCGCCGCTTCAAGATCTACCGGGTCGGCGGCCCGATCTCGCTCACCGAGGTCCTGCCGGTGCTCCAGCGCCTGGGCGTCGAGGTGCTGGACGAGCACCCGTACGCGCTGCGCCGCTCCGACGGCACCACCGCGTGGGTCTACGACTTCGGCCTGAAGCTGCGCGAGGCCACCGAGCTCACCGACGAGGCCCGCGAGCGCTTCCAGGAGACCTTCGCCGCCACCTGGACCGGCAAGGCCGAGAACGACGGCTTCAACGAGCTGGTGCTGACCGCCGGGCTGACCTGGCGCCAGGCGATGATGCTGCGCACGTACGCCAAGTACCTGCGCCAGGCGGGCTCCACGTTCTCCCAGGACTACATGGAGGACGCGCTCCGCAACAACACCCACACCACCCGCCTGCTGGTCAACCTGTTCGAGGCCCGGCTGAGCCCGAGCCACCGTTCGGGCGCCCTGGAGCTGACCGAGGGCATCCTGGAGGAGCTGTCCGGCGCCCTCGACGAGGTCGTCTCGCTGGACGAGGACCGCATCCTGCGCTCCTTCCTGAACCTCATCAGGGCCACCCTGCGGACCAACTTCTTCCAGCGCACCGCCTCCGGCGAGTGGCACTCCTACGTGTCGATGAAGTTCGACCCGAAGGCCATCCCGGACCTGCCGGCCCCGCGCCCGGCGTTCGAGATCTGGGTCTACTCGCCGCAGGTCGAGGGCGTCCACCTGCGCTTCGGCAAGGTCGCCCGCGGCGGCCTGCGCTGGTCCGACCGGCGCGAGGACTTCCGCACCGAGATCCTGGGCCTGGTCAAGGCTCAGATGGTCAAGAACACCGTCATCGTCCCGGTCGGCGCCAAGGGCGGCTTCGTCGCCAAGCAGCTGCCGGACCCGACGGTCGACCGCGACGCCTGGCTGGCCGAGGGCGTCTCCTCGTACAAGACCTTCATCTCGGCGCTGCTCGACATCACCGACAACCTGGTCGGCGGCGAGGTCGTGCACCCGGCCGACGTGGTCCGCCACGACGAGGACGACACCTACCTGGTCGTCGCCGCCGACAAGGGCACCGCGACCTTCTCGGACATCGCCAACGGCGTCGCCGAGTCCTACGGCTTCTGGCTGGGCGACGCGTTCGCCTCCGGCGGCTCGGCCGGCTACGACCACAAGGGCATGGGCATCACCGCCCGCGGCGCCTGGGAGTCGGTCAAGCGCAACTTCCGCGAGCTCGGCGTCGACACCCAGACCGAGGACTTCACCGTCATCGGCATCGGCGACATGTCCGGCGACGTCTTCGGCAACGGCATGCTGCTCAGCGAGCACATCCGCCTGGTCGCCGCCTTCGACCACCGCCACATCTTCCTGGACCCGAACCCGGACGCGGCCTCCTCGTACGCCGAGCGCCGCCGGCTGTTCGAGCTGCCGCGCAGCTCCTGGGACGACTACGACAAGTCGCTGATCTCGGCCGGCGGCGGGGTGTACCCCCGGTCGGCCAAGGCGATCCAGCTGACCCCGCAGGTCCGGGCCGCGCTCGGCGTCGAGGCGGCCAAGCTGACCCCGGCCGAGCTGATGCGGGCGGTCCTCCAGGCCCCGGTCGACCTGTTCTGGAACGGCGGCATCGGCACCTACGTCAAGGCGTCCAGCGAGACCAACGCCGAGGTCGGCGACAAGTCCAACGACGCCATCCGGGTCAACGGCGAGCAGGTCCGCGCCCGGGTCATCGGCGAGGGCGGCAACCTCGGCTGCACCCAGCTCGGCCGCATCGAGTACGCGGCCACCGGCGGCCCGGAGGGCACCGGCGGCTGGATCGACACCGACGCGATCGACAACTCCGCCGGTGTGGACACCTCGGACCACGAGGTCAACATCAAGATCCTGCTCAACCAGGTCGTCGCCGAGGGCGACATGACGGTCAAGCAGCGCAACGTCCTGCTGGCCGAGATGACCGACGAGGTCGGCCACCTGGTGCTGCGCAACAACTACGCGCAGAACGTCGTGCTGGCCAACGCCGTCGCCCAGGCGCACAGCATGGTCAACGTGCACGCCCGGATGATCAGCCGCTTCGAGTCGGCCGGCCAACTGGACCGCGGCCTGGAGTTCCTGCCCACCGAGCGCCAGATCCGTGAGCGCCAGCAGAACGGCCGCGGCCTCTCGCAGCCCGAGATGTCCGTCCTGCTCGCGTACACCAAGATCATCCTGGCCGAGGAGCTGCTGGCCACCGAGCTGCCGGACGACCCGTTCTTCCGCAGCGCGCTGCACGAGTACTTCCCGAGCGCGCTGCGGGCGAAGTTCGCCGACGCGATCGACAACCACGCGCTGCGCCGCGAGATCATCACCACGCTGATCGTCAACGACACGATCAACCGCGGTGGCTGCACCTTCGCCTTCCGCCTGAAGGAGGAGACCGGCGCGACCTACGAGGAGATCGCCCGGACGCACACCGCCGCGCGGGCCGTCTTCGACCTGGAGCCGATCTGGGCCGAGATCGAGGACCTGGACAACAAGGTCCCGGCCCGGGTGCAGACCAAGATGCGACTGCACTCGCGGCGCCTGGTCGAGCGCGCCACCCGGTGGATGCTCAACAACCGCCGCCAGCCGCTCGACATCGCCGGCACCATCGAGTTCTTCCACGACCGCGTCAACCAGGTCTGGGCCTCGCTGCCCAAGCCGCTGCGCGGCGAGGACCTGACCTGGTTCGAGTCCGTGTACGGCGAGCTCGCCGCGGCCGGGGTGCCGGAGGAGCTGGCCACCCGGATCGCCGGCCTCTCCTCGGTCTTCCCGACCCTGGACGTCGCCGAGGTCGCGGACCGCTCCGGCAAGGACGTCGCCGAGGTCGCCGACCTCTACTACGACCTGGGCGACCGGCTCCAGATCTCGCACCTGCTCGACCGCATCATCGAGCTGCCCCGCACCGACCGCTGGTCGTCGATGGCCCGGGCCGCGATCCGCGAGGACCTCTTCGCGGCGCACGCGGCGCTGACCGCCGACGTCCTGGCCTGCGGCGCCGAGGGCGCCACCCCGGAGGAGCGGTACACCGCCTGGGCCGAGCTCAACTCGACCCTGCTGAACCGCGCCAAGAGCACCCTCGACGACATAAGGGGTTCGGACAACTACGAGCTGTCCAGCCTCTCGGTCGCGATGCGCGTCATCCGCACCCTGCTGCGCACCGGTTCGATGCGCTGACGGACGGCTGCACCGGAGGGGCCCGCGTCCACGGACGCGGGCCCCTTCCGCATGCGCGGCCGCCGTGTCCGGAGGGCCGTCGATTCCGGGGCGTGACGGCGCAATCACCCTGCGCGCGAATCGAAGTGTGGTCGGGACGTGTCCCTGTGGTTAACGCGGCGTCACGAATGCCGTCATTTCTTGTCAGAGTTCCCAGCAAGTCGTGGAATTTCGCCCCAACTGCCCTTTTTGGTATCTGTTCTGACATGGCATGAGTTGCAGTAGGCTGACTCCGCGATAGGCGTCGCCGCAGGTCTCGTGCCGGAATGCACTTCGATGTGATGTGACATCAGGTGCCTTTCGGGGAGGTTCGGGCCGCCAGTCCCATTCGCGTTTCGGGGCCCGGACCGGCTCCACGCGATGCCACCTGAAGAGAGTTTCATGACGTCATTTGTGCAGGAACCCTTTTTCTGGGTCTTCATCGTGGTGATGCTCGCAGCCGTCGGAGCGGCCCTCCAGGCCCGCAGGACGAACCTCGCCCTGCGGCGGCGCAACGCCTCCCTGGAGGAGACGAGCGCCCTGGCACAGCGCCGGAGCGACGAGCTCGCCGCGCTGCACGACCACCTGCAGGGCCAGCACGCGTCCGAGCTGACCGCCGTCCGCCGGGACGCCGAGGAGGACACCAAGGCCGTCCTCAAGTCGGCGATGCGGACGCTCCAGGGCCTGGCCGACGAGCAGCAGGTCGTCATCGACAAGGTGCAGCGGAAGTACGGCGACAGCCCGCAGATCCTCGCCGACCTGATGACGATCGACCACACGAACAGCCAGTTCGGCCGGCGCGCCCAGGGCATCGCGGTGCTCTGCGGCGGCTGGCTGGGCCGCCGCGAGAGCGTCGCCTCGGTCTACGACGTGGTCCGCAGCGCCCAGGGCCGGATCCGGCACTTCGACCGGGTGCGGATCCACTCCCGGGTCAGCGTCTCGCTCGCCAGCAAGGTCGTCGAGCCGGTCGCCGTGGTGCTGTCCGAGCTGCTCGCCAACGCGACCAACTACTCCGCCCCGGACACCCCGGTGGAGGTCAGCGTCCAGGCCGTCCCCACCGGCGTCTGCCTGATCATCGACGACGCCGGCCTCGGCATGGGCCAGGAGGAGAAGGACCGCGCGGCACTGCTCCTCAACCCGGGCGCGCCGATCGGCCTCACCAGCCTGGGCAACCCCCCGAAGTTCGGCTTCGCCGTCTCCGGCATGCTGGCCGCCCGCTACGGCTTCCGGGTCTCCGTCGACTCGGTCTCCCCGTACGGGGGTGTGCGCGCCGTGGTGCTGCTGCCCGCCGAGCTGCTCAGCAGCGAGGTCGCGGCCCCGCCCGTCGCCGAGCACACCGACTACACCGACTACCAGGCCCAGGCCGCGCCGGTGGAGCAGCCCGCGCAGTCCTGGGCGCCGGGAGCCGGCCAGCGGCTGGTGTCGCTCTCCGAGCCGGCGGCGCCCCTGGCCCCGGTGCCGGCGCCGTACGCGGCGACGGCGGGACCGGAGACCACCGCGGACGGACTGCTGCCCCGGCGCCGCCGCCAGCGCCCCGTGTCGGTCGTCCCCAACCCGCTGGACCCCGGTCGGGCCGAGGAGCCGGTGCGGAGCACCGGCCAGCACACGCCGTCCCGCCTCGGCGCGTTCCAGCGCGGCACGCTGTCCGGGCGCAACACCATGACCACGGAAGGAACCGAGATCCAGTGAGCCGTGATCTTTCCTGGGTGCTCAACGACGTACTCCAGGTACCCGGCGCCCGGCACGCCATCCTCGTCTCCGCCGACGGCCTCCTGCTCGAACGCTCCAGCGAGATCGGACGCGACGAGGCGGAGACCAACGCCGCCGCGATGAGCTCGATGCAGTCGCTGAGCCGCGCGGTCGCCCCGTTCGTCGGCGGAGGCGGCGGGCTCTGGCGCCAGACCCTGCTGGAGTACGACCACGGCTGGATCTTCCTGATCGCGGCCGGCAGCGGCGCGTACCTGGCCGCCTCCACCGCCCCCGACGTCGACATGGAGGCGATGTCCTTCCGGATGCAGCAGCAGGTGGGCGCGCTCGGACGGGCGATGTCGGCGGCGCCGCGCCAGAGCACGCTCAGCGGCTCATGACGGCCGGCGGCGAGGAACAGCGGGTCACCGGCGGCTTCATCCGCTCCTACGTCATCACCGGTGGACGCGAATTACCGAATGCGGACGACCTGTCTCTGATCACCTTGGTCACCGTCGCGCCCGAGCAGGACCTCCCCGCCCTGCCGAGCCCCGAAACCCGGGCGATCTGGGAGCTGTGCTCCGGCGGCTACCTCTCGGTGGCCGAGGTCGCGGCCCGGCTGGAGCTGCCGGTCGGGGTCGTGAGGCTGCTGCTGACGGACCTGATCCGGGAGGGACGGCTGCTGCGCCGGTCGGCCCCGCCCCCGGCCCAGGCCCCGGACCCGAGACTTCTAGAGAAGGTACTGCATGGACTTCAACGCCGGTTCGCCTGAGGACATCTACGTCCCCGGCGCGGTGACGACCGCTGTCAAGATCCTGGTCGTGGGGCACTTCGCGGTCGGCAAGACCACGCTCATCGGGGCGCTGTCGGAGATCGCCCCGCTGAGCACCGAGGAGAGCATGACGCAGGCGTCCATCCGTGTCGACGACCTCCGTGGCGTACCGGACAAGAAGACCACGACCGTCGCCCTGGACTTCGGCCGGCTGACCCTCGGCGACGACCTGGTGCTGTACCTGTTCGGCACGCCGGGACAGCAGCGGTTCATGCAGCTCTGGGAGGACATGGCGCGGGGGGCGCTGGGCGCCCTGCTGCTGGCCGACCCGACCCGCCTCGCGGACACCTTCCCCGTCATCGACCTGATCGAGCAGTACGGCCTGGAGTACGCGGTGGCGGTCAACAGCTTCGACCGGCAGAGCGACTACACCGAGGACCAGCTCCGCGAGGCGCTCGACCTGCTGCCGCACACGCCGGTGGTGTTCTGCGACGCGCGGGACCAGCGGTCCTCGGCCGACGCCCTGCTGACGCTCGTCCGGCACCTGCTCGAACGCGCCTCCTGACCTCCCCCACGCCTCCCTCCCCTCACGTCTCCCGGGTCCGCACCCGCCCGGGGCCACCCCCCAAGGAACGACCCATGGAATCTCTGCAGCGACCCGTCCCGCAGTCGCCTCCGCCGGGCTGCCCGATGCACGTCGGCGTGAGCACGCCGCTCTACGGGGAGATGTTCTCGGCCGACCCCGACGCGGTCTACGACAAGCTGCGCGCCCACGGTCCCGCCGCGCCGGTGGAGTTGGCCCCCGGAGTGGACGCCACCCTGGTCACCTCGCACGAGGCCGCCCTGCGGGTGCTGCAGAACCCGGGGATGTTCGCCCGGGACTCGCGGCGCTGGGCGGCGCTCAACGAGGGCCGGGTGCCGATGGACAGCCCCGTCCTGCCGATGATGTTCTACCGGCCCAACTGCCTCTTCACGGACGGCGCCGAGCACCTGCGGCTGCGCAAGGCCGTCACCGAGAGCCTGGACCGGCTCAACGACAACCGGCTCAACCGGCACGTCGAGCGGATCGCCGGCTACCTGATCGACCAGTTCAGCGCGCTGGGCCGGGCCGACCTGCTGAACGACTACGCCAAGCTGCTGCCGCTGCTGCTGTTCAACCAGCTGTTCGGCTGCCCGGCCGACATCGGCGACCGGCTGACCCGCAGCATGTCCGCGCTCTTCGACGGCCTCGACGTGATCCAGGCCAACGAGGAGCTGACCTCCTGCCTGATGGACCTGGTCGCGCTGAAGCGCCGCCAGCCGGGCGACGACATCACCTCCTGGCTCATCCAGCACCCGGCCGGCCTGCGGGACGAGGAGCTCAAGGACCAGCTGGTCATGCTGATGGGCGCCGGCGTCGAGCCCGAGCGCAACCTGATCGGCAACGCGCTGCTCCTGCTGCTGTCCGGCGAGGGCGGCTCCGGACTGCGCATCGAGGACGCCCTCGACGACGTGCTGTGGAACAACCCGCCGATCGCCAACTACGCGACGCACTACCCGATGCAGGACCTCAACCTGGGCGGCGTCCCGATGGACGCCGGCAGCCCGGTGGTGATCAGCTTCGCCGCCGCCAACAGCGACCCCGCGCTCACCGACGCCCGGCTGACCCTCAGCAAGGGGGCCCACCTGGCCTGGGGCGCCGGCCCGCACGCCTGCCCGGCCAAGTCCCCGGCCCAGCTGATCGCCCTGAGCGCCATCGAGTGCCTGCTCAACGCGCTCCCGGACGTCACGCTCGCGGTTCCCGCGGAGCGCGTGGAGTGGCGGCCGGGCCCGTTCCAGCGCGGCCTGGTCTCGCTGCCGGTGCGGTTCAGTCCGGTGGCCGCCCGCACCGCGCGGCCGGTCGCGGACCCCGCCCCGGCCCCCTCGCCGGCCGGCTCCGAGCAGGCGCAGGCGTACCCGCAGCCCACCGCCGCCGCGCCCGCCCGGGCGCCGCAGAAGAAGGGCTGGTGGAGCTCCTTCCTGGACGTCTTCCGGGTCTGAATCCGGGTCCGGTCCCGGGCCCGATTTCGGGTCTGATCCCGGGCCCGATCCGGGGCCCGATTCAGGGCCCCGGGCGTCCGGGGCCCCGGGGATCCCGGTCCGACGCGCCGCCGGAAGCCGCCCGGTCACCGCGAGGTGAACGGCGTGCGACGGCGGTGCAGTACGTGACGTGGGCAACACGGATCGACGCTTGAGCGCGCTGTTGCTGGGTAGTACGCCGCCGTACTGCCCGCCCGCGTGTTGAAGGAGCCCGTGTGACCGCCATGTTGGAAGCCCGCCCCGCGGAGTCGGAGCACCCTGACGGCAGGGTCGACCGCCGTGCCGCCGTCCCGCTGCTGCGGAGGCTGCGGTCGGCCGAGGGGCTCGCCGATCCGAGCCCGGTCTACGACGGGCTGCGGGCGCTCGGGGACCTCGTCCCGGCGCCCTGGGGCGGCTACCTGGTCACCGGCTACGAGGCGTGCGACCAGGTCCTGCGCGGCAGGACCTGGCTCGTCCCCGACTTCGCCTGGCAGGAGCGGCAGACCGGGACGGAGCGCTGGGAGGCCGTCGCCACCCAGGAGATGAGCCGCACCCTCTCCCGGCTCAACGCCCCCGAGCACACCCGGCAGCGGCGCAGCCTCGGGAGCCTCTTCGACCGGAACACGCTGCGGGACATGGCGCCGGAGATCGAGGCCGACGTCACGGGGCTGCTCGACCGCCTGGCCGAGCGAATACGGACGGACGGCGAGGCGGACTTCGCCACCGTGGTCGGCGAGCAGCTGCCGATCGGCACCGTCGGTCGCTGGCTGGGCATCGCGCCCGCGGACTACCCGCACATCCTGACGATGACCCACAACCAGGTGCACGCCCAGGAACTGCTGCCCACCAAGAGCCAGCTGGCGGTCTCCGAGCAGGCCACCATGGACCTGCGCGAGTACTTCACCCGCCTCGTCCGGGAACGCCGCGAGAACGACGGCGACGACGTGATCGCCGGCTGGATCCGCACCTGGGACGGGCTGGAGTCCGACCGCGAGGCCACCGACCGGATGGTCTACCAGCTCACCATGTTCGTCACCATCGCCTCGCTGGAGACCACGGCGACGCTGCTCTCCTCGCTGGTGTGGCAGCTGCTGCAGTCGCCGGGCCGGTGGGAGTGGCTGCGGGAGCGGCCCGAGCACATCGACGAGGCGATCGACGAGGCGCTGCGCTACGACCCGCCGATCCGCGTCAACAGCCGCGTCGCGGGCGAGGACACCGTGCTGGCCGGGACGTTCCTCCCCAAGGACACCATGGTCCACGTGATGTACGGCGCGGCCAACCGCGATCCGCGCCGCAACCCGGACCCGCACACCTTCGACCCGCTCCGCCGGGGCACCCACCTCACCTTCGGCGGCGGCGCCCACTACTGCCTCGGCGCGGGCCTGGCCCGGCTGGAGGCGCGCGCCCTGCTCGGCCAGCTGCTGGAGCGCTTCCCGACGCTGCGGGCGGTGAGCCCGCCGGAGCACGCGCCCCGGATGGTCTTCCACCGGGTGACGTCCCTGAGAGTGGCCGCATGAACGTCTCCTCGCAGGCTCCCCAGTACCACCCGTACGCGATGCGGCCCCCGTACCCGGCGAACCCCCCGGCGCCCACCGGCTGGTACGCCCAGCCCGAGCCGGCCTCCGCCCTGGCACCCGAGCCGGCACCCGCTTTGGGCCCCGCTTCGGCACCCGAGCCGGCCTCCGAGCCGGCACCCGGGCCCGCGCCGGTCCGTACGGTCCGTTCCGAGCTCCGGGGAGCGGTGCTCCACGTCGAGCTGGACAGCCCGGAGACCGGGAACGCCGTCACCTCCGCCATGCTGGACGAACTCCTCGCCCTCCTCGCCGTGCCCGACCCGGCCGTGCGGGTGATCGTGCTGTCCGCTGCGGGCCGGGACTTCTGCCTCGGCGGCGACCGCGAGGAACTCTTCGCGGGCCTGGACGAGGACCCGACCGGCGGCCGGATACGCAGCTACGGGGACAGGGCGCGCAGGGTCTGCGACGCCCTCACCAACAGCCCCGCCGTGACCGTCGCACGGGTCCAGGGCCGGGCGACCGGCGCCGGCTTCGCCCTGGCGCTCGCCTGCGACCTGCGGGTCGGCGCCGACAACGCCGTCTTCCGGCTGCCCGAGCTGGCCCTGGGCCTGCCCGTCGCCTGGGGCGGGCTGCTGCCCCGCCTGCTCCACGAGGTCGGCGCGGCCCGGGTCCGGGAGATCATCCTCACCGGCCGGCCGGTCGGCGCGGTGGAGGCGCGGGAGCTCGCCATCCTGCAGCGGGTCGTCCCCGAGCAGGACCTGGACGGGGCGGTGGACGAGTGGGCCAGGCCCGTCACGCGCCGCCCCGAGGCCGCCCTGCGGGTCACCAAGACGCTGCTCGCCTCGCACGCGTCGGCCACCCGGCTGGCCGACGCCTCCGTGCTCGACTCCGAGCTGATGGCCTCGGTCCTCGCCGCCGCCCACTACACCCGCGGCCTCGCCGCCCGGCCCCCGGCCTCCTGACGCGTGCGTGCGGAAGGGGCCCGCGTCCTCGCGCGGGCCCCTTCCGTACGTGGGGAAAACGATTGTGGATCGTGCCCGCACGTTCGCTACCGTGTGCGATCGACGAAGGGGAGGGGATCACCGTGGGGACGATCCGCAACACCCGTGCGGCGGTGGCCGTACTGACGATGGCTCTGGTCGTGGCCGGGGCGGCGGCCTGCGAGGGCGGCGGGGGCGACGAGGGCGGCGCGGGGAAGGCCGGTGCGAGCGCGGCGGCCGCCACGCCGCCGCAGCCGTTCGGCGCGAACGGCTACCGGGGACTGCAGCTGTCGATGACCAAGGACGAGGTGCTCGCCGCCGGAGCCCTGGAGCCGTCGCCGGTCTCGGTGCTGAACGGCTGCACCGACTACGCGTACAAGGGCGGCCCGGCGCCGGATCCGGTCCGGATGGCGAACGAGGCGGAGGTCCACGCGAAGGCCGGCAAGGCGCTGGCCAGGATGGACGAGATGAGGGCGAAGCGGAAGACGCTCCCGCCGCTGGCGGCCGGGGCCTCGCTGAAGGAACTGCAGGAGCACAGTGCGCGCCTCCAGGAGCAGCTCCAGCAGGATGCCGCCGACCAGAAGGAGTTCGCCGAGCTCCAGAAGGACCTGGACCTCGTCACGCCCGCCCGCAAGGCCCGGGACGAGGCCCTCAGGGCCACCGGCCGGGTCAACTTCGGCACCGAGGGCCTGCGCCAGGTGGTGGCGCCCGCGGACGCCCGCACCGCCGAGGGCGTCGGCGCGGGTTCGACGGAGGAGGAGCTCAAGCGCGCCTACGAGGGCAAGGAGCTCAAGCCGACCAAGGGCGGCACGTACGAACTCCCGGCCGAGAGCGGCAGCGGCGGCCCGGACTGGTTCTACGAGTTCACCGTGGCCGACGGCAAGGTGGCCGGCCTCGCCCTGCTCAAGCACAACACCTACTGTTCCTGAGAACTCAATTGTGGATCATGGTCGTGGCCCCGGTACGGTGATCGCCGGTACGACCAAGGGGGATTGCGACATGGGAAAGACGCGCAGGTCGATGCGTGCGGTAGGGGTCGGCGTCTCGGTGGCGCTGCTCACCGTCGGGGCGGCGGCCTGTTCCACCGGCTCCTCCGACAAGGGGAAGGACGGCACGGCCAAGGCCCAGGCCGCCACCGGGGCGCCCACGGCGGCGCCCACGCCGAAGGGGCCCGAGGCCTTCGCGGCAGCCGGGTACCGGGGGCTGAAGCCGGGGATGGCCAAGGACGCCGGGCTGGCCACCGGAGCCCTGGAGAGCGCACCGGTCTCGCTGCTCGAAGGCTGCACGGACTTCGTCTACAAGGGCGGCCCGGCACCGGACCAGGCCCGGATGGCCGCCGAGGCGGCCACCGAGGCCCGGTACAAGGACCTGAACGCCAAGGCCGACGCGGCCAGCGGGAAGGCGCCCGCCCCGGAGGGCACCCTGCCGCCGAACGCCTCCGCCAAGGACGCGGCGGCCGCCGCCGCGGGCTCGGCCGCCGGGGCCGCGGACTCGGCCGCCGCCGCCAAGCTGATCGCCGACTCGACGATGGCCCTGGTCGACCTGAGGGTGGCGAAGGAGGCCAAGGAAGCGGCGTACCTGGCCACCGGCCGGGTCTCCTTCGCGGCGACGGGTCTGCGCGAGCTGGTCGCCCCGGCGGAGGCGAGGACGGCCGAGGGCATCGGCGCCGGTTCCACCCTGGAGGCGCTCCAGCAGGCGTACGGCGCCAAGGGCCTCCAGCAGGCCAAGAGCGGCAAGTACGTGCTGCCGGTCGAGGGACAGCAGGGCTGGCAGTACGAGTTCACCGTGGACGGCGCGAAGATCGCCGGGATGGCCGTGGTGAACCGCGACATCAAGTGCGCCTGACGGCCTGACCGGCTTGGTGGCTTGGCGGCTTGACCGCCTGGCGGCCCGACCGGCCGGCGGCGGAGGCCCCGACGAACCACCGGGTTCGTCGGGGCCTTTGCCGTACTCCGGTGGGAACCCGGCGGCCCGTGCGGACAGGTGGGAGCGTGCAACCGTCACAGCGGGCCCGATGGAGGAGCGGCGACCGACGGGCGTTCGGGGAGCTGTTCGCCGGCCCCGGCCCCGGCGCCCGCCCGTAGCGGGACCGCAACCGGGGGAGGGGCCGTGGAGCGCTGAACCGGCGCAGGGCGTGCGGCGGTCAGCCGCTGCCCGCCGCGATGAGCGGTTCGTGCCGCCCGCGCAGGGCCGAGCGGGCCCGGGCGACGCCGCCGGGGGTGGCGGGGGCTCCCGTGCCGACGGCGACGGTTCTCGCGCCGAGGCCCGCGCAGGCGCGGCAGATTCCCGGCCGGGGCACCGGATCGTGGCAGCGGCCGCACTCGGTGTACGGCGTCGGCGGGGGCGCTTCGGGGCGTTCCGGCGGCAGCTTGCGCCGCAGCCGGTCCCGGAGGATCGCCGTGGGGGAGTGCATCGGCTGGGGCAGCCCGGGGAGCAGGGCGTGGGCCAACCCGGCTTCGTCGCAGCCTCGTTCCAGCCACTGCGCGACGAGCGGAGCCAGCGTTCGCGCCTCGGCCTCGCCGAGGCGCAGACGGGGTTCGGGCCGGATCACCCGGAACAGCGTGGCCACGGCGGCCCGCGTCCGTTCATCCGGGAGGGTGGGTTCTTGCCCCGGGTCCTTTACGGGAGGGGTGACAGTGATGCCGGTCCCTCGACCACCGGAGGCCGGGCGGGGGACAGCCGGTTCGGGCTGCGGGGTGTCGAAGACATGGGCCTCGGACCGGACCGTTCCGTCGGCCATCCGGACCCTGTCGACCCGGTAGTACCCGGCGTCCTTCAGTTCTTTGAGCGCCCGTCGGACGGCACCCCGCCCCTGCGGACTGCTGTCCGCCATCTGCCGCCCGTCCTCCCGCCAACCGTCCGGACGGGAGAGGAGGTCGGCGAGGAGGCCCCGGGCGGTGTAACTCAGCCGCCGGTCCTGCAACAGGCCGTTCGGAAGCACGGTGAATGCGCGCACGTGCGCGCTACGATGAATCTGCATCTGGAGTCCTGCTCCTGGTGCCCGACCCCGGGGTGTGTCACCACCGCCGGGGTCTCCTATGTTCTGTTGATGATGCGGAAAGTAGCACAACGACTACACGGAGTGCGAGTCATTCGTGTGAGGCCCGGGCCCCGCAGCAAGTACGCCCCCCACCGTTGCGTGGGAAGTCGGTCCCGCCGACTTCCCACGCATCCCGTCCCACCCGGCGGCCTCGGGCCCCACCCCCGCCCATCGGCACGGGGGGCGGGGGTGGAGCGCGATACTCAAGGACGAGTGCGTTCGATCGCCTCGAAGATGTCCGCATCGGTCTCCTGCTGCCACGACGGCAGATCGACCCAGTCAGCGACGTAGCCCGGCTTCGGATTCTCGATGTGCTTGTGGATCTGAGCGATCCAACACGTCGCGACGAATCGGCTCTTCTGCTCCCGGGTGAGCTTTGACGTGTTGCCGCCGCTCACGATGATGAAGTCACGGACCTGGCCGAAGACGGCGGCGGCGCACTCCCGCTCCCACTCAGGAGTCTCGTCCCATGCGGCGACATAGCCTGCTTTCGGCTCGCCCGGATAGTGCTTCGACACACCGGCGATCCACGCTTCGCGGAAGAATTGCCCGTCGGACGGCATGAATTGCTCCTTCGTCAGGCGACGTTGTCAAGCGCCGAAATCTGCTGGTACAGGGCTGAGGCGCGACTATCGGCCGCGAGCGGAACGAGGCGGCTCCTGACCGCCTGCAACTTCCTGCCGATGTAGCCCGAGCCGGTCTGGTCGACCAACTCCAGAGCAGCGTGAGTGTAATGACTCGCCTGATCCAGATCACCGCGCTCGACGCTCAGCGCGGCCAACTCCGCGACCACCGCGCCTCTGCGACGCAGCGAGAGCCGCTGGGAGAGCGCGGATGTCAGTGCCTGCTCCGCCAGATCCGGGCGGCCGAGTGCGAGATAGCAGGTGCCGCGTTCCTCGGCGAGACGTGAACCATCGAACCGAAGCCAACCGCCATTGTGCAGGTGGCCGGACAGATCGTGTACCTGCTCGGCGGCGCCCAGTGCTCGTTCGGTTGCTTCAAGGTCGCCGAGGCCTGCAAATGCCTCCGCCTGGACCGCCGCGACCCAGTACCGGGTTGAGAGCTGGCTGTCTCCTCGTTCTGCGACCTGAGAGGCCACTGCCAGAATCGGAGTCGCGACAGCGAAACGGTGTTCGTAGACTTCCACGAAGGCGTGCCGCGTCAGTGCACAAGCCCACAGGTCGAAAGCGCTGGCTTCCCTGGCTGCGCTGGCGGCGAGTGTGTAGCACTGCGCCGCGTCGGTGTAGCGGTTGGCGTCGAAGAAGATCTCACCCGCGAGCTGATATAGATCTCCCACCAGCGCACAGAGCTGCTGGCGCGAGGCATCGCTCTGGCTTTCCCCCAGCCCCTTCGCCAGGAGAGCCAGTTGGTGCTTGACCATCGGGTACACGACCTGCTTGGAGTCGGAGAGCCCGAACAGCTTCCAGAGGTGCGTGTTCAGTTCCGGCCCGACTTCTGTCAGGGACGTGGCCACGCCGGATCGGGGCGAGGGCCTTTCGGTATCGGGCAGGGCGATGAGCGCTCCGGTCACGGCGAGCAGACTCAGGACGTCGCGGCGCTTCATGTCGTCAGTATCACCAAGAGGTGGGGCAGCGGCGTAGACCACCGAACGGTCAGGGGCTGTCACCTCTGGTGCGAGGAGGTCCGCCAGGCTCTCGGGGGTGACCCTGAGGACCTTTGCCATCTTGGGGTGTACGAACCCCTGGGGATTGGTCGCGCCGGCCTCCCAGCGGGTGACCGTGGAGACTGCCACTCCCAGTTCGGCGGCGAATGCCTCCTGACTGTAGCCCAGTGCCTTTCGGCGCTGCGCGAGTCGCTTCCTCCTCGGAGTCACAATCGCCCCCGCTCGGTTCGAAGGGCCCCAGGTCAGGCGGGGTAGTGCGTCGATTATGCCTGAAAGGTGCTCATCTTCCGCTCTGGTTCGGGGCAACTCCCGGACCGTTCAATGGATGCAGCTACCCCTGGCTTCGCCTTCTCCTCAGGCGGCCACGAGCTCATGACCACCTGTTCCGCCTCTTCGAGGTGCCCCATGCTCACTTCTCATCGCCCCCGCATGTTCGTCGCGCGCCTCGACTCCCGTATCGAGTCCACGCCGCTGGCCCGGTACTTGCTCCGGGCGTACCTCTCCGCCCTCCCCGCCGGGGACCGGTACTCGGACACCGCCGAACTGTTGCTCGGCGAGTTGTTCGCCAACGCCGTCCAGCACTCCGACGCCCCCGACGACTGTCACATCGAGGTCCGCTTCACCGTCACCGGCTCCCGTCTCCGGCTCGAAGTCCACGACGCCGGCACCGACCACCCCACCCTCCACTCCCCGACCCCCGACGACGAACACGGCCGAGGCCTGCTCCTCGTCAACGAACTCGCCGAACGCTGGGGCAGCGCCAACCGCCCCGGCGGCATCGGCAAGTACGTCTGGGCCCTCGTCGCCCCCGCCCCCGGCCCCGCCCTCGTCACCGCCTGAAAGCACCAGAACCCCCCATGCACCTCACCACCCTCGCCGGCCACGCCCTCTCCCGCGGCCGCACCCCCGCCGACACCTACGCCCTCCTCGCCCGCCGCACCCACAAGCCGGTGCCCTCCGCCCGCGCGGTCTGCCTCGCCCTCACCATCCCCCTCGCCGAGACCGTCCGCCGCCTCAACGAGTGCCACGACGCCCTCCTCGCCAACCCCCGGCCCAACTCCGAGACCGACACCGGCGAACTCCTCGAAGCCCTCGGCATCTTCGACGTCCCGGCCTCCCTCACCGACACCGAACTCACCGTCGTCGACCTCTTCCTGCTCGCCATCGACGCCATGGGCGGCATCCGACCCGGCCACCACCACGGCCTGCACCGCTGGTTCACCACCGGCAACCTCACCGCCGCCTACCTCTCCCTCGCCGCCGCCCGCCCCCTCCCCCGCACCGGCAACCCCACCACCTACTGGACCACCCTCGTCACCGCCGGCGAACTCCTCACCACCACCCCCAACCCCGACACCCGCATCAAATACGCCCTCACCCACTGCCGCACCCAAGCCACCACCCGCCCGTAAGCGCCGGAAGTCGGCCCCACCGACTTCCTGCGCAGGAGTGGCGGTGCGCGTGCCGTTGCCGCTTCGGCCCTGCCGAAGCGGCAACGGGCTCTGGGTCGCCGTGAATGGGCTCAGCTGTGGTTTCGGCGGCCCCGGCCAAACCTGGCCGGGGCCGCCGTTGCCTTTGGGGTGCCTGGAAGGGGCGGGAGGGTGGGGTGCTTCCTTCTCCTTCTCTTTGGGCGGGCCCGCGTCGGAGGACGCGGGCCCGCCCAACTTCATTGATCGGTTACCGGACCTGTTGCCGCTGCTCCGCCCGGACCTTGTGGGTGGGCGTCCTGTGTTGGCGAGCATGGCGGTTTCAGCCCCCCCTGCGCAGGAAGTCGGCCGGGCCGACTTCCTGCGCACAAGGCGGCGACGGGCGGGCCCACGGGCAGGTCGGCGGGACTTCCGCCCGCTGGCGGAGCTGTTCACCATGCTCAAGCGGGCCGGTGCGGACCGGATCATCACCTATGCGGCCCTGGACCTGGCCGGCCTACGGGCCTATGCGGCGACTGTGGGCCGGACCTCTGCCAGGATGCCCTCCGCGCCCTGGTCCAGCAGGAGGCTCGCCACCTGAACACCCAGCCTCTCCGGCTCGCTCGGCGGGCCGGAGAGGCTGGCCTCCACCTGCCGGCTGCCGTCCACGGAGGTGACCTGCCCGTGCAGGGTCAGCACGTCGCCGTCGGCCTTGCCGAAGGCGCCGACCGGTACCGAGCATCCGCCGTGGAGCTCCGCCAGCATCGCCCGCTCGGCCCGCACCTCCGCGTCGGTCACCGGGTCACCGGAACCGGCCAGGAGCTCTCGGGCCGACTCGTTGTCCTCCCGGATCTGGATGCCCAGCGCGCCCTGCCCGGGCGACGGGGGAAACGGCCCGATCGGAAGGATCTCGCTGATCTCCTCGCTGCGGCCGAGCCGTTTGATCCCGGCGGCCGCCAGGATCACGGCGTCCAGCTGCTGCGTCCGGAGCTTGCCGAGCCTGGTCGGGACGTTCCCCCGGATCTCTACCGGTACCAGGTCCGGGCGGACGTGCAGCAGCTGGGCGATCCGGCGCGACGCCGACGTGCCGATCCTGCCGCCCTGCGGGAGGCCGGCCAGAGTGCTGCCGCACAGCGCGTCATGAACGTCCGCGCGGGTGGGCGGGGGCAGGAGGATCAGGCCGGGCGGGTTCGCGGTCGGCAGGTCCTTGAGCGAGTGCACGATCACGTCGACCTCGCCGGACACCAGCGCGTTCACCTGGTTCACCGAGAACGCCGAGCCACCGCCGCGCTCCGAGACATCCCTCAGGGCCGACCTGCGGTCCTGGTCACCGGCTTCCGTGATCACTCGCTGGCGGAAGACCACGTCGGGGAAGCGCTCCCGCAGCGGTGCCAGGAACTCCGTGACCTGAGCCCGCGCCAGGTGACTGGCCCGCGACCCCACCACCAGTGTGCTCATAAGCCAACTCCCGGCATCTGACGAGGTGTTGACCGCATGCTACTCGCGTCAAACGCGTCCGATTTCCGACGTTATGTCGGAAACCGAGCAGGAGTCCTTGGCGTCGTGCAACCAGCCAAACCATTCGCCTCGCCAAGCCCGCCTGCGCAGCCCCCCCGCCGAACTCGTTCGGCGGGGGGGCTGGACGACACTGAATCAAGTCCGGCCTACTTCAGTGGCCGTGCTTCTTCTCCTGGTTCTGCATGGGAAGTCGGCTCGGCCGACTTCCCATGCAGGGGCCGTGGCGTCACGATGCCGTTGCCGCTTCGGCCTGGGCCGAAGCGGCAACGGATGGTGAGGTGAAGTGAGTGCTGCTCGGCGGTGGTTTCGGCGGCCCCGGCCAAGCTTGGCCGGGGCCGCCGTTGCCTTTGGGGTTTCTGGAAGGGGCGGGAGGGTGGGGTGCTTCCTTCTCTTTCGCTTTTCTTTGGGCGGGCCTGCGTCGGAGGACGCGGGCCCACCCAACTCCATGGATCGGCCACCGGACCTGTTGCCGCTGTTCCGGCTTGTCCCGCCCGGACCTTTCGTCCTTGCGGAAATGCCAGGTGGGGGCGTCCTGTGTTGGGGGCGTGGGGGTTCTGGACTCCTCGCGCGGGAAGTCGGCGGGGTCGACTTCCCGCGCACCCGTTGCCGCTTCGGCGTTGGCGAAGCGGCAACGGGCTTGGGCCGCCGTTGCTTTCGTGGCCTGGGCGGGCGCCCGGAGCCTCAGCGGGCGGCGGCGCGTTGGAGGGCGCTGGCGAGGAGGGCGAGGTCGGTGGGGCCGTTGCCGAGTTCGCGGACCGGGCGGCGGGCCGGCGGGGCGCCGAGCTGGAGCGGGTCTATGGCGACGACGGTGGGCCGCAGGGTGGCGGTGCGCGGGATGCGGCCGCTGATCCGGGCGGTCTGGAAGGCGGTGACGCCGCCGTCCGGGAGGCGGAGGTAGCCGCGGCCGGGGGTGTCCTCGGGCAGGGCCGCCGCGTCGCCGAGGTGGATCAGCAGGTCGGAGTCGGCCGGGTCGTCGGTGCGCAGGGCGATCCGGAGCAGCGCGGCCTCGTCCACCTCGGTGCCGGCGCTCTCCTCCGGGCGGCCGGTGGCGACGGCGAGGTGCACGCCGAGCGGTCCGCCGCGGCGGGCGACGGCGGCCAGCGCGCGGGTGAGCGGGCGGCCGGCGGCGGAGGTGGGGGAGAGCAGTGCGTCGTAGTCGTCGACGACGACGACCAGCCGGGCGGGCGCGGCGGCGGGTCCGGTCGGGCGGGGGCCCTCCGCGCTGCGCGGCGGGATGATCCGGGGTGTGGTGGCCGCGCCGCCGCCGACGGCGGCGGGTACCGGGACCCTGGGGTGCTCCGCGTGCGCCTCCCGCCCGTCCGGGCCCCGCCCGTCCAGGCCCTGTTCGTCGAGGATCCGTGCGGCGTGCCAGGAGGCGAAGTCCAGCCCGTCGAACAGCCGCTCCCGCAGGGCGAGTTCGTCCTCCAGTGCCTCGGCGGCGAGCAGTGCGGCGCGCGGGTCGGCGGCGGCGTTCACCCGGCCGGTGACGTGCGGCAGGTCGGTGCAGCCGTCGAGGCCGTCCTGGCCGTCCGGGGTGGCCCGGCCCTCGATGATCGTGACGGTCAGCCGCTCGGGCCGTTCGGAGACGGCGAGCGAGGCGACCAGGGTGCGCAGCAGTTCGGTCTTGCCGGAGCCGCGGGCGCCGCCGATCAGCAGGTGCGGGCCGCCCGGGTCGGGGGAGGGGAGGGTGAGTTCGGGGTCGGCCAGGTCGAGGGTGCAGAGCTCGTCGCGGGTGGTGCCGAGCAGGGCGGTGGCGGCGCCGATGCCGCCGGCGTGCGCCTCCCAGCGGGCGGACAGCTTGGCCGGGGTGACGGTGTCGAGCTGGAGCAGGTCGAGCAGCCGCAGTACGTCGGGCAGCGGGCCGCGGGCGGCCGGGACGGCCTCGCGCAGCGGGGCGAGGACGCGGGCCAGCCGTTCGGCCCAGGCGTCCGAGACGGCGTCCAGCGAGACCTCGTGGAGGGCTTCCCGGCCGCGGGCGACCGGGCGGTTCAGCGAGAGCTGGGTGCCGACCTCGCCGGTGATCAGGGCGGTGGCGCCGAGGCCCCGGGGGAGCAGTTCGGGCTGCTCGGCGAGGCAGATCGGGAAGATGCCGACCGCCGGGCCCTGGCGCAGCAGCAGGTCGAGTGCCTGGCGGGCGGCTTCGGTGGCCGGCCGGCCGTCCACCACGACCACGGTCGCGGGGTGGCCGCCGAGGCCGCTGGGGCCGCTGAGCCGGGCGGTGAGCTCGGTCAGCCGGGCGGTGGCCTGTTCGTCGTCGAGGCCGATCAGCAGTCGGCAGTCCTGGCCGTCGACCGGGCGCAGGTGGGGCAGCCACAGGGCCCAGGCCCAGGTGTCGGCGCGCTCCTCGGCGGTGCGGGTCCGGTCGGCGTCGACCACGACCAGGCTCAGCCCGGTCGGCGGGTGCAGCGCGGCGAGCTGGGCGACGACGGCGCGGGTGAGCGCGTCCAGGCGCTCGCGCGGGCCGCTGAGGCCGAGGCTGCCGGCGGTCTGGAGGTCGAGGGTGACCGGGACGGCGGGCAGCGTGGTGCCGGGTGTGGTGCCGGGGCCGCCGGGGCGGTCGGCGGTGCCCAGGCGCAGGGTGAGCGCGTCGGGGTGGCCGGGGCCGCGTTCCCAGAGGCGGGGGCCGGGGCCGACGGCGTTGAGCAGCAGGGTGGCGAGGTCGGGCCAGCGTTCGCGCTGGGCGGCGGTCTGGCGCAGCCGCACCGCGGCGTGGTGGCGTTCGGCGCTCTCCTGGCCGGGCGGTTCGGCGGTGCGTCCGGGCAGCAGGGAGAACAGGCCGCGGCCGCGGCCGGGGGCCGGTTCGGGGGCGGTGGGCGGCTCGACCACGGGCGGCGCGGGCCGGGTCGGGCCGGGGGCGGCGAGCTGGAGGTGGCCGTTGCCGTCCGGCAGGGCGGCGCGGGTGGTGCCGGCGGCCTCGGCCGGGTCGGGGGCGGTCACCTGGAGGGTGGATTCGCCGATCCGCAGCACGGCGCCGGGCTCCAGCGGGACGGCGGCCTCCGGCGGTCCGGGCGGGACGAGGCGGCCGTCCAGCGTGGTGCCGTTGGTGGAGCCGAGGTCGCGCGTGGAGACCCGGCCGTCCTCGGCGAGGTGCAGGGAGAGGTGGAGCCGGGAGACGTCCGGGTCGTCGAGCGGGACGTCGGCCTCGGCGGAGCGGCCGACCCGGATCTCCCGGCCGTGCAGCCGGTGCACGCCGCCGGCGTCGGGGCCGCCGACCACGCGCAGTTCGGCGGCGGCGGGGGCGTCGTCGGGGTCGTCGGCGGTCGGGTCGGGCTCGTTCAGGCTGAGGACGGCGCCGTCGAGCAGCGGGGGGTGGCCGAGCAGGGTGTGCTCGTCGACCCGGTGCGCCCCGGCGTACAGGTGCACGTGGGTGGCGGCCCGTGGCCCGCGCACGCCCACGGCGCCGGCGAGCGCACCCGCGATGGCGCCGAGTGCGGTGCCGACGGGCGCGGTGACCAGCACGTCCACGTAGGGGATGGCGGAGCCGGCGGCGGCCGGGCCGCTGCGCGGTCGGAGGACGGTCAGCCGGATCTGCATCTCGCCCGCGGGTCCCTTCTGCTGATGTGAACCTGGTACCGCTGCCCGGTGCCGTGGGCACCGTTGGGCCACACGAGTGGCGAGTGTCCATCCTGCCATCCGTCGAGGACGGTCCGCGCACGGTACCGGATTTGACGATCTTGCGATCGGCGCCGTGACGGGGCGACGGGGAGTCAGGGCCGACCGCCTCCTCGCGGGGTGCCCGGGACCTTCCCTAGGGGATGTCCCCCAACCCTTCCCCAGACCGTACGGATGGCCTACCGGCCACCCCGAAAACCCGAACCGGCACCGTTAGAGTGGCCGCAGACACGGGCCCGGCAGGCTCACCGCACCGGCGGAGGAGCGCCCCGCGCGGGCGGCACGGCGAGGAGTGCGACAGGTGCGGCCAGTCGGCAGCAAATATCTGCTGGAGGAGACCCTCGGACGGGGTGCGACCGGGACCGTCTGGCGCGGCGTGGTGCGCGAGGACGCGCAGGTGCCGGGCTGTGCGCCCGGGCAGCGGGTGGCGATCAAGGTGCTGCGCGAGGAGCTGGCCGCCGACCCCGACGTGGTGATGCGCTTCCTGCGCGAGCGCTCGCTGCTGCTGCGGCTGACCCACCCCAACATCGTCCGGGTCCGGGACCTGGTCGTCGAGGGCGAGCTGCTGGCCCTGGTGATGGACCTGGTGGAGGGCCCCGACCTGGCCCGCTACCTGCGTGCCAACGGCCCGTTCAGCCCGATCGCCGGCGCCCTGCTGATGGCCCAGGTCGCGGACGCGCTGGCGGCCAGCCACGCGGACGGGATCGTCCACCGCGACCTCAAGCCGGCCAACGTGCTGCTCGCCTCCACCGTGGTGGACGGCGCCGAGCGGATGCACCCGCTGCTGACCGACTTCGGCATCGCCCGGCTCGCCGACTCCCCGGGCGTCACCCGCACCCACGAGTTCGTCGGCACCCCCGCCTACGTCGCGCCGGAGTCCGCCGAGGGCCGCCCGCAGACCTCCGCGGTGGACGTGTACGGCGCCGGGATCATGCTGTACGAGCTGGTCACCGGCCGGCAGCCGTTCCAGGGGGACAGCGCGCTCGCCGTGCTCCAGGCCCACCTGGCCCACGAGCCGCAGCGGCCCAGCACGATGCCCGAGCCGCTCTGGACGGTGATCGAGCGCTGCCTGCGCAAGGACCCGGCCCAGCGGCCCGGCGCCACCTCGCTGGCCCACGCGCTGCGGGTGGTCGCGGCCGGCGTCGGGGTGCACGCCTCCCCGCCGGCGGTGGACGAGGCGCTGGCGGTCGGTGCCCTGCTGCTGCCGGACCCGCAGCCGACCGCGGTCCCCACCACGATGTCGCCGATGTCGCCGATGTCGCCGATGGCGACGATGCCGGGCGCCGTGGCCCCGGGCACCGAGGACCGCACCCAGGTGCTGCCGCCGACCCCGGCCGGGTCGTTCGACCCGGCCGCGGCGACCCGGGTGATGGGCACCCAGCCGCCGCCGGCGCCCCCGCAGGGCGCCGCGGACCGCACCCGGGTGATGCCGCCCGTCGCGGTGCCGCCGCCCCCGCCCGTCGCGCCGCCGCAGGAGGAGGCGCCGCACCCGTGGCAGACCCAGCTGCGCGCGGCGCGGGACCGCAACCAGCAGACCCAGGTCGGCTACTTCGGTCCGGAGGACTACGAGGGCCACTCGGAGACGCAGGTCGCCCCGCCGCCCTACCAGGCCGGCCAGGGGGGCCACGCCGGCCAGGGGCACCGGCCGGGCCAGGGCGCCCCGGGCGGCCCCGCCGGGCCGCAGCAGCCCGGCGGCTACCGCCAGTCCCCGCCCCCGCCCGGCTACGCCCAGCGTCCGCCGGTGGCCCCGCCGCCCTACCAGGCGGGCCGGGGCGGCCAGGGCGGTCAGGGGGGCCAGCGGGGCCAAGGAGGCCAGGGCGGCCGTCCGCAGCCGCCCGGTGGCTACCGGCAGGCCCCGTCCGGGTACGGGCAGTCGCAGGGCGGCTACCCGCCGCCGCCCGCGCCCGCCCCGGTGGCGCGCCGGGCCGAGCCGCCCGCGCCGCAGTACCGGGAGGCCCCGCCGCAGCGCCGCGAGGAGCCGCCGGCACCGGCCCGCCGCGAGCCCGCGCCGGCCCGTGAGCCGCGTCCGCGCAGCCGAAACCGGATGTACATTCCGGGGCTCGGCTGCCTCAAGGGCTGTCTGATGGTGCTGCTGGTGCTCGCCGTGGCGGGGCTGGCGCTGTGGAACTTCACGCCGCTGCCGCAGTACTGGGACAACGTCGTGGGCTGGTTCGACTCGGCGCGCGACTGGGTGAACGGCCTCGTCGGCAGCTAGCGCCGCCGCGGGCCGGGGCCGGAGCCGATCCGGGCCCCGGCCCGCCCCGGGCGGCAATTTTGACGCTATGTCGACAATTCGCGAGATTTCTCGGCCGGGACTCCCGCTCCGGGCCCCTCGGGCGGCCCGCGCAGGGCCTCCGGGCGCGTAGGTTGGTCGCTGTTGTCCCGCCCCACCGAGCGCGCCGGACCCCCGGAGCGCTCCCGCGCCGCCCACGGAGCAGCATTGGCACGCAAGATCGGCAGCCGGTACACCGTCCACCAGGTGATCGGCCGGGGTTCGGCCGGCACGGTCTGGCTCGGTGAGGGGCCCGACGGCCCGGTGGCGGTCAAGCTGCTGCGCGAGGACCTCGCCGCCGACCAGGTGCTGGTCGGCCGCTTCGTCCAGGAGCGCACCGCGCTGACCAGCCTCGACCACCCCCGGGTGGTCGGCGTGCGCGACATGGTGGTGGACGGCAGCGACCTCGCCCTGGTGATGGAGCTGGTCCAGGGCACCGACCTGCGCTCCCGGCTGGAGCGGGACGGCGCGCTGCCGCCGCAGACCGCCGCCTCGATCATCGCCGACGTCGCCGACGGCCTGGCCGCCGCGCACGCGGCCGGCATCGTCCACCGCGACGTCAAGCCCGAGAACGTCCTGCTCGACCTCGCCGCCGCCCCCGGCCCGGGCGGCGCCCCGCGCGCCAAGCTCACCGACTTCGGCGTGGCCCGCCTGGTCGACGCCCCCCGCCGGACCCGGGCCACCCGGATCATCGGCACCCCCGACTACCTCGCCCCCGAGATCATCGAGGGCCTGGAGCCGCGCGCCGCCGTCGACATCTACGCCCTCGCCACCGTGCTGTACGAGCTGCTGGCCGGCTTCACCCCCTTCGGCGGCGGCCACACCGGCGCGGTGCTGCGCCGGCACGTCACCGAGCAGGTGCCGCCGATCCCCGGCCTGCCGGACGGGCTGTGGCGGATCATCTCCGAGTGCCTGGCCAAGGCCCCCGCCTCCCGGCTGCGCGCCGCCGAGCTGGCCTCCCGGCTGCGCGAGCAGCTGCCCTCGCTGGCCGGCCTGCCGGTGCTCGCCGTGCCCGGCCAGGGCCGGGCCCCGGTCGAGGAGCAGCTGACCCCCGGCGAGGCCGTCTACGCCGAGATCGACGCCGGCCCCGGCATCCACAAGCGCCGCCGCGGTCCGGCCGTCCCGCTGGTGCCGGGCGCCGCCCCGGACTCCACCCGGGACACCCACACCAGCCTGCGCCGCCCGTCCGCCGACGAGCTGGCCGCCTACGCGCTGGAGTCCCGCGCCCAGCGCGCCGCCCCGGGCCACCGCCGGGACCGCCAGGCCCTGCTGCGCCGCCGCCGGATGCTGGCCGTCCTGATCGCCACCGTCCTGCTGCTGGCGGGCGCCGCCGCGGCCTGGACGGCGTTCGCGGCCACCGTCCCGGACGGCGGCCACCCGGCCCGTCCGGCGGTGTCGGGCACCGGCCCGCGGGCCCCGCAGCCGGAGCCGCCGGCGCGGCCGTGACGGCGGCCGTGACGGCGGCCGTGACCCCCGGGGAGCCGGGGGTGTCGTCATGACCACTCCCGGAACCATTACCCTGGGGGCGTGGCAGCCGTCGATCCTTCCGAAGAGCTCAAGAACCTCGATACGACCATGGGGTCGATCGAGGCCGTCCTCGACCTGGACAAGATCCGGGCCGACATCGCGGTCCTGGAGGAGGAGGCAGCCGCCCCCACCCTGTGGGACGACGTCGCGAACGCGCAGAAGGTGACCAGCCGGCTCTCCTTCCTCCAGGGCGAACTGCGCCGGGTCGAGGGCCTGCGCAGCCGCATCGACGATCTGGGCGTGCTGTTCGAGCTCGCCGAGGCCGAGGACGACGCGGACACCCGCGCCGAGGCCGAGACCGAGCTCGTCTCCCTCCAGAAGGCCGTCGAGGAGCTGGAGGTCCGCACCCTCCTGTCCGGCGAGTACGACGCCCGCGAGGCGCTGATCAACATCCGTGCCGAGGCCGGTGGCGTGGACGCCGCCGACTTCGCCGAGCAGCTCATGCGCATGTACCTGCGCTGGGCCGAGCGGCACGGGTACCCCACCGAGGTGTACGACACCTCGTACGCCGAAGAGGCCGGCATCAAGTCCGCGACCTTCACCGTGAAGGCGCCGTACGCCTACGGCACCCTCTCGGTCGAGCAGGGCACCCACCGCCTGGTGCGGATCTCGCCGTTCGACAACCAGGGCCGCCGGCAGACCTCCTTCGCCGGCGTCGAGGTCCTCCCGGTCGTCGAGCAGTCCGACCACGTCGACATCGACGAGGGCGAGCTGCGGGTGGACGTCTACCGTGCCTCCGGCCCCGGCGGCCAGGGCGTCAACACCACCGACTCGGCGGTGCGCATCACGCACATCCCGACCGGCATCGTGGTCTCCTGCCAGAACGAGCGCTCGCAGATCCAGAACAAGGCGTCCGCGATGAACGTCCTCCAGGCCAAGCTGCTGGAGCGGCGCCGCCAGGAGGAGAAGGCGGCGATGGACGCGCTCAAGGACAGCGGCAGCTCCTGGGGCAACCAGATGCGCTCCTACGTGCTGCACCCGTACCAGATGGTGAAGGACGTCCGCACCGCGTACGAGGCCGGCAACCCGCAGGCCGTGCTGGACGGCGACATCGACGGCTTCATCGAGGCCGGGATCCGCTGGCGCAAGCAGCGCGAGACCAGCGCCGAGTAACGGCCGACATCGACGAAGGGCCCCGACCGCAGCGGTCGGGGCCCTTCGTCGTACGCGTCGTGGGTCGTCAGGCCAGTGCCTGCCGGGCGATCAGCGCCACCGCGAGCAGTCCGGCCAGCAGGGCCAGCAGCATCGCGGGGGAGAGCGCGGCGAACGGGCTCTGCTGCTCCTGAAGCCGGGCCCGGTTGGCCCGGCACACCGGGCAACGCCCGTCGCTGACGCGGCCGTTGCAGTTGGCGCACACCAGATGGTCGCAGGTCATGCGATCTCCTCCTCGCTGCTACAGCCAACGCACCGGACGGGGCTTTGGTTCCATGCACTGCCCTGTACGGGGGAGCGGCCGTGACACGGTCGCCCACCTCCACTCTGCCAGGTTCCGGCAGTTCCGGCTTCCGGGCTGTGAGATGCCTCGCAATATTCGGGGCATAAGCGGACATTCTCCCGCAGAGTCCGGCCGTTGTCACGGGCGGCCCCTGCGGGCCGGTCGCCGATTCGCGTATGGTCCCAGACCGGGAGCAGCCCACCGCGCTCCTTTCGCCCGCCCATGGACCGGGCCTCCGGGGCGGATCGACCGAGGACTGGCGCCGCCTAGGATGGCCTCCGTGATGCAGCCGTGATCAGATTCGACAACGTCTCCAAGACCTATCCCAAGCAGAACCGTCCCGCCCTGGACAACGTCTCGCTGGAGATCGAGAAGGGTGAGTTCGTCTTCCTGGTCGGCTCGTCCGGCTCGGGAAAGTCCACCTTCCTGCGCCTGTGCCTGCGCGAGGAGCGTCCCAGCACGGGCGCGGTGCACGTACTGGGCAAGGACCTCGGCAAGCTGTCCAACTGGAAGGTGCCGCACATGCGCCGCCAGCTGGGCACCGTCTTCCAGGACTTCCGCCTGCTGCCGAACAAGACGGTCGCGCAGAACGTCGCCTTCGCCCTGGAGGTGATCGGCAAGCCCAAGAGCGCCATCAACAAGGTGGTGCCCGAGGTGCTGGAGCTGGTCGGCCTCGGCGGCAAGGAGGACCGCATGCCGGGCGAGCTGTCCGGTGGTGAGCAGCAGCGCGTGGCCATCGCCCGCGCCTTCGTGAACCGTCCGATGCTGCTCATCGCCGATGAGCCCACCGGCAACCTCGACCCGCAGAACTCGGTCGGCATCATGAAGCTGCTCGACCGCATCAACCGCACCGGCACCACGGTGCTGATGGCCACCCACGACCAGGCCATCGTCGACCAGATGCGCAAGCGCGTCATCGAACTCGACAAGGGGCTGCTCGTCCGCGACCAGGCCCGCGGCGTCTACGGATACCAGCACTGACCGACCAGCGCTGACCCGTGGGGCCGCCGGCCCGACCCGCCAGACCAGAGCAGTACCGACCCTGGAGTTGTATCCCGCATGCGTGCCCAGTTCGTCCTGTCGGAGATCGGTGTGGGTCTCCGACGCAACCTGACCATGACCATCGCGGTCGTGGTCAGCGTCGCGCTCTCCCTCGCCCTCGCCGGTTCCTCGCTCCTGGTCCGCGACCAGGTGAACTCCATGAAGGGGTACTGGTACGACAAGGTCGAGGTGAGCATCTACTTCTGCACGAAGGCGGACGCCCGCAACTCGCCCCAGTGCGACAAGGGCGCGGCCACCGACCAGCAGGTCCAGGACATCAAGGACCAGCTGGACAAGATGACCTCGGTGGTCCAGTCGTCCACCTACGAGAGCTCGCCCGAGGCGTACAAGCACTGGAAGGAGATGAACCCGGACAACCCGCTCATCTCCGTCCTGGGTCCGGACGCCATGCCGCAGTCCTGGCGGGTCAAGCTCAACGACCCGACCAAGTACGACGTGATCCAGAGCGCCTTCGCCGGCAAGCCCGGCGTCAAGTCGGTCGAGGACCAGCGGAAGATCCTGGAGAACCTGTTCGGCCTGCTCAACGGCCTCCAGACGGCGGCCTTCGTGATCATGGTGCTGATGCTGTTCGTCGCCCTGCTGCTGATCGTCAACACCGTCCGGGTGTCGGCGTACAGCCGGCGGCGCGAAACCGGGATCATGCGCCTGGTCGGTGCCTCGAACTTCTACGTCCAGATGCCCTTCATCGCCGAGGCGGCCTTCTCGGCGCTGCTGGGCGCGGCGATGGCCTCCGGACTGCTGATCGGCGGGCACTTCTTCGTCCAGAACTGGCTGGCCGACCGGGTGCAGTTCATCCACTTCATCGGGCTCGGCTCGGTGCTCGCGGTGATACCGCTGCTGATCGTGGTGGGTATGGGCATGGCCGGCGTCGCGGCCTTCTTCACCCTGCGCAAGTACCTCAAGGTCTGATTCCCGCAGGCCCGACGGCCCCGTACGGCACTGCGCCGTACGGGGCCGTCGGCGTTCCGCGGTCCACCGTTGCGGTTCGTCCCGCGCGCGGCGGTGTCTACACTCCGGTGCCATGCTGCAAACTCCGCGCAGGGCCCGCCAGGTGACCGTGCTCAGCCTGGTGTTCGGCGCCGTGCTGCTGGCCGGCGCGGCCACCGGCGCCTGGGGCGACCCGGGCGACCCGCCGCACCGGTCCTCCGCCGACACCGCCCGGGCCGCCGGCGGGCTCCCGGCGGACCCGGCCGGTGCCACCCTGTCGGAGCAGCAGGCCGAGCACCTGCTGGCGGCCGGCGGCGACCGCTGGGGCGCGTACTACAGCGCCCAGGAGTACGCGGAGTTCAGCCAGGGCCTGGACGGCCGCTACCCGGGCGTCGGCCTCTCGGTCGGCCGCGGCCAGGACGGCGTCACCGAGGTCTCCCAGGTCGCCCCCGGCGGCCCGGCCGCCGCGGCCGGGATCGCCCCCGGCGACCGGCTCGTGCGGATCGGTCAGGACCAGGCCGACCACCTGCCGGTCACCGAGGTGGTCGCGCGGCTGCGCGGCCGGGGCGAGGAGCGCCGGGCCGGCTCCGAGGTCACCCTGGCGGTCCGGCGCGGCGGGGCGGAGGAGCGCGAACTGCGGCTGCGGCGCGTGCTCCTGGACAGTCGGCAGGTCACCGCGGAGCAGCTGGGCAAGGGCGTGCTGCGGGTGACCGTGCGCGCCTTCACCAGCGGCGTGGCCGACCAGGTGCGCGCCGCGCTGCGCGCCCCGCACACCGGCGTGGTGCTCGATCTGCGCGGCAACTCCGGCGGGTTGGTCGACGAGGCGGCCGGCACCGCCGGGATCTTCCTGGACGGCGGAACGGTCGGCTCGTACCAGGAGCGCGGCGAGACCAGGGAGTTGACCGCCCCGCCCGGCGGCGACCAGCGCACCCCGCTGGTGCTGCTGGTGGACGGCGGCACGATGAGCGCCGCCGAACTGCTCGCCGGGGCCCTCCAGGACCGCAGCCGCGCCGTGGTGGTGGGCTCGCGGACCTTCGGCAAGGGCACCGTCCAGCAGCCCAGCCGGCTCGCCGACGGCGCCGTGCTGGAGCTGACCGTCGGCCGCTACTACACCCCGGCCGGACGCTCCCCGGACGGTACCGGCCTGACGCCCGACGTCCCGGCCGGTTCGGGCGAGGAGGCCGACGAGCTCGCCCTGCGGGTCCTCGCGGGGCTCGGCACCCGTGCCTAAAGCAGCTGCCCCATCCGGCCCCGAAGTGCGAGAATGACCGGGTTATGGCAAAGGAAACCGGACAGAAGCTGATCGCGCAGAACAAGAAGGCGCGACACGAGTACACGATCCTCGACACCTACGAGTGCGGCCTGGTGCTCACCGGCACCGAGGTCAAGTCGCTGCGCGAGGGGCGGGCCAACCTGGTCGACGGCTACGCGTACATCCAGAACCACGAGGCGTGGATCGACAACGTCTTCATCCCCGAGTACACCCAGGGGACGTGGACCAACCACGCGGCCCGGCGCAAGCGCAAGCTGCTGCTGCACAGGATGGAGATCCAGAAGATCGAGACCAAGGTCCGCGACGCGGGCCACACCCTGGTCCCGCTCTCGCTGTACTTCAAGGACGGCCGGGTGAAGCTCGAACTGGCCCTCGCGGTCGGCAAGAAGCTCTACGACAAGCGGCAGACCCTGCGCGAGAAGCAGGACACCCGCGAGACGGCCCGCGCCGTGGCGGCGGCCCGGCGGCGCCAGAGTTAATCGGCTGGACCCCCGCTGGTCGCCTCGCGTAGTATGGCGCCAGCAACAAGGACGGTCACCGTCCGAGCTGTTTCTCAACAAAACATGGGGATGATCGGTTTCGACAGGGGATGTTGAAACAGGGGAAGCGAGCCGAGGAACGCGGCAATGATCTCGTTAACCACGTGTCGCAAAAAAATAATCGCCAACTCTAAGCGCGATTCCCAGCAGTTCGCTCTCGCTGCCTAATAAGCACCGATAGCGCTTGGGTGTCAGACCGGGGAGTTCCCGACCCGGACCCTGGCATAATCTAGGGAACTCAACCGTCCGCCCGGGCTGCGAGGGTGGATGGGAAATCAAACAGCAGCTGGGCCTGTTGGCGGCTTGTCCGTGTGACCGCCAGGGCCGAGAAAAGCACAGCGGACTGCGCTCGGAGAAGCCCTGAATTAACTCCACTGGACCCGGGTTCGATTCCCGGCATCTCCACCACCCCATGTTGACTCGAAGGGCCGCCCTCCGCTCCGCGGAGGGCGGCCCTTCGATTTTTGTACGTTCCGGAGCAGCGCGGCCCGGGGGTGGCGGCGTAGGATCATCCGTCCGCTCGTTTTCCGGAGCGGGATTCCGCCGCAACCACCGAGGCCATGCAGAGCAACACGCCCACCACCCCCGCCACCGACCACGAGACCGTCCGCGCGCGCGAGATCGCCGGTGAGCAGCAGCACCTCGACACCGTCTACCACCGGTTGGAGGAGAAGCTCGCCGAGGCCGAGTACATCCTGGAGGACGCCGCCAAGCGGGTCCAGGTCGGCACCCCCGGCGCGCTCGCCGAACGCGACGCCCAGGTCTACCGGGCCGGCGCCCACCTCCACCGACTGAACAGCGAGTTCGAGGACTTCCTGTTCGGCCGGATCGACCTCCAGCGGGCGGACGCCCCGGAGGAGCACGGGATCCCGTCGGACACCCCGCTCGACCCGGCCGACCCGGCCGTCGCCGAGACCCTCCACATCGGCCGACTGGGCGTGCTGGACGCCGAGTACGGCCCGCTGGTGATCGACTGGCGCGCGCCCGCCGCCGCCCCCTTCTACCGCGCCACCCCGGTCGAACCGGGCCGGGTGATCCGTCGCCGGGTGATCCGCTCCAAGGGCCGCAAGGTGATCGGCGTCGAGGACGACCTGCTGCGTCCGGACCTCGCCCCGACCCTGGACGGCGAGGAGCTGGCCGTGGTCGGCGACGGTGCGCTGATGGCCTCGCTGGGCCGCGCCCGCAGCCACTCGATGCGCGACATCGTCTCCTCCATCCAGAAGGAGCAGGACGAGGTGATCCGCGCCGCCGCCGCGGGCGCCACCCTGGTCACCGGCGGCCCCGGCACCGGCAAGACCGCCGTCGCCCTGCACCGCGCCGCCTACCTGCTCTACCAGGACCGCCGCCGCTACGCCGGGGGCATCCTGGTGGTCTCGCCGACCCCGCTGCTGGTGTCCTACACCGAGGGCGTGCTGCCCGCGCTGGGCGAGGAGGGCCAGGTCGCCATCCGGGCGGTCGGCTCGCTGGTGGACGGCATCGAGGCGGGCACCTACGACACTCCCGAGGCGGCCCGGGTCAAGGGTTCGGGCCGGATGGTGCAGCTGCTGCGCCGGGCCGCCCGCGCGGCGCTGGAGCTGGGCGCGCCGCAGGAGCTGAAGGTCGTCGCCCGCGGCGAGGTGCTGAAGCTGGACGCCTCCCGGCTGAAGGCCGTGCGCGGCAACGTGGTGGGCTCCGGCGGCACCCCGCTGAACCTGCTGCGCCCGCGGGCCCGCCGGCTGCTGCTGGACGCCCTGTGGCAGCAGGCCACCAGGGACCTGCCGAAGCCCGCCGACCACTACGCCCGCGAGCAGCGCCAGGAGGAGAAGGAGTCCTTCGACGAGTACGTCTCGGACGAGGCGTCGTTCCTGGACTTCCTGGACGCCTGGTGGCCGGCACTGAGCCCGCGCCGGGTGCTCGGCACGCTGCGGCAGCACCGGCACACCAACCGGATCGCCCGCCGCGCCGTCACCCCGGACGAGGCCAGGCTGCTGGCCGCCTCCTGGCGCCACCTGTCCGCGGAGGGCGCGGGCGCGCTGTCCGCGCACGACGTCGCGCTGATCGACGAGCTCCAGGTGCTGCTGGGCGAGCCGGCCCGCCCGAAGGTCCGCGAGGTGGACGCGGTGGACCTGCTGAGCGGCCTGGAGGAGGTCACCACCTTCGCCGACCGCTCCACCCGCCAGCGCGACCGCCAGCCGGTCGAGCGCAGGGAGTACGCGCACATCATCGTGGACGAGGCGCAGGACCTCACCCCGATGCAGTGGCGGATGATCGGCCGCCGGGCCCGGATGGCCACCTGGACGATCGTCGGCGACCCGGCGCAGTCCTCCTGGCCGTTCCCGCAGGAGGCCCAGGCCGCACTGGACGACGTGCTCTCCGGCAAGCCGCGCCGCCGCTTCACGCTGACCGTGAACTACCGCAACCCGGCCGAGATCGCCGAGGTCGCGGCGAAGGTGCTGGCGCTGGCCGCGCCGGGCACCCCGTCGCCGAGCGCGGTGCGCCGCGTCGGCGTGGAGCCGCGCTTCGCGGCCACCACCGACCCCTCGCCGGAGGCCTTCGGCGAGGCCGCCCGGGCCGAGCTGGAGCGGCTGCTGACCGAGGTGGACGGCACCGTGGCGATCGTGGTGCCGATGGACCGCCGGGACGAGGCGGCCGGCTGGGCCGAGGGCCTGGGCGGGCGCGTGGTGGCGCTGGGCAGTCTGGAGGCCAAGGGCCTGGAGTACGACGCGACCGTGGTGGCCGACCCGACCGGCATCGCCGGCGAGTCGGAGGCCGGGCTGCGGGTGCTGTACGTGGCGCTGACCCGCGCGACCCAGCGGCTGACCGTGCTCTCCGGTCCGGACGACCTGCCGGACGCGGACGGCGTGCCCGCGCTGTTGCACGGCTGACGGCCCGTCGGGTCCCGACGGCACTCGTCGGGACCCGACGGAAGAAGGCCCCTCACCGGACGGTGAGGGGCCTTCAGACGTTTACGACACCGACCCGCCATGCTCGCCTCGCGGCAAGTGGTCCCTCGAAGGGACGAAGGTTGGGCCCGGGGGCTTGGATCGAGCCGGTGTCCCGTCCAATGTAACGCATCGGCCGGGAGAGGCAAGGAGTGAGCGGCGGGGGACCGGCGGCCATTGGGTGGGATTGTCGGGTCCGCACACTCAATGAACGTTATTTCTGGCTACCCCTTGGAAGGTGCGACGATCGAGGTCTAGCATGCGCGGGCGATGCCTTCAACAAAATGTTGAGCCTGCGGGACAGACGGAAGAAGGAAGCGTCGATGGCGACGGTGCCCAGTGTCTCCAACTCGATCACGGTACGGCTGGAGGTCCCGGCCCGGGGCAACGCCGTCAGTGCGATCACCACGGCCGTGGAGTCCTCCGGCGGGTCGGTGACCGGTCTCGACGTCACCGCCTCCGGCCTGGAGGCGCTGCGGATCGACGTCACGGTGGCGGCCTCCTCGGTCGCGCACGGCGAGGAGATCGTCGAGAAGCTGCGCGCGATCGACGGCGTGTCGATCGGCAAGGTCTCGGACCGCACCTTCCTGATGCACCTCGGCGGCAAGATCGAGATGTCCTCGAAGCTGCCGATCCGCAACCGTGACGACCTCAGCATGATCTACACCCCCGGCGTCGCCCGGGTCTGCATGGCGATCGCGGAGAACCCCGAGGACGCGCGCCGCCTGACCATCAAGCGCAACAGCGTCGCCGTGGTCACCGACGGCTCGGCGGTGCTGGGCCTGGGCAACATCGGCCCCGAGGCCGCGCTGCCGGTCATGGAGGGCAAGGCGGCCCTGTTCAAGCGCTTCGCCGGGATCGACGCCTGGCCGATCTGCCTGGACACCCAGGACACCGACGAGATCGTCGCCATCGTCAGGGCGATCGCCCCGGGCTTCGCCGGGATCAACCTGGAGGACATCTCCGCGCCGCGCTGCTTCGAGATCGAGGCCCGGCTGCGCGAGGCCCTGGACATCCCGGTCTTCCACGACGACCAGCACGGCACCGCGATCGTGGTGCTGGCCGCCCTCACCAACGCGCTGAAGGTGGTCGGCAAGCGGATCGCCGACATCCGGGTGGTGATGTCGGGCGCCGGCGCCGCCGGCACCGCGATCCTCAAGCTGCTGATGGCGGCCGGCGTCGAGCACGCCACCGTGGCGGACGTGCACGGCGTGGTCCACCTGGGCCGCGGGGACCTCAACGAGAACCTGCGCTGGATCGCCGAGCACACCAACCGCTCGGGCCGCACCGGCAGCCTCAAGGAGGCCGTGGCGGGCGCCGACGTCTTCATCGGCGTCTCGGCCCCGAACGTCCTGGACGGCGACGACCTGGCCACCATGGCGGAGGACTCGATCGTCTTCGCGCTGGCCAACCCGGACCCGGAGGTCGACCCGGCCATCGCCCGGCAGACCGCCGCCGTGGTCGCCACCGGCCGAAGCGACTTCCCGAACCAGATCAACAACGTGCTGGTCTTCCCGGGCGTCTTCCGCGGCCTGCTGGACGCCCAGAGCCGCACCGTCAACACCGAGATGATGATCGCCGCCGCCCGGGCGCTGGCCACCACCGTGGCGGACGACGAGCTGAACGCGAACTACATCATCCCGAGCGTGTTCCACAAGGACGTCGCCAAGACCGTCGCCTCCGCGGTGCGCGAGGCGGCCCTGGCGGGGGCCCAGGAGGACCCCGCGCCGGCCCGTCCGACCCCCGGCATCGTCGGCACCCTGGACACCGCCGCGTTCCCCGTCGTCAAGCTCTGACGACCGGGTCGGGCGACGTGTCACAGATCGCTCAAATGTACGAATAAGGGCCATACCCGCCCAGCCCGCCCCGAACCCTTGCGACACAAGGGCGAGGGGCGTGTTTGGGCTTGTCAGTCCTAGGGCGTACCGTAGCCCTGCACGGGGCAGGCGTGTCCGACAAGTACGGAACGTCCCCCTGGTCTTCCGGCGTGTCGTCCCGACCGCCGCCCGCGCCCGGTCCGCCGGAGCCGACGGAGCGTCACACCTCCAGCGAGCGGGCGATGTTCGGGTGGCTCGCCCGGGGCCCGATTGGCTTTCTCGGGGCCGGTCGGGGCAGGATTCGTATCCAGGCGGGCGGGTGGGCCTTCGACGGCTCCGGCGCGCGGCATCGGGTACGGACCCGGCCTGCGACCACGCATTGCCTGCATGAGCACAGTGTGCGGACCTGCGGCCCATCCGGGTGCCCCCCGGTGGGAGCACCGATGGGCCCCCGCGCACCGCAAGCGAACAGACCACAGGAGTACACATGAACCGCAGTGAGCTGGTGGCCGCGCTGTCCGAGCGCGCCGAGGTGACCCGCAAGGACGCCGACGCCGTTCTGGCCGCCTTCGCCGAGATCGTCGGCGAGGTCGTCGCCAAGGGCGACGAGAAGGTCACCATCCCCGGTTTCCTGACCTTCGAGCGCACCCACCGCGCTGCCCGCACCGCCCGCAACCCGCAGACCGGCGAGCCGATCCAGATCGCCGCGGGCTACAGCGCCAAGGTGAGCGCCGGCTCGAAGCTGAAGGAAGCCGCCAAGGGCGCTGCCTGAGCCACCCCTTGAACGCCCGAGAGGCCGGGCTCCCCGCTGGGGAGCCCGGCCTCTCGCCGTTGGGACCGGACCGTCAGGCGTCGACCAGCTGCTCGCTGGGCAGCTCGACGTGGGCGCCCAGGTCGCGCAGCTTGTCCATGAAGTTCTCGTAGCCGCGGTTGATCAGGTCGATGCCGTGCACGGTCGAGGTGCCCTCGGCCGCCAGCGCCGCGATCAGGTACGAGAAGCCGCCGCGCAGGTCCGGGATGACCAGCTCGGAGCCGATCAGCTTGGACGGGCCGGAGACGACCGCGGAGTGCAGGAAGTTGCGGGCGCCGAAGCGGCACGGCGTGCCGCCCAGGCACTCGCGGTAGAGCTGGATGTGCGCGCCCATCTGGTTCAGCGCGCCGGTGAAGCCGAGCCGCGACTCGTACACCGTCTCGTGGACGATGGACAGGCCGGTGGCCTGGGTCAGCGCGACCACCAGCGGCTGCTGCCAGTCGGTCTGGAAGCCCGGGTGCACGTCGGTCTCCAGGGCGATCGCCTTGAGCTCGCCGCCCGGGTGCCAGAAGCGGATGCCCTCGTCGTCCACCTCGAAGGCGCCGCCGACCTTCCGGAAGGTGTTCAGGAAGGTCATCATCTCCAGCTGGCGGGCGCCGCGGACGTAGATGTCGCCCTTGGTGGCCAGCGCCGCGCAGGCCCAGGAGGCCGCCTCCAGGCGGTCCGGCAGCGCGCGGTGGTTGTAGCCGTTCAGCTCGTCCACGCCGGTGATCAGGATCGTCCGGTCGGTGCCCAGCGTGATGATCGCGCCCATCTTCTGCAGCACGCAGATCAGGTCGACGATCTCCGGCTCGATGGCCGCGTTGCGCAGCTCGGTGACGCCCTCGGCGAGGACGGCGGTGAGCAGCACCTGCTCGGTCGCGCCGACCGAGGGGTAGGGCAGCTCGATCTTGGTGCCGCGCAGCCGCTGCGCGGCGACCAGGTAGGTGCCCTGCGGGTGCTTCTCGATGGTGGCGCCGAACTGGCGCAGCACCTCGAAGTGGAAGTCGACGGGGCGGCCGCCGATGTCGCAGCCGCCGAGGCCGGGGATGAAGGCGTGGCCGAGGCGGTGCAGCAGCGGGCCGCAGAACAGGATCGGGATCCGCGAGGAGCCGGCGTGCGCGTCGATGTCGGCGACGTTGGCGCTCTCGACGTGCGAGGGGTCGAGGATCAGCTCGCCGTCCTCGTCACCGGTGCGCACGGTCACGCCGTGCAGCTGCAGCAGGCCGCGGACCACCTTGACGTCGCGGATGTCCGGGACGTTGCGCAGTCTGCTGGGGCCCTGCCCGAGGAGGGCGGCGACCATGGCCTTGGGCACCAGGTTCTTCGCACCGCGGACGCGGATCTCGCCTTCGAGCGGATTTCCGCCATGGACCAGCAGGACGTCGTCGGTCATCGTTCTCGCAATCCGGGGTGCCAGAGGAGTCGGAAAGGGCGGCTCCGGGAGAGAGCCGGTGGTGGACCGTTCGTACGGGCGCGTTCGGGCCCCCGGCGAAACCGAGTCGGCACCGTATAGGCGTCCACCAGACGTAGATGGTAGTAGGCGCTCCGTTGGTTCCCGTGAGCCTCTCCCGTGATGGTGCTCTCTCCGGGCCCGCGCCCGCCCCCCGGTGCGGCCGTACGGGTGTTCGTCCGGCGTGGGGGTTTCCGGGTGTTGCGGTGTCCGAGCGGTGCCGTTCTGCGGGATCATGTGGGCATGACGGCGGCCCATTCGCACGGAGGCCGGTCCCACACCGGCTGTCTGCTCGTCGCGACGCCCCTGCTCACCGACCCGAACTTCGCGCGGGCGGTGGTGCTGCTCCTCGACCACGACGTCGAGGGGGCGCTCGGCGTGGTCCTCAACCGGCCGACGCCGGTCGAGGTGGGAAGCGTGCTGGACGGCTGGAACAGACTCGTCGGACAGCCGGCCGTGGTCTTCCAGGGCGGCCCGGTGGCGCTGGACTCGGCGCTCGGCCTCGCGGTGGCACCGGGGGAGCCGGGCACCGGCGAGCCGCTCGGCTGGCGCCGGGTGCACGGCGCGATCGGCCTGGTGGACCTGGAGGCGCCGCCCGAGGTGCTGGCCGGGGAGCTGGGCAGCCTGCGGATCTTCGCCGGGTACGCCGGCTGGTCGCCGGGGCAGCTGGAGGCGGAGCTGGAGAGCGGCGCCTGGTACCTGGTGGACTGCGAGCCGGGGGACGTCTCCAGTCCCGAGCCGGAGCGGCTGTGGCGTGCGGTCCTGCGCCGCCAGCGCGGCCCGCTCGCCCTGCTGGCGACCTACCCGGACGACCCCACGATGAACTGAGCCGACCGGCCCCGCGCCGCGACACTGGCCGGGTTTCCGGAGGCCCCCATAGACTTGGCACCCATGAGCACTCTTGAGCCCGAGCGCGGCCTCGGCACCGGCACCCTGGTCGAGCCCGTCCCACAGGTGTCCCACGGGGACGGCGACCACGAGCGCTTCGCGCACTACGTCCAGAAGGACAAGATCATGGAGAGTGCCCTCTCCGGGTCTCCCGTGGTGGCGCTCTGCGGCAAGGTGTGGGTGCCCGGGCGCGACCCGAAGAAGTACCCGGTCTGCCCCATGTGCAAGGAGATCTACGACGGCATCGGCAAGCCGCAGGGCGGCGACGGCGACAACAAGTAGTCCGCGGCGCCGCGCACAACGCCGTTTTGCATAGCACCAGGGTTTCCCCGGTGGTCTATGCCAATCGTCGGGGCGTGGGCAGGATGTCGGAATGGACCTCATTCCCGCACCGTCGAGTGCCGTTCGCCGCCCGGACGAGGACTACCCGCTCGACTCCGCCACCACGCTGACCGCACCCCCCGCGCTGGCCGACGCCGAGCGCTGGCTGCGGACCACACTGTCCGCCGCCACCGGGCTGCCGCTCGGCCCGGGCCGGCCGGGTTCGGGCATCGAGCTGGTCGAGGACCGGACGCTCGCCGCCGAGGCGTACCGGATCACGGTGCGCCCCGGCCACGCCCTGCTCGCCGCGGGCGGCCCGGCCGGAGCGCTGTGGGGCGCGCAGACCCTGCGGCAGTTGCTCGGGCCGGACGCCTACCGCCGCTCGCCGCTGCGCCGCGAGGGCTGGGTCCTGCCCGGCGCCGACATCGCGGACGCCCCCCGGTTCGGCTGGCGCGGCGCGCTGCTCGACGTCGCCCGGCACTTCCTGCCCAAGTCGGACGTGCTGCGCTTCGTCGACCTGCTGGCCGCGCACAAGCTCAACGTGCTGCACCTGCACCTGACCGACGACCAGGGCTGGCGGGTGGAGATCAAGCGCTACCCGAGGCTGACCGGGCGCGGCGCCTGGCGGGAGCGCTCGATGGTCGGCTACCGGGCCGGGCAGCGCCGCGACGACCGCCCGCACGGCGGCTACTACACCCAGGACGACCTGCGCGAGATCGTCGCCTACGCGGCCGCCCGCGGGGTCACCGTCGTCCCGGAGATCGACCTGCCCGGCCACACCCAGGCCGCCGTGTCCGCCTACCCCGAGCTGGGCAACACCGACGTGGTGGACACCGCCGCGCTCGGGGTCTGGACCGACTGGGGGGTGAGCCACAACGTGCTCAACGCCTCCGAGGAGACCCTGCGCTTCTTCGAGGGCGTGCTGGAGGAGGTCCTGGAGCTCTTCCCGTCCGAGTTCATCCACCTCGGCGGCGACGAGTGCCCCAAGGAGCAGTGGAAGGACAGCGCCGCCGCGCAGGCCCGGATACGCGAGCTGGGCCTGGCCAACGAGGACGAACTGCAGAGCCACCTCATCCGGCACTTCGACGGCTGGCTGGCCGACCGCGGCCGCCGGCTGATCGGCTGGGACGAGATCCTGGAGGGCGGGCTCGCGCCGGGCGCCGCCGTCTCCTCCTGGCGCGGCTTCGGCGGCGGGGTCGCCGCCGCGAAGGCCGGGCACGACGTGGTGATGTGCCCCGAGCAGCACGTCTACTTCGACCACCGGCAGGCGGACGGACCGGACGAGCCGATCCCGGTCGGATTCGTGCGCACGCTGGAGGACGTCTACCGGTTCGAGCCGGTCCCCGAGCAGCTGGACGAGGCCGCCGCCCGGCACGTGATCGGCACCCAGGCCAACCTGTGGAGCGAGTTCATGGACAGCGCCCGGGACATCGACTACCGGGCCTTCCCCCGGCTGGTCGCCTTCGCCGAGGTCGCCTGGTCGGAGCTGCCCGCCGAGCCGGCCGAGCGGGACTTCGCCGGTTTCGAGCAGCGGCTGGCGACGCACCTGAGGGCGCTGGACGCGCTCGGCGTCGAGTACCGCCCGGCCGACGGTCCGCACCCGTGGCAGCGCCGCCCCGGGGTGCTCGGCCGGCCGATCGAGGGCCCGCCGCCGGTGCGGTAGGGGGTGTCCCGCGGGGCCTGCCGGACCCGGCGAAGACCCGCGGGAAACGCCCCGGTCCTACCCGCGGGGAACTTCTGAGCGGTCGTCCGACGTCAAGAACTGATGAACATCTGCCCTGGCCCGGAGCGGGTCGGGGCAGATACCGCCCGGTATCAGTCCCAATCGGGCAGTCCCGTTCACCGGTCCCGAAATGATCATCGAGCATTGTGTGCCAGAGTTGCCCAACCCGGCCCGATCGCCCGTACCCTACGGGCCAGGCCGGGCTGCTGACGCAGGACAGTACGGCCGAAGGCCGGCGGGCGGCAGGCGATCGATGAGCAAGTGGAGCACGGTGGGACCCAGGTGAACCGGACGATCATGCTGCCGGCCTCCCTCGACGAGGCCGTCGACGCGCTGGCCGCCGCCCCGGCCGCGGTACCGGTGGCCGGAGCCACCGACCTGATGGAGGCCGTCAACGCCGGCCGACTGCGCCCCGCCGCCCTGGTCGGCCTCGGCCGGATCACCGAACTGCGCGGCTGGCGCTACGAGGACGGCGGCACGGCCGTGCTCGGCGCCGGACTAACCCACGCCCGGATGGACCGCCCCGACTTCGCGGCGCTCATCCCCGCGCTCGCCGACGCCGCCCGCACCGCCGGCCCGCCGCAGGTCCGCAACGTCGGCACCCTCGGCGGGAACATCGTCACCGCCGCCCCGGCCGGCGACACCCTCCCGGTGCTCACCGCGCTGGAGGCCAGCGTCACCCTGGCCCGGGCCGGGGGCACCCGCGAGGTGCCGGTCAGTCACCTGCTCACCGGACTCGACCCGGTGCGCCCCGGCGAACTGCTCACCTGGGTGCGCGTCCCGCTGCTGCACGCCCCGCAGGTCTTCCTCAAGGCCACCGGCCGCAGCGGACCGGCCCGCGCCACCGCCTCCGTCGCCCTGGTCCTCGACCCGGCCCGGCGCTCGGTGCGCTGCGCCGTCGGGGCCGTCGCGCCGGTGCCGCTGCGCCCGCTGGAGGCCGAGGCCTGGGTGGCCGGCTGCATCGACTGGGACGGCAGCCGGGAGATCGACCCGGCCGCGACCGCCGCCTTCGGCGAGTACGTGGCCGCCGCCTGCGTCCCCGACAACTACGGCGCCGAGGGCGCCTGGGAGGCCGTGACCGAGGGGCCGACCGCGGCCGCGGTTCGGTTGCGGCGTACCGTATCGGTGCTGGCCCGACGGGCACTGGGAAGGGCGCTGAAGTGACCACAGACCCCATCGAGACCCTGGACGCCGACCCGCTCGGCCTCTCCCCGCAGGTCAGCCGCGAGCTGCGCCCGTGCGCCTCGTACACGCTGCGGGTCAACGGTTTCGAACGGCCCGTCACCGACGCGTGGATCGGCGAGAGCCTGCTCTACGTGCTGCGCGAGCGGCTCGGCCTGGCCGGCGCCAAGGACGGCTGCGAGCAGGGCGAGTGCGGGGCCTGCTCGGTGCAGGTGGACGGCCAGCTGGTGGCCGGCTGCCTGGTGCCAGCCGCCCTGGCCGCGGACAGCGAGATCAGCACCGTCGAGGGCCTGTCCGCCGCCGGCGGCGCGAGCGCCGTCCAGCAGGCGCTGGCCGCCTCCGGCGCCGTTCAGTGCGGCTACTGCACCCCCGGCATGGCGATGGCGGTGCACGACCTGCTCCAGCGCAACCACCGGCCCACCGAGGTGGAGGCCCGTCAGGCGCTGTGCGGCAACCTCTGCCGCTGCACCGGCTACCGGGGCGTGCTGGCCGCCGTCCAGACCGTCGCGGACGCCCGCGCGGCGGAGGCCGAGGAGGCGGAGGAGGCCGCCGCGCTCGCCGAGGCCGCCGCGCAGGCCGCCGGGCCCGCCCCCGGGGGACCGGCCGAGCCGGTCGCCGAACCGCCCGCCGACGTGCCGGTGGACGCGCCGGTCGAACCCGGGCAGGCCGTCGAGCCGCCGGTCTACGCCGACGCCGACGCCTGGATCGAGCACGTCCCGCAGCAGCCCGTCGAGGCCCACCCGGTCACCCACCCGGCGGAGCATTACCACCCGGAGCAGCACGCCGCCGAGCAGCACCACCCGGCGCAGCCCGCCGTGGAACAGCACGCCATGGCACAGCCCGCCGTCGAGCAGGCCCCGGCCGGGCTGCCGTACGGCGACCCCCAGGGCGGCTACGACACCGGCGTGTACGACACCACCGTGCTGGCCCCGATCCGGGACGACATCCCCGCCCGGATCCCCGCCCAGGCCGCCGACGACCAGGTGTACTACCCGCCGCAGGGCTACCCCGAGCAGCCGTACCAGGCCACCCCCGCGCACGGCACCTACGTGCCCTACCCGGACGGCCACCAGCAGCAGAACGGCTACGACACCGGGTACGACGCCCCGGTCTACGAGCCCACCCCCGCGCACGGGACCCCGCTGCCCGGCTCCGTCTACGACGGCACGCCGCCGCACGGCACCCCGTACGCCGCCCCGCACCCGCACGGTGCCCCGGCCGAGGGCGGCGCCCCGGCCGGTGTCCCGTACGGTGCCACCCCCGCCCACGGCATCCGGCTCCCCGAGGACGACCACGCATCATGACGTCGCCTACCGACATCGGCGCAGCACTCCAGCAGGACGGCGGCGAGGGCGGCGCACCGGAGCCGATCGGCCTGGGCAGCTCCCCGCTGCGCAGCGACGCGCTGCCCAAGGCGCTCGGCATCTACCCGTACGCGGCCGACCTGTGGGCCGAGGGGCTGCTGTGGGGCGCGGTGCTGCGCTCTCCGCACCCGCACGCCCGGATCCGGGGCATCGACACCTCGGCCGCGCTGGCGCTGCCCGGCGTGCACGCCGTGGTCACCGCCGCCGACCTGCCGCCCGGACCGGACGGCACCCCCGACGGCGCCCCGGCCGGGCCGATCGTCGCCGACCGGCCGGTGCTGGCCGCCGGCGTGGTGCGCCACCACGGCGAGCCGATCGCCGCGGTGGCCGCCGACCACCCGGACACCGCCCGGCTGGCGGTCGGCCTGATCGCGGTCGACTACGAGCCGCTGGAGGCCGTCACCGACCCGGAGCAGGCCTTCACCGCGCCGCCGCTGCACCCGGACGGCAACCTGTTCCGCCACCTGCCGCTGCGCACCGGGGACCCGGACGCGGTCGGCGAGATCGTCGTCGAGGGCCTCTACCAGGTCGGCCGGCAGGACCCGGCCCCGCTCGGCGCCGAGGCCGGGCTGGCCGTACCGCGCCCGGACGGCGGCGTCGAGCTGCACCTGTCCTCCACCGACCCGCACGGCGACCGCGACCGCACCGCCGCCTGCCTGGGCCTGGAGCCGGACCGGGTCCGGCTGGTGGTCACCGGCGTGCCCGGCGCCACCACCGACCGCGAGGACCTCTCGTTCCAGGTCACCCTGGCCCTGCTGGCGCTGCGCACCGGGCGGCCGGTGAAGATGACGCTCACCCGCGAGGAGTCCTTCCACACCCACGCCTCGCGCCACCCCGCGCTCCTGCGCTACCGCCACCACGCCGACGCCGAGGGCACGCTGGTGAAGGTCGAGGCGCAGATCCTGCTGGACGGCGGCGCCTACGCGGACGTCTCCGCCGAGGCGCTGGCCGCCGCGACGGCCTTCTCGGCCGGTCCGTACGTCTGCCCGAACGTCTTCGTGGACGCCTGGGCGGTGCGCACCAACAACCCGCCGGCCGGCCGGATGCGCGGCGAGGGCGCCCTGCAGGCCTGCTTCGCGTACGAGTCGCAGCTGGACCAGCTGGCCGCCCGGATCGGCGTGGACCCGGTGGAGATCCGCCGCCGCAACGCGATGTCCACCGGCGACCCGCTGCCCACCGGTCAGGCCGTCACCTGCCCGGCGCCGGTGCGCGCCCTGCTGGACGCGGTCGCCGCCGAGCCGCTGCCGGCCCTGCCGGTGGACGACCCGGACGCCGAGTGGCTGCTGCCCGGCGGGCCCGGCGGCGCGGGCGACCCGGCGGCGGTGCGGCGCGGGATCGGCTACGCCGTCGGCATGGTGCACATGCTGGGCGCCGAGGGCGAGGACGAGGTCTCCACGGCGACCGTGCGGGTCAGCGGGGACCACGCCACGGTGATCTGCGCGGCGGTCGACGCCGGGCAGGGCTTCGCCACGCTGGCCCGGCAGATCGTGCAGACCGTGCTGGGCGTCAGCGAGGTCTACATCGCCCCGGCCGACAGCGACCAGTCGATCGCCGGGCCGTCCGCCCGCGGCCGGCACACCTGGGTCTCCGGCGGCGCCGTCGAGCGGGCCGCGCTGATGGTCCGCCACCAGCTGCTGCAGCCGATCGCGGCGAACTTCGGGATGTCCGCGGAGCTGCTCCAGATCGCCGACGGCAAGATCACCTCGTACGACGGGGTGCTCGGCATGCCGGTCGCCGAGGCGCTGGAGGGCAAGGAGCTCTGGGCCACCGCGCAGTGCCGCCCGCACCCCACCGAGCCGCTGGACGAGGCCGGGCAGGGCGACGCCTTCGTCTCCATCTCGTTCTGCGCGATGCGTGCGGTGGTGGACGTGGACATCGAGCTGGGCGCCGTGCGGGTGGTCGAGATGACGGTCGCCCAGGACGTCGGCCGGGCGCTGAACCCGCGCCAGATCGAGGACCGGATCGAGGCGGGAGTGGCCCAGGGCGTGGGCCTGGCGCTGCTGGAGGACCTGCGGACGGAGGGCGGGGTGCTGCTGAACCCCTCGCTCACCGGCTACCGGCTGCCCACCGCGCTGGACACCCCGGAGGTGCGGATCGCCGCGCTGCTGGAGGAGCGCGACGTGGTGGCCCCGTTCGGCGCGAAGGCGGTCGGAGCCGTGCCCGCGGTGGTCGCCCCGGCGGCCGTCGCCGCGGCCGTGCGCGCCGCCACCGGCCTGCCGGTCGGCCGGCTGCCGATCCGGGCGGAGGACGCCGTCACCGCCTGACCGGGAGCTCCCGGGACGGACCGGGAGCTCCCGGAAAAGGCGGAAAGCAGGGAAAGGAAATTGCCGGCCGACTTTCGGAGTCGACCGGCAATTTCCTTTTCCGGTGAGGCCATGGCGGGAATCGAACCCGCGTGCACCGCTTTGCAGACGGTTCCCTAAGCCACTCGGGCACACGGCCAGTGAATTCATAGTGGCCGATCCGGGGGAGAGGGGTCAATGCCCTTATGTAAATTCTGTATGGCAAGGTGTGCTACCGTCGGGGGCAGGTGGCGGTATTTCCGCCACCCCGGACGAGCGCGTCGTACCCGGTGACGACAAGACGGCGCAGTTCAGCGGCAATCCGGCCGCTGTGGACTGCGGAGGTACCACCGTCATGGCCTGGCTCGTTCTGATCGTCTCGGGTGTCCTGGAGACCGTTTGGGCGGTCGCCCTGGAATCGTCCAAGGGCTTCACCCGCCTCGTTCCCAGCCTCGTCTTCGGCATCGCACTGCTGTTCAGCATGGGCGGCCTGGCGTACGCGATGCGCACCATTCCGATCGGCACCGGCTACGCCGTCTGGGTGGGCATCGGAGCGGTCGGCACCGCGGTCTACGGCATGGCCGTCCTGGGGGATGCGGTGACCATGGCCCGGATCGCCTGCCTGCTGCTGATCGTCTCCGGCGTGGTGGGCCTCAAGGTGCTGCACTGACCTCCGCCGCGGTCCCGGCCGGGGCCCGTCCTGGGTCCCGGGGCCCGTCCTAGGCCTTGCGGCCGAGGAGATCACCGACCGGGGTCAGGGGTCATCGGGGCAGACGGCTCTTACGATGTTACGTATGACCACTGCCTCCCCCACCTCGGTCGACCCCGTACCGATACCCCTCGACGACGACCCCGGTGGTGGGGTCCTCGGCGGCCGCTACCGTGCCCTGACGCTGGGGATCGTCTCGGTGGTCCTGGTGATCGCCTTCGAGGCGACGGCCGTCAACACCGCGATGCCGACCGCGGCCCGCGAGCTGAACGGGCTCGGGCTGTACGCGTTCGCCTTCTCCGGCTACTTCACCACCACCCTGTTCGCCCTGGTCGTCTCCGGCCAGTGGTGCGACCGGAGCGGCCCGCTGCGGCCGCTGTTCAGCGGCATCGCCGTGTTCGGCGTGGGGCTGGTGGTGGCCGGGACGGCACCCGGGATGTGGGTGTTCGTGGCCGGGCGGGCCATCCAGGGCCTCGGCGGCGGGCTGGTGATCGTCGCCCTGTACGTGGTGGTCGGCCGGGCCTACCCGGAGCGGCTGCGGCCCGCGGTGTTCGCGGCCTTCTCCTCGGCCTGGGTGCTGCCCTCGATCATCGGTCCGCTGGTCTCCGGGGCCGTCACCCAGCACCTGGGGTGGCGCTGGGTGTTCCTGGCCGTGCCGGTGCTGATCCTGCTGCCGCTGGCCGTGATGGGCCCGGCACTGGCCCGCACCGAGCGGGAGCACCCGGTGGCCAGGGGCGCGGCCTTCGACCGCCGTCGCACCCTGCTGGCCGCGATGGCGGCGGTCGGCGCCGGCCTGCTGCAGTACGCGGGCCAGCGGCGCGACCTGATCGGACTGGTCCCCGGGATCGCCGGGGCGGCGCTGCTGGTGCCGGCGGTCCTCGGCCTGCTGCCGGCGCGGACCCTGCGGGCCGGCCGGGGACTGCCGGCCGTGATCCTGCTGCGCGGGGTGGCCGCGGGGGCGTTCTTCGCCGCCGAGGCCTTCATCCCGCTGATGATGACCACCCAGCGTGAGCTCTCGCCGACGCTGGCCGGCCTGACCCTGACCAGCGGCGGTCTCACCTGGGCGCTCGGCTCCTGGCTCCAGGGCCGGCCCGGGGCGGAGCGCTACCGCACGGCGATGATCCGGGGCGGCTTCGTGCTGACCGCGGTGGCGATCTCGGGCGCCGCGCTGGTGCTATTCCCGGCGGTGCCGGCCTGGGCCGCGTCGGTGGCCTGGGGCGTCGGCGGCGTCGGGATGGGGATGGCCATCGCGAGCGTCAGCGTGCTGATGATGAAGCTCTCCACGCCGGAGGACGCCGGGGCCAACTCGGCCGCGCTCCAGATGAGCGACGCGCTGGGCAATGTGCTGCTGACCGGTCTGGCCGGGGTGATGTTCGCGGCGCTGGGCGGCGGCTCGCTCGCCGCCGCCCACGGGGGCGGCGGCGGGGAGGCCGGCTCGCCCGGCGCCTTCGCGGTGATCCTGCTGTCGATGGCCGGGGTGGCGCTGCTCGGCGCGGTGCTCTCCGGCCGGGTGCGGACGAAGGCCTGACGGTCAGCCGGAGGTGGCGCCGGCGGGGGCCGTGGCGGGGGGCGCGGCCCCCGCCGGGGCGCCGAGGAAGGCCTCCCAGCCGCCGGCCGGGGACTGTCCCGGGGCGAGGGTCTGGAGCTTGCGCAGCACCGCCGGGTCCTGGGCGTCCAGCCAGTCGACCAGCTGCCGGAAGGAGACCAGCCGGACCTCCGGCTTGTCCGCGATGGTCCTGAGGACGTCCTCGACGGCGTTCATGTAGATGCCGCCGTTCCACTCCTCGAAGTGGTTGCCGATGACGTACGGCGCCCGGTTGCCGTTGTAGGTGCGGTCGAACCCCATCAGGTAGGCGTCGCGGGCCTGGGTCTGGAAGCCGGGCTGGAGCGCCGGGTCGGCCTTGGTGTTGGGGCCGCACTGGTTGTACATGATGTTGTAGTCCATCGAGAGCACCTGGAAGGTGTGCCCGGGGAACGGGATGGACTGCAGCGGGAGGTCCCACAGCGCGCCGCCCTGGATCTTCTGCGGCCACACCTGGGTGCCGTTGCCGCTGCTGTCGTAGCGCCAGCCGCGCCTGACCGCGGTGGGCAGCAGGTTGCGCTGGCCCTCCAGGCAGGGGGTGCGGCTGCCGATCAGCTCCTTGCGGTAGTCGAAGGGCAGCGCGGGCAGGTCGGTGAAGCCGGTGTTGGTGCGCCAGTTCGTCACGAAGTCCATCGCCTGCTGGATCTCGCTGTCCCACTCCTCCGGGGACCACGCGCCGACGCCCGTGGAGCCGCAGAAGTGGCCGTTGAAGTGGGTCCCGATCTCGTGGCCCTCCAGCCAGGCCGCGTGCACGTTCTCCAGGGTGTCGCGGATGTGCTGGTCGCTCAGGTAGCCGATGTCGGAGGCGCCGGCCTTGTGCTGCGGCGGGCGGTAGAGGTCCTTCTTGGACTCGGGCAGCAGGTAGAGGCCGCTGAGGAAGAAGGTCATCTTCGCGTCGTGGTCCCGGGCCAGTCGGCGGAAGCGGGCGAACAGGCCGTTGTCGAGCTCGCCGGCGCCGTCCCAGGAGAAGACCACGAACTGCGGCGGGCGCTGGCCGGGCTGCAGCCGGTCGGGGACGGGCTGGTGCGGCTGGGCGCCGGTGTCCGAGGTGGAGCCGTCACCGATCAGGACCGGCTGCGGCCGGGGGAGCGGGGCCGGGGCCGGAGTGGCGCCCTGCTCGTCGGCCGCTCCGGTGGCCGGCGCGGTGCTGCCGGTCGCCCGCTCCTCGCCGGTGGCGTGGTTGCTGCCGCACCCGGCCGCCAGGGTGGCGGCGGTGGCGGCGCCGGCCGTCAGCAGGGTGCGGCGTGAGAGGGCTTCCATGGTCACTCCGTTCGTGGGGCGGGCGGGCGGCGTGCGGGAGTGCGGAGTCCGGTCGGACAAGTGGGTGATACAACCCGTAACCGGGTCAGCATGGCACGAGGGCGGGGCCGGTCGAAGAGGCGCAGCGCGAGCTCGTGAGTGATCGCTCGAACGACGCAACCGATCGGGTCCGTTGAACCGTCGGTAGCTCGTGTCGGGCGTGCACCCGCGGCGATCGTGCGCGGGGGGCGGTCGTCGCGCTCCGCGACCGGGCGCCCACGCGGCGCAGAAAAGAGGCCGTCCGCCCTGCCGATCGGCGGGTGCCGGTACGACCGTCGTATGGACGTGCCTTACAGTCCGTTCCGGTTGAATTGTTCCCAGGAAACTCCCAGGAAGCGGGGTTCCGTCGGCAGAGGGGAGCGCCCATGGGCGTCCAGCAGAGCAGGGGCCCGTGGCCGGGCACCCTGGCGGCCGGGGCCGCGCTGGTCCTCGGAGCCTGGCTGCTGCACGACGGAGGTTCGTCGCTGCCGCCCGCGCCGGGGGCCGGCCAGGCCCAGGCCGGGATCGCGCCGGTCTCGATCGTGCCGCCGCTCGGCCCGTCCGCGCCGACCCGGATCCGCATCCCGGCGGTGCGGCTGGACGCCCCGGTCACCGCGCTCGGGCTGGACGGCGCCGGCCGTCTCCAGACCCCGCCCGAGGCGGACCGCAACCTGGCGGGCTGGTACCGCGGCGGGGCCAGCCCCGGCCAGCGCGGCACCGCGATCCTGGCAGGACACGTCGACAACAAGGCCGGCCCCGCGGTCTTCTATCATCTGGGCGCGCTCCGTCGCGGGGATCGGATCGAGATCGCCCGGGCGGACGGCGCCACCGCCGTCTACCAGCTCTACGCCATCGAAGTGCACGACCGAAAGGACTTCCCGGACGACCGGGTCTATCGTCAGGCCGCTGACGCACAGCTGCGGGTCATCACCTGCGGCGGTTCGTACAGTGAGGAACGCGGCTACGACGGCAACGTCGTCGCCTACGGTTTCCTGGCCGACACCACCCCGCCGGGCAAAGCCGCATGACCACGCTGACCCTTGCCTCCCGCTGGAACCCGATCGACTGGCCGCTCACCGAGGGCCTGATCCCGCACGCCGTGCTGGCGGCAGGCTGGGCGGCGCTGTTCGCGCTAGCCATCGGCCGCGGCCGCAGCTGGTGGCGGGTCCGCCTACCCGCCGCACTGTTCACCGCGGCCGCGCTCAGCTGGCTGCTGGACGTGGTGGTCGACGGCTGGTGGCACCCCTTCCCCGAGGGCACTCCCCGGTACGTCACCTGGTGGATAGCCGTCGCCCTGCTCGGGCTCTGCCTGGTCGGCTACCGGCTGCGCCGGCTCACCTGGCGGCGCCGGGGGCTCGCACTGGGCCTGAGCGGCCTGGTGCTGCTGATGTCCTCCTCCGAGGTCAACATCGGCTTCGGCCAGTTCCCGAGCGGGCGCGTGATGCTGGCGCCCTGGCTGACCAGGACCGACGGGCTGGTCGCCACCAAGGCGGGCCAGATCATGAGCGCCCCGCCCGGCAAGTCGCTGGAGGAGGTCTGGAAGCCCCCGGCGGACCTGCCCGAGAAGGGCACCGTCTCGGTGGTGCCGATCCCCGGCACCAGGTCGGGCTTCAAGGCCCGCGACGCGTACGTCTACCTGCCGCCCGCCTACCAGGCCACCCCGCGGCCGCTGCTGCCGGTGGTCGTGATGATCACCGGCCAGCCCGGCGTCCCGGGGGACTGGGTGCTCTCCGCGCAGATCAACGAGGCGCTGGACGCCTTCGCCGCGGACCACGGCGGCCTCGCGCCGATCGTGGTGATGCCCGATCAGCTCGGCTCCACCTGGGCCAACACGCTCTGCCTCGACTCCAAGATCGCCAAGACCCAGACGTACCTGGCCGTGGACGTGCCGGACTGGGTCCACCAGAACCTCCAGGCCGCGACCGGCCGCACCGCGTGGGCGATCGGGGGCGCCTCGATGGGCGGCACCTGCGCGCTCCAGCTCGGCGTCAACGCGTCCGACGTGTACGGCACCGTCCTCGACATGTCCGGGCAGGAGGAACCGACCCTGGGCAGCCGGGAACAGACCGTCAAGGCCGCCTTCGGCGGTGACGAGAAGAAGTTCGACGCGGTCGATCCGCTCCAGGTGATGGCCCGCAGGAAATTCCCGGACACCAACGTCGCGTTGGTCGTCGGCGAGACCGACGAGGAGTTCAGACCGCAGATGGAGAAGGTCTACCGGGCCGCGCAGGCGGCCGGAATGAAGTCCAAGTTCGACCTGATGCCGGGCGGCCACGGCTGGGTCGTCTTCCGCCCCGGCATCGTCCAGCAGCTCCCGTGGCTCGCCCAGCAGACCGGGCTGACGCGGTGACCGGGGCGGGAACCGCGCTGGCCACCGTCGGCGAGCAGCGCAAGCCGGGGCCGGACGCGGAGCGCACGGCCGGGCGAAGCACCGACCGGGCCCCGGTCACCCGCACCGCGGAGCCGCGCCCGCAGCGGGTCCGGCGGGCGGCCAGGGCGCTCGGCTCCCGGCTGCGCTCGGCGCCGCTGACGCTGACCCTGCTGGCCGGGCTCTGGCTGCTCGGCGCGGCCACCGGGAGCCTGGGCCACGGCCCGTCCGAACGGCTGCTGGACCGGGCCGGGATCGGCCTGCCCACGCTGGCCGAGGGCCACTGGTGGACGCCGGTCACCTCGATGTTCTGGTGCTCCGGCAGCGGCTCGTACGTGTTCACCAGCCTGCTGCTGCTCCTGGTCGGCCCGGCCGCCGAGCACCGGCTCGGGCGGCCGCGCACCCTCGCGGTGCTGGTCGGCGGGCAGGTCGTCGGCACCCTGCTGGGCACCGCGCTGGTCGCCTTCGGCTCCTCGGCGGGGGAGCAGTGGACCGCCTCGGTGGCCGACCAGATCTCGGTCGGCCCCGGCGTCGGCGTGTTCGCGCTGGCGGGGGTGCTCGGGTACCGGCTCACCGTGCTCTGGCGCCGCCGGCTGCACCTGCTGGTGCTGCTCGTCCCGCTGGTGATGACGCTGTACGTGGGCCACCTGCAGAGCGTCCAGCGGTGCGCCGCCGCGCTGGCCGGGCTCGGCCTGGGCGCGCTGGTCAGCCGGGGCCGCCCGCACCTGCGCACGCACCGCTCCTCGCACTCCGAGACCCGGGTGCTGGTCGCGCTCTGCCTGGTCGCCGCCGCCTTCGGGCCGCTGCTCGCCTCGCTGTACGACAACGCCAGCGGACCGTTCAACACCTTCTCCGAGCTGTACTTCTCGCACCGGCTCAGCCCGGACGAGGTCGCCGACTTCTGCGCGCTGTCGGCGCACGACTGCGCCCGCGCGCACGCCGTCGTCCGGATCTTCGACACCCCGGGCCGGATGATGGCCGCGCTCTTCCCGGCGCTGCTGCTGGTGCTCGCCGAGGGGCTGCGCCGGGGGCTGCGGCTGGCCTGGCTGGTCACCGTGGCCACCGAGCTGCTCTGGGCCGCGCTGCTGTGCTGGCTGTACCTGGACGCCGGGCCGGTGAGCCGGGACGTGGTGCAGTACTTCGTCGAGGCGCTGCTGCTGCCGCTGCTGACCACCGCCCTGCTGGTGGCCACCCGCAAGCGCTTCCCGCTGCGGCTGTCCGGCAGCTCGGTGCGCCGGCTGGCCCTGGTGCTCGGCGGCGCGGCGCTCGCCTCCGCGGCCACCTACGTGGGGGTCGGGCGGCTGGCGGCCGGGGAGTTCGAGCCGGGGGCGACCGCCCGCCGGCTGGTGGCCGGGCTGCCGGCCCAGTTCCTGCCGCCCGCGTACAACGACCTGCTGCCGGACTACCCGATCGCGGTCGGGCCGGTGGCGCGGTTCCTGGAGACGTACTGCGGGCTGGCGTTCTGGGCGGTCGCGCTGGCCGTGCTGCTCTCCGTCTTCCGCCGTCCGGTGCTACACACCGACGCGGCGGCGGCCGGACGGGCGCGGGCGCTGCTGACCGAGCACGGCGGCGGGACGCTCTCGTTCATCGCCACCTGGGACGGCAACCACTACTGGTTCGACGAGCAGGGCCGGGCGGCCGTCGCCTACCGGGTGGTGGGCACCGTCGCGCTGACCACCGGCGACCCGTTCGGCGCGCCGGAGGACCGCGCCGGGGCGGTGGCCGGCTTCGCCCGGTACTGCGACGCGCGCGGGTGGACGCCGTGCTTCTACAGCGTCTGCGGCGAGACCAGGGACGCCGCCGCGCGGCTCGGCTGGCGCTCGCTGCAGGTCGCCGAGGACACCGTGGTGCCGCTGCCCGAGCTGGCCTTCACCGGCCGCAAGTGGCAGGACATCCGCACCGCCCTCAACAAGGCCGGCAAGCAGGGCATCTCCGCGGAGTGGTGGGCGTACCACGAGGCGCCGCTCGCCCTGCGGGAGCAGATCCGGGCGATCTCCGAGGAGTGGGTCTCCGAGAAGGGCCTGCCGGAGATGGGCTTCACGCTCGGCGGGCTGGCGGAGCTGGACGACCCGGACGTGCGGGTGCTGATCGCGGTGGACGAGCAGCGGGTGGTGCACGGGCTGACCAGCTGGATGCCGGTGTACGAGGACGGCGTGCCGGTCGGCTGGACGCTGGACTTCATGCGCCGGCGCTCGGACGGCTTCCGCGGCGTCAGCGAGTTCCTGATCGCTTCGGCCGCGCTCGGCTTCAAGGAGGAGGGCGCGCGCTTCCTGTCGCTGTCGGGCGCGCCGCTGGCCCGCACCGGGCAGGACGAGGAGCCCACCGGGCTGCAGCGGATGCTGGACTGGATGGGCAAGGTGCTGGAGCCGGTGTACGGCTTCCGCTCGCTGCTGGCCTTCAAGGCGAAGTTCCAGCCGGAGTACCGGCCGATGTACATGGCGTACCCCGACCCGGCCGCGCTGCCCGGCATCACCCGGGCGATCGGCAAGGCGTACCTGCCGCACCTGACGGCGGCCCAGGGCGTCCGGCTGATGCGCAAGCTCTCTAGCTGATCCGCCCCGGGGCGGGCGGGCGACCGCACGGGCTTCCCGGGCCCCGGACCCGGGTTGCCGCCGACGGACGCGGGTGGCCGGAAGCGCGGGGGCGCTTCCGGACGCCGCCGCCCGTCAGCCGAGCAGCTGGGCGAGCGCGCGGTCGGCGTCCAGGTGCAGGTGCTCCTCGCCCTCGGGGACGAGCAGCCGGCTGCGCCACAGGAAGCGGCGCAGGTCGGTCGTGTCGAACTGGAGCAGCGCGGTGCCCTCGGGGGCCCGCAGCTCGACCATGGTGCGCCGGCCGACCGCGGGCCGGACGTGGACGTCGCCGACGCCGGCCGGCAGCTCGATGCCGGCCGAGAGCAGCTGGCGCGCGAAGATCCAGACGATGTCCTCGGAGTCCCGGCGTTCGGCGGGCTCGTCCAGCGAGAACTCGGCGGGGAAGGCCATCCGGACGGCCAGCGGGTCCTCCGGCAGGTAGGAGAGCACCACCCGCAGCCGGACCGAGCGGTGGGGGGAGAGGATCAGACGGGCCTGGACGGGCTCTTCGACGGTGCGCACGGGTGGGTCCCTTCGGTTCGGTGCGAGGCCGCGGTGCGGCAGGTGGGGTCGGTGCGGCCTCACCCTGGTGAGAGTCCCGGGACGGGTGGCGATTACCGGGTTTCACGAGATATCGGATGTGATCCGGGTCACATCGATTTCCGGCCGCGCGGGCCGGGCGCGGCGCCTCGCCCGGAGGCCCGAACGGCGCCGGACCCGGTACGCTGGGCGGGTTGTCCGATCGCCGCCCGACCGCGGGGCGAGGCCGCTAAACCGCCTCTGACCTGCGATGATCCCCCCTCGGAGACCGTGAGTACTGCCGCCGCCTCCTCGATGCCGCTGTTCTCCGACGCACCGGAGTCGCAGGCGCCCGCCCGATCCGCCGGCCATGGCACGCCCGCCGGTTCGCACCACCTCTCCCCGGCCTTCCCCGGCCGCGCCCCGTGGGGCACCGCGGGCAAGCTGCGGGCCTGGCAGCAGGGCGCGCTGGACAAGTACATCGAGACGCAGCCGCGCGACTTCCTCGCGGTCGCCACCCCGGGCGCAGGCAAGACCACCTTCGCGCTCACCCTGGCCTCGTACCTGCTGCACAACCACCTGGTGCAGCAGGTGACCGTCGTCGCGCCGACCGAGCACCTGAAGAAGCAGTGGGCCGAGGCCGCCGCGCGGATAGGCATCAAGCTGGACCCGGCGTACTCCTCCGGGCCGCTGTCCCGGGAGTACCACGGCATCGTGGTCACCTACGCGGGCGTCGGGGTCAACCCGATGCTGCACCGCAACCGGACCGAGGCCCGCAAGACCCTCGTGATCATGGACGAGATCCACCACGCCGGTGACTCCAAGTCCTGGGGCGAGGCCTGCTTCGAGGCCTTCGAGCCGGCCACCCGCCGACTGGCGCTGACCGGTACGCCGTTCCGCTCCGACACCAACCCGATCCCGTTCGTGGCGTACGAGGCGGGCGGCGACGGCATCCGCAAGTCCGTCGCCGACTACACCTACGGCTACGGGCACGCGCTGGCCGACCACGTCGTCCGCCCGGTGATCTTCCTCAGCTACAGCGGCAACATGCGCTGGCGCACCAAGTCCGGCGACGAGCTGGAGGCCCGGCTCGGCGAGCCGATGACCAAGGACCTGATCGCCCAGGCCTGGCGCACCGCGCTGTCCCCGCAGGGCGAGTGGATCCCGGCCGTGCTCCAGGCCGCCGACCGGCGCCTCACCGAGGTCCGCAAGGCGATCCCGGACGCCGGCGGGCTGGTCATCGCCACCGACCAGAACGTGGCCCGGGCCTACGCCAAGATGCTGCGCGAGATCAGTGGCGAGAAGGTCACCCTGGTGCTCTCGGACGAGGCCGAGGCGTCCAAGCGGATCTCCGACTTCGCGGAGGGGACCTCGCGCTGGATGGTCGCCGTCCGCATGGTGTCCGAAGGCGTCGACGTGCCCCGGCTCAGCGTCGGGGTGTACGCGACCTCGATCTCCACCCCGCTGTTCTTCGCCCAGGCCGTCGGCCGCTTCGTGCGCGCCCGCAAGCGCGGCGAGACCGCCTCCGTGTTCCTGCCGACCATCCCGCTGCTGCTGGGCTTCGCCAACGAGATGGAGCTCCAGCGCGACCACGTGCTGGACCGGCCGAAGAAGGAGGGCGAGGGCCTCTTCGACGAGGAGGACCGGCTGCTCGCCGAGGCCGAACGGGCCAACGACGGCCCGGACGGCGCCGGCGGCGAGGAGTTCTCCTACGAGGCGCTGGGCTCCGACGCGGTCTTCGACCGGGTGCTGTACAACGCCATGGAGTTCGGCATGCAGGCCCATCCGGGGAGCGAGGAGGAGGAGGACTACCTCGGCATCCCGGGCCTGCTGGAGCCGGACCAGGTGCAGATGCTGCTCCAGAAGCGCCAGCACCGGCAGATCCAGCGCAGCAAGACCAAGCCCGCCGAGGAGGCCGACCTGCTGGAGCTGCCGGCCGAGCAGCGGCCGGTGGTCACCCACCAGGAACTGCGGGAGCTGCGCAAGGAGCTGAACACGCTGGTCGCCGCCTGGCACCACCGCACCAGCCAGCCGCACGGCACCATCCACAACGAGCTGCGCCGCCAGTGCGGCGGGCCGCTCACCGCGCAGGCCACCGTCAACCAGCTCAACGCGCGGATCGCGAAGATCCGGGAGTGGGCCAAGTAGCGGAGCCGCGAGCGCGCCCGGCCGTCGGACCGGGGGCGCGTCCGGTCATCGGACCGGGGGCGCTCCCGTGCCCCGATGCACCCGGCGAATCGCGGGGGTTTGTCCGGAATTCGAGCCGGTGTTGAAGTTGATCACGCCCGAATTTTGGACAACCACTTCCGTCGCGTCATTTCCTTCACTACCTTTCCCCCACGCTCTTCCGCCGGGCAACCCCCGCGGGACGGCGTCGCGGGGCCGTGCGCGTCAAGGACGACGCCGTGCGGCCCGAGCGCGGCCACCCCCACCTGCGCGCGACACCGACCTTGGAACGGCGCCGCCCGCCCTGCGAGCGCCGCGGAAAGGATTGCCCGTCGTGACTGCCGAGACCTCCCAGACCCTGGACCGCGGCGTCCGGGTCCTCAAGCTCCTCGCCGACTCCGAGCGAGGGCTCACCGTGACCGAGCTGGCCGCCCGGCTGGCCGTCAACCGGACGGTGGTCTACCGGCTGCTGGCCACCCTGGAACAGCACGGCCTGGTCCGCCGGGACATCGGCGGGCGCGCCCGGGTGGGCCTCGGCGTGCTGCGCCTCGCGCACCGGGTGCACCCGCTGCTGCGCGAGGCCGCGCTTCCGGCCCTGCGCAGCCTCGCCGAGGACCTCGGCGCCACCGCCCACCTGACCCTGGTGGACGGCAACGAGGCGCTGGCCGTCGCCGTGGTCGAGCCCAGCTGGACCGACTTCCACGTCGCCTACCGGACGGGCCTGCGCCACCCGCTCACCGAGAGCGCGGCCGGCCGGGCGATCCTGGAGGCGCGCACCTTCCCCAGCCAGCGCCGGCCCGAGCAGGGCTTCGTCATCACCCGTGCGGAGGAGCAGTCCGGGGCGAGCGGGGCGGCCGCCGCACTGGTCGGGCTGAGCGGCATCGAGGGCAGCGTCGGCGTGGTGATGCTGAACGGCATGGTGCCCGAGCGGGTCGGCCCCCGGGTGGTGGAGGCGGCGACCGAGGTGGCCGACGCCCTGAGGTAGCGCCCGCACACGGTGTCGGGTGTGTTTGGATTCCCCTTGTGTCCGACACCAAGCTCCCCAAGGCCCTCACCACCCCGCGGACCCGCGCGCTCGCGCTGTGCGGGGTGCTGGTCGCCGCGCTGTTCGGCGTGGCCGCCTTCGTTCCGCTGCCGTACACCCTCACCTGGCCGGGCCTGACCGCGGACACGCTGGGCTCCTACCAGGGCAAGCCGGTGCTCACCATCACCGGGGCGCCGCTGCGCACCACCGAGGGCGAGCTGCGGATGGTCACCATCACGGCGACCAACGCTGGGCAGAAGAACACCTTCTGGCGCTCGCTGCAGGCGTGGTTCGACCCCAAGGAGGCGGTGCGCCCGACCGAGACGGTCTACCCGGAGAGCAACCCGGTGAAGGCCGACGAGGCGACCGCCCAGCAGATGGCCGAGTCGCAGGACGCCGCCACCGCGGCCGCGCTGGGCTACCTCCACCTGTCGCCGGACCAGGTGAAGGTCAAGGTCGACCTCGGCGAGGTCGGCGGGCCGAGCGCCGGCCAGATGCTGGCGCTGGGCATCGTCGACAAGCTGGCCGGCGACGGCAAGGGCGGCGACCTCACCGGCGGGCTCACCGTCGCCGGCACCGGCACCATCGACAAGGACGGCACCGTCGGCCCGGTCGGCGGCGTCCCCCTGAAGACGCAGGCGGCCGCCCGGGACGGCGCGACGGTGTTCCTGCTGCCCAAGGACGAGTGCGCGGACGCCAAGGTGAACACCCCGGCCTCGCTGCGCCTGGTGCCGGTCGGCACCCTCGCCGAGTCGGTCTCCGCCCTCCAGGCGCTGAGGAGCGGCGGCACCGTCCCCTCCTGCTGACCGGGCGCCGCCCCTCCCGCACGGGGCCGGCCCGGTCGGCGGGGTCAGACCCCGAAGGCCATCTCGGCGAAGTCCTCGCCCACCCGGGTGCTCAGCCGGGCGGCGATCCCGGCCAGCCGGTGGGCCTGGGCCATCGGCAAGGAGACCGAGATCGCGCCGATGCCGGTGCCCGCGACGACCGGCACCGCCGCACCCGCCGTGCCGAGCGCGTACTCCTGGAACTGGGTGATCGGGACGGCCCGCCGCGGGCCCTGGCGCGGCAGCAGCGGCAGGCAGGCCGGGTCCCGCAGGGTGTACGGGGTGAACGGCACCATCGGGTAGCGGGCCAGGTGGGCCCGGCGCTCCTCGGCCGTCATCAGGGCCAGCAGGGTCTTGCCGGCCGCGTGGGCGTGCGCGCCGGCCCGGAAGTCGTGCCGGTCGACCAGCGGCGCGCCGGGGGCCTCGGCGGCCTCGACCAGTTCCACCTCGCCGTGCCGGTACCAGGTGAAGTAGACGGCGGCGGACAGTTCGTCGGCGAGCACGCCCAGCAGCGTCCGGAGCCGGGCCCGGCCGGTCGCCGGGCCGTCGTCCCGGATCAGCCCGGCGACCGCTGGGCCGGTCCGGTAGAGCCCGCTGCGGCGTTCCAGGTAGTGGTCGTGCACCAGGGTGCGCAGCAGGTGGTAGGCGGTGCCCAGGGCGAGATCGGTGTCCCGGGCGAGCTGCTTGGCGGTGGCGCCCTTGGGGTATCGGGCGGCCGCCTCCAGCAGGCGCAGGGCGCGCTGGGCGGAGGCGATGAGGGTGGGGGCGGTACCGACGGCCGCGACCGCGTTCGTCATGCCGGGGCCGACCCGGCGCGGGGCGCGGCTGCCGCGGATATCAGCGGACCGGAGGGCGGCGCGAGAGGTAGTAGAACGTTCATATAGAAATCTTGCGGCCGTCGGCGCCTCACGCATATGCCCGAATCGGCGCGTCGGACCGATCCGATCCTCCTACTCGGCGGCGGCCTGGTCGACCAGCGGCAGGATCCGGTACGGCACCGGGTTCTCCAGCACGATCGCCGTGGACGAGCGGACGATCCCGTCGAAGCCCAGCACCCGGTCGATCACCCGCTGCAGATCGGCGTTGGACCGGGCCACGATCCGCACCAGCATGTCCCCGATCCCGGTGATGGTGTGCAGCTCCAGCACCTCCGGCACGCTCGCCAGGTGCGCCCGCACGTCCGCGCCCTGGCCCTGGGAGATCTCCAGCGTGGCGAAGGCCGTCACCGGGTAGCCGATCGCCGCCGGGTCCACCTCCGGGCCGAACCCGCCGATCACGCCCTTGGCCTGGAGCCGGTCCAGCCGGGCCTGCACGGTGCCCCGGGCGACCTGCAGCCGGCGCGAGCACTCCAGCACCCCGATCCGGGGCTCCTCGGCGAGCAGCCGGATCAGCCGGCCGTCCAGGAGGTCGATGGCGTCGTTGGTGCTGCCCGCCGGGGCGGCGGACGGGCCTTGCGGGGCGGCGGAAGACCCCTGCGGAGCGGAGGAAGATCCCTGCGGAGCGGCGGAGTTGGGCGAGCCGGGGGAGCTCGGGACGTGAGCGGGGGGCATCGACGGCACCGTCCTGTGGTGGGCATTCTGTACAGCGGCGCGGCCGATTCTCCCGTTCCGGGGCACAGCTTGACCAGGAGGAAACGGAACAGTTGCGCGCAGGTCGGACCGGCGCCACCCTCCAGCCACACCCCCGTGCGCAGGGCCCCACCCCCGGTGCCCGGGACGGCCAGGATGGTCCGTACGCCTACCGGGAGGGCAGTCATGACCGACACCGCCGCCGAACCCGTCCTGTTCGGGGCCGGCCTCGTACCGGACCCCGCGGAGGAGGGGCCGCTGCCGATGGGCCGCGCCGACGCGGTGGTCTTCGCGGTCGCCGACGCCGAGCGGGCGGCCCGCCGCTACTGCGCCGCGCTCGGGCTGCGCTGTACCGCGTACGCCGGGCCGCGGACCGGGGACCCGGAGACCCTCTCGTACGTGCTCGCCGCGCCGGGGACGCGGATCGTGCTCACCTCCCCGGTGCGGACCACCGGCCCGCGCGGCCGGGAGCTGACCGCGTACCTCGACCGGTACGGGGACGGGGTGCTGGACCTCACCGTGAGCGTGCCGGACGTCTACTACGCCTACGACTACGCGGTGGACCGGGGCGCGCTGTCGCTGACCGAGCCCTACGAGGCGCGGGACGACTACGGCGGGGTGGTGCTGGCCACCATCGGCGTGCCGGGCGGGACCAGGCACACGCTGGTGGACCGGGCGGGGTACGTGGGGCCGTACCTGCCGGGGTACGTGCCGTGCGACGGCTTCTGACGGCGCCCGGCGTGCGGCCGTCCGGCGTGCGGCCGTCCGCCGTCCGACCGCTCGCGGTGCGACGGCCGGCGGTGCCGCCGCCCGTCGCCTGACGGGGTGTCGGGGTGACGGGGTGTCGGGGCCCGCGCGTCAGCGGACCACCGTCTCCACGATCGGCGCGTGGCCGTTCCAGGAGGCGAAGACCGAGTTGGCCTCGTCGCCGCGGGTGAAGTCGACCCGCAGCCACTGGCCGTCGGTCCACACCTGCATCTGCCAGCCCGGGTCCGGGGCGGCGGACACCAGGGTGGCCCGGTCCGGCTTCAGGTCCAGCGCGACCTTGCCGCCGGGGATCGGGTAGCTCTTCACCGTGGACGTCGCGGCGGCGGTGGGGGCGGGCCGGCGGCCGGGCGTCGTGGCGGCGGTGGCGGGAGCCGGGCCGTGCGGGGCGGTGGCGGGGGTGGTGGTCGGGGAGGCCGCCGGGGAAGGGGTCGTGGACGGTGCGGTGGAGCGCGGCTGGTCCGGCGTGGCGGGCGCGGAGTGCGGCGTGCCCTCGGCCTTCGGGGAGGGCAGCGCGATCGCCGTGGGCTGCTCGAACGCGGCGCCGGTCAGCACCGCGTGCACGCCGAGCCAGGACAGCGCCACCGCCGCCCCGGTGGCCGCCGCCCAGGCGCCGAGCTGTACCAGTCCGTTCCGCATCGTCCGCACATCCTGCCGTATTTCCAAACGGATGGAGACCGGCACCCCCGGTATTCGGCAGGGCAGTTGCACAATGTCCGGACCCACCCCCGAGGTACAGACCACTGACCGGCGATGGCGTACCGTGCAGGCCCATGGCAACAGTGCTCGTGGTCGAGGACGACCCCTTCGTACGCTCCGCCCTCATCCGCCACCTGACCGACACCGGTCACGCGGTCCGCAGCGTGGGCACGGCTCTGGAGGCGCTGCGGGAGGTCGCCCAGGTCGGCTGCGACCTGGTGATCCTCGACCTCGGACTGCCCGACCTGGACGGCAGCGAGGCGCTCAAGATGATCCGGGGCCTGACCAATGTGCCGGTGATCATCTCCACCGCCCGGGACGACGAGGCCGAGATCATCCGGCTGCTCAACGACGGCGCCGACGACTACTTGGTGAAACCTTTCTCCGGGGAGCACCTCAGCGCCCGGATGACCGCCGTGCTGCGCCGCTTCGGCAGCGGCGCGGCGCCCGTCGCCCAGGTGCTGCGGGTCGGCGGACTGGCCATCGACCTCCAGCGGCGGGAGGCCGCGCTGGACGGGAGCCCGCTCGACCTGACCCGCCGTGAGTTCGACCTGCTGGCCTTCCTGGCGGCCCGGCCCGGCGTCGTGGTGCCCCGCAAGGAGATCCTCGCCGAGGTCTGGCAGCAGACCTACGGCGGCGACCAGACCATCGACGTCCACCTCTCCTGGCTGCGCCGCAAGCTCGGCGAGACCGCCTCCAACCCCCGCTACCTGCACACCGTCCGGGGCGTCGGGGTCCGGCTGGAAGCCGTCGGGGGCGCGGCGGAGCACCGGACATGAGGCGGTTCGGGCGCTCGCTGCGCTGGGCCCTGATCAAGGCCGCCGTCGCCGGGACCACCATGGTCGCGCTGGCCTTCCTGATCCCGCTCGGACTGATGGTCCAGCAGACCGCACGGGACCGGGCCTTCACCGCCGCCGAGCGGCAGGCCGCGGCGCTGGGGCCGGCCCTGGCGATCACCACCGACGAGGACGCGATCACCCGGGCGCTGGCCAGTACGGACGCCGGCGGGCAGGGGCGGATGGCGGTGCACCTACCGGCGGCCGGGCAGCCCGCCGGGGCGGGTGGCGGCGGCGCGCTCCACGGTGGCGCGGCAGCCGGCGGGGGAAGTGGAGCCGGCGGAGGAAGTGGAGCCGGCATCGCGGCAGCCGGTGGCGGGAGTGGAACCACCGGTGGGAGCGGAGGCGGCGACGCGGCCCACGCCGTCGAGGGCGACGGAGCAGGGCCGGGCGGAGGCGGCCCCGGGACGGCGGCCGCCGGGACCGGCGAGCCCGGGGGCCCGATGCTGGGGGAGGGGCGCGCCACCACGGCCGACGTGGCCACGGCCGGCGGGCAGGGCCGCTCCTTCACCGTGAAGGTGCCCGGCGGGTACGCCCTGCTCCAGCCCGTCGCGGTGGACACCGGGCGGACCGCGGTGGTCGAGGTGTTCGTGGCCGAGAGCGACCTCACCCGGGGCGTCGCCACGGCCTGGCAGGTGCTCTCCGCCGTGGCACTCGGCCTGGTCGCCATCTCGGTGCTGGTCGCCGACCGGATGGGCAGCCGCATCGTCGCCTCCGCGCGCAAGCTCGCCGCCGCCGCCCGCTCGCTCGGCGCCGGGAACCTCTCCGTGCGGGTCCCGGTGGAGGGCAAGCAGGTCGACGGCAGCCCCGAGGAACTGCGCGAGGCCGGCCACGCGTTCAACACCATGGCCGACCGGGTGGTCCAACTCCTCGCCGCAGAAAGGGAACTGGCCGCCGACCTGTCGCACCGGCTGCGCACCCCGCTGACCGTGCTGCGGCTCAACGCCGCCTCGCTCGGCGATGGCGACGCGGCCGACGCCACCCGGCACGCGGTCGCCCAGCTGGAGCGCGAGGTCGACCAGATCATCCGCTCGGCCCGCCGCGCCCCCGAGGACGCGCCCGCCGTCGCCGTCGGCTGCGACGCCGCCGAGGTGGTCCGGGAACGGGTCGCCTTCTGGTCGGCGCTGGCCGAGGACGAGGGGCGCCGCTGGCAGCTGACCGGCGCCGAGCGGGCGGCGCCGGTGCCCGTCCAGCGCGGGGACCTCGCGGCCGCCGTCGACGCGCTGCTCGGCAACGTCTTCCGGCACACCTCCGTCGGGACCGCCTTCTCGGTGGACGTGCTCGCCACCGACTGCTCGGTGATCGTGCTGGTCGGCGACGCCGGACCGGGGTACAGCGACCCGGCCGCCGCCCTCAAGCGCGGCGAGGGGCACGGCGGCGAGGGCTCCACCGGCCTCGGCCTGGACATCGTCCGCAAGCTCGCCGAGTCCACCGGCGGGGACGTCGCGCTCGGCCGCTCCGCGGTGCTCGGCGGCGCCGAGACCCGGCTGCGGCTGCGCACCGGGCCCCAGGAGGCGGAGCCCGCGCGGGGCGGACGGCGGCGGAGCCGGGGCGCGCTGTTCCAGAGGTGAGGGGGCGACCGCCGTCCGGGTTCCGGCCGTCCGGTTCCCGCCGTCAGGGTTCAGGCCGTCCGGTTCCCGCCGTCAGGGTTCAGGCCGTCCGGTTCCCGCCGTCAGGGTTCAGGCCGTCCGGGTTCCGGCCGTTCGCGCTCCGTCCGCGACGGAGTGCGGCCGGTCAGAGCCGCTTTGTCACGCTGGGTAGTTGATCGTGTCCGGTTCCGTTCGGACGGCATCCGGTATCGTCGCTGGTTGGCCGAGCCGTGGACGGAGTGGACAGTGACAGCGGTGCAAGACGAGCGCAGCCCGGTGCGGACCGCACCCGACCCCTCGCCCGCCCCCCTGTCGGACCGGCTGCGCCGGTCCCTCGGCGCCCCCGTCCGGGCGCTGCGCGAGGCCCCCCGGCGCCCGCTGCTGGCGGCCTCCGCCGTGGCGCTGCTGTCCCTGCTGGTGTACGCGGTGGTCCGCCACTTCGTCCACACCTCGATGGTGGACATGATCGTCTACCGGGCCGAGGGCGCCGCCGTGGCCAACGGCACCGACCTGTACGCGCTGCGCGTCACCGAGTGGAACCTGCCCGCGACGTACCCGCCGTTCGCGGCGATGCTGTTCGTCCCGACCACCTGGTTCCCGGTGCCCTTCCTCCGGGTGGCGATCACTCTCGGCAACGTCGGGCTGCTCGCCCTGCTGACCCACCTGTCCTTCAAACTGGTCGGCTGGCCGCGCCGCGAGCTGCGGCCGATCGGCGTGATCCTGGCGACCGGCCTCGGGGTCTGGCTCGAACCGGTCTTCACCACGCTCCGCTACGGCCAGATCAACCTCGCGCTGGCCTGCCTGATCCTCTGGGACCTCACCCGTGCGGACGGGCGGCGGAGCAAGGGCGTGGCGATCGGCATCGCCGCCGGCATCAAGCTCACCCCCGGCCTGTTCGCGGTCTACCTGCTGATCACCGGTCGGATCCGGGCCGCCTTCGTGGCGGGCCTCACCTTCCTCGGCACCTTCCTGCTCGGCGCCCTGGTCCTGCCGGACGCCACCTGGGGCTTCTGGACCAAGTACCTCTACGACTCCTCCCGGGTCGGCAAGACCTGGATCGTCGACAACCAGTCGATGCGCGGCGCCTTCGCCCGCCTGCTGCACAGCGCCGACCCCGGCACCGTCGCCACCCTCGGGGCCGGCCTGATCGCGCTGGCGGGCCTCGCGGTCTCCGCCTGGGCCGCGCGCAGCGGCCGCTGGCTGCCCCGGGCCGAGGCCTGGGGCGTCTGCTGCGCGGCCGTCACCGCCGTCCTGATCTCGCCGATCAGCTGGACCCACCACTGGGTCTGGTGCGTGCCGATGCTCGTCCTGCTCGCCGCCGAGGCCTCGGTCGAGCGCGCCCGCCCGGCCGGCGTCCGCCGGCTGCGCTGGCGGGCCGTCTTCTGGGCCACGCTGGTCGCGTTCCTGTCCTTCGCGATGTGGGCCGCGAAGCCGGTCGGCCTGGCCGTCCTCGACATGTCACCGTGGCGCCAGCTGCCGACCTCGGTCTATCCGTGGGTCGGACTCTGCTTCCTGCTCGCCGCCGCCGTCCGGATAAGGGCCCGACGGCGTTCGGCCGGCGCGCCGCTGGTCCGGCTGCCCGGACAGCGGGACGCCGGGGGGCCGGACACCGCCCGCGGTCGTCAGCAGGCCCCCGCGGCCCGCTGAGCCGGCGGGGGCGCCGCTCCTGCTTCCCCGCTCCCGTTGCCGCCGCTGGTCCTTGCGGGCGTGGTCGCGTTCCTGGGGGAGTTCGTCCGGGTGCTGATACTGGTGCTGGTGCTGCTGGTTCGGGTGCTGATGCTGGTGCTGGTGCACGAGCCGGTGCACGCTGCGGCGCATGCCTAGGCGAGCAGTTCGGCGAGCGAGCCGTCCATGTCCAGCGCGGCCAGCTCGCTGCCCGGCGGAACCAGCCGGTGTGCCCGCTCCAGCCAGGCCGCGACGGCCGGCAGCGGGGCCTCCAGCAGGGCGTCCCCGGCGGGCGAGCTCAGCGCCAGACAGAGCACGCTGCGCCGGCCCGAACGGGTCGGCCAGATCCGCACGTCACCCTGGCCGCACGGGCGGAAGGTGCCCTCGACCAGCAGCTCGCGGGCGAACACCCAGGTCACCGGCGAACCGGTGTCCAGGTGGAAGGTGATGTACACCGCGTACGGGTCGTGGCTGCCGTAGGACAGCCGGGCCGGGACGGGGACGCTGTGCTCCGGCGAGAGCACCAGGTTGAGCTCCAGCTCGTGCTCGACGACGCTGACGGGACGCTCCATGATCGTCTTCCTCTCTGCCTTCGGGCGGTGCCCGGTTCCGGGCCCCTGTGACCTTTGAGAGGGCGGTCCGCACCGGCTCTTACACACGTTTCCGGGATTTCTTCGGGAAGTTTGGTGAGGGTGGTGAACGGCGGGTGGCACGGCGCGCGAGCAAAAGTCGTGCGCTGGGTTCCCTACCTTGAGCTACCCCCTGCTGTCCGGGGAATCGCGAACTTTCCGTCACGGCTTCGGTGAGGTACTACCCTTTGTGACTGTCCGGCGACTGTCCGCCCATCGGTGGCGCCCCCACGCGCGCCGAGCGCAGGGCGCGCGCCGGGTCGTGCGCGCGCGTGGACGCGTCTGCGGTGGTCGGGCCCGGTCGGCCCGCGCCGTCCTCGTCAGGACCTGCCAGGAAAGAAGACCCCCATGACGGACCGCCCCTTCGCCGCCGACGGCGACCCGGCCGTCGCACCCGAGCCCGGCTACTACCCCGACCCCTCCATCCCCGGCTTCGTCCGGTACTGGGGCGGCTCGGCCTGGGTGCCCGGCACCAGCCGGCCCGCGCCCGCCGGGGGCGAGGTGCTGCAGCCGCCCCGGTACGCGACGCGGCGGTCCGCCCCGGGCGGTGCGGCGGTGCGGCCGGTGCGGTCGCCGGTGGTGCCGGAGCCGGCCGGGCTCCCGGAGGTGGCAGCGGCGCCGGAGCCGGTGGCCCCGGAGCGGATGGCCCCGGAGCCGGTGGCGCCGGGGGCGGTGGCGGAGGTCCGGGTCGGGCCGCCCGCGGGTGGGGGTGACACCGGGCCGGTGTACTTCGACCAGACCTCGGGCGGGGCGTCCTTCGTGCTCGGGCCGCGGGTGGCGGAGGTGATCGGCGGGCCGGTGTTCCGGACGGTCGACGGGCCGGGCGCTTCGTCGGGCGTTTCACCGGGCGTTTCGCCGGGGGTTTTGCCAGTGGTGCCGTCGGGCTTCGCCGGCGCCGGGCTGCCCGGGGCCCTGGAGGAGCCGGTGGCCGTCGGTGCGGTGCCCGAGGCGGTCCAGGGGATGGGCGCGGCCCTGGGTTCGGGGTCGGGCTCGGGGCCGGCCCCGGCGCCCGTGGTCGGGGAGTCCGGGTGGCAGGCCGACCCCCGGGCGCAGCCGGGCCTGATGGAGACGGGCGGCGCGCCGCGTTGGGTCTCCTGGGGGGTGCTTCCGGAGGCGCTCGATGCGGAGGAGGGGTGCGCGGAGCCCGAGCGCGCTCCGGCTGCCGTCGAACTGGCCGCGGCCGGCGCTCCCGTCGCGGCGGTGACCGTGCGGGAGGCGCCGGTGCCGGCCGTCCTGGCCTCGGGCCCGGTGCCGGTGGTCGGCGAGAGGGCGATTCCGGCCCCGGTCCAGGCCCCGGCTGCGACCCCGGCTGCGGTCGCCGTGACCGCCGGGACCATGGCGGCCTCCGCCGCCCCGCTGCCGGCCGTACGGACGGTGCGGGAGACCGCCGTCCAGCCCCGACCTTCCGCCGCCGCCCCCGCCGTCACGGCTGCCACCGCGTCCTCCCGGGCGGCCGGCGTCACCCGGGCCGCCCGTCCCGCCCGGACGGCCCGGACCGCCCGGGTCGCCGTGCCGGCCGGCCTCGGCCGTCGCCTGGCGGCGCGGACGGTGGACACCGCCGTGCTGCTGGTGGTCGCGGTCGCCGCCGGGATTCCGCTCGGCCGCTCGGTGACCGACCACCTCCAGCAGAAGGTCGACCAGGCCCGGATGGCCAGCGCCCTCAGCCGGCGTCAGATCCAGGTCTGGCTGGTGGACGACGTGGTGCTGGGCAAGATCGCCGTCCTGATCGGCATCCTGCTGTTCGTCAGCCTGCTCTACGAGGTGCTTCCGGTCGCCCGCACCGGCCAGACCTTCGGCAAGCGGCTGGCCCGGATCCGCGTGGTGGACACCGCCGCCCCGGCCGGCCGGACCAGGCTGAGCCTCGGCCGCTCGCTCCTCCGGTGGGCGGTGCGGCAACTCGGCACGGTGCTGCTGCTCGGCCTGGTCTGGCCGGTGTTCGACCGGACGGCGCGGCGGGGGTGGCAGGACCGCGCGGCCCGCACCCGGGTGGTGCGCGGCTGAGGGCCGGTAGGCCCAGTGCAAAACGGACAGAATGTCCCAAACATCGAGAATGTGTGATGTTCTACTCGGGGTCATGAGCACCCACGACCCCTCAGGCCCCCAGCCGGAGGGGGGCGGCAAGCCCTCCTTCGACAAGCAGCCCCCGCAGTCGGGCGGCGGCACGCCGGAAGGCGAGCCGTCGGGCCCGACCCCGTCCCCCGAGCCGTCCCCCGAGCAGCCCCATGAGCCGTCCGGCAGTCCCGGCGCCTACCAGGGCACCTACGGCGGAAGCCCGTACGGCGAGCCGACCCCCGGTCAGAGCCCGTACGGCCAACCCCCGTACGACCGGACGCCGCCCGGGTACGGCCACGGCTACGGCCCCGGCGCGTACGGCACCCCCGGCGCCGGCCCCGTCCCCGGCATGCCGCCGCTCGGCACCTGGCCCAAACGGATCCTCGCCCGGCTGATCGACTACCTCCTGGTGCAGGCCGTCGCCGTGATCATCGTGGGACCCTTCGTCGACCTCGGTACGCGCAACGGCTCCACCGAGGCGTTCTGGCTCGGCTGCGCCATCTACCTCGTCTACGACGCCCTGATGCTCAGCCGGGACGGCCAGACCCTCGGCAAGAAGGCGACGAAGGTCCGCGTCGCCATGCTCGTCGACGGGAACAAGCCGACCCCGGCCGCCGCCTGGACCCGCGCAGCCGTCTTCATCCTCCCGGCCGTGCTCTGCTGCGCCGCGCTCTGGTGGATCATCGACGGGTTCTTCGGCGTCTTCGACAAGCCCTACCGGCAATGCCTGCACGACAAGGCCGCGAAGACCGTGGTGGTCACCACGGAGGTCTGAGCGGCGGCGCAGGACACACCGGCGCCCGGCGGCGGATCAGCGCTGCCGGGCGTACGCGTGCCCGGTGGCGGCCGCAGCGGGGCGGGGCGCCCGCGCCGGGTCCGCGGCGCCGTCCTCCACGGTCGCGGCCTCCACGGTCGCGGCCCCCGCGGCGGCGGCCCTCGCGGTGGCGGCCCTCGCGGTGGCGGCGGACATCGAAAGCACCGTCACCACGGTGCCGAGCACCAGCGCGAACCCCACCAGCACCGCGACCGCCAGGACGCCCGAAGCACCCGAAACGGCCAGCAGCACCACCGTGGTGGCGACGACGGTGAACGAGCCGAGGCAGACCTGGGCGACGGAGGGGCGCGGCATGGCGGAGGTCCTTCGCACGTCGGGGGAAACGGGCGGGAATGGTGCCGGGTTCCAGTGCTCCTACCCCGCGGGGAGACGGGTACGTCCAGGCTAGCCCCCGAACGCGGGGGCACAGGGGGCGCACGGGCTCACCCCGGGGTCGTCCGGCCCGGTCGGTACGGTGAGGCGAAACCCGTCCACACCACGCACCGCCGCACACCACCGCACCCGGGGGAACCGACCATGCCCATCCCCGCCGACTGGCCCACCACCGAGGCCGAGGCACTCGCCGAACAGGAGCGGCTGCGCCCGCTCGTCCAGGCCCACGACGACGAGGCCCCCGGCGACCCGGGCCCCGACGCGCTCGTCGCCGGCGTGGACGTCGCCTACGACGACGACCACGACCTCGTCGCCGCCGCGGCCGTCCTGCTCGACCGCGACACCCTCGCCGTCGTCGAACAGGCCACCGCCGTCGGCCGGATCGCCTTCCCGTACGTCCCCGGACTCCTCGCCTTCCGCGAACTCCCCGCCGTCCTCGACGCACTGGCCGCACTCACCCGCACCCCCGACCTCGTCGTCTGCGACGGCTACGGCCTCGCCCACCCCCGCCGCCTCGGCCTCGCCAGCCACCTCGGCGTCCTCACCGGACTGCGCACCCTCGGCGTCGCCAAGACCCCCTTCACCTTCGACCACCACGAACCCGACGCGCCCCGCGGCTCCTGGACCCCGCTCACCGACCCCGCCACCGGCGAGGAGGTCGGCCGCGCCGTCCGCACCAGAGAAGGCGTGAAACCCGTCTTCGTCTCCGTCGGCCACCGCACCGGCCTCGACACCGCCGTCCGCACCACCCTCCAACTCGCCCGCCACTACCGCCTCCCCGAAACCACCCGGCACGCCGACTCGCTCTGCCGACGCGCCCTCACCGACGCCCGAAGGACCGGGACGACCGCGAACTGACCAAGCCCCGGGCGGGATTCGGGCCCGGTGTGTTAGACATGAGACACCGGGGCCCGGCCCCGACCGCCAGGGACGGACGCACGGGGGAGGCGCCGAAATGGGATCAGGGACCACCGGAACCGGATCGACCGGCGGAGCCGGACAGGGCTACCGCATCGAAGTCGAACAACTCCGCGCCTTCGCCGGCCAAGTACGGCTGCTGCTCGCCGACTTCCAGAAACACGCCGACGGCAGCGACACGCACGGCCGCAGCGGCATCGGCAAGAACGCCTTCGGCACCTTCGCCGAAGCCACCGAGATCCACGGCCGCTACGGCACCATGCGGGACGCGCTGCGCGACGTCCTCAACCAGCTCCAGGAAGCCGTGAACGAGGCCCAGCAGAAGGCCGACCTCACCGCCGCCAACTACGAGGAGCAGGACCAGCACGCCGCCGCGAAACTCAAACTCGGCGACGACGGCTGGTCCGTCGCCCACCCCTCCGCCGGCAGCCAGGCCGCGGCCCAGCAGAACCTCACCCCGTCCACCCGCGGCAACGCCACCGTCTGACCGCCGCCCGCCCGGACCGAACGGAGGCCGACCGCCCGTGGTCTACACCGACTTCACCAAGTACAGCCACGCCCAGCTCCGCACCATGGCACAGGCCCTCGACCCCGGCGCGGTGATGGCCGCCGGAGACCCCTGGCGCAAGGCCGCCGACACCCTCAAACAGATCCGCCAGACCCTCACCAAAGCCAGCACCGAAGCCGCCACCTCCTGGGAAGGCACCACCAGCGACGCCTTCCACACCCGCATGCTCACCCTGGCCGCCAGCATCAACAACGCCGCCGCCTACGCCAACGACGCCGCCAACATCCTCCACACCGCCTCCGAAGCCATGGCCAAGGCCAAACGCGACATGCCCGAGGAACCCGGCAACTGGGACAAGGTCAAGGACACCGTCGGTGACGCCCTCTTCGGCGACGACGACGAACACCTCCCCCTCGCCGACCGCAAGAAGGCCGAAGCGGCCGCCATCATGCAAACCCTCGCCATGCACTACCGCATCGCCACCCCGGCCCTGAAGCCCCCGCCGTCACTTCAACGTCCGCCGGTTGACGAAGGCCGTGACGTCGGATCGCAGGCCGACCCGAGTGGGGCAGCCGCAGTGGCAGCCGCAGTGGTCTCGGGAACGTCGTTCGGAGTCGGGGGAACGCCTGCGAGGTCAGCAACTGCGGCCGCACCACGGCGGCCGAAGTACTCCCAGTCCCCGGTGACGGCTGGCAACACGCCCATCAGGGTGGCCGCCCCGACGGACGCCGGGATCAAGGGTGGTGTGGCGCAAGCTCCATCAAAGCTGTCGGCCGCCACGGGCAATGGTCCTGAAGCCGGTATCTCGGGTACTCCGGTGTCCCGTCCGAGCGGAAGCGTGCCGAGCCCCGTTACCTCCGGGACTCAGACGTCCGGTCTGAGTACGCCATCGCCTGCGGGCCCCACGAGTGGGCCGGTCGCCGGCGGCGGTACGCAGACGAGTGTCAGTCCTGGAGGGTCAACCATGCAGCCCACCCCGGTTGGGCCTGCTCCCGGGCAGAGCAAGGGCGGCTTCAGCGGTAGGGAGTTCGTCGTCGGTGCGACGCCGGTGGAGGGCCCGGGCCCACGCGGAGGCAGAGCCGTTGGCACTGGTGGCGGTGGTGAGGTCCATCCGGGTACGGGACCCGGGGGCCGCGGGAGAGCCGGTTCCAACCAGGCGGTGGGTGGGCCATCGGCCCGCCCGGGTGGTGCCGTCCGTGAGGCGGTTCCCGGGGCTGGAGCAGGCGGCAAACAGGCTTTCACGGAAGGCGGATCCGGGCTGGGAGCTCGCAGTCGACTGACTGCCGAATCAGGGGCCCGTGGTACGGGCGTCATGTCTCCCGGCATCCCGATGAGCGAGGCGCAGCGCCGCAGGAAGGGCCAGGGCAAGGATGGCAAACGGCCGGACTACCTGGTCGAGGACGAGGAAACCTGGGCGTCGGACAAGCCGACCAATCCGAACGTGGTGGAATGAGTTCGCTCTGTAAGCGGACAGGTGATCTGATCGCATCCCGCAGGTCGGTGATCTGCGGGATGCCTCATTGAGTGAGGTGTTCGGGTGGCGAGCCGCCTGTTGGCGCGTGGTACGGCGGCCCTTGCCGCGGGGACCTTGATCTGGGTTGTCACAGCACCAGCGGCATTGGCCGATCAGATCAGAGACCAGCAGTGGGCTTTGAAGACTTTTGAAGTAGAGACGAAGGTATGGCCAGTCAGTCAGGGCGAGGGTGTCACCGTCGCGGTGATCGACAGCGGGGTGAACCCGGACCATCAGGATCTGACCGGACAGGTCCTTCCCGGGGCTGACTTCTCCGGCACCACGTCGGACGGCCGAGTCGATGCTGACGGCCATGGCACTGGCATGGCGAGCCTGATTGCGGGGCACGGGCATGGTGCACAGGCCGGAGTGATGGGCCTGGCCCCCAAAGTGAAGATCCTTCCGATCAAGGTGAGGACGAGCGAAGGCGGCCCGGCCCCCGAGCAGAACGACCTTGCGGCGGCCATCCGCTTCGCGGTGGACCACGGCGCGAAAGTCGTCAACATGTCCATCGGGGGGCCGTTCCGCTTCGACTCGCAGGCCCGCAAGGCCGTTGCCTACGCCGTGTCGAAGGATGTCGTGCTGATCGGAGGCGCAGGCAACAGCGTCACGGATTTGAGTGTCAATTACCCGGCCGCCTTCCCCGGGGTGGTGGCTGTCGGGGCAGCCGACTCCAAGGGGGGTGTATGGAACAGCTCAAAGCCGGGCCCGGAACTCACACTTCTTGCGCCCGGCGTGGAGATCTACCGTGCTTCGGCGAAGTCCCAGACGAGCTACGCGATCGGGAACGGCACTTCTGACTCCACCGCCTATGTTTCCGCCACGGCCGCGCTCATTCGCTCCAAATACCCAAGCCTGTCGGCTGGGCAGGTGATTAATCGCGTGATCAAGTCGGCCGCTCCGCCGCTCGACGGGGCTGCAGTGCCCAATAGCAACTATGGCTACGGGGTGCTCTCGCCGGCAAAGGCGCTGGAACCGAACTCCGCCGTGGACAACGGTCCCCGGGAGAATCCGCTCGTCAATCGAGTGGAATCGCTGGGCACCCCGCCTCCGGTGGCTGAGGAGAGCGACGAGCCCTCCGTGGAGCCGATGGTCCCCGAGGGGGACCGCGGGAGCAGCGGGAGCGGGGTGGGGGTCGTGGTGGGGGTGGCGGCCGGGGGTTTGGTGTTGGTGGTCGGTGGCGTCGTGGCGCTCGTGGTGCGGGCGCGGCGGCGGGGGGCGGCGGGTGGGGGTTCGTATCAGTGAGTGGTGAGCCATTCGTCGCGTAGGGCGGCCATCTGGAGGACGTCCCAGTAGCGGTTGTCCCAGTGGTGGGCCTGGCGGGAGCGGCCTTCGAGGGTGAAGCCGGATTTGCGGTAGGCGTGGGCGGCGCGTTCGTTGTACTCGAAGACTTCGAGGTGGACGCGGTTGAGGCGGATGGTCTCGAAGGCGTGGCGCAGGACCAGGAGGGTGGTCTCGGTGCCGATGCCGCGGCCGGTGCTGTCCGGGGTGAGGGCGATCCGGAAGCTGGCGGAGGAGTTGTCGGGGTCGACGTCGGTGAGGGCGGTTTCGCCGAGGAAGCGGCCGGTGGTGGGGTCCTCGACGGCGAGGTCGAGGCGGTCGGGCTGGTCGGGGCGGGTGGCGCACCATTGGTGGATCCGGTCGCGGGTGAAGACGGTGCGGGTGCCGGTGAGCCGGTTGGTCGTCTTGTCGGTGCAGAGTTCCCACATCGGGTCGGTGTGCCGTTCGTCGAGGGGGACGAGCCGGATGGTGGGGCCGTGCAGGGTGGGTTTCACGGCGAGGGCGGCGAGGTCGGCGGGGTTGGTGGTGTCGGCGGTCATGGCGTTCAGGATGGCGGGCCGGTTTCCGGTTCGTCCACGTATTTGATCCCGGTGGTGCGGGTGCGCATCGGGTTGGTGTGCGCGCGGGGATGGGGGCGTGTGATGAGGGAATGCGCCGGTCGGTGCGCCGGGGGTGGCAGCATTTCGGCGATCGCTGGCGTCATTGCCACTGGTGGGGCTTGTCGGGTGGTGGAGATGCTGGGCCCATGAGCGCTTCTGAGAGCACGCCGGTCGAGAGCACGTCGATCGCCGCCACCGACAGCACCGACGCCGGGATCGTCCCGGACACCAAGGACTGGACCTGGGTGTTGGAACGCCCGTGTCCCGACTGCGGGTTGGACACTCCGCGGGTGGTCCGGGAGGACGTTGCGGGGATGGTCCGGGCCAATGCGGAGGGCTGGCTGACGGTGCTGGCGGGGGAGGCGGACGGACTGCGCCGCAGGCCCGCCGCGGGGGTGTGGTCGGACCTGGAGTACGCGTGCCACGTCCGGGACGTCTTCCGGCTGTTCGAGGTCCGGCTGGGCCTGATGCTGGACCGGGAGGACCCGCTGTTCCCGAACTGGGACCAGGACGACACGGCCGTCGCAGAGCGCTACGGGGAGCAGGACCCGAAGGTCGTGGCCGGGGAGCTGGCGGAGGCCGCGGAGAGGCTCGCAGGGGCCTTTGAGCGGGTGGCCGGCGAGCAGTGGGGGCGGACCGGGAACCGCAGCGACGGGGCGCGGTTCACGGTCGAGTCGTTCGCCCGGTACCTGATCCACGACCCGGTGCACCATCTGTTCGACGTGACGGGCGAACGGGTCTGAGGCCGGGCCGGGGGCGGCGGGGGCGCGGGGTCACCAGCCGGAGGCCTCGCGCAGCATGGTGCGGCGCAGCCGTCCGGCCACGCTGGCGGCGTCGGTGCCGATGACGTCGGCGATCTCGGGGGCGGCGAGGCCGACGACGTAGTGCAGGATCGCCAGGTCGTCCTCGGCCGGGCGCCGGTCCGGGTCGGCGGTCACCCGGCGGGTGTGTTCGGCGACGGTGCCGCGCAGGATTTCCCAGGCGTGCGCGGTCGGGTTGGAGCTGCCCATCAACTCCCGCCAGTGCACCGCGATTTCCGCGAAGGCCTGCTGGACGGCGATGGCCGCGGCGGCGTGCTCGGTCAGCCACACGCGCGCATAGCTGAGGTACCGGGGGCGGTGGAGTTCGCAGAACGCGGTGAACTCCAGTGGTACGTCCGCCGGCTCGCCGGGCCCCGGGGGCGGCTCGGCGGAACTCTCGTGACGGTTGGTCATCTCGGCTTCTCGGAAAGGGAGATGGGTTTCTGACGGTCGATCATCTGTGCTCACTCTACGGTAGGCCCTCGGTGCGCTGGGTGACCAATCCGATGGAATGCCCGGAACCCGCCGCCGCCAGGCCGGTTCCGGTGGCGACCGGGTGCGGCGCGGCGGCGGGACGGCCGGGAAGGCGGCCGGCGAGGGCCGGCGGGGCAGTACTGCGCAGTGACGGGGGACTCGTAGGTGCGAGGGTGTCGCAGCTGGTCAGAGCGTGTAGGACGGCTGTGGCTGCAAGGCAGTTGATGTGACACCGTAGGGCCTGAGGAGGCTGGCGTCCACGCTCAGGGCGCGAACCTGCGCCCGCACAACCACCCGCACAACCGCACTCACGATCGTCGCGGAGATCACCACGGACGGGGACACGGTCGTCATCACGGTGACGGTCGTGCGCGCGGCGTTGACGGCGTCGACGGCGTGCGCGTCGGGGCGGTTCCGTGGCGGCCGGGCGCCGCCGGGCACATCGACCGCGCCCCGGCGGCCTGAACGGGACCGGCCTGAACGGAACCGGCCTGAACGGGACCGGCCGGGGCGGGAGGGCGGGCGGAGCGGCCGCCGGTCAGGAGGTCGTACGGGCCTCCGTGGGGGTGATCCGGTCGACGGCGGTGTCCCGCTCGACCTGGGTCGGGAAGGCTTCGACGGCCCGTCGCCGGGCCGCCTGTGCCACTGCTGCGGCCGCGGCCGCAGCCGCCGCGGCTGCTCCGGCGGCGGCCTCCTCGCGCTCGCGCCGGTGCGCGGCGCCCGCGGCGTGCGTCCCGGAGCCGTGCGTTGCGGAGCCGTGCGGGCCGACGGCGTGCGTCCCGGAGCCGTGCGGGCCGACGGAGAGCGCCCCGGAGGCGTGCGGACCGGTGGAGAGCGCCCCGGAGCCGTGCGTCCCCGGGGTGTGCGTCCCCGGGGTGTGCCCGCCGCCCGTGACGGCTCCGGGGGCGTGCTCACCGGCGGGCTGCCCCGGGGCCCGTCGTCGGCGGCCGAGTGCGGCCCGGGCGGCGTGTTCCTCGGCAGCCTGTCTAGCGGCCAGGTAGGCCTGTACGGCGGCCATGCCGTAGACGGGCTGGATGAGCTGATGGCCCTTGAAGAAGGGCCTGGCCGGGGCGAACCCGGCGGCGACCACGAGGTCGCGGATCTCTGCTATCTCGGCTTCACTGCGGGCGGTGAAGCGGACCTCCCAGCCCTTCTTGTACGTATGGCCCTTTTCGCCGCTGCGGCGGGCGGGGTCCGGGCGGCGGACGTATCCGGGCAGGCGGCCGAGGCGGAGCTGGGCCGCGCGGAGGCCGGCGGTCTCGTCACGTGACATGACGTAAGCCTAGGCAATCCCCGGGGCGGGATTGACGCCTTGGGCATCCCTCGCCGTATGCCTTTGATCACTCTGGGTCAGGCGACCAGGTCGACGATCGTTTTCGATCACATATGACAACCTGATGAGCGTCAATTACTCCAAATGAGTGAGGGTATGAGGACTTTAGTGCGGGCTGATCCCGGTTTCGCGACGGTTGAGTAACAGTGCGTCAGGGTCCCGGTCGCGGGTCCGGGGGGTTGGGGATGGTGTCGGCATGAGCTACCGGATTCCGATGCCGCCGCCGTCCCTGGAGGAGCTGGCGAAGCGTCAGCAGAACGTCGTCACCGCGAGCCAGTTGCGCGCCCGGGGCGTGCCGGCCCGGATCATCACCGAGCACTGTCGCCGGGGTGGACCCTGGCAGCGGATGCTTCCCAGGGTCTACCTGCTGCAGGCCGCCGAGCCCACCCCCGAGCAGCGGATGTGGGCCGCGCTGCTGTACGCCGCGCAGAACGGTCGCGAGGAGGGTCGCCGGGAGGGTGCGGTGATCACCGGCACGGCCGCGCTGGCGCTGTACGGCTTCACCGTCGTGCCCCGGCTGCCCGCGGTGACGGGGGTGGACGTCCTGGTGCCCCGGCAGCGCCGGCTGAAGGACGTCGGTGAGGTCCGGATCCGGCGCACCGAACGGGAGTTGGTGGCCCGCTCGGTGCACGGGCTGGCCTGTGCGCCGGTGGCCCGGGCGGTGGCCGACGCGCTGGTCGAGTGGACGGCGGAGCCGTCGGGCGGCCCGGCCCCGGTGCGCGAGGTGCTGAGGGAGGCCCTCGTTCTGCCCGGGAACCACTGCACGGTGCGGGAGTTGGTGGCCGAGCTGACCGACTCCGGGTTGACCTGCGAGCCTCGGGTGCGTGCCGCGCTGGACGAACTGCTGGCCACCGAGCGGGATTTGGTGTTGGAGCGGCTGGGGAGCCTGATGGACGAGTGGCTGCTGCCGGCGCCGCTGAGCGCCCCCGAGCTGCGGATGCGCGGCGGTACGTACATCGCCGTCCCGGACCTCTACTGGCCGGAGCGGGGCGTCGCGGTGGAGGTGGACTCGGAGCTGCGCTGCGTGAGCGAGGGCGAGGCCGCCTGGGTGCGCGGCGGCCAGCACCGGATGGAGTACCTGGGCGTCCGCGTGGTGTACGTCTGCGGGGCCCGGCTGGCCGCCGACCCGGACGTGGTCGGCGGCGAACTGCGCGAGGCGTACCGGGCCGGCGGGACGGACGTGGTGGAGCTGCTGGTGGTCTGAGCGGCCCCGCGGGCACGCCCAGGCGAGCACGACCCCGCGGCCGTGCCCCCGCGAACACACACCCCCCCGCGAGCACCCCCCGGGCGCGGCCCCGGGAGCCGCTACGGACGGACCAGCGGTGTGCCGACCAGCTCGACCCCGGCCGCCCGCAGCTCGGCCAGCGCGGCGGCGGTGGTCTCCGCGGCGACCCCGGCGGTGAGGTCCAGCAGCACCCGGGTGCTGAAGCCCGCCCGGGCCGCGTCCAGCGCGGTCGCCCGGACGCAGTGGTCGGTGGCGATGCCGACCACGTCGATCTGGTCGACCTGCCGCTCGCGCAGCCACTCCACCGGACCGCGGTTGTTCTCGTCCAGCCCCTCGAAGCCGCTGTACGCCGCCGAGTGGGCGCCCTTGTCGAAGACCGCCTCGACCGCGCCGGAGATGACGGCGGGTGCGAAGTTGGGGTGGAAGCCCACGCCCTCGGTGCCGGCCACGCAGTGCGGCGGCCAGCTGTCGACGTAGTCCGGTTCGGCGGAGAAGTGGTCGCCCGGGTCGATGTGGTGGTCGCGGGTGGCGAGGATGTGGTGGTAGCCGGGGGAGGACTCGGCGATCAGGTCGGTGATGGCGGCGGCCACCTCGGCGCCGCCGGCGACGGCCAGGCTGCCGCCCTCGCAGAAGTCGTTCTGCACGTCGACGACGATCAGTGCCCGGTGCATGGCTCGCATCCTCGGATCTCGGGGGCCCGCGGGAGGCGGCGCCCCGGTGGGGGGAGCCCTCGGGAGTACGCGGCCCGGCCGCGGCGGGCGCGGGGGGTACTCGGGGAGCTCCGGGGGAACTCGGGGAACTCTACGGTCGACTGTAGGGAGTGGCGCGCGGGGGCGGAAGTCCCCGGGGCCGGTCCGGTGGGCCGGTCCCGGCCCCGGGTTCCGGTCAGTGGGCCGGCCCGGCGGGCAGGACCAGTTCGGTCGGCAGCACCGGGTCGCCCTTGGACAGTTGGGTGGCCGACAGCGGCAGGGCGGCGCGGGCGCGCACGTGCCGTTCGCGGGCGGCGCTCAGCGGCTCCCGGCCGACGGTCTCGCCGTCCAGCACCAGCGGCACCTGCATCAGGTGCGGGCGCAGCCCGTCCGGGACGGGTCCGGTGCCGACCACCTCGGCCTCGGCGACGCCGTCGGCGTCGGGCCGGCGGGCCGCCCACTTGCGGCCGCCGATGCTGGTCTTGCCGCCGGCCGCGCGCTTGGCGACCGGCACCATCGGCCCGCCCTCGGTCTCGGCGCGGGCGACCAGCTTGTAGACCATCGCGCAGGTCGGGTGGCCGCTGCCGGTGACCAGGCTGGTGCCGACGCCGTAGCCGTCCACCGGTGCGGCGGCCAGGGCGGCGATCGCGTACTCGTCGAGGTCGGAGGTGACGATGATCCTGGTCCGGTCGGCGCCGAGCTCGTCCAGCTGGCGGCGGACCCGGTGGGCCAGCAGGGTGAGGTCGCCGGAGTCGATCCGGACGGCGCCCAGTTCGGGGCCGGCCACCTCGACGGCGGTGCGCACGGCCTCGCGCAGGTCGAAGGTGTCGACCAGCAGCGTGGTGCCCTTGCCCATGGAGGCGATCTGCGCCGTGAAGGCGTCCCGTTCGCTGTCGTGCACCAGGGTGAAGGCGTGGGCGGCGGTGCCGGTGGTCGGGATGCCGTGGGTGTAGCCGGCCTCCAGGTCGGAGGTGGCGGCGAAGCCGGCCACGTAGGCCGCTCGGGCGGCGGCGACGGCGGCGTGCTCGTGGGCGCGGCGGGCGCCCATCTCGATCACCGGGCGGCCGCCGGCGGCGGCGGTCATCCGGGAGGCGGCGGCGGCGATGGCCGAGTCGTGGTTGAGGATCGAGAGGATCACCGTCTCCAGGATCACGGCCTCGGCGAAGCTGCCCTCGACGGTGAGCAGCGGCGAGCCGGGGAAGTAGACCTCTCCCTCGGGGTAGCCGTGGATGTCGCCGCGGAAGCGGTAGTCGGCGAGGAAGCGCAGGGTGGTCTCGTCGACCACGTCCTGGTCGGCGAGCCAGTCCAGCTGGGGGGTGGTGAAGCGGAAGTTCTCGACGGCGTCCAGGACCCGACCGGTGCCGGCCATGACGCCGTATCGGCGGCCGCTCGGCAGGCGGCGGGTGAAGACCTCGAAGACGGAGCGGCGGTGCGCGGCCCCGCTGCGCAGGGCGGCCTGCAGCATGGTGAGCTCGTAGCGGTCGGTGAGCAGCGCGGTCGAGCCGGCCGCGCGCACGGAAGTGGCGTCCATACGGATGATGCTACTACCACTTAGCGTCAGAGTGACGATTTCTCGGCGAGCGTGCCGGGCCGGAATCGCCGGGGTGTCCCCCGGATGGCAGCATGGGGCATGAGGGGTTACGGACGACTGTGCAGCGAGGAGGACCCGGCTTGAGCGTCGCGCCCGTGGAGATCGAGCGCCCGGAGGTCGAGGGGGTGCCGGTGACCGAGCCGGACACGCCCTGGGTGACCATCGTGCACAACGACCCGGTCAATCTGATGAGCTACGTCCAGTACGTCTTCCAGGCCTACTTCGGCTATCCGAAGGACAAGGCCCGGAAGCTGATGATGGACGTCCACACCAAGGGCCGGGCGGTGGTCTCCAGCGGCTCCCGCGAGGAGATGGAGCGCGACGTCCAGGCGATGCACGGCTACGGCCTCTGGGCGACGCTGCAGCACGACTGACGCCGGACCGACCGGCGCCGGCCGGACGGGCGCCGGCGCGACCGGCGCACAGGCGGCCGGGGCCGGCCCGACGGGTGCCGGACCGCCGGCCGTACGACCGAAGACGACGAAGACGGGCTGACCGATACAGATGGCTGGGTTGTTCGAGAGTGCCGGCGGTGGCGGCGCGGCGATCGCGCTGGACGAGTGGGAGGCCTCCATCCTGCGCTCGCTGGAAGTGCAGTTGCTGGAGCTGATCGGCCCCGGCCCGGGCGGGGAGGGTGACGACCCCTTGGCCGCGCTGTTCGCCGAGGGCCCGACCGAGGCTCCCGCCGACCCGGCGCTGGCCCGGCTCTTCCCGGACGCCTACGGCGACCCGGGGAAGCCGGAGGACGAGGAGGCCAGGATCGCGTCCGGCGAGTTCCGCCGCTTCACCGAGCTGGACCTGCGGGCCCGCAAGCGGGACGACGCGCTGTTCGTGGTCCGGGCGCTGGACGGCCTCGGCGACGGCGGGGTGCTCAAGCTGGCGGTGCCCGACTGTCAGCGCTGGCTGGGCGCGCTGAACGACCTGCGGCTGGCCGTCGGCGTCCGCTTGGAGGTCACCGAGGACGACGAGGACGGCCTCTACGAGCTGCCGGACGGCGACGAGCGCAAGCCGCTGGTGATGGCGTACCTGTGGCTGGGGGCCCTGCAGGAGTCGCTGCTGGAGGCCATGGCGGACTGAGTCCGAGCGGAACCGTCCCTCGGGAGAGCGATCCTGCCCGATTCCGGGCAAGCCCCGGCCGTTTCGTCCAGAATGTGGACGATTGGCCGGGGCATTTCTTATGAAAATCGGGCAAACCATACCAGGTCATGCTCAAATAACGCTCAGATGGACACCGCTGTCCGAACTTCGCGTGGTACGACTTCTCCACCCCCGAGACCGACCAGGACGGTGCACAGTGGCCGAGAAGTTGTACGACGAAAGGGTCGACAGCGCGGCGGACGGCGAAGGCTACGAGCGCGGGCTCGGCAGCCGCCAGATCCAGATGATCGCGATCGGCGGAGCGATCGGCACCGGCCTGTTCCTCGGCGCCGGCACCGCGATCTCCCGCTCCGGCCCGAGCCTGATCCTCTCCTACGCCGTCGCCGGCCTGGTGATCTTCGTGATCATGCGGGCGCTCGGCGAACTGCTCACCTACCGACCGGTCTCCGGCAGCTTCGCCGAGTACGCCCGGGAGTTCCTCGGCTCCTTCGCCGGCTACGTGACCGGCTGGACGTACTGGCTGTTCTGGGTCGTCACCGGCATGGCGGAGACCACCGCCGCCGCCGTCTACGTGCGGTTCTGGGCGCCCGACATACCGCAGTGGGTCAGTGCGCTGACCTTCCTGGTCCTGCTCTACGCGGCCAACCTGATCTCGGTGAAGCTGTTCGGCGAGATCGAGTTCTGGTTCTCCATGGTCAAGGTCACCGCCATCATCGGCATGATCCTGATCGGCGTCGGGGTGCTGACCCTCGGCTTCAGCAAGGCCGGTGACACCGCGTCGCTCGGCCACCTCTGGCAGGACGGCGGCTTCTTCCCCCGGGGCATCGGCTCCACCGTGATGACCCTTCAGATCGTCATGTTCGCCTACCTGGGCGTCGAACTCGTCGGCGTCACCGCGGGCGAGAGCGAGAACCCCGAGAAGACCCTGCCGCGGGCCATCAACACCCTGCCCTGGCGGATCATGCTGTTCTACATCGGCGCGCTGGTGGTCATCCTCTCGCTCGTGCCGTGGACCGAATTCCGGCCCGGAGTCAGCCCGTTCGTCGCCGCCTTCGGCAAGATCGGCATCCCGGCGGCGGCCGGCATCATCAACTTCGTGGTGCTCACCGCCGCGCTCTCCTCCTGCAACTCCGGGATGTACTCCACCGGCCGCATGCTGCGCGACCTCGCGCTGCGCGGCCAGGCCCCGGGACGGCTCACCAGGCTCAACTCCCGCCGCACCCCGGCCTTCGCGATCACCGTCTCCTGTCTGCTGATGGGGATCGGCGTGGTGCTCAACGGCGTCGTCCCGGCGCGGGCGTTCGAGTACATCACCTCGGTCGCCACGGTCTGCGGCCTGTGGACCTGGGCGATGATCCTGATCTCCCAGATCCGCTACCGCCGGGCCTGGCGGGCCGGCCAGCTGCCGGCGCCCACCTTCAAGGCGCCCGGCGGCTCCTGGGTCAGCTGGGCCGCGCTCGCCTTCCTCGCCCTGGTCGTGGTGCTGATCGGACTGGACCGGGACAACCGGATCTCGCTGTTCGTCTTCCCGTGCTGGGCCGTGCTGCTGGTGGTCGGCTACCAGGTGCTCAAGCGCCGCGACCCGCGAGCCCTCCACGACGTCGCCGCGGACCGGCAGCCCGCCGCCGACGGCAGCCTGCCCGCCGGCGACGGGAGCCTGGACGCCCGCTGACCGGGCCCGGACGCCACGGCCCGGCCACGGCCCCGACCCCGGCGCCACGGACCGGACGCGGACACCCGCCGGCCGGACGTGGACACCCACCGACCGCGCCTCGGACGCCCCGGCGGACAGCCGCCGGGGCGTGGCTATCCTGGCCCGCATGCTGACCATCACCCGAGAACTCCGCGACCGGATCGTGGCCCACGCCCGCGCCGACCACCCGGACGAGGCCTGCGGCGTGGTCGCCGGACCGGCCGGCAGCGGCCGGCCCGAGCGGTTCGTCCCGATGCTCAACGCCGCCCGCTCGCCCACCTTCTACGAGTTCGACTCGGGCGACCTGCTCAAGCTCTACCGCGAGATGGACGACCGGGACGAGGAGCCGGTGATCGTCTACCACTCGCACACCGCGACCGAGGCCTACCCCTCGCGCACCGACGTGAGCTACGCCTCCGAGCCGTTCGCCCACTACGTCCTGGTCTCCACCGCCGAGGGCGAGGGCGAGGACGACCCGTACCAGTTCCGCTCGTTCCGCATCGTGGACGGCGAGATCACAGAGGAAGACGTGCAGGTCGTCGAGGCCTACCCGGTCTGACCGGCACCCCCGCGGACGCGGCCCGCCGACCCCTCCCGAAGGGGCGGCGGGCCGCTGTCGTCTCAGCCCTGGGAACGGGAACATCCGGATCCCGAGACGGCCATGTCGGAGCGGGCCCGGGAATCTATACGATGAGCCCATGCGTTCCGTCGATGTGAGCACTCAGGCCCCGGGCACCCGCCTCGTGGCGCGCCTGCACATCGACCTGTGCCGGCACGCCGGTGCGATCTGTCCCGGCACGCCCGCGCGCTCGCGCTGAGAGCCGCTTCACCACCTCACCCGGGCCCGCCGCCCCCGGCGACGCCGAGCCCGGGCGACCGCCCCGCCGCCTCCGCCGCGGCCCACTCACTCCACGACTCGCCCAGGAGCGCACTCATGGCCATCGAGGTCCGCATCCCGACCATCCTCCGCACCTACACCGACGGCGCCAAGGCCGTCGAGGGCAACGGCAGCAACCTCGGGGAACTCTTCACCGACCTCGACGCCCGCCACCCGGGCATCGCCGCCCGCCTGGTCGAGGGGGGCGAGCTGCGCCGCTTCGTCAACGTCTACCTGAACGACGAGGACGTCCGCTTCCTGGAGGGCATCTCCACCGCCCTCGCCGACGGCGACAGCGTCACCATCCTGCCCGCCGTGGCCGGCGGCGCCCGCTGACCTCCCGGTTCCCCCGCCCGCACGGCGGGGGAACCGCCCTCTCCACCCCACCGCCTTGGCCGGAGGCCCCCCTTGCGTTACGACAGTCCGCTCGAAGCCGTCGGCAACACCCCGCTGGTCCGTCTGCCGAGGCTGTCCGCCGCCGTCCCCGGCAACGCCGACGGCCTGGTGAGCCTCTGGGCCAAGCTGGAGGACCGCAACCCGACCGGCTCGATCAAGGACCGCCCGGCCCTGCACATGATCGAGCGCGCCGAGGCCGACGGCCGGCTCACCCCCGGCTGCACCGTCCTGGAGCCCACCAGCGGCAACACCGGCATCTCGCTGGCCATGGCCGCCAAGCTCAAGGGCTACCGGATGGTCTGCGTGATGCCGGAGAACACCAGCGAGGAGCGGCGCGAACTGCTCCGCATGTGGGGCGCCGAGATCATCCCCTCCCCGGCGGCCGGCGGCTCCAACACCGCCGTACGGATGGCCAAGGAGATCGCCGCCGAGCACCCCGACTGGGTGATGCTCTACCAGTACGGCAACCCCGACAACGCGGGCGCCCACTACACCGGCACCGGCCCCGAGATCCTCGCCGACCTGCCCACCGTCACCCACTTCGTGGCGGGCCTCGGCACCACCGGCACCCTGATGGGCGTCGGCCGCTACCTGCGCGAGAAGGTCCCCGGCGTGAGGATCGTCGCCGCCGAACCGCGCTACGACGACGTGGTGTACGGGCTGCGCAACCTCGACGAGGGCTTCGTCCCCGAGCTGTACGACGCCGAGGTGCTCACCACCCGCTTCTCGGTCGGCTCCGCGGACGCCGTCCGCCGCACCCGCGAACTCCTCCAGCAGGAGGGCATCTTCGCGGGCGTCTCGACCGGCGCCATCCTGCACGCGGCGATCGGCGTCGGGCGCAAGGCGGCGGCCGCGGGGGAGCGCGCGGACATCGTCTTCGTGGTCGCCGACGGCGGCTGGAAGTACCTGTCCACCGGCATCTACACCGCCGAGTCCACCGAGGCCGCGGTCGAGGCGCTGCAGGGCCAGCTCTGGGCGTAGGGCCCAGGGGCCAGGGCCCGTCCCGTGGATCCTCGCCGGGCCCGCGGCATCCGGGGGCAGGCCGCTAACCGCGCGGCAGCGCCCGCTGCGCCCGGGCCCAGACCTGCCGGTCCACCGCGCCGGCCCGGCGGCGGAAGGCCGACAGCGGTACCTCGCGCAGCTCGTCGGTCTCCAGCCAGCTGGCCCGGCCCTCCCGGTCACCCACCGTCCCGGGCGGCAGCGGCAGTACGCCCGGGCGTTCCGCGTGGTGCTTGCTGGTGATCTTGGCGACGGTGGCGGTCCGGCCGTGCACCCGCAGCACCAGGCACGGGCGGTCCTTGGACCCGGGCCCGTCCTCGAACGGCACCTGCGCCCACCAGATCTCCTGCGGCTCGGGGCCGGCCCCCGGCCGCGGCTTCGGGCCGGTCGGCCCGGACGGGCGCGGGGCCGGGCGGGTGCGCCGCACCAGCGCCGCCGCGGCGGCGGCCAGCAGCGCGACGCCCAGCAGCGACAGGACGAGCCAGGTAGCGGTCATGCCGTTCATGCGGCGAACCGTACCGGGCCGGGGTGAACGCCACTACCGTGCCGGCCGTGACGGTCGGGCATATGTCCGCGCATTGCTCCCGGTTCGTCACGGAACTGCCACAATGCCCGTTCTGCGCCCGGAGTCCCGGCCGGTCCGGCAAGGCTGCGTCACGAACGTCCGCCCCCGTCCCCCGGAGGTGCCCCCGTGACCCGTGGCCCCGAGCTGTGGTCCTGCGCCGAGATCGCCCGCCACATCAACGTCCGGCCCGCGACCGTCCGCAGTTACCGCCGGCACCGGCTGCTGCCCGATCCGGACGTGATCGACGGCAGCGGCCGCCCGCGGTGGTACCCGTTCACCATCCGTACCTGGGCCCGCAACCGGCCCCGGCGCCGCTGATCCCCGGCCCGTCAACCACCCCCGCTCCAGCTCCCGGCGTTCTGGTGATTCCGCCCACAGCCCGGCACGGGGACGGGGGCAAAGTGCCGCTCCGCCCTTACCCTCGACACACCAACGCAGTGCTACCGGCCGGTTCGCCGCGCCCGGCCTGCCGTTTTCCATGCCGTTTTCCACGCTGTCCGGTGGAGGACGGCGATGCCGTTTTCCAGCAGCAGCCAGGATGTGTCGGGGCGGAGGGGCTCGGATGAAACTGACCGTGGTGGGGTGTTCGGGGAGCTTCCCGGCCGCCGACTCGCCCTGCTCCAGCTACCTGGTCGAGGCCGAGGGCTACCGCGTCGTGCTCGACCTCGGCAACGGAGCCCTCGGTGCCCTCCAGAAGTACACCGGCCTCTACGACGTCGACGCCGTCCTGCTCAGCCACCTGCACGCCGACCACTGCGTCGACCTGTGCGCCTACTGGGTGGCGCGCAACTACCGCGCCGAGGGCTGCCCCGAACTGCTGCCCGTGTACGGTCCGGCCGGCACCGCCGAGCGGCTCGCCCGCGCCTACGACATGCCGGAGAACCCCGGGATGAAGGAGGTGTTCGAGTTCCGCACGCTCACCCCCGGCAGCTTCGAGCTCGGCCCGTTCCGGATCGGCGTCGCCCAGGTCAACCACCCCGTCGACGCCTTCGCCTTCCGGCTGGAGCACGACGGCCGCTCGCTGGTCTACAGCGGGGACACCGGCGAGAGCGCCGAACTCGTCGAACTCGCCCGCGACACCGACCTCTTCCTCTGCGAGGCGGCGTACATCGACGGGCGCGACACCTATCGGGCCGTCCACCTCAACGGCCGCGAGGCGGGCGAGCACGCCGCCGCGGCCGGCGCCCGCCGGCTCGTCCTCACCCACATCCCCCCGTGGACCGACGCCGAGCACAACCGGCGGGACGCCGCGGCCGCCTACCCGGGGCCGGTCGAGGTCGCCCGGGCCGGTGCGGTGTACGAGGTCTGAGCAGCCCGGCGGGGGTTGCGCGGGATGCCGCGGAAGTCCCGGGAAAAAGTTCCGGGACGACCTGCAACCTCGCCGCCCCCCGTACGTCCTAGTAGGTGAGCGGCGGGAAACGCCGCCGGAACGGTCGGCCCGTCGGGCGCGGCCGCGATCACACCACTCACCAGGCTTGCTTCGTGCTGCCCGGATCCGGCGTGCCGGTCCGGAGCGGAAATCCAGGGGGATCCCATGCGCAAGACCAACCGTGCCCTGAACCGGGCCCGCCGGCTCGTTCCGGCGGTCGCGCTGACCGCCGCGCTGGTGGGCGGCGGCGCCGTGACCGCGACCCCGGCGTTCGCCGCCGCCGGGCCGCTCAGCCTGACCGTGCACGCCCCGGCGGTGGTCGGCTTCGCGGGCGGGCCGGTCGAGTTCACCGAGCACATCGGCAACCCGGGGGACCAGGGCACGTCCGTCGTGCTGGACTTCGAGATCGAGAGCGACCTCGGGACGCCGCCGAACGCCCTGAGCCTCGACTACTTCAGCGACATGACCGGTGGCTGGCTGCCGGTGGACCTGAAGGCGCGCTCCGAGGGGAACCGGCTGGTCAACGCGGGCGGCACCGGCAAGGTGACGGTTCCGGCGGGCGGCACCGACGTCAGGCTCCGCCTCGGTGTTCCGATGGGCAAGCCGCACGACGGGGCCACCAACGGCGGCACCGGCCCGAACCTCGCCTTCCGCACCGCCGTCAAGGGCTGGTGGCAGGACTCCCCGGTCGAGCCGCCGCTCAACGACACCCACGTGATCAACGTGGAGGGGATCACCAACGGCGTGTCCGGGGTCCCGGCCACCGCCGTCGCGGGCGGGGCGCCCATCGAGTTCGACGCGGTGCTCAGGAACCCGACGCCGTCCGCCTACACCAACCTCGGCAACGTGCTGTTCACCGACCGGCACGCCAGGGTCGAGGTCCGCGGCGCCGACGGCACCTGGACCGTCCTGGCGCCGGTCACCACCGAGGCCGAGCCTCCGGCGGGCTTCTACCTGGACGGCCGCAACTCCTCTGCGGCCCCCGGGAGTTCGCAGACCAAGCGGGTCCGGGTCAGCTACCCGGCCGACATGCCGCAGGGCGCGACCGAGCTGAACCCCTGCGTGTTCGTCAACGAGGGCGACGGCACGCCCTTCCGCGGCACCACCATGTGCTCGCCCGGCGCCACCGTCCGGGTCGTCGCCCCGGAACCGAAGCCCACCACCACGCCCGCCCCGACCGGCACCCCGGAGAGCACCGGGACCCCGGCCCCGACCCCGTCCACCGGCTCCAACGGTTCGAAGCCGCAGCCGGGCGGCGACGCGCCCGCCGCCCAGCAGGCCGGCGACGTCACCAGGGCACCGGCCGCCCCGGCCGCTTCGGCGCCCGCCGCGCCCGCGGGCGACGCCCCGGCGGCCGGTGACCGGCCGGTGGGCGACCACCTGGCCTCCACCGGCGCCGACAGCGACCGGACCGGCCTGATCGCGGGCGTCGGAGCGCTGCTGGTGGGCGCCGGCGCGGGGGCCTTCTTCCTGGCCCGCCGCCGCCGCACCAGCTGACCGCCCGCCGTGCGCGGCCCGTCCGGGAGGCCCGGGCGAGCCGCGCACGGCCGTGTCACCGGCGTCGGTCACGGCCACCCGGTGGGCCACCCGGCTGCGGGAGGCCGGCCGGGTGGCCCACCGGGTGCCGGGCGACGGATCGTCAGCGCCGCCCGGGCGCCGGCAGTCCGAGGTGGTCCCGCAGGGTGGGGCCGGTGTAGTCGGTGCGGAACACCCCGCGCTCCTGGAGCAGCGGTACGACCCGGTCGACGAACTCGTCCAGCCCGCCCGGGGTGAGGTGCGGGACGAGGATGAAGCCGTCGGCCGCGTCGTTCTGCACGAAGTGGTCGATCTGCGCGGCGACGGTGGCGGGCGAGCCGATGAAGGACTGCCGGCCGGTCAGCTCGATCACCAGTTCGCGGCTGGTCAGCTTCTTCTCCGCGGCCACCGCCCGCCACCGTTCGGCGAGGGCCACCGGGTCGGCGTGCCGGACCCGCCCCTGGACCAGGCCGCTGTCCGGGTCGGGGTCGACGGTCGGCAGCGGTCCGTCGGGGTCGTGGTCGGACAGGTCGACGCCCCAGACCTGCTCCAGGAAGGCGATCGTGGTCTGCGGGCCGACCTGGGCCCGGCGGATCCCGTGGGCCCGTTCGGCCGCCTCGGCGTCGGTGTCGCCGAGGACGAAGGTGACCCCGGGCATGATCTTCAGCTCGTCCGGCTTGCGCCCGTACGCGGCGAGCCGGCGCTTGACGTCGGCGTGGAAGGCCTGGCCGTCGGCGAGGGTGGAGTGCCGGGAGAAGACCACGTCGGCGGTGGCGGCGGCGAACTCGCGCCCCTCGTCGGAGTCCCCGGCCTGGATCACCACCGGGTGGCCCTGCGGCGGCCGAGGCAGCGAGAGCCTGCCCTCGACCTCGAACTGCGGGCCGCGGTGCCGGGCGGGTTCGTCCTCGGCGTCCCAGAACTCCCGTGCCAGCTGGACGAATTCGGCGGCGCGGGTGTAGCGGTCGGCGCGGTCCAGGTAGCCGCCGCGGCGGAAGTTCTCCCCGGTGAAGGCGTCCGAGGAGGTGACCACGTTCCAGGCCGCGCGGCCGCCGGAGAGGTGGTCCAGCGAGGCGAAGCGGCGGGCCAGTTCGTACGGCTCGTTGAAGGTCGCGTTGACGGTGGCGGCCAGGCCGAGCCGTTCGGTGACGGCGGCGAGCGCGTTCAGCACGGTGATCGACTCGGGGCGGCCGACCACGTCGAGGTCGTGGATGAGGCCCTTGGTCTCGCGCAGCCGCAGGCCCTCGGCGAGGAAGAAGAAGTCGAACTTCCCGCGTTCGGCGGTCTGCGCGAGGTGGCGGAACGAGGAGAACTCGATGTGGCTGCCGGAGGCCGGGTCGCTCCACACCGTGGTGTTGTTGACGCCGGGGAAGTGCGCGGCCAGGTGGATCTGCTTGAGCGGTCGGTCCGTCATCGGGTCACCTCGGCGAGGGCGGGGGAAGCGGCGGGGGCGCCGGCGGGGCGGGCGGCGTAGCGGCTGGCCGGGCGGGCCAGGCCGAGGTGGTCGCGCAGGGTGCGGCCGGTGTACTCGGCGCGCAGCAGGCCCGCGGCGCGCAGGGCGGGGGCGATCCGGTCGGCCAGTGCCGCCAGGTCGCGCGGCGGGTCGGCGGGGGAGAGGTGGAAGCCGTCCACGCCGGTGCCGGTCGCGGTGAGTTCGGCGAGCAGCCGCTCGTCGGCGGCCCGGTCGGGCAGGGCGGACAGGGCGGTGTCGAGCCGGGCGAGGATGCGCAGGCCCTCCCCGGCGCGCAGCCGCAGTTCGGTGGCGGCGGTCAGCCTGGTGGCGCGGTCGGGGGCGTCGAGCAGCACGACGTCGGCGTGCCGGATCGCGGCGGCGGTCCGGGCCCGTCCGCCCGGGGAGGCGTCCGGCGCGAGGTCGGCGGCGGCGACCGGTACCGCGACCACCGGGCGGCCCTGCGGCGGGCGCGGGGTGATGGACGGGCCGCGGACCGAGAAGTGCGGGCCCTCGAAGTCGATGTAGTGCAGTTTGTCGCGGTCGATGAACCGCCCGGTCGCGGTGTCGCGGATCTCCGCGTCGTCCTCCCAGCTGTCCCAGAGCCGGGCGGCCACCTCGACGGCGTCGGCGGCCTCGGCCCACAGCTCGTCCTCGGCGGCGACCGGGCGGCGGCCGAAGGCCCGGGCCTCGGCCTCGGTCGTGGAGACGCCGACCAGCCAGCCGGCCCGGCCCTCGCTCGCCCAGTCCAGGGTGTTGACCGAGATCGAGGTGTGGAAGGGCTCGGTGTGGGTGGTGGTGACGGTCGGCACCAGTCCGACCCGGTCGGTCAGCGGGGCGATCCGGGCGAGGGCGGCGAGCGCGTCGGGGCGGCTCGGTGCGGCGGCGAAGGAGTCGTCGAGGGTGACGAAGTCCAGGGTGGCCCGCTCGGCGAGGCGGGCGAGGTAGGCGTAGTGCCCGGCGTCGAAGCGGCCGGGGCTGTCGAGGGCGGCGGACAGGTGCAACTGGCGGGGCATGGTGAGCCTGACTTCCTCGTGCGGACGCGTGCGGGCGCCGGCGCGGCCGTGCGGGGGAGCACGGGAGCGCGGGGGCACGCCGGAGCGCGGTGGCGGCCCGCGGGCGGAGCCCGTGCGGGCGGGGGGAAGGTCCGGCGCCGGGCGGGACGTCAGCCGGGCGGCGGCGGGGGAACGGTCAGCTCAGCCGCGACACGCCGCGGACCACACGCGACCGAAGTCGATGTGGCTGCGGGTGACCAGCGGGCACGAGGCGTTCACCGCTTCAGTTGACCAGGGCGTCCGTCGGTTCGTCAACCGCCGTTTCCGTCGGCCCGCGGTGCCCGGGCACGCCGAAGGCCCCGCCCCGCCGCTGGGGGAGCAGCGGCGGGGCGGGGCCTTCGGGGCGGGGCGGTGACGCGGGCGTCAGGCCTTGGTGACGTCCTCGATCTCGTCGTCGTCCTCGCGACCGGGGGTCTTGAGGTCGAACTTGGCGATCGCGAAGCGGAAGAGGAAGTAGTAGACCGCGGCGAAGACCAGGCCGATCGGGATGATCATCCACGGGTCGGTGGCCTTGTTCCAGGCCAGCGCGTAGTCGATCAGGCCGCCGGAGAAGGTGAAGCCGTCGTGCACGCCGAGTGCCCAGGTGACGGTCATCGAGACGGCGGTGAGCAGCGCGTGGATGACGTACAGGACCGGGGCGATGAAGACGAAGGCGAACTCGATCGGCTCGGTGACACCGGTGACGAAGGAGGTCAGGGCCAGCGAGACCATCATGCCGGTGACGGCCTTGCGGCGGTGCGGCTTGGCGGCGTGGGCGATGGCCAGCGCGGCGGCGGGCAGCGCGAACATCATGATCGGGTAGAAGCCCGACATGAACTGTCCGGCGGTCGGGTCGCCGGCGAAGAAGCGGGTCAGGTCGCCGTGCACGACGGTGCCGTCGGGCTTGGTGAAGTCACCGGTCTGGAACCAGGCGAAGGAGTTCACGAACTGGTGCATGCCGACCGGCAGCAGACCGCGGTTGACCAGGCCGAAGGCGCCCGCACCGAACGCGCCGGCACCGATCAGGCTGTCGTTCAGGCTCTTGACGGCGTCGCCGATCGGGCCCCAGGCCAGACCGAAGAAGACGCCGACGGCGGTGCCGACGAAGGCCATCATGATCGGGACCAGGCGGCGGCCGTTGAAGAAGCCGAGCCAGTCGACCAGCTTGGTGCGGTGGTACTTCTGCCACAGCACCGCGGCCAGCAGACCGATCACGATGCCGCCGAGCACGCCCGGGTCCTGGTAGACCGGCTTGATCCACTTGTCGCCGTCGACATGGCCCTCGGAGACCGGGAACGCGGTGAGGACGTTCTTGTAGACCAGGAAGCCGACCAGCGCGGCGAGGGCAGTGGAGCCGTCCGCCTTCTTGGCGAAGCCGATCGCGATGCCCACCGCGAAGAGCAGCGCCAGGTTGGAGAAGACGCCGTCGCCGGCGGTGGCGAAGACCGAGGCGACCTTGTTCCAGCCGAGGCCGTCCTTGCCGAACACGTCGTCCTGGCCGAGACGCATCAGCAGACCGGCGGCGGGGAGCACCGCGATGGGCAGCTGGAGGCTGCGGCCGATCTTCTGCAGACCCTGGAGGAGGTTCTGGCCGAACTTCTTGGCGGGGCTTGGCGTGGCCGGAGCCGTAGCGGGCGCCGGTGCCTGCTCAGACTGACTCATGGGGGTGGGTTCCTAACGGCATGGCGGTCGGTCGGGGGACGGCACAGGGGGCCAACCGCGAACTGGTCTACACCACACGTGGTGTAGACCAGTTTTGTAGCACGGGCGGAGAAGCCGAGGAACCCCGGAAAGCGGTGCAGCCGGGAAGCGCTATGAAATCGAAACCTACTTACCGAATGGCGATCATGGTATCCACCGCGATCGGTATTTTGGCCGACCGCGCAACAAAATCGATTTTGGCTAATCGCGCAACAAAAGCACAGCCTGCTCCGGTGGGCCCTGCCAGGCGCGTTGGGCCGGGGCGACCGGGCTTTCCGAAATGCCGAAGACCCCCGGACCGTCGGGTCCGGAGGCCATTGCGGGGATAACCCCGGTGATGCTCGGGCTCAGGCCTTGGTGACGTCCTCGACCTGGTCGTCGTCCTCCCGCCCGGGTGTTTTCAGGTTGAATTTGACGATGATGAACCGGAAGAGCGCGTAGTACACGGCGGCGAAGCAGAGGCCGATCGGGATGATCAGCCACGGTTTGGTGGCCAGTCCCCAGTTGATCGCGTAGTCGATCAGGCCGGCCGAGAAGCTGAACCCGTCGTGCACCCCGAGGCCCCAGGTCACCGCCATCGAGGCGCCGGTCAGCAGCGCGTGCACGGCGTACAGGGCGGGGGCGAGGTAGGCGAAGGAGTACTCGATCGGTTCGGTGACGCCCGTCACGAAGGAGGTCAGGCCGACCGAGAGCATCAGGCCGTAGATCTCCTTGCGCCGGTGCGGCTTCGCCGAGTGCGCCATCGCGAGGGCGGCGGCCGGCAGCGCGAACATCATGATCGGGAAGAAGCCGGACTGGAACTGGCCGGCGGTCGGGTCGCCCGCCAGGAAGCGCGGGATGTCGCCGTGCACGATCGTGCCGTCCGCCTTGACGAACTCGCCGAACTGGAACCAGACGAAGGTGTTCAGCAGCTGGTGCATGCCGATCAGCAGCAGGGCGCGGTTGAAGACGCCGAAGATGCCGGCGCCGGCCGCGCCCAGGTCGGCGAGGGTCTGCGAGAAGTCGTTCAGGCCGCGGCCGATCGGCGGCCAGACCCAGATCGCCACCACGGCGGTCAGCATGCCGACCAGGGCGGTGATCATCGGAACCAGGCGGCGGCCGTTGAAGAAGCCGAGCCAGTCGACCAGCCTGGTGCGGTGGAAGCGGACCCACAGCCAGGCCGACATCAGGCCGATCAGGATGCCGCCCAGCACGCCCGGGTTCTGGTACGTCGCGGCCGCCGCCTTCGCCGAGGTGTAGTCCACGCACTGGTCGCTGACCAGCACCGTCGGCGGCTGGCAGTGCTCCGGGAAGGCGTGCAGGACCCGGAAGTAGACCAGGAAGCCGACCACGGCGGCCAGCGCCGTCGAGCCGTCCGCCTTCTTCGCCATGCCGATCGCTACGCCGACGCAGAACAGCATCGGCAGGCCGAAGGCCGAGTCGAGCAGTGCGCCGCCCGCGGCGGCGAAGACCTTCGCGACGTCGTCCCAGCCCAGTCCGTCCTTGCCGAACACGTCCGGCTGGCCGAGCCGGTTGAGGATGCCCGCGGCGGGGAGCACCGCCACCGGGAGCTGCAGGGAGCGTCCCATCTTCTGGAGGCCGCCGTAGAAGGTGTGCCACCACGTGGTCTGCGGGGCCGTGGCGCCTGCCGAACTCATCCTTCGCCCTCCGGGTGCGGTTGCCGACCGGCGGGCCCCTGCGGGACCCTCGGGCGGGGCTCGGGAACACCCGGGGCCGTTACCGCGTTCCTCGGAGTACACATATATTGGTGTAGACCACTTGGAAGCAGGTCGTACTCCGGAGGCGCGAGCCCCGCTGATCGTCATCCTCGGGCGACGATCTGACGCCTGCCCGCCGGAATGGGCCAAAAGTGGACTAACGTGGCGGACCGGACCGGCACGGGTGATGCTGGTCGCGCTGCTCGCCGGCACGACCGCAGCCGAACCCGCGTCAGCCACCGGCACGGACCTCACCGCCCGGCGGTCGAGGGACACCCCAGCACCAGCGCAGGACGGCACCCGGCAGAGCCGCCGAAGGGCCGAGACAGAGGGAGAAACCAGATGGCCAGCAAGGCTGAGAAGATCGTCGCCGGTCTGGGCGGCATCGACAACATCGAAGAGGTCGAGGGCTGCATCACCCGCCTGCGCACCGAGGTCAAGGACGCCTCCCTGGTCAACGAGGCCGCCCTCAAGGCCGCCGGCGCCCACGGCGTCGTGAAGATGGGCACCGCGATCCAGGTCGTCATCGGCACCGACGCCGACCCGATCGCCGCCGACATCGAGGACATGATGTGAGCTGAGCCACCCGGGTTCAGCCCGCCCGGCCCGCCGACCCGCTCAGGGGGACGGCGGGCCGCGGCGCATCCCCGCCGGCTCCCGGACCGGCCCCCGCCGCTTCCCGGACCGGCCCCCCGGAGCGACTACGCTCAGTGCCTATGTCACGCATCGACGGCCGCACCCCCGAACAGCTCCGCCCGATCACCATCGAACGGGGCTGGAGCAAGCACGCCGAAGGCTCCGTCCTCATCTCCTACGGCGACACCAAGGTGCTGTGCACCGCCAGCGTCACCGAGGGCGTGCCCCGCTGGCGCAAGGGCAGCGGCGAGGGCTGGGTCACCGCCGAGTACTCCATGCTCCCGCGCGCCACCAACACCCGCGGCGACCGCGAGGCCGTCAAGGGCCGCATCGGCGGCCGCACCCACGAGATCAGCCGGCTGATCGGCCGTTCGCTGCGCGCCGTCGTGGACCACCGGGCGCTCGCCGAGAACACCATCGTCCTCGACTGCGACGTCCTCCAGGCCGACGGCGGCACCCGCACCGCCGCCATCACCGGCGCGTACGTCGCCCTGGTCGACGCCGTCGCCTGGGCCCGCGACAAGAAGCTGCTGCGCGCCAAGGGCCAGCCGATCACCGGCGGCGTCAGCGCCGTCAGCGTCGGCATCATCGACGGCGTCCCGATGCTCGACCTCCAGTACGAGGAGGACGTGCGCGCCGAGACCGACATGAACATCGTCTGCACCTCCGACGGCCGCTTCGTCGAGGTCCAGGGCACCGCCGAGGGCGCCCCCTTCGACCGCGAGCTGCTCGACCGGCTGCTCGACCTCGGCAGCCTCGGCTGCGCGGAGCTGGACGCGATCCAGCGCAAGGCCCTGGAGGGCTGAACCGGCGCGGGTCCCGCAGCCGTGGACCGGAGCGGACGCACGGTCAGCCCGCGGGCGCGGACGGCCGTTCGGACCGCGGTGCGGACACGCGTGCGGGCCGCGGGCGAACGGCCCGCCGAACCGGTCGGCCTGCTGTACAGGCCGGGCCCGGAGACCGTACGGTTCCCGCAGCACTCCCGCTGCGGGAACCGCGCACCTCCCGGCGCGCGTCCCCCATCACGGAACCCGCGCCCCACAGGAGGATCGGATGCCGTCGAGCATCGCCCGCCCCGCCGCCCTCGCCGTGGCCGGACTCATCGCGATCCTCCCGCTCAGCATGGTGAGCTGCTCCGCCGCGCAGAAGGCGCTCGACTGCGGCAACACCGCGGTGCGGATCACCGGCGACATCGCCGACGTCACCCAGGCCTACGACAACGCGAGCAACGACGCGGCCGCGGCGGGGAAGGCCCTGCAGAAGCTCAAGAACGACCTCGACCAGGTCGGGAAGAACTCCAAGAACACCGATGTCGCCAAGGCCGTGACCGATCTGCAGAAGCAGGTCGAGAACGTGCAGCGGGCCGCGGACCGCAACGAGGTCCCGGACCTCAAGCCGCTCGGCGCCGCGGCCGGCAACCTCACCTCGGTCTGCACCGGCTGATCGTCCCCGGCCCCTCGGTAGGGTGGGCGATATGTCCACCCGCCTGATTCTCGCCACCCGTAACCAGCACAAGGTCACCGAGCTCCGCGCCATCCTGGCGGACGCCGGCCTGGACGTCGAACTCGTCGGCGCCGACGCCTACCCGGAGATCCCGGACGTCCCCGAGACCGGGGTCACCTTTGCCGAGAACGCCCTGCTCAAGGCGCACGCCCTGGCCCGCGCCACCGGCCTGCCCGCCGTCGCCGACGACTCCGGCCTCTGCGTGGACGTGCTGAACGGCGCGCCCGGCATCTTCTCCGCCCGCTGGTCCGGCAAGCACGGCGACGACACCGCCAACCTCGACCTGCTGCTCGCCCAGCTCTCCGACATCGCCGAGCCGCACCGCGGCGCCCACTTCTTCTGCGCCGCCGCCCTCGCGCTCCCCGACGGCACCGAGCGCGTCGTCGAGGGCCGCCTCCTCGGCACCCTGCGCACCGCCCCGGCCGGCGACGGCGGCTTCGGCTACGACCCGATCCTCCAGCCGCTCGGCGAGACCCGCACCTGCGCCGAACTCACCCCGGCCGAGAAGAACGCCATCAGCCACCGCGGCAAGGCCTTCCGCGCCCTCGCCCCGGTCGTCAAGGACCTGCTGGCCTGACACTCCGTCCGGTGAACGCGTCGAAGGCCCGCCCCGGGATCACCTCGGGGCGGGCCTTCGATTTCAATGCCAGTGCGGCCTGAGGGACTCGAACCCTCACGGGATTTCTCCCATGGGCACCTAAAACCCAGGCGTCTGCCAATTCCGCCAAGGCCGCATGGCGACCAGTCTAGAGCTTCGTCGAGTGTGGGGACAGCGAGTTCGGCCGCCGCCCCGCCGGTGCCGCGTCCCGGTTCGGCGCCCGGTCCGGTCCCCGGTTCGGCGCCCGGTCCGGTCCCCGGTTCGGCGCCCGGTCCGGTCCCCGGTCCGGTCCCGGCCTCGTCCCGTTCGGGGGACGGCCGTGCGTCGGCCGCGCGCCGGTGCGGGCAGCTCGGCCGCCGGGTCGGCCGGCGCGCGCCGGGAGCGGGTTTCGGCCAGGGGGCTGACCGATTGTCGAGCGGCTCCGACCTGTGATGTTTGGCTTTTGATTACCAATTGGTACAGACCTATTGACCTATGTGGTTCAGACCACATAGCTTCTGCGCCAATTGCAATCCCCCACGTGCGTGCTCCCCCACAGGCACGCGCCGACACTCTCTCCTGGAGGACCGAGTGTTGATCCGAAACACGGCGGAGCGGCGTCCCACCGCCGCCCACCGCCGGAAGAGCCCGGCTGCCCGGGCCGGCGTGGCCTCGCTCGCCGCGGCCTCGCTGGCCGGACTGCTGATGGCGACGCTGGGTGCGGCGCCCTCGCAGGCGTCGGCGGCGGTCGACAACGCGGCCTGTCGGCCGGACGGCCTGTACCAGACCCCCGGGGTGGACGTCCCGTACTGCTCCGTCTACGACACCAGCGGGCGCGAGAAGATGGGCGCCGACCACCAGCGCCGCATCATCGGCTACTTCACCGGCTGGCGCACCGGCAAGAACGGCGACGCGCCGTACCTGGTGAACGACATCCCCTGGGACAAGGTCACCCACCTCAACTACGCCTTCGGCCACGTCGGCGGCGACAACAAGCTCTCGGTCGGAACCGACGGCCCGACCAACGAGGCCACCGGGATCTCCTTCCCCGGCGTCCCCGGTGCCGAGCTGGACCCGAGCCTGCCGTACAAGGGCCACTTCAACCTGCTGACGAAGTTCAAGAAGCAGTACCCGGCCGTCAAGACCCTGATCTCGGTGGGCGGTTGGACCGAGACCGGCGGCTACTTCGGGGACGACGGCAAGCGCGTCGACTCCGGCGGCTTCTACTCGATGACCGTCAACGCGGACGGCAGCGTCAACCAGGCCGGCATCGACACCTTCGCCGCCTCCTCGGTCGACTTCATCCGCAAGTACGGCTTCAACGGCGTCGACATCGACTACGAGTACCCGACCTCGATGAAGGACGCCGGCAACCCGCTGGACTGGCAGCTCGCCAACGCCAAGCGCGGCTCGCTGGCCAAGGGCTACGCGGCGCTGATGAAGACCCTGCGCGAGAACCTGGACAAGGCCGGCGCCGCCGACGGCAAGCACTACCTGCTGTCGGTCGCCGCCCCGTCCTCCGGCTACCTGCTGCGCGGCATGGAGACCTTCCAGGTGGCCAAGTACCTGGACTACGTCAACATCATGTCGTACGACCTGCACGGCGCCTGGAACAAGTACGTGGGCCCGAACGCCTCGCTGTTCGACGACGGCAAGGACGGCGAGCTGGCCGCCGCCAACGTCTACGGCACCGGGCAGTACGGCGGCATCGGCTACCTGAACGCCGACTGGTCGTACCACTACTTCCGCGGTTCGATGCCCGGCGGCCGGATCAACGTCGGCCTGCCGTACTACTCCCGCGGTTTCAAGAACGTGCAGGGCGGCACCAACGGCCTCTGGGGCACCGCCTCGGCGACCACCTGCCCGGCCGGCTCCGGCCTGACCGCCTGCGGTGACGGCGCGGTCGGCATCGACAACATCTGGAACGACAAGGACGACGCGGGCAAGGAGTCCCCGGCCGGGTCGAACCCGATGTGGCACGCCAAGAACCTGGAGAAGGGCATCCTGCCCGACTACCTGGCCAAGTACGGCGTGTCCGACACCGCGCTGCAGGGCACCTACACCCGCAACTACAGCTCCGCCCTGGTGGCGCCGTGGCTGTGGAACGACACCAAGAAGGTGTTCCTCTCCACCGAGGACGAGCAGTCGGTGGGCGCCAAGGCGGACTACATCGTCAACCAGGGCGCCGGCGGCGCGATGATCTGGGAGCTCGCGGGCGACTACAAGTGGGACGCCGCCGCCAACGGCGGCAAGGGCGAGTACGTCCCCGGTTCGACGCTGACCTCGCTGATGTACGACAAGTTCAAGTCGGCGGCCCCGTACGGCGCGATCCGCTCGACGACCGCGCTGCCGCAGCAGACCCTGCCGATCGACGTGTCGTTCACCAACTTCGCGCTGGGCGACTCGAACTACCCGATCAACCCGAAGCTGCACATCGTCAACAACTCGACGCTGACCCTGCCGGGCGGCACCGAGTTCCAGTTCGACTACGGCAACTCGGCCCCGGGCAACGCCAAGGACCAGTCCGGCTTCGGCCTCCAGGTCATCAAGCAGGACAACCCGGGCCCGGGCAACGTGGGCGGTCTGAAGGGCACCTACAACCGGGTGTCGGTCAAGCTGCCGGGCTGGCAGTCGCTGGCGCCGGGCGCCTCGATCGACATGGACTTCGTCTACTACCTGCCGGTGTCCACGCCCTCCAACTGGACGGTCAACGTGGGCGGCACGCTGTACGGGATCAAGGGCGACCTGACCCGCGGCGCGGTGGACGGCGGCACGCCGACCCCGACCCCGACCCCGTCGCAGACGGCCACCCCGACGCCGACCCCGACGCCCACCGCGACCGGGACGCAGACCCCGACCCCGACGCCGACCCCGACCTCGGGCGCCTGCACGGCCGCCCCGGGCTGGGACGCGGGCACCACCTACGCGACCCCCACCAAGGTCTCGTGGAAGGGCCACTACTACCAGAACAAGTGGTGGACCAAGGGCGACGACCCCGCGGCCAGCGGCTCGTGGGGCGTCTGGAGCGACCTCGGGACCTGCTGATCAAGCCGGTCCGCTGAGGTGAGGAACGGCGGTGGCGGTGCACCCGGTCGGGGGGTGTGCCGCCACCGCTTCGTCGTTCTCCCGTACCGCGGTCGGTCAGGCGCCGACCTTGAGGTCGCGCAGCAGCTTGGCGACGTGGCCGGTGGCCCGCACGTTGTAGAACGCGTGCTCCACCTTGCCCTGCTCGTCCACGACGATCGTGGAGCGGATCACGCCCAGGTAGGTGCGGCCGTAGTTCTGCTTCTCGCCGAAGGCGCCGTACGCCTCCAGCACCTCCTTGTCCGGGTCGGACAGCAGCGTGACCTTGAGGTTCTCGGCCTCGCGGAACCTGCCGAGCTTCTCCGGCTGGTCCGGGGAGATGCCGATGACGTCGTAGCCGGCGCCCGCGAAGACCTCCAGGTTGTCGGTGAAGTCGCAGGCCTGCTTGGTGCACCCGGGGGTCAGGGCGGCCGGGTAGAAGTAGACGATGACCTTGCGGCCGGCGTGGTCGGCGAGGGACACCTGGTTGCCGTCGGCGTCGGACAGGCTGAAGGCGGGCGCGGTGTCGCCGGGCTGGAGGCGCTCAGACACGGTCGTACTCTCCTGAAGGCTGGGACGGGCGGCTGTACCACGGCAAACTTACCTCCGATGGTGGGTGGGGCCGCGCGGCCGTGTTCGGCAGCTGACACACTGGGTCAGTCGCACCGATCGCACGGATCGGACGGAACGACATCGGCGAGTGAATGGGGTGGCCCGAGTGGGCGAGGCGAGCACGCAGGACAAGTCGGCGCGGACGACCGCCCAGATCGAGGCGGACATCGAGCGGACGCGTGACCGGCTGGCGGGGACCCTCGACGAGCTGGCCGTCCGCGTCCACCCGAGCACCATCTCCGCCCAGGTCAAGGCCAAGGCGGCGGCCGCCGTCGAGGAGCGGGCAGCCCGGGCGTACGTGGCCGCCAGCGGCGTGGTGGAGAAGGTCCGGGCGCAGTTCGTGGACGAGGAGGGGCAGCCGCGCCGGGAGCGGATCGTCCCGGCCGCGCTGGTCGGCGTGGGCCTGGTGCTGCTGGTCGCCTCGGCCCGCAAGCGCCGCAAGGGCTGAGCACCGCGGGACGGAGGGCCGGGCGCGCCGCGTGCCCGGCCTTCCGCGTACCGGGCCAGCGTCACGCCCCGCGCCCGGGGGAGGTACCTTCGGGACCGTGAGTACGAACGACGAAGCGACCCGCTCCGAGTACGCGCAGGAGCCCGCCCGCCACGACCGGCTCGGCGAGAAGCTGCCGATCCGGATGCTGCACGACCGCGTGCTGGTGCGCATCGAGGGCGGCGAGGGCGAGCGCCGCTCGACCGGCGGCATCCTGATCCCGGCCACGGCGGAGCTGTCCAAGCGCTGTACCTGGGCGGAGGCCGTCGCGGTGGGCCAGAGCGTGCGCTCGGTGGAACCGGGGGACCGGGTGCTGTACGACCCGGAGGACAAGCTGGAGGTGGAGGTCCGCGGCGCCACCTACGTGCTGCTGCGCGAGCGCGACCTGCACGCCGTCGCCGCGACCCGTTTCGGCGACACGGAGGGCTCGACCGGGCTGTACCTGTGACGGCCTGATCCGTCCGGTGCCCCGCGGTGCCCCGACACGGGTCGGGGCACCGCGCTTCCGGCACGGGCGGCGGGCCGGGCCGCCCGGGCCGCCCGGGCGTCGTCGGGGCCGCGCGGCGGACACGCGCTAGGGTCCCGGCATGGGTGTGCCGGTGATCGGGGATGCGGAGCGTCGGGCCAGGCTGGGGCGGCGGCAGTTGCTGGTGCCGTCGCTGCGGGCGGCGCGGGTGGAGGACGTGGCCGACGCGGTGGTCGGGCTGCACGCGACGGACGCGGCCACGGTGTACCTGTCGGCCTGCGCGCGACTGGCGGAGCCCTCGGCGGCGGAGGTGGACCGGGCGCTGTACGAGGACGTCTCGCTGGTGAAGCTGCTGTCGATGCGGCGGACGATCTTCGCGGTGACGGAGGGCCTCGCCCCGTACGTGAGTTCGGCGGCGGCGCGGGCGATCGCGGCGAAGGAGCGGGCGACGCTGCTGAAGCACCTGCGGGACTTCGCCGAGGGCTGGGACGAGGCCCGGCTGGCGGAGACGGAGCGCGAGGTGCTGGCCGCGCTGGCCGTCCGCGGCGAGGCGACGACCAGGGAACTCTCCGAGGACGTACCGCAGTTGCGCGAGACGATGCTGATGTCGGCGGGCAAGGCGTACGAGGCGAAGCAGAGCGTGGGCAGCCGCCTGCTGCGGCTGCTGGCCTCCGACGGGCACGTGCGCCGCTCACGCCCGCGCGGTTCGTGGCTGAGCAGCAGCTACCCGTGGGCGCCGGTGCCGCAGTGGCCGGAGGTGCCGGTGCGGGAGGCGAAGGCCGAGGTGGTGCGGCGCTGGCTGGCGGCGTACGGACCGGCGACGGTCGAGGACGTGAAGTGGTGGACGGGCTGGACGCTGGGGGACGTCCGCCGGGCGCTGGCCGATCTCGGGGCGCTGGACGTGGCGTTGGCCGGCGGGGCGCCGGCGCTGGCGCTGCCGGGGGACGAGGCGCCGGTGGCGGAGCCGGAGCCGTGGGCGGCGCTGCTGCCCGCGCTGGACCCGGCGGTGATGGGCTGGCGCGGGCGGGACTGGTACCTGCGGCCGGAGGACGTGCCGGCGCTGTTCGACCGGGCGGGCAACGCCGGGCCGACGGTGTGGTGGTGCGGCGAGGTGGTGGGCGGCTGGGCGCAGCGCCCGGACGGCGAGGTGGTGTGGCGGCTGTTCCGGGACGTCGGGGCGGCGGCGGAGCGGGCCGTCGCGGCACAGGCCGAGCGGCTGGCGGGCTGGCTGGGGGAGGTGCGGGTGACGCCGCGGTTCCGCACCCCGCTGGAGCGCGAACTGGTGGCCCGGGGCGCGTCCTGAAGCCTGTTCCGGAAGTCCGGGGACAAGGCTTCAGGGCGTGGGCGGGGCCGCCGGGCGGCTGGCGGGGCCGCCGGTGGCGCTGGGCGGGGCGGTGGGGCGGGTCGGCTGGACCTGGCTGGGCCTGGGGGTGGGGCTGGGCTGTTCCGGTTCCGTCGTGGGCTTGGGTGCCTGCGGGCTGGGGGTGATCGGGCCGGGAGCGGGTCGGCCGGTGGCGGCGGGGGTGCTGGGCTCGTGGCCGGGCGGTGTGCCGGGGGCCGGGCCGGTGTTGGCGGGTTCGCCGCCGGCGGCGGGGGCGGTGGTCGGGGTGGTGGCGCTGGGGGTGGTGCCGGCGGGGGCGGTGGGCCAGGGGGTGGCGGCGGGGGTGCCGTGTCCGGTCCTGAGGTCGAAGTCCTGGGTGGGGGTGCCGTCGAGGGCGGCGGCCATGTAGGCGGTCCAGATCCGGGTGGGGAAGGTGCCGCCGTTGATCCGGGTGAGTCCGGCGGTGCCGGCCAGCGGCTCCTTGGCGTGGGTCTTCGGGTTCTCCCGGAACAGGCCGACGGTGGTGGCGAGTTCGGGGGTGTAGCCGGCGAACCAGGCGGAGAGGTTGGAGTCGGTGGTGCCGGTCTTGCCGGCGGCGGGGCGGTTCAGGTCGAGGGCGGCGGCGCCGGTGCCGCGCGGGCTGACGACGTCGCGCAGCACGTCGGTGACGGAGTCGGCGGTCTCCCGGTCGAGGGCGTCGGTGGGGTCGTGTTCGGGCATCTTGGGGACGTCGACGGCGCCGCCGGGGTTGACGCGTTCGAGTTTGACGACGGACCAGGGGGTGCGGGCCCGGCCGTGGTCGGCGAGGGTGGCGTAGACGCCGGCCAGGTCGAGGGCGCTGGGGGTGGCGGTGCCGAGCGTCATCGAGGTGTTGGCCGGGTCCATGCCGCGGACGCTGTCGGGGATGCCGAGTTTGACGGCGGTCTCCCGGACGCGGGCGAGTCCGGCGTCGACGCCCTCCTGCGCGTACACGGAGTTGACGGACTTCACCATGGCGTAGCGCAGGGTGATGCTGCCGTAGTCGACGTCGTCCTCGTTGGGCGGCGCGTAGGGGGTGGGGCCGCCGGTGACGGGGCGTTCGCTGCTGCCGTCGTAGCGGGATTCGGTGGTGATCGGGACGCCGTCGAGGGTGTGCTGGGCGAGCAGGCCGGCGGCGAGGTCGATCGGTTTGAAGGTGGAGCCGATCTGGTTGTCCTGGCGCAGCGCGTCGTTGTAGGGCTGCTTGGCGTAGTCGGGGCCGCCGTAGACGGCGACGACCCGGCCGGTGGCGGGTTCGACGGAGGCGCCGGCGACCCGGACGTCGGTGTCGGTGGCGGGGCGGGCCCGGGGGTCGAGTTCGCCGGTGAGCCGGTCCTGGACGGCCTTGACGAAGGCGTCCTGCCGGGGCTTGTCGAAGGTGGTGGTGATGCGCCAGCCGCCGGCCTTGAGGGTGGCGGCGTCGAGGGTGCCGGAGGAGACGAGGTAGTCGTCGGCGACGCCGACCAGGTAGCCGGCCTGGCCGGCGAGGCCGGTGGCGGGCTGGGGGTCGATCGGGTCGGGGAAGGTGGTGGCGGCGCGGTCGGCGGGGGTGAGGAAGCCGAGCTGGACCATGCCGTCGAGGGTGTAGTTCCAGCGGGCGACGGCCTTCTCGCGGTTGGCGGGGGTGGCGGTCTTGACGTCGTAGAGGCTGGGGGCCTGGAGCAGGGAGGCGAGGTAGGCGCCCTGGGCGGGGGTGAGCGCGGAGACGTCGACGCCGTAGTAGGCGTGGGCGGCGCTCTGGATGCCGTAGGCGCCGCGGCCGAAGTAGCTGCTGTTGAGGTAGCCGGCGAGGATCTCGCGCTTGTCGCGCTGCTGGTCGACCTTGAGGGCGATGAGCAGTTCGCGGCCCTTGCGCTCGATGGTGCGGTCCTGGGTGAGGTAGTAGTTCTTGACGTACTGCTGGGTGATGGTGGAGCCGCCCTGCATGCCCTTGCCGAGCAGGGTGTTCCAGCCGGCCCGGAGCATGCCCTTCAGGTCGATCCCGCGGTTCTGGTAGAAGGTGCGGTCCTCGGCGGAGACGACGGCCTGCTGGGTCGGGAGCGGGATCTGGTCGATGGTGACGTCGGTGCGGTTGACGGCGCCGGTGCGGGCGATCTCGGTGGTGCCGTCGGCGTAGAGGTAGATGTTGTTCTGGGCGACGGCGTGGGCGTTGGGGTCGGGCACCGGGACGATGACGTAGAGCACGGCGAAGCCGCCGGCGGCGAGCAGGAACAGCAGGGTGAGGGTGCCGAGGGTGACCCGCCAGGTGGGCAGGAGCCGGCGCCAGAGCGGGAGGGCGCGGCGGGCCTCGCGGCGGGCGGCCCGTTTGGCCTGGCGGCGGGTGCTCAAGGTCATGCCGAGATTATCTGCTATTTGACGTCGGATCAGGCGGGGAAAACCGGGTGCGGGTGGTGCGGGCCGGAGGTACGGTGAAAGGTGCAAACCACATAGCGCACCCACTTCCGCAGCTCCGCCCGCCAGGCCCGGCACCCCCGGGTACGGCCGGTCGGAGCCGCTGGGGCGTGCGCGGATGTCGAGGGCAATCTCCCTCTGCCCATATTTGTCGACAAGGAGACAATATGCTCTACGCCGCCGTTGCCCGCGGCGCCTTCCGCCGCTACTCCACCTACCGGGCCGCCACCGTGGCCGGCACCTTCACCAACACCGTCTTCGGCATCATCCTGGCCTCCACCTTCCTCGCCCTCTGGCAGGCCCGCCCCGGCCTCGGAGGCTACGACCAGAGCCAGGCCGTCACCTACATCTGGGTCAGCCAGAGCCTGCTGGTCACCGTCGCGGTCTGGGGCGGCGGCTTCCAGGACGATCTCCAGGACCGCTTCCGCAGCGGCGACATCGCCGTCGACCTCTACCGCCCGGTCGACTTCCAGGCCTGGTGGCTGGCCTCCGACCTCGGCCGGGCCGGCTTCCAGGCGCTGGTGCGCGGCACCGTGCCGATACTGATCGGCGCGCTGGTGTTCCGCATCCGACTGCCCGAACACCCACAGACCTGGGCGTTCTTCCTGCTCTCGGTACTGCTGGCGGTCGTGGTCAGCTTCGGGCTGCGCTTCCTGGTCTCGATCACCGGCTTCTGGCTGCACGACTCGGAGGGCGTGCGCTCGGTGATGCTGGTGGTCTCGATGTTCTTCTCCGGGATGCTGCTGCCGGTCGCGCTGTTCCCCGGCCTGCTCGGCGACCTCGGCCGGGCGCTGCCCTGGTCGGCGCTGGTGAACGTCCCCACCGACGTCTTCCTGGAACGGACCGGCGGCACCGCCCTGTTCGGGGCGCTCGGCTTCCAGCTCGGCTGGGCGGTGGTGCTGCTCGCCGCCGGGCGGGGCGCCCAGTGGCTGGCCACCCGCAAGGTGGTGGTGCAGGGTGGCTGAGCAGCTCGTCGGGCTCCGCCGGGAGCCCCTCGCCGCCCGCACCGCCTGGGCGCTGCGCTCCTGGTGGCTCTGCGCCCGGATGTGGATGCGCTCGATGATGGCCTACCGGGCCTCCTTCGCGCTCAACCTGGCGGCGAGCCTGGTCACCCACTCCCTCGACTTCGCGGTGCTGGTGATCATGTTCCTGCACACCGACCGGCTCGGCGGCTGGAGCCTGCCGGAGATCGCCTTCCTGTACGCCACCGCCACCTTCTCGCTCGGCGTCGCCAACCTGCTGGTCGGCTCGGCCGACGGGCTCGGCGCGCGGATCCGCAGCGGCTCGCTGGACACCATGCTGATCCGGCCCGCGCCCGCGCTCTCCCAGCTGTGCGCCGAACGCTTCACGCTGCGCCGGCTCGGCCGCCCGCTCCAGGCCGTCGCGGTGCTGGTCTGGTCGCTGGCCGCCCTGGACGTCCACTGGACCTGGGACCGGGTGCTGCTGGTGCCCGCCCTGCTGCTCTGCGGCACCGTCATCTTCGGCGCGATCTACATCGGCGGCGCCACCGTCCAGTTCTGGTGGGGCGAGTCCAAGGAGATCCAGAACTCCTTCACCTACGGCGGCGCGACGCTGCTGCACTACCCGCCGACGATCTTCGCCAAGGAGCTGGTCGCCGGGGCGGTCTTCGGCGTTCCGCTGGCCTTCGTCAACTGGCTTCCCGCGCTGCGCATCCTCGACCGGCCCGACCCGCTCGGCCTGCCCACCGCCTTCCAGTTCGCCTCGCCGGTCGTCGCCGCGCTCTGCGTCCTCGCCGCCGGGCTCGCCTGGCGGGCCGGGCTGCGCGCCTACCGCGGCACCGGCAGCTGAACCCCTCCCACGAACCCTCCCGCCGAACCCTTCCCATTCCGAAGGAGCTCCCATGGCACTGATCGAACTCCACGACGTCCACCGCACCTTCACCGTACGCACCCGCACGGGCCGGTTCAGCCGGGCCAAACGCGAGGTCCGGGCGGTGGACGGGCTCGGCTTCACCGTCGAGGCCGGCGAGTGCGTCGGCTACATCGGGCCCAACGGGGCCGGCAAGTCCACCACCATCAAGATGCTCACCGGCATCCTCGTCCCCAGCTCCGGACGGCTGCGGGTGGCCGGCGTCGACCCGGCGCGCGAACGCGTCGCACTGGCCCGCCGGATCGGTGTCGTCTTCGGCCAGCGCACCACCCTCTGGTGGGACCTGCCCCTGCGCGACTCCTTCGAACTCGCCCGCCGGATCTACCGCATCCCCGACGCCCGGTACCGCGAGAACCTCGGCCGCTGCGTCGAACTGCTCGACCTCGGCGGACTGCTGGACACCCCGGTGCGCCAGCTCTCGCTCGGCCAGCGGATGCGCGGCGACCTCGCCGCGGCGCTGCTGCACGACCCCCAGGTGCTCTACCTGGACGAGCCGACCATCGGCCTGGACGTGGTCAGCAAGGGCCGGGTGCGGGAGTTCCTGCGCGAGGTCAACCGGGACCGGGGCACCACCGTGCTGCTCACCACCCACGACCTGACCGACATCGAGCAGCTCTGCGGCCGGGTGATGGTGATCGACCACGGCCGGGTGGTCTACGACGGCGGACTGGAGGGCCTGCACGCCACCGGCCGCAGCGAGCGGACGCTGGTGGTGGACCTCGCGCAGGAACTCGCGCACCCGGTCGAGGTGCCCGGGGCCCGGGTCACCAGGGTCGAGGGGCCGCGCCAGTGGCTGGCCTTCCCGGCCCAGGAGAGCGCCGCGCCGATCGTGGCGGCGGTCGCCGCGCGCTACCCCCTGGTGGACCTGTCGGTGCGCGAACCGGCCATCGAGGACGTGATCGCCCGGATGTACGCGGAGGTCGCGATCGGCTGACGGGACGGACGCGCGGCGGCCGGGGGCTCTCAGGCCGCCGCCCGGCCGTCGCACGCCAGTGCCACGACCGGGAGCGCGTTCGGTTCCCCGTCGCCGGTGCGGGTGATCATCGTGACCCCTGGCCTCCACCGTGAGTTGACCCGGCATCACTCGCCGATGCCGGAACCGGAGGCCCGCTCCCCGATGGCCGTACCCGACGTGACCGTGGTGGTCGCGGTCTACAACACCATGCCGTACCTCACCGCCTGCCTGGACTCGCTGGTCGGGCAGTCCCTGGCGCCGGGGCGGCTGGAGGTGGTGGCCGTGGACGACGGCTCCACGGACGGCGGCGGGGAGCTGCTGGACGAGTACGCCGCCCGCCACCCAGGGCTGTTCACGGTGCTGCACCAGCCCAACTCGGGCGGCCCGGCGGGACCGACCAACCGCGCCCTGGAGCTGGCCCGCGGCCGCTACGTGCTGTTCCTCGGCGCGGACGACCGGCTCGGCGAGGAGGCGCTGGAGCGGCTGGTCACGGCCGCCGACGCCTGGGGCTCGGACGTGGTGGTGCCCAAGCAGATCGGGGTGAACGGGCGGCTGGTCCCGCAGGGGATCTTCCACGCCGACGCCGAGTCCGTGGACTTCACCGACTCCGCGCTGGCCTGGGCGCTGGCCGACACCAAGCTGTTCCGGCTCGACCTCCTCCGGCGCCACGGGCTGCGCCGCGACGAGCGGTTGAAGGTCTTCTCGGACCAGCCGTTCACCCTGGAGGCCTGCCTGCGGGCGGCCCGGGTGTCCGTCCTCGCCTCCTACGACTGCTACTTCCTGGTGCTGCGCGAGGACCGGGGCAACGTCACCGAGCGGGCCGGGGCGCTGGACCGGCTGCGCGGGATCGCCGCGCTGCAGCAGGTGGCGGCGGAACTGGCCGAGCCCGGAGAGGAGTTGGACGCCATCCGGGCCCGCAGCTTCGGCTGGGACGTGCCGCGCCTGCTGCAGGAGGGCTTCCTGCTGCTGGCCGAGGACGTTCAGGAGCGGGTGTGCGTCGAGGCCGCGCGGCTGGTCGAGCGGTTCGGCGCCCGCGAGGTGTACCACCGGCTGCCGCCCGCCGAGCGGGTGCGGCTCGAACTCGCCTGCGCGGTACGGCCGGAGGCGCTGCGCGACCACATCCGCTACGAGGCGGCGCACGGCGATCCACCCGCGGTGGTGGACGGCGGGCGGCGGTACGCGGGCTTCCCGGCGTTCCGGGACGCCCGGCTCGGCCTGCCGGACGAGCTGTTCCTGCTGCCGGAGGAGGCGACCGGGGCGGCCGCCGGGAAGGCGGCCCCGGAAGCGGCCTCGGAGGCGGTAGGGAAGGCCGCCCCGCGGCTCGACCTCGCCCGGCAGCTGTGGCGCGGGCTCGTCCCGGAACAGCTGCGGCGCCGGCTGCGGCGCCACCCGGCGTGGCGCCGGCTGGCCGACTCGGTGAACGGAGGACGGGGATGAGCCTGGACGTCTGCGTGGTCGGCCTGGGCAAGCTGGGCCTGCCGCTGGCGGTGCAGTTCGCGCTGAAGGGCCACCGGGTGACCGGTGCGGACACCGCCCCCGGCGTGGTGGAGAGCGTCAACCGGGGCGTGCCGCCGTTCCCCCGGGAGGCGGGCCTGGACCAGGCGCTCAAGCGGGTCGTCGCCGAGGGCCTGCTGCGGGCCACCGCCGACACCACGGCCGCGGTGGCCCGGGCCGAGGCCGTCGTACTGGTCGTCCCGCTGGTCACCGCCGCCGACGGCAGCCCGGACTTCGCCCTGCTCGACGCGGCCACCGACGCCGTCGCGGCCGGGCTGCGCCGGGGCACCCTGGTCAGCTACGAGACCACCCTGCCGGTCGGCACCACCCGGGAGCGCTGGGCGCCCCGGCTGACGTCCCGGTCGGGGCTCGCTGCCGGGAGGGACTTCGCGCTGGTGTTCAGCCCGGAGCGGGTGCGCACCGGACGGGTCTTCGCCGACCTGCGGCGCTACCCGAAGCTGGTCGGCGGCCTGGACGCGTCCTCCACCCGGCGCGGCGCCGAGTTCTACCGGGCGGTGCTGGACTTCGACCCGCGCCCGGACCTGCCCCGGCCCAACGGCGTCTGGGAACTGGCCTCGGCGGAGGCGGCCGAGTTCAGCAAGCTCGCCGAGACCACGTACCGGGACGTCAACATCGCGCTGGCCAACCAGTTCGCCCGGTACGCGGACGAGGTCGGGGTGGACTTCGCGGAGATCGCCGACGCCTGCAACTCGCAGCCGTACAGCCACCTGCACCGGCCGGGCATCGCGGTCGGCGGGCACTGCATCCCGGTGTACCCGCGGCTCTACCTGTGGAACGACCCGGGCGCGACGGTGGTCCGGGCGGCGCGCGAGGCCAACCTGGCGGTTCCGGGGTACGCGGTGGGCGTGCTGGCGGGGGCGGTGCCGGGCGGGATCGCCGGGCAGGGCGTGCTGGTGCTCGGCGCGTCGTACCGGGGCGGGGTCAAGGAGACGGCGTACTCCGGGGTGTTCCCGCTGGTCGAGGCGGTGCGGTCGGCGGGTGCGCGGCCGTACGTCAGCGACCCGCTGTACGAGGCGGAGGAGTTGGCGGCGCTCGGGCTGCCGCCGTACGGCGGGGAGCCGGTGGTGGCGGCGGTGCTGCAGGCCGACCACCCGGAGTACCGGGACCTGACGCCGGCGGACCTGCCGGGGGTGCGGGTGCTGCTGGACGGGCGGCGGTGCACGGACCCGAAGCGCTGGGCGGGCGCGGAGGTGCGGCGGATGGTGCTGGGCGGGGCGTGAGGCCCGGCCGGTTCGGCGTGTGAGGCCCGGGCTGTTCGGTGCGTCACGCCTGGCGGGGGCGTGTGATCGCGAGGCGCGCCCCCGTCCGCGCCGGGCAACGGGCAGACTGGCGGGGTGAGTGACGATGCCTTCAGCGGGACCGGCCCCGGGGTCCGGTTCACCGCGGCCGACGAGCAGAAGAGACGTGGCGTCCGCCGGATGAAGACCATCGCGACCGGCCTGCTGGCCTTCGCGACCCTGGTCTTCGCCCTGGCCACCTGGGCCAAGGCGGCCGGCGCCGGCCCCTGGGCGGGGTACGTGGCGGCCGCCGCCGAGGCGGGCATGGTCGGCGCGCTGGCCGACTGGTTCGCGGTGACCGCGCTGTTCCGCCGGCCGTTCGGCCTGCCGATCCCGCACACCGCGATCATCCCGACCAAGAAGGACGCCTTCGGCCGCTCGCTCGGCGACTTCGTCGGCGAGAACTTCCTCTCCGGCCACGTGGTCCGCGGCCGCCTGGCGGCACTCGGCATCGGCCGCCGGCTGGGGGAGTGGCTGGCCGCGCCGGGCAGTGCCGAGCGGGTCACCAAGGAGGCCTCGGCGGCGCTGCGCGGCCTGCTCGCGGTGCTCCGCGACGACGACGTGCGGGCGGTGGTCGCCGAGGCGGTGACCAGGCGGGCCGCGGCCACCTCGGTGGCCGAGCCGATGGGCCGGATGCTCGGCAAGGTGGTCGCGGACGGCGGGCACCACGGGGTGGTGGACCTGGTCGCCGTCCGGGCGCACGGCTGGCTGACCACCAACCACGAGGAGGTGGTCCAGAAGGTCACCCAGAAGACCCCGGGCTGGACGCCCCGGTTCATCGACCACCAGGTCGGCGAGCGGGTCTACAAGGAGCTGCTGCGCTTCGTCACCGACATCCGGGACGATCCGGACCACCCCGCCCGCGGCGCGATCGACAACTTCCTCGCCGACTTCGCGACCGAGCTGCAGACCGACCCGGAGACCATCGCCCGGGTCGAGCGGGCCAAGGGCGAGCTGCTGGCCCGCGCCGAGGTGCAGGACCTGATCAACTCCACCTGGGCGGCCGTGCGCACCCTGGTGATGGGCGCGGCCGAGGACGAGGACAGCGAACTGCGCCGGCGCATCCGCGACGGCGTGCGCCGCTTCGGCGAGCGCCTGGCCACCGACCCCAAGCTCCAGGCCAAGGTGGACGGCTGGCTCCAGGACGCCGCCCAGTACCTGGTCGACACCTACCGCACCGAGATCACCTCGCTGATCTCCGAGACGGTGGCGGGCTGGGACGCCGACGACGCCTCCCGCAAGATCGAGGCCAACGTCGGCCGCGACCTGCAGTTCATCCGGATCAACGGCACCGTGGTCGGCGCCCTGGCCGGGCTGCTGATCCACACCCTGGCGGTGGCGCTCGGAGGGTGACCCCGGGCACGGCCTATCCTTGCCAGCAACTGTCTTCGGTACGCGCGTAGAAGGAAGAAGGGAACCACCGTGGTCCAGCCGGACGGAAGTCGGATCGGCCCCAGTGTCAGTCGGATCGAGCCCGTGGAGCGGAGCATCGAGGCGTTCATCGCCGGGATGCCCAAGGCGGAACTGCACGTCCACCACGTCGGCTCGGCCTCGCCGCGCGTCGTCGCGGAACTGGCCGCCCGGCACGCCGGGAACTCCAAGGTGCCGGCCGACCCGGCGGCGCTCGCCGAGTACTTCACCTTCACCGACTTCGCGCACTTCATCGAGGTCTACCTGAGCGTGGTGGACCTGGTCCGGGACGCCGAGGACGTCCGCTCGCTCACCTACGGGGTGGCCGAGGACATGGCCCGGCAGAACATCCGGTACGCCGAGCTGACCATCACCCCGTACTCCTCGGTCCGCCGGGGCATCCCCGAGGTCGCCTTCATGGAGGCGATCGAGGACGCCCGGCTGCGCGCCGAGAAGGAGCTCGGCGTGGTGCTGCGCTGGTGCTTCGACATCCCGGGCGAGGCCGGGCTGCAGTCCGCCGAGGAGACCGCCCGGCTGGCCACCGAGCTGGGCCCCGACGGCCTGGTCAGCTTCGGCCTGGGCGGCCCGGAGATCGGCGTGCCGCGCCCGCAGTTCAAGCCGTACTTCGACCGGGCCCGGGCGGCCGGCCTGCGCAGCGTCCCGCACGCGGGCGAGGCCACCGGGCCGGAGACGGTCTGGGACGCGATCCGGGCGCTCGGCGCCGAGCGCATCGGGCACGGCACCCAGGCGGTGAAGGACCCGGCGCTGGTCGACTACCTGGGCGAGCACCGCATCCCGCTGGAGGTCTGCCCGACCTCCAACATCGCCACCCGGGTCGTGGAGCGGATCGAGGACCACCCGATCAAGCGGATGGTCGACGCCGGGCTGCTGGTGACGGTCAACAGCGACGACCCGCCGATGTTCGGCACCGACCTCAACACCGAGTACGCGGTGGCGGCGCGACTGCTGGGCCTGGACGAGGCCGGGGTGGCGGGGCTGGCCCGCAACGCCGTCGAGGCCTCCTTCCTGGACCGGGCGGGCAAGACCCGGCTGACCGGGGAGATCGACGCCTACCTGGCGGGCTGGCAGCAGGCCTGACCTTCCCGCCGTCGCATTTCCCGCCGCCGCGTTTCCCGCTGTCACGTTTCCCCTGGTGAACCGCCCCGTCGACCTCGGTCGGCGGGGCGGTTCCGCGTTCCGGCGCCGACCGGCGCCATCCCCGTTCGGACCGTGGCGCCAAAGTGGTGCCACAAATGGCTCGACATGGCACCACGGCCGTGCCATGCTTACGGCCATGGACCTCACGCCGTACGTGGAAAACCTCCGGAACGAGCTCGCGGTGGCCGCCGCCACCGGCGGGGACGAAGCGCGTGCGCTGGCCGAGCGGCTGACGCTCCCGCTGGAGTCGGCCGTGCGGCTCACCCTGCTCAATGCGCTCTCGGCCGCCATGGGCGAAGTCACCCGTGACCTCGCCCCCGGCTCGGTGGACGTGCGCCTGCGCGGGCTCGACCCCGAGTTCGTGGTGACGGCGCCGCCCGGCTCGGACGCCTTCCACGGCGATACGGCGCCACGGCCGGCACCGATGGCGCCACTCGCGCCACCGGTGGCGCCACCGGTGGCACCTTCGGCGGCGCCGGAGCCGGACGAGACCGGCACCGCCCGGATCAACTTCCGCCTGCCCGCCCACCTCAAGGCCAGGGCGGAGGAGGCCGCCGCCGAGGCCGGCCTCTCGCTCAACGCCTGGCTGGTCCGGGCCCTGGCCGGCGCCCTGGAGGGCGGCGAGCCGACCCGCCGGCCGGTGGCCGATCCGGGCAGCCGGGTCGCGCGCAGCGTCGGCGGCCAGGGCTTCACCGGCTGGGTCCACTGAGGCCTCCGCAGTACCCCGAGCATCCGCACGACCTCTCGCACCACCTCCCGCACCACCTTCTGCACCTTCGACGTCACCCCCGCTCCGACCAGCGGGAACACCCACACGAGTCAAAAGGACGGGACAGCCATGCCTACGTACGAGACCGACGGACCGATCTCCGCCATCCTCGAGTTCGACATCGGCTCGGTCTGGATCAAGGCGGGCAAGCGCACCGACACGGTGGTCGAGGTCCGGCCCGCCAATCCGGCCAAGGAGGCGGACGTCAAGGCCGCCGAGCAGACCCAGGTCGACTTCTCCGGTGGCCGGCTCGGCATCAAGGCCCCCAAGCAGCGCAGCGTCTTCAGCGGCAAGAAGGGCGCGGTCGAGGTCCTGGTCGAGCTGCCGGCCGGCTCCGAGGTCCACAGCGAGTCGCCGATGGCCGAGTTCGTCACCGAGGGCCCGCTCGGTGCCTGCCGGCTGAAGACCTCGCTCGGCCGGATCCAGGTCGAGAGCGCCGAGAGCGCCCGGCTCGACAGCGGCTTCGGGGACGTCCGGCTCGGCGCGACGACCGGGGACGCCGAGGTGACGGGGGCCGGCCGGATCGAGATCGGATCCGTCGGGGGCCGGCTGACGGTGAAGAACAGCAACGGCGACACCGAGGTCGACGAGGTGCACGGCGAACTCCACGCCAACGCCTCCAACGGCCGGATCCACGTCGGCTGCGCCGAGGGGAACGTGGACGCCAAGTCGGCGCACGGCCACATCCGGGTCGGCCGGGTGGTCCGCGGCAAGGTCACCCTCCAGACCAGCGTGGGGGACGTCGAGGTCGGCATCGCGGAGGGCACCGCGGCCTGGCTCGACGTGCACAGCAAGGTCGGCGGCGTCCGCAACGACCTCGGCCCCACCCAGGGCCCGGGCGACGCGATGGAGACGGTCGAGGTCCGCGGCCGCACCCAGGTCGGCAACGTCGTCGTCCGGAGGGCCTGATGGCGGCCGACTCCGCGGTCCCGGCGATCTCGGCGACCGGACTCACCAAGTCCTACGGGGACAAGGCGGTCCTCAGGGGCGTCGACCTGGAGATCCCGGCGGGCAGCGTGTTCGCCCTGCTCGGGCCCAACGGCGCCGGCAAGACCACCATCGTGCAGATCCTTTCCACCCTGATCCCCGCGGACGGCGGCTCGGCCCGGGTGGTCGGGCGCGACGTGGCACGCGAGGCCGACGCGGTGCGGAAGGCGATCGGGGTGACGGGCCAGTTCTCGGCGGTGGACAACCTGCTCACCGCCGAGGAGAACCTGATGCTGATGGCCGACCTCAACCACCTCCGCCGTCGGGAGGGGCGGAGGCGGGCGGAGGAACTGCTGCGGCGCTTCGATCTCACCGAGGCCTCGCGCAAGGCCGTCACCACCTTCTCCGGTGGCATGCGGCGCAAGCTCGACCTCGCGATGACCCTGGTCGGGGACCCGAAGGTGATCTTCCTGGACGAGCCGACCACCGGGCTGGACCCGCGCAGCCGGCGCACCATGTGGGAGATCATCCGGAGCCTGGTCGCCGACCACGGGGTGACGGTCTTCCTCACCACCCAGTACCTGGAGGAGGCCGACCAGCTCGCCGACCGGATCGCCGTCCTGGACGGCGGCCGGATCGTCGCCGAGGGCACGGCCGAGGAGCTGAAGCGGTTCGCCCCCGGCGGGCGGATCCGGCTCCGGTTCGCGGACGCCGGCTCGCTGGCCACCGCCGCCACGCTGTTCGAATACGCCACGGCCGACACCGAGGCGCTGCGGCTGGAGATCCCGGGGGACAACTCCGTCCTCACTGTGAAGGCCGTGCTGGACGTGCTCGACAACGCGTCCGTGCAGGCCGAGTCGTTGGTCGTGGAGACGGCCGACCTGGACGACGCGTTCCTTCAACTGACCGGGGAGGGCGTGCGATGAGCATGGCCACGGGCACGGCAGCCCACGCGCTCAGCGACTCGCTGACCATGCTGCGCCGCAACCTCAAGCACGCGCTGCGCTACCCGTCCCTGACCTTCGCGGTCGTGGTGATGCCGGTCATGATGCTGCTGCTCTTCAACTACGCCTACGGCAGCACCCTGGGTGCCGGCATAGGCGGCGGACACTACATCGACTACGTGACGCCCGGCATCGTGCTGATGGCGGCCACCTCCGGGTCGCTGGTCACCGCGATCGGCATCTGCACCGACATGACCGAGGGCATCGTCAACCGCTTCCGCACGATGGCCATATCGCGCTCCGCCTTCCTGGCGGGGCACGTGGTCGGCAGTGTCGTCCAGACCATGATCGGGCTGGTGCTGGTGATCGGCACGGCCCTCGCGATGGGCTTCCGGCCGAACGCCGGACCGGTGGAGTGGCTGGCCGCGATGGGCCTGCTGCTCTTCCTCACGATCGCCCTGACCTGGATATCGGCCGGCATCGGCCTGGTGGCCAAGACGGTCGAGAGCGCCAGCAACATGCCGATGCCGCTGCAGTTCCTGCCCTTCATCGGCAGCGCCATCGTGCCGACCGACTCCATGCCGACGGCACTGCGCTGGTTCGCCGAGTACCAGCCCTTCACCCCCATGATCGAGACCCTGCGCGGGCTGTTGATGGGGACCGGGATCGGCACCAGTGCCTGGAGTGCCCTGGGCTGGTGCACCGTGCTGACGCTGGTCGGCTACTTCTGGTCGCGGAGCGTCTTCTACCGGCGGTGACGGGGGTACGGCCGGTAGACCCGGCGGCCCGGACGACGGAGTACCCGTCGTCCGGGCCGTCCGGCATCCCCGTAGTAAAGTCCCGGCAAAGGACAACTCCGGGGGGAGCAAATGACGGTGACGCGCCGCAGGCAGGTCGTCTGGTGGCTCAGGGGCATCGCGCTGGCGTCCGTCCTCGTCTACCTGCCGGGCTACTTCTCCTCCCGCCAGGGCGGGCTGGTCGAGGTCGAGCGCTGGCTGAACCACCCGGTGCTGCTGCTCGGGACGGCGATCACGCTGGCCGTCGCCTCGGTGGTGGCCCAGTTCGAGTTCCGCACCAGATGGGCGCAGATCGGCTGCGCGGCCGTCCTGTCACCGCTCCTCGTCATCGGGGCGGGGGTCGGGGCCGTGGCGTACATCTTCGGCGGCGACGGCCGGCTGGTCGACCGCAGGCCCGACCCGAACCGCTCCGACCACGTGCTGCGCGTCACCGACATCGCCTTCTCGATCGATCCGGTCTACCGGGTGGAGCTGCTGACGGGCAGCGGCTGGTCGGCCCGCCACTGGGGCCTCGGCACCTGGGAGGAGGGCGACGGCTTCGTCAAGGCCGAATGGTCCGCCCCGGGCCGGATCACGGTGACCTTGCGGGAGGAGATCGAGGTCTTCACCGTGGACGAGGACGGGACGCTGGGCGGCCCCTCGGCCATGCCCCGGCCCCGCTAGAGCTGTCGTAAGGTCCGTGCCGAAGATCGGTGAACCGCCGGGGGCGAGCGAGGGATGTCAGCGGCACGTCGCAAGCAGATCGCGTGGAGGCTCAGAGGGGCGGCGTTCGCGGCGCTGCCGGCGTACCTGGCGGGTTGGTACGCGTCCCGACCGGGCGGGCTGGTGGTGGTCGATCAGTGGCTCAACCACCCGGTGCTGCTGGTCGGCGCGGCGGTCGTGCTGGTCGTGGCCTCGCTGATCATCGAGCTGGAGTTCCGTACCCGGGTGTCGCAGATCGGTTGCGCCGCCGGCCTGGTGGCGCTGATCTTCGGCTCGCCGATGACCGTGTTCACGGTATTGGCGACCACCGGCTTCCCGGGGCGGACGACCGGGAGGCCTCCCCGGGCCGCCCGGACCGGGTGCTGACCATGACCGATGTCGCCTTCTCGATCGATCCGATCTACCGGGTGGAGCTGGTGTCCGGTACCGGTTGGTCCGCCCGCCACTGGAGCATGGGCATCTGGAACACCCAGTACGGCGACTTGGTCCGCATCGACTGGTCCGGGACGGACCGGATCACCATCACCGGGCGCAAGAAGCTCACCGTCTTCGACGTCCTTCCGGACGGCAGCCCGAGCGCCCCGCGGGAGGAGCCCCTGCCCCCGAAGCAGTGAAACGGTCCGGCCCTCCGCCGGGGGTCGGAGGAGGGCCCGACCGTCCGCCTCGGCGGGAAGGCGTCACCAGCGGTCGATGCCCATGGTCCTGGCCGCGCTGTGGACGGCGTTGTAGTGCGGGATCGACATGTCGGACTTCTTCTGGCCCGCCGGCAGGTTCCGGTCGGCGGCGCGGAACTCGTCGCGGGCCTCCGCGAGCAGGCTGGTGCCGTGGGAGACCGGGACGTCCTTGGTGCCGTGTGCCGGGTGGGACTTGGCGGCCGTCCTGCTGCCCGCGTTGATCAGGGTGTCGCGGGCCTGGTTGTAGTCGGCGACCTTGACGGTCTTCGGGTTGCGGAGCTCCGCCCGCACCCCGGCCGCCGACGGCGCCTGTTCGGCGGCGACGGCGGCCGGAGCGGCAGCGGTGGTGAGCGCACCCGTCACGAGGACGGTCGCGAAGGCGTTCCGAAGGGACCTGTGCATGAGGGTGTCCTTCCGACAAGGAAAGCGTCACGGATTCGCTCCCTCATGAGCACCGGAACGGTCAGGGTGCGAACGCCTCCGCCCTACCCCGGCCCCCGGCGGCGGAAAACCGGCTTCCGCTCAGGAAGTTCGCCGACGATGAGATCAGGCCTTTGCCTGATTGTGCGTTCATGGGATCAGCGCAGTCGAAAGGTGGGGCTGCAACGCGGAAGGGTCCGGCATCCGTGTGGATGCCGGACCCTTCCGACTGTGGAGCGCCAGGCCCGGGTTGCACGGACTCTTCCTACTGAAAGTAGGACGTGCTCTGGTAGCACCGCTGACGCCTGACGAGGAATCATCTCCCTCGCGATGTCGAAAATATTAGCAGCTCAGCACCCGTGCGACGAATCGCGGCCGGGCGGACGGGCGCCGTCGGTCAGAGGGCTCGCGTCATGAACGCGCTGTTCGGGTCAGGCCGGTAGTCCGCGAACGGCTCGCAGGGGACGAACCCGAACTTCTCGTACAGCTTCCTGGCCGGCAGGAAGAAGTCGGGCGTGCCGGTCTCCAGGCTCAGCTTGGTGAAGCCCATGCGCCTGGCCTCGGTGATGATGTGCTCCAGCAGCAGGGACGCGACGCCGCTCCGCTTGCGCAGCGGTGCCGTGCGCATCGACTTCAGTTCGGCGTGGTCTGCGTCCAGTTGCTTGAGAGCGCCGCAGCCGACCAGGACGCCGTCGTCCCGCACCGACCAGAACGTGATCCCGGGCCGGCGGAGGGCGTCGAGGTCGAGGGCGTGGGTGCTCTCCGGCGGGGAGATGGCCCGCATCTGCTGGACGTGCTCGTTGAGGAAGCGGACGATCTCGGGGCCGGAGAGGTCGTCGGTCGCGATCTGCACTGTTGCTCCTGTCCCGGGTCGGGAAACGCGGAAGGGCCCGGCATCCGTGTGGATGCCGGACCCTTCCGACTGTGGAGCGCCAGGCCCGGGTTGCACGGACTCTTCCTACTGAAAGTAGGACGTGCTCTGGTAGCACCGCTGACGCCTGGCGAGAGATCATCTCCCTCGCGATGTCGAAAATATTAGCAGCTCAACGCCTGTGCGCCGAATCGTGCTGCCGGACGCCCGGGGGCGCCGTGTTGGCTGGTTGTCGCGCAGGGCTCCCGCGCCGCCTGAATCGGTTCGGTCGCATCAACGCGGAAGGGCCCGGCATCCGTGTGGATGCCGGACCCTTCCGACTGTGGAGCGCCAGGCCCGGGTTGCACGGACTCTTCCTACTGAAAGTAGGACGTGCTCTGGTAGCACCGCTGACGCCTGACGAGAGATCATCTCCCTCGCGACGTCAGGAATATTAGCAGCTCAACACCCGTGCGCCGAATCGCGGCCCCGGCCGGTGCGCCGGCGGAGTCAGGCGTCGAACTCGCCGGCGCGGATGGCGGAGACGAGGTCGCGCCATTCGTCGGGGGTGAGCTGGGCGATGGCGTCGGGCAGGAGGCTGCTGCGGACGTAGACGGCATCGGGGGCTATGGCTACCTCGGGGCAGCTTGCACCATCAGGGCAAGCTTCAGGGCGCTTCCAGGAGAGTGTTTTCATAGCTTAGATCTCTTTCTTGATGAGCCTGATGGCATCACGAGACTGGCTCTCGGTGAGAGACCGCTCGGTCATCCTGTCGATGATGTAGCGGTAGTTCTCCAAGTGCTTCTGCTCGTGCAGGAATGCCGGGCCGCCGACGGCGTCGAGCTGGACAGTGTCGAGTCGTTTCACGGGGCCGTTGGCATGGATGACGCCTTGTCCCGCGCCCATGAACCCGTTGGTGCCGAAGGTGATCACCCGAAGCGTCACGTGAGGAAGTTCCGAGTACTCAAGCAGACTGTCAAGCTGTCGCCTGGCAGCATCACGGCCGCCGAACAGCATGCGCAGGGCGGCCTCGTGCACCAGCGCCGAGTATGGCTCAGCTCCGTCCCGCATCAAGAACGTCGAGCGCTGAACTCGGTGCTCAACGCGTGCTTCCAGGAGGCGCGGTGAGAGTGGCGGGTGGACATTCTGGAAGATTGCCCGCCCGTACTCCTCGGTCTGCATGACGCCGGGAACATGCGAAACCTGATACGTGCGCATTCCCTTGGCGAAGTACTCCATCTCCGCGATGTCCAGGAAGCCGACCGGTACGGAACCGCGGTAGTCCTCCCACCAGCCTTTGTGGCGCTCCTCGGCCATGGAGCCGAGGGCCTCGACGTAGGCGGCATCGCCCTCTTCGAAGTCGGAGGCGAGCATCCTCACGCGCTCGGCGCTGATCGGGTACTGCGCCTTCTCGATCTGTGTGATCTTCGTTCGAGAGAACCCAAACAGTGCGGCAGCCTGGGCAGTTGTGCGTCCCGCGCAGTCGCGCATCTTCCGGAGCTCGATGCCGACTCGTTCCTGCCGGGCAGAAGGGGTGATTCCTGGTGGCATGCCCCAAGCATCCATCGCAATCCCGCGAGGGGTCCAGCAATCCATCGATCGAGTGAAGGATTGGGTAGAAGTGCCGGTACATGTGCCAGGCGTGCCCTACAGTCGGTGACGCACCGACCACCGATGCGGGCGTCAGTAACGCTGCCTCGCACCGCAGAGCACCCATGCCCGGACTGGCTCACGGTGACAGCTCGCTCGGTTCATCCTTCCATCCCCCTGGGAGAAACTGTGCGTAACCTCAACTCCCCCTCCCTCACCCTCTCCCGCGACGCCCTCCGCGACGGGATGACCAGTGCCGGCTGGCCGCCCTCCCTCATCGCGGACGCCGAACTCGCGATGGTCGAACTGATCGTCAACGCCTGGCGCCACGGTGAGACGACCTCCCCGGTCATCCTGATCCACCACCGCGCCGACACCCTGCGCGTCGCGGTCTCCGACCGCAGCCCCCTCCTCCCGGAACAGGGCCCCCTCGCCCTCCTTTCCGAGACCGGCCGGGGCCTCCAACTGGTCGCGGGCCTCACCCACCGCTGGGGCGTCGACCCCCAACACCTCGGCAAGACCGTCTGGTTCGAGCTGCAGCAGGACGGTGTCGCGTGAGCGCCCACCACCCCATCCACCCGGCCGACCCGGCGCTGCTGCACCTCACCTCGCGCCAGGTCGCCCAACTCATCGTCGAACTCCGAACGGAAGGCCGAGAGTTCGGCCTCCTCTGGCCCTCCGCCGGCCCCGGCGACATCAACCTCCACGGCCGGCGCCTGGTCGACATCGGCAACGTCCCGGCGAGCACGCTGGTCAACCTCCTCGCGCTCATCCGCGAGTTCAGGCGCAACCGCGACCTCAGGCCGTAGGAGCCGTAGGAACAGTCCCGTACGTGTTGAAGCGCAGGTACAGCCCGATGTGCGCCGGAGTCCCCGGCGTGATGGTGCGGTAGCTGCACAGCTCCTGCACCCCGCTCTCGCCTCCGGGCAGTCCGGCCGTCAGCTGCCGCAGCACCTCGGCGTGCGGGCGCGGATCGACGCCCTCGATCCGCATCAGCTCCGCTATCCGCCCGGCGGCCTCGGCGTCGCTGCGGGTGTTACCGGGAAGCCGCAGGTAGACGTTGGCCTCCTCGGGTCCCGTCGCACCCTCCCGGAACGCCAGGCAGGTCATCGGCTCGTTGTCCACCGTGCCGCCGTCCCGCCCGTAGATCACGGCACGGGCTCGGGCCGCCCGGGCCGAATCGTGGCGGTGCGACAGTGCGGCAACGGTGTCCAACTCGTCCATCGGCATCGGGAGGTGGCGGAAGTAGACCTTCACCCGGGAGGCGCTTCCGCCGTCCAGGTCGAGGGCGAAGAACTCCACCTCGTGCCCGCGCCGGGCGAGCTCCCCGCACCGCCGTCCCACCGGTTCCCAGGCCTCGGCCAGCCCCAGCCGGTGCATGGCCTCGGCCATGACCTCGTGGGTGCGGTCCGGGCCGTGCGCCTGCGGGTTGAGGTAGACCTTGTAGTGCGGCCGCTCGCCGGGCTGCCAGGCCAGGGAGTGCCAGACGGTGGGCCGGTTGAGACCGGGACGGGGCGTGACGAACAGGTCCTCGACGTCGAGGTACCGCTCGATGCTCACCCCCGGCCGTTCGGCTAGCCGAAGCGTCAACTCCCGTCCGGCTTCCTGGCATCCGAGCGGAGTGCGGTCGAAACTCAGCGACTCGAACAGGATGCGCACCTCCGGCCTCCCCGCCTTCCAGCTGACGGAAAGCTCGGCGGGGAAGCCGTCGGTCGAGACGAACGACGGCGGATTGCACCGGGTCCCGATGGGCCGCGCGCCCCACGGGCTGAGCACGTCCCGCAGGTCCTGCAGGACGCGGGCCGTCTCCGACCCGCTGATCCCCAGGCCCCGGCAGACGGCTGTCCACCTCTCCTCCAGGAACTGCCCGAAGGTCTTGTCCGGGTCCCGGAAGGGGGCGAGGGCGGATGTGGTGTCGCGAAACAGCGGGATGGTCACTGGCCCGACTGGTTGGGTTCGTTCATCTGCCCGATGACCGACTGGTTGGGCTCGTTGAGCTGCCCGACGACCGACTGGTTGGGCTCGTTGAGCTGCCCGACGACCGACTGGTTGGGCTCGTTGAGCTGCCCGACGACCGACTGGTTGGGCTCGTTGAGCTGCCCGACGACCGACTGGTTCGGCTCGTTCAGCTGCTTGGCGACAGTGCTGGGCGCGGGTGCTGCCGCCAGGGTCGCCGTGGTGCCGACGAGCAGTGCCGCACCTGCGGCGATTCCAACTGCCCAGGTGGCCGATACCCTGCGCATCATTGCCCCTCCCCCTGATCGATGATCAGATTGATCATAGCCACAGGGCCGGTACCAAAGGTATGTATCTTTCGAACGCATCTTTGATTTGCCCCCGCCCAGCCGGCCCTCAGCCCCAGCCCCTCGCCCCACCGCAGCAGCCCCGGGAGTCGCCATGTCCGCACCGCAGCAGCCCGAAGACCCGTACGCGGCGACCGGTGTCGTGGGACCGGCCCCGGAGGGGGTGACCCTGCCGCTGCCGCCGGTGTTCGACTCGGTGGAGGAGGAGCGCCAGTACCGGAAGGAACAACTGGCGGCCGGATTCCGCCTGTTCGGCCGGTTCGGCTTCTCGGAGGGCGTCGCAGGGCACATCACCGTCCGCGACCCGGAGAACCCGGGCTGGTTCTGGGTGAACCCGTTCGGCATGAGCTTCAACCAGATCAAGGCCTCCGACCTGATCCTGGTCGACCACGAGGGCACCCTGCTGCACGGCAGGCGGCCGGTGAACCGGGCCGCCTTCGCGATCCACTCCCAGGTGCACGCCGCCCGCCCGGACGCGGTCGCGGCCGCGCACTCGCACTCCCTCTACGGCAAGGCCTTCTCCAGCCTCGGCATCCCGCTCGACCCGATCACCCAGGACGCCTGCGTCTTCTTCGAGGACCACGGGCTGTACAGCGACTACCGGGGCGTCGTGACCGAGACCGAGGAGGGCAAGCGGGTGGCCGCCGCCCTGGGCGGGCACAAGGCCGTGATCCTGCAGAACCACGGCCTGCTGACGGTCGGCCAGTCGGTGGCCGAGGCGGTCTGGTGGTTCATCACCATGGAGCGCTCCTGCCAGGCGCAGCTGCTGGCGATGGCGGCCGGCACCCCGAAGCCGATCGACCGGGAGACCGCGCTGATCGCCCGGAACCAGATCGGGACCTCGCTGGCCGGCTGGTTCCAGGCCCGCCCGCTGTGGGACCAGATCACCCTCTCGGACCCCGACCTCTTCGACTGACGATCCCCGCCGCCGTCCGCCTTCCCCCTGGAGCAGCCCCGTGCCCACCACCCCCGCCCAGCGCAGGCTCCGGATCGCCGTGTTCGGCGCCGGTTCCATCGGCTGCCACCTCGGCGGCATGCTCGCCCCGACCGCCGACGTCACCCTGATCGGCCGGCCGGCGGCGATGGCGGCGATCGACGCGGACGGGCTGACCCTCACCGGCCCGGGCGAGGCCCGGCGCGAGGTGCGGGACCTGACCGCCGCCGCCGACCCGGAGGCCGCGGCCAGCGCCGACTACGTGCTGGTCACGGTGAAGTCCGCCGACACCGCGACCGCCGCCCGGGAACTCGCCCCGCACCTCGGTCCGAACACGGTGGTGGTGAGCTTCCAGAACGGTCTGCGCAACGTGGACGTGCTCGCGGCCGCGCTGCCGTCCCACCGGGTGCTGGCCGGGATGGTCCCGTACAACGTGGTGCGGACCGGGACCGCGGCGTTCCACCAGGGCAGCGGCGGCTCGCTGATGCTGGCCGCCGAGGAGGGGGCGGACGCCCTCGCCGACGCCGCCCGGGCGGGCGGTCTGCTGCTGGAGCTGCGGCCGGACATGCCGGCCGTCCAGGCGGCGAAGCTGCTGATGAACCTCAACAACGCGGTCAACGCGCTCTCCGGGCTTCCGCTGCGCGAGCAGGTCGGGCAGCTGGCGTACCGGCAGTGCGTGGCACGCTGCCAGCTGGAGGCGCTGGTGGTGTTCCGGGCCGCCGGGATGGCGCCCGCCCAGCTCGGCCCGGTGCCGCCGGAGGTGATGCCGCAGGTGCTCGAACTGCCGGACGCGCAGTTCCAGGAGCTGGCCGGGGCCAGCCTGCAGATCGACGCGACGGCCCGCTCCTCGATGTGGGAGGACCTCCAGCGGGGCCGCCCCACCGAGATCGACTCGCTGCAGGGCGAGATCGTCGCCCTCGCCGAACGCCACGGCCTCACGGCGCCCGCCAACGCCCGCCTGATCACCCTCGTCCGCGAGGCCGAGTCGGCCGCCCCCGGCACCGCCCCCGGCTGGACCGGCCCCGCCCTCCTCGCCGAACTCACCCCGGCCCACTGACGGGGCGCTCCACGCCGCCTGCGCGGGAAGTCGGCCCGGCCGACTTCCCGCGCAGGCGGCGTCAGGAGAAGTCCAGGACCAGCCGGCCGCGCAGGCCGCCGGCCTCCAGGAGGCGGTGGGCCCGGGCCGCTTCCTCGGCGGGCAGCACGTCGGCGACGTGCAGGGTCAGGACGCCCGCCTCGGCCTGGCGGCGCAGGGCGTCCAGCCCCGCGGTGTCCGTGATGGCGTCCGTCACCATCACCGGGCGCACCAGGACGCCGCGTTCGGCGGGGCCGGACCAGCCCTTCAGCTCGGCCAGGGTCCCGCCGTCGGCCACGGCGGGTACGAGCTCGGTGGTCTGGTGGGAACCGTCCACCAGGCCGGGGACGCCGTCGGGCACCAGCGCCCGGATGCGGTCGGCGACGTCGGGGCCGCGTTCCACCACGTGGTCGGCGCCGAACCCCCGTACCCGCTCGACGTCCTGCGGAGCGGCGTCCGCGATGACGGTCAGCCCGTCGGCCTTGGCCAGCTCGACCGCGTACCCGCCGACGGCCCCGGCCGCTCCGGTCACGGCGACGGTCCCGCCGGGTGGCACGGCCAGTGCGTCCAGGGCCAGGCGTGCGGTCATCGCGTTCATCAGCAGCGTGGACGCCGCGGGGTGGTCCACCCCCTCCGGTGCCGGGACCACCGAGGCGGCGGGCACCACGACCTGTTCGGCGTACGCCCCACCGTGCTCGCTGATGAACAGCACGACGGCGACCACCCGTTGGCCGACGGCGAGCCGTCCGTCCGTCCCGGGCCCGAGCTGGTCGATCACCCCGGCCGCGTCCATGCCGGGCACGAACGGGGGCCGCCTGCCCGGCATCCGTGCGGCGTGGCCGCCGCGCCGCAGTACCGCGTCGGTCGGGTTCACGGCGGCCGCGTGCACCCGGATGCGGACCTCACCGGGGCCCGCCTGCGGCTCGGGCAGCTCCAGTACGCGCAGGACGTCCGGGGCGCCGAACTCCTCAATTCCCATGGCTCTCATGCCACTTGCAAGTCGCCGCGCGGGCCGGGTGTTCCCGCGTGGCGCGTGCCGCGCGTCGACGCCGATGCCTCAGTCCCGGGGCCAGGGCCGCCCGTCGAGCCGCTCGATGCCGGTGTTGAAGCGGCGCAGGAAGCCGGCGAAGGAGGCTATGTCCTCCTCCGGCCAGTCCGTCATCACGAGGTTCAGCGCCCGTACGTGGGCCTCGCGTTCCGCTTCCAGCCGGTTCCGGCCCTCCTCGGTGAGGCGGAACTTGCGGGCGATGCCGCCGTCCGGGTCCGGGATGCGTTCGAGCAGTCCCGCGCTCTTCAGGGCCGCGGTCTGCCGGTTGAGGGTGGAGACGTCCAGGGCGAAGGCGTCGCTCAACTGCCCGATGGACATGGGCCCCTCGGCGTCGACCCGGCTGAGCAGGATGTAGGAACTGCGTTCGAGCTGGCTGCCCTCGGGGCGGGCGTTGACCTGGCTCAGGTCGCGGTGCCGGGCGAACACCAGGAATTCGAGGGCGACCTCGTGCGTGGGGCTGGTCATGTCGAAGTCCCTTCATCACCGCTTCGACCTGCGGTTTCTCCGTGGATCACCTTTCAGTATGCCAGAGGTATGCGCGGCCCACATGATGTGCACGGCGCACATCATGTGTAAGCTGACCATTCTGTGTTCCATGCACATTGTGTGTTTTCTGCACACTCCTGCTCTTCGACTGCCCGAGGAGGCCCGTCATCAACGGCCCCGCCCCCACTCCCCGCACCGGCCCGATCGTGGCGGTGCTCGCCTTCACCGGCACCGTCGCCGCGATCATGCAGACCCTGGTCACCCCACTGATCAGCGAGCTCCCGCAACTCCTGCACACCAGCGCGTCCAACGCCTCCTGGGTCATCACCGCGACCCTGCTCTCCGCCGCCGTCTTCGTCCCGATCAGCGGCCGCCTCGGCGACCTGCTCGGCAAGCGGACGATGCTCATCGCCTCCTGCGTCCCGCTGCTGCTCGGCTCGGTCCTGTGCGCGGTGGCCGACTCCGTGGTGCCGATGATCGCCGGCCGGGCGCTGCAGGGCATGGGCATGGGCCTGGTGCCGATCGGCATCAGCCTGCTGCGCGACGTCCTGCCGCCCGATCGGCTCGGCTCGGCGATCGCCCTGGTCAGCGCCTCCATGGGCATCGGCGGCGGCCTCGGCCTGCCGATCGCGGCCGGCGTCGCCGACTACGCCAGCTGGCGCGTGCTCTTCTGGGGCACCGCCGTGCTGACCGTCGTCATCATCGGCATGCTCTGGACCGTCATCCCGACCCCCGCCGCGGACGGCCGCCCTGCCGGCGGCCGCTTCGACTTCGTCGGTGCGATCGGCCTCAGCGTCGGCCTGGTCTGCCTGCTGCTGCCCGTCTCCAAGGGCGGGGACTGGGGCTGGGGCAGCACCCGCACCCTCGGCCTGTTCACCGCCTCCGCCGCGATCCTGATGCTCTGGGCCCGCTGGGAGCTGCGCGTCCCCGAACCGCTGGTGGACCTGCGGGTCACCGCGCGCCCGCGGGTGCTGCTGACCAACGCCGCCTCCGTCCTGGTCGGCTTCGGCATGTACGCCCAGGCGCTGATCGTGCCGCAGCTGCTCATGCTGCCGAAGCTCACCGGCTACGGGCTGGGGCAGTCGATGCTGGCGATGGGCCTGTGGATGGCGCCCGGCGGGCTGATGATGATGGTCGTCTCCCCGTTCGGCGGCAAGCTGTCCGCCGCGCGCGGACCGAAGTTCACCCTGGCCGCCGGGGCGCTGACGATCGCCGTCGGCTACGGGCTGGCGCTGCCGCTGATGGGCTCCACCTGGGGCGTGCTGATCGTGACGATCGTCTGCAACAGCGGCGTCGGCCTTGCCTACGGCGCGATGCCCGCGCTGATCATGAGCGCGGTGCCGCTGTCCGCGACGGCCTCGGCGAACAGCTTCAACACCCTGATGCGCTCGCTGGGCACCTCGGTGTCCGCCGCCGTGATGGGTGTGGTGCTGTCGCAGATGACCGTCGACCTGGGCGGGCACGCCCTGCCCTCGGAGGGCGGCTTCCGGGTCGGCCTGGTGATCGGCTGCGGCGTCGCGCTGATCGCGGCCGCCGTCGCCGCGTTCATCCCCGCGCCGCCCGGTCCCCGGCTGCGCGCCGTTCCCGCCCCGGAGGCGGAGGACGCCGAGGCGGCCAGGCCGGCCACGGCCTGAGGCCCGGCCGGGTGGGGCCCGCCGGGTGGGGCCCGCCTGCGTGGGCCTGCTCGCGTGAGGCCCGCCCGGGTGGACCCGCCTGCCTGCGCGGGGCCCGCCTGCGCGGCGGCCCGCCCCGGGCGCGTTGTGCTCGCGCGTCCGGGGCGGCCGCGCGGGTGCTACCGGAAGGCCGGCAGGTTGCGCTCGACCCAGGCCCGGAAGGGCGCGGCCGGGCGGTGCAGCACGGCCGCCACGTCGGGGCTGACCGCCTGCTCGGCGGGGAGCGGGAGGCCGAGGACGTCCAGCGTCCCGGCGATCACTCGCTCCGGCATGAACCGTGCCAGGTGGGCGTGGGCCTGCTCCCGGGACAGCTCCACGAAGGCCACCTCCTCGCCCAGGGCCTCGGCGATGACCTCGGCCTGCCGGCGCGGTCCGATCGCCTCCGGTCCGGTCAGCTCGTAGGTGCGGCCGCCGTGGCCGTCCTCGCGCAGCACGGCGGCGGCGACCGCCGCGATGTCCGCGGGGTCGACCACGGGCAGCGCCACCCCGCCGAACGGCGCGAAGACCGTCCGCTCCGCCCGGACCGTCGCGGCCCAGGCGAAGGCGTTGGAGGCGAAGCCGCCGGGGCGCAGGACGGTGAAGTCCCGTCCGGAGGCGCGCACGGCGGCCTCGAACTCCCGCAGCCGGGCGTGCGAGGGGGCGTCCGGCCGGGTGGCGCCGACCTGCGAGGAGACCAGGACGATCCGCTCCACCCCGGCGTCCGCGACCGTCCTCAGCAGGGCTTCCGGGCTCTCGCCGTGGCTGTTGAGCTCGCCGCCCAGCACGACGAACAGCGCGCGGGACCCTTCGAGGGCCGGGCGCAGGCCGGCGGCGTCGCCGAGGCCGCCCCGGGCCCAGCGGACCCCGGCCGCCGGGTGGTCGGGCTGCGGCTCCCGGGACACGGCGACCACCTGTTCGCCCGCCTCGGCCAGCAGCTCCACCAGCGTCCGGCCGATGTTGCCGGTCGCGCCCGTCACTGTGATCATTTCCGCCCCCAGGTGTGAGATGTCAGGAGTGAGATGTGCGGTCGAGCCAGTGAGTTAGTTGGCTGACTGAGAAAGACCGTAGCCGCCTTCCGGGGCGGCTGTCTATAGTCAGTCGGATGACTGACTCAGTGAACCGGCGCACGGCGGCGTCGCAGAAGCGCCGACGGCTCACCGCGGCCGCGGCCAAGGTCCTGCACGAACAGGGCGTCGAGCGGACCACCCTCGCCGACATCGCGCGCGAGGCCGACGTCCCGGTCGGGAACGTCTACTACTACTTCAAGACCAAGGACGAGCTGGTCCGCGCCGCGCTCTCCGCGCACAGTGCACACCTGGACGAACTCGCCGAGCGGCTGGAGCGGTTGCCCGACCCGCTGGACCGCCTCAAGGCACTGGTCGAGGCCTGGGTCGGACAGCGTGACCTCGCCGCCCGGCACGGCTGCCCGACCGGCACCCTGGCCGTCGAACTCGACAAGCGCACCGACGGGGACCTCGACGCGGAGGCCGGCGCGGTGATCCGGCGGCTGCTCGACTGGGCCGCGGGCCAGTTCCGCGAGCTGGGCCTGCCCGACCCGGACGGCCTGGCCCTCACCCTGGTCGCCGGCTACCAGGGCATGTCGCTGCTCGCCAACGCGCTGCGCGACCCGGAGGTCATGACGCGCGAAGGGGGCCGCCTGCTGCGCTGGCTCGACTCCCTGCGGGCCGCGTAGGCCCGCTCCCCGCAGGTCCACCCTCGGGCGGGCCCGGCGGGTCCGGCAGGCCCGGGCCTCAGTCGCCGAGCATGCGGTGGGCGAGCAGGTGGAGCCCCGCCTCGATGCGTTCGGTGGACACGCCCCGGTCGCGGTGGTGGCGGTACAGCTCCGGGGCGAGCGGTGCCAGCAACTGGTCGGCGAGGACGTCCGGGTCCTCGGCCCGCGCCGCCGCGGCCAGCATCCGGACGTGCGCGCGCCAGAAGCCGTAGGCGCCGGTGGCCAGCCGGGCCGGGCCGGTCTCGGCGCCGAGCAGCAGGTGGGAGTGGCGCTCCAGCAGGCGGACCATCGCCGAGTAGAAGGCGCTCAGCCGCTCGGCCGGGGCGGCCGCCGGCTCAGGGCCCAACGGGACTTCCCCGCGCAGGAGTTGCTCCTGGATCTCGTGCTCGTGGGCGTCCAGCAGGGCGCGCGCGATCGAGGCGCGGTCCGGGTAGCGGCGGTAGAGCGTGCCGCGGCCGACGCCGGCTGCCCGGGCGATGTCCTCCATGGTCACGGCGGCCGGGTCGCGGGTCGTGAACAACTGCTCGGCCGCCCGGAGCACCTTGAGTCGGTTGCGGGCGGCGTCGGCGCGTTCGGTCGGTGGCATGGGCCGATTCTAACAAGTGGACGCCCTGTCCACTTGATGGCTAGCATCGTCACCAGACAAGCGGACGCCGTGTCCGCTTGTGGAATTCCGGGGGTACCGTCATGCCGCAGCTCCTCCACCTCGACGCCAGCGCCCGCCGCAGCTCGTTCTCCCGCCGGATCGGCGCGGCCTTCGCCGAGGCCTGGCGCGCCGAAGCGCCGCAGGGCACCTGCACCTACCGGGACCTCGCGGCCGAGCCCGTGCCGCCGATCGGCGAGGCCTGGACGACGATCTGCGACACCCTGCTCCGCGAGGGCATCGTCGAGCCCGACCGCTACGCCGAGGCGGTCCGCACCGACGCCGAGCGCGCCGCGTGGGCGGTCCTCGAACCGCTGCTCGCCGAACTGCTCGCCGCCGACGTCGTCCTGATCGGCTCGCCGATGTACAACTTCGGCGTCCCGGCCCAGCTCAAGCTCTGGATCGACCAGGTCACCTTCCCGAAGATGAACCTGCGGCCGCGGCGCTTCGTGGTCGCCTCCGCCCAGGGTGGCTCCTACCGGCCGGGCATGCCGCGCGCGCCCTTCGACCACCAGACGCGCTACCTGGTGGACTTCTTCCACGGGCACTACGCCGTCGAGGACACCCTGGTCATCGGCGCCGAACTGGCGAACGCGACCGTGGACCCGGCACTGGCCGAACGGCTCCCGCAGCACGAGGCGTCGCTGGCCGCCGCCCTGACCGAGGCCGCCGAGGCCGGCCGACGGCTGGCCCGCGAGGCGGCCGGGGTGGGTGCGGCCGGGGTGGGCGCGGCGGCCGGGGCGCGTGCCGGCGGGCGGGGGTGAGGCGGCCGTGTCCTGGCTCCTCCTGCTCGCCGCCGGCCTGGTCGAGGTCGTCTGGTCGCAGAGCATCAAGCCGACCGACGGCTTCACCCGCCCCGGCCCCACCGCGCTGTGCGTACTGCTCGGCGCGCTGTCCGTCCACCTGCTGTCGCGGGCCATGCGCGACCTCCCGGCCGGCCTCGCCTACGCGATGTTCACCGGCATCGGCACGGTCGGCGCCATCACGCTCGGGGCCGTCCTGCGGCACGAGTCGCTCGGTGCGGGCCGGGCGGCCGCGCTGGCGCTGATCGTGGCCGGGCTCGTGCTGGCCCGGCTCACCGCCGCGGACTGACGGCGGCCCTCGGTGCGGCGGTGCCGGGCTGTGTTCGGGCCCGCCGCGGCTCGACCGGTGCCGCGGCTCGGGCCCGCCGCGGTTCGGCCGGTGCCGAGGCTCAGGCCCGCCGTGGTTCGACCGATGCCGCGAGCGCGCCCGGCAGTTCGGCGCAGGCCGTCCGGAGCCGTCGCGCGAGGTCGGCGCGGGTGTGCCCGGACGGCTGCGCCACCCAGCCGTCCATCGCCTGGTGGAACGCGGCGACCAGCATGTCCGTCGCCAGCCGGGCGCGCAGCGCGGCGCCCGCCTCGGGGCCGTCGAGGGCGAACCGGCGGGTGACCGTCGACACCGCCTCCCGGGTCGCCCGCTCGCAGAAGGCCAGCCCGTGGGCGTCCATCGAGGGCGTCCGGGCGGCCAGTCGGCGGCTCGCCAGGGCGCGTTCGGCCCAGCCGTCGGCCGGCATCCGGTCGATCGCCTCGGTGAGAGTCCCCTCCAGGAGGGCCAGCAGCCGGCCGTCGTCCGACGGCCGGCTCTCCAGCACCTCCAGGAACGTCGTCCACAGGTCCTGGGTGGGCGCCATCGCGACGTCCTCCTTGCTGGAGAACGCGCGGAAGAAGGTCCGCTTGGAGACCTCGACGGCCTCGCACAGCCGGTCCAGCGTCACCCCGTCGAAGCCGTGCTCGCCGAACAGCTCCAGGGCGGTGTCGATCAGCGCCTGACGGGTGCGCAGCTTCTTGCGCTCGCGCAGCGGGAGCGCGGCGCCCGGCGCTTCGGGGGCCTGTTCGGCGCCCCGCTCCGGTGCCGTGGCGGTGGCCTTCTCGGGAGTCATCGCGGTCAGTCTAGTCGGGGCTGTAATGCCACCTGTAGGCTTATGCCACTCAGTGGCAGAATCTTGGGGAGGATCCTCCATGCGTGCACTCCTGGTCGACCGCTCGGCCCCCGGCGGCCTGCGCCTCGGTACGGCCCCGGACCCCGAGCCGGCGCCCCACCAGGCACTGGTCCGGGTCACCGCGACCTCGCTCAACTACGGCGAGGTCGCCTTCGGCCTCGACACGGCCCCCGACGGCACCGTCCTCGGCTGGGACGCCGCCGGCATCGTCGAACGCGCCGCCGCCGACGGCTCCGGCCCCGCCGAGGGGACCCCGGTGGTCACCCTGATGCCGGCCGGCGGCTGGGCCGAACTCCGGGCGGTGGACACCGGGTTGATCGGTGCCGCACCCGTCGGTGCCGACCTCGCCGCCCTCGCCACCATCCCGGTCGCCGCCCTCAGCGCCCTGCGCGCGCTGCACCGCATCGGCCCGCTGCTCGGCCGCAGCGTCCTGGTCACCGGCGCCACCGGGGGCGTCGGCCGGTACGCCGTCCAGCTCGCCCGGGCGGCGGGCGCGCACGTGGTCGCGTCCACCGGCTCGCCGGACCGCAACGGCGAGGTGCTGCGCCGCCTCGGCGCCCACGAGGTGGTCGCCTCGCCGAAGGAGACCGCCGGGCCGGTCGACGGCGTGGTCGACGTCGTCGGCGGCCCCCGACTGGTCGAGGCCTACGAGGCCCTGGGCCCCGGCGGCGTCCTGGTCGCCACCGGCCACAGCTCCGGCCGGGGCGAGGACTTCGCGTTCGGCACCCTGTTCGGCGACGCGAACAGGCACGACCGCGCGGTGGTCTCCTTCTACCTGCTCGGCTGCACCGGCCTCGGCCGCGACCTCGGGTGGCTCGCCCACCGGGTGGCGGCGGGCGAGCTGGACCCCGGTATCACCTGGAGCGGCGACTGGGACGACGCGGCCGAGGCGGTCGACGCCCTGCTCGGCCGGCGGCTGCACGGCAAGGCGGTGCTGACCATCGGAGCCTGAGGCCTCCCTCGGGCCCGGTCCGGCTCCCGTCCGGCTCGCGTCTGGGCCCGACCTGTCCGGGGCCGCCGCGCCCGACCTGTCCGGGGCCGCCGCGCCCGACCCGTCCGGGGCCGCGACGCACCGCCCGTGCGCGGCCCCGCCCACTCGGACGGGTCAGGAGCTGTCGCTGTGGAGCGCGATGTTGCCAAGCATGGGGACGTACGGGCCCCTCGGCCGCCGAACACCGACCAGGAGAGGGATCCTCGGTGCGTGAACTCCACAGTCCCCCCAGCCACGGCCCCGGCCACCGTCCGCTGCCGGGGCGTCCGCCGCTCGGCCGTTCCCAGGGCGGCGACCGGCGACCTGGCCGCAGCTGGACCCCGCAGCGCACGATCGCGCTGATCGCGGCGGCGTCCGGCGCCGTCGTGCTGGTGGCCTGCAGCAGCAGCTCGTCGGGCACGTCGGCCGGCTCGCCGTCCGCCACCCTGCCCAACGCCAGCGCCTTCTCCGGCGAGCCGCCCTCCGCCATCGCCTCCGCCGCGCAGTCGCTGCTGGCCTCGGCGTCGGCCGCGGCGGTCTCGGCGTCGGCGGCCGCCTCCGAAGCCGCCGCCTCCCTCTCCGCGGCGGCGTCCTCCTTCCAGGCGTCCGTTTCGGCGCAGCAGGCCGCGACCCGGGAGAAGGCCGCCTCGGTGCTCAGCGGGGTGACGGACGGCGGCAACGCGCTGAACGACGTCACCATCACCGGCCTTCCCCGGCAGAGCACCGGCGGCCTGCACGCCGTGGTCGTCACGATCCAGAACCCGGGGCCCAATGCGGCCTCCTACGCGGTCCAGGTCGACTTCACCGACTCCAGCGGCAAGGCCGTGGACAGCTCGATCGTCGGCGCCGAGAACGTCCCGGCGAACGGCAAGGCCCAGCCCGTCGCCTTCAGCCGGCAGCCGGCCGACCAGCCGTTGACGCCCGTGGTGGTCAAGGCCGTCCGCTACTGACGTCCACGGTGCGGCCCGACAGCCCGACAGCCCGACAGCCCGACAGCCCGACAGCCCGACAGCCCGACGGCCCGGCACGCGGCCGCCGGGCTGCCGGAAGTCCGCCGCGCGATCCCGCACCCGGTCGCGGACGTCGCGCGGCGGACGCCCGAGCACCTCCCGCACGGTGCCGGTCACCCGCTCCCGCTCCCGCTCCCGCTCCCGCTCCCGCGTGAACGACGCCCAGGCGCGCAGCCGGGCGTCCGCGAAGTCGATCGCCCGGACGAAGGTCCGGTCCAGGCCCGAGTGCCGGATCAGCCGCTCGATCTCCTGGTGGAAGACCACGGCCGGCTCGTCGTCGGCGAGGTCCGCCACGTCCGCCGACAGGTGGACGACCCGCCGGGGGCGCCGGGCGATCAGCTCCACCACCCGGGGCCGCACGGGCAGCCCGGGCCACATCAGGTACACCGCCTCCACCCGGCCGGCCGGCGCGGGCCCCAGGCCCTCGGGCTCCGCGGGCAGTACGGTCTTCGCGGCATCGCGCACCAACGCCCGTACCGCGTGGCCGCCTTCGACCAGCGCGGCCACAACGCGCCTGCCCGCACTGCCGGTTGCGCCGATCACCAGAATCTCGGTCATGCCCGGCCCAACGCCGACCGGGCGGGGGGCTGTGCCCGGGGACTACCAGCCGTGCTCCACCGGCCCGACGGGTGCCAGCCCGACCTGCCGGGCCAGCCACTCGGCGCGCTCGACGTCGCCCTGGCGGAAGTGGATGAACAGGGTGTGGTCGTCCGCGGGCCGGTCGAAGTCGACGTTGTCGCTGCTGAGGGCGATCTGGACACCGGCGTCCTTGGCGCGGACGTCCAGGCCGAGTTCGGGGGCGGCCGGCCAGGCGAAGCCGCCCCAGGACAGTGAAGCGGGCGAGGAGCCGAGGAGGGCGAGGAACCTGTCCTCGATCGACCCGGCGGGCCGCTCGTCCAGATGGAACGCGAACGGGGCCAGTGCATCCACCCGGGGATCGCCCGCCGCCAACAGCCGTCGGAGCTCGTCGGTCCCGACGTTCCGCTCCTGGCCGCCCGGGTGCACGTGGTCGGGAAAGGCCTCGAACAGCCGCCGGGCCTCCGCCGCCGTGAGCTCGTCCGCGTACGCGTTCGCCTCCGTCGAGCGCCGGTGCACGGTGATGCCCAGCAGCCGTTGGGCGGCGTCGTGGGCGACCCACCGGTTGGTGGTGCGCAGGACCGGAAGGACGTGCGAGGTGCTCATGGCGGTGAGTCAAACAGACCGGGCACGGAGCGTCATGCGGATTCTCCGGGCGGCCGGGCTCAGCCGCCGACGCGCACTACGTACTTGCCGGTCGCCAGCCCGTCCTGCATGGCGTCGTGGGCGGCCGGGACGGCGTCGAGGCCGGGCAGTTCGGTGACCGGCAGTGCGAGGCCCCCGTCGGCGAGCAGGTCGAGGACCCGGCGGATGGCGCGGGCCAGCCGCTCGGGGGCGGTGGCGGCCAGGCCGCGGTGGCTGAAGCCGGTGACGGTCAGGTTGCCCGCCATCAGGCGGCCGAGCGGGGGCAGGTCGGCGACGGTGCCGCCGCCCGCGTTGCCGAACAGCACGATCCGCGCGCCGGGCGCGGCCACGGCGAGGTCGAGGTCGAGTGCCGCGGTGCCCAGCGGGTCGAGCACCAGGTCGACGCCCCGGCCGCCGGTGGCGGCGCGAATCGCCTCGGCCGCTTCGTCGGAACGGGCGAAGGCGTGGTCGTAGCCGGAGGCGATCGCCGCAGCGGCCTTCTCCGGCCGGCCGACCGTGCCGATCAGCCGACCGCCGCCGAGCAGCGGGACGAGCCGGGCGACGGCGTTGCCGATCCCGCCGCCCGCCGAGTGGACGAGGACGGTGTCCCCGGCGGTGAAACGGCCCGCGTCGGTCAGCAGCAGCACCGAGGTGGCCAGGCCCAGCGGGACGGCGGCGGCCTCGCGCAGCGCCACCGCGTCCGGGAGTGGCACGGTGAGCGCGGCCTCCGCGACCACCACCTCGGCCAGGCCGGCGCCGACCGGCGCGGCGACCACGCGGTCGCCCACCGCCGGTCCGGTGACGCCCGCGCCGAGCGCGCGGACCGTGCCGGAGACCTCCTTGCCGGGCAGGTACGGCCAGTCGGCGGCGTACGCGGCGTCCCCGCGGCGGGTCATCACGTCCACGAAGTTCAGTCCGGCGTAGGCGACGTCGATCGCCACCTGCCCCGGTCCGGGGTGCGGCGCCGCGATCTCCTGGATCCGCGAATTCTCGGCTCCACCGGGTGCGGTCATCACCAGTGCGCGCATGTCGGTCCCCCTCGACTACGATGTTCGACGAACGACGAAATTGGTGCGGGTCAGTGGTACCACGCCGTTTCCATGGATGTCGAACATCGCAGATCGGAGAGGTCGACCCATGCCCCGCAGCACCCGCCGCCGACCGGCGCTCGCGCACCCCGCGACCGAGGAGATCGACCTCTTCGACGTCCTGCACGCGCTCTCCGACCCCACCCGGATGACCATCGTCCGCATCCTGCGCACCGAGCCCGAGCGGGCCTGCGGCACCTTCCCGGTGGACGTCGCGCCCTCCACCCTGAGCCACCACTTCAAGGTGCTGCGCGAGTCCGGCCTGATCGCCCAGCGCGAGGAGGCCAACCGGCGCTTCTCCGCCCTGCGCACCGTCGACCTGGAGCGGCGCTTCCCCGGCCTGCTCGACACCGTGCTCGCCGCGCACGCCCGTACGGCGCCCTAGCGGCCGGGGCGCGCTCGGCGCCTGCCCGGCGTCGGGCGTTCGGTGCCTGCCCGGCGTCGGGCGTTCGGTGCCTGCCCGGTCCCGGTCCCGAGCGTCCGGCGCCCGCTCAACGCCGGTGCCAGACGGCCCAGTTCTGCCCGGCGTCGAACCGCTCGACGTACCAGTCGGCGGGGTGCCCGGGCCAGTAGGCCTCCGGCGGCCTCCCCGCCTCGGGCAGCGGGAGGACCATGACGTTCGCCTCCGCCGGGACGGGCTGCCAGCGGGGGTCGCGGAACCAGACCCGACCGCGGTAGACCTCGAAGGTCTGGGTGGCGCGCAACGCCCAGTCGACGTCCCAGGCGAACACCACGTTGTCGTCCGCGGTGATCCCGGAGGCGCGGGTGAAGCCGGTCGCCAGGCCCTCGCGCCCCACCGCGTGCGGCCGGGCGACCTGCGCGGTGATGGTCGAGGTCGCGAAGGCGGCGAACAGCGCCAGCGAGACGCCGAGCGCCCCGAGCACCCGGCGCCCCCCGCTGTTGCGGACCAGCACCACCGTGCCGAGCGCGAACACCACGGCGGCGCAGGTGCGGGGCAGGTCGATCCGGCCCCAGTCCGCGGCCAGGAACGAGACGTCGGGCAGGGTCCAGGGGATGAACATCGACGTGTGCAGCCGCTCGCCGGCCTCCAGCGCCACGACCCCGGCGAGCAGCGGGACGAGCCCGGCCGCCACCGCCGCCGTCCGGACCAGTGCCCGGCGCCCGTACCCGGCGAGCACCGCGACGCCCGCCACGAAGGCCGACGGGACGAGGCAGGAGGTGTAGCGGGCGTACACCCAGTCGTCGACCCGGCCGTCCAGCGGCAGCGCGGCGGAGGCGGCCAGGGCCGTGCCGAACAGCAGCGCCACCAGCACGCCGCCGGTGATCCGCAGCGCCCGCGGCGGGCGGCGGTCGAACACCGCGCCCAGGCAGGCGACGACGGCGAGCCCGCCGATCCCCCAGGTGGAGGCGATGAAGTACCAGACCTGGCCGGCGGCCCGGGCGAGGGTCTGCAGGGCTATCGCCGGATCGGTCAGGCCCTTCCAGAGGGAGCCGCCGACATCGCTGTCCGGGACGGTGAACTGCGCGTGCAGCCAGGCCGACAGCAACTCGGCGCCGAGCACGCCGAGGCCGAGTGCCGCGAGCCCGGCCGCCGTGGCGCGCCACGGCGCCCGGCGCAGCAGCAGCACGCCGAGGAGGACGGCGGCGGTCAGTGCGACCACCACGCCGCCGCGGTCGTGCACCGCCATCGCGTAACCGGCCGACGCCCCCGCCCCGACGGCGTGCCAGGTGCGGCGCCGCAGCGGGCCGTCTGCCAGCCAGCCGTGCAGGCAGAGCAGCCAGGCGAGCACCAGGACGGGCAGCACGGCGTCGGTCATCACGAACTGCGAGTAGAAGACCACCGGCGGCAGCAGCGCGGTCGCGGCGCCGAAGGCGTACGAGCGGCGGCGGTTCAGGCCGAGGCGGCGCAGTGCGACGTAGGCGAGCGGGAGGACCAGCGCGTTGACGGCGGCGTTGACGCCCATGACCAGGTGGTAGGCGGTCGCCGGGTCGTCGGCCAGGCGCAGGGCGGGGGAAATCAGCAGGGGGTAGCCGCCGGGGACGACCACGCCGACCGGGATCTCGGTCGCCGAGCCGCCGGCCAGCACCCGGGCCAGGGCGAGATAGGAGTCCTCGTCGGGGTGGACCGACGGGAAGCTCATGGACCGGACGAGGACGAGCCGGAACAGCAGCTCGGCGAGGTAGCCGGCGAGCAGCACGGCGGCGGGCCGGGTGGCGGCCGTCCGGACGGCGGCGGCGCGGGCGGTGGCGAGCAGGGCCGGGGCGGGCCGGTCCTGGGCGGGCCGGGGAGGGTGCGGCCGGGTCGTCGTGCGGGGTGGCATGGAGTGCCCCCTTCTGTCGGACTGTCGGACGACTGTATATGTCGATGGACTGCATATGTAGTCCGACTGGTTCCGAAGAAGCGGGTGGTGCCCGTGGTGCCCGTAGTGCCCGTGGTGCCCGTGATGTCAGGGGTGGCGGCGGTGGCGGCGGTGGTACGACACGGTGACGGCCGCCAGCAGCGGTGCCCAGGCGACGGTCGGCAGATAGAGGAAGCCGACCAGGAAATGGCCGCGCGGAGTCATGTCCGTCCCCGGGACGGCCCACCACGCGGCGAACGGCGTCCACAGCACGGCCAGGCCGGCGGCGCCGGCCGAGGCCGCGACGACCACCGCGCGCGGGTCGACCGGGCGGCCGCCGAGGAACGGGACCCAGCGCGGCGGCACCGTGCCCCACGGGCGGACCAGCCCGATCGTGAGCAGGGCGAGCGCCTCGGTGATCACGCTCAGGAAGACCGGCCACACCGCGCCCCACCCGGCGAAGCCCATCGCCCGGTAGCCCGCCCCGGTGTACCCGCCGTGCCAGCCCGCCACCAGCCCGAGCCGCCACAGCCCGGCCGGCAGCGCGGTGACGGCGGCGAGGTGGGCGGCGCGCACGGCCCAGCGGGGCGGGGCGGGAACGGCGGCGATGGCGGCAGTGGCGGGGGCGGTGGTAGCGGCGATGGCCGCAGCGGTGGCGGCGGGGGCGGTGGCCGCGGCGGGCGGGGGCGTCGTCATGCCCTCACCCTCCCGCCCGGCGCAGGCCCGCCGCGTCCGCCCGGCGACGGTCTCGGCGCCGGTCCCTCCCCCGGGCGGGGGAGGGGCGCGTCAACCCGCCGTGGATGCGCCCCGGCCGCTCAGCGCAGCCGCGAGGAGGACAGGATCGACGCCAGGTGCGCGACCACCATGCCCCAGGTGATCACCGTGATGCCCGCGAGCGTCCACCGGGTGGCGTCAAGGTTGCCGAGCCCGGCGTCCACCACGGCCGCCGCCAGCAGCACCAGCGAGGCCTCGATGCCGTTCGTCACCCGGTGGATCTTGAACAGCGAGGCGACCTTGCGGGCCGTCGCGATGCCCTGGGAGCGCGGCTGCGTCGACTCCTCGGTGGCCGGAAGCTGCCCGCTCCGGGCCCGGGCCACGTCCACCAGGTCCGTCGAGGCCTTGAGCAGCACCACGCCCAGCGCGGCCGCCAGCCCCGCCGACACCCACAGCTCCGAGCCGCCGCGCGCCGCCCGTACGCCCGCGCCGATCATCAGCGCGGCGTCCGCCAGGTAGGCGCCGAGCCGGTCCACGTACACCCCGGCCATGCTGAACTGGCGCTTCCAGCGCGCCACTTCGCCGTCCACGCAGTCGAACAGCAGGAACAGCTGGAACAGCACGACGGCCAGCGCCGCACCGGTCACGCCCGGGATCAGCAGGGCCGCGCCGCCGCCGACCCCGCACACCACCATCACCCAGGTGAGGGTGTTCGGCGACACCGAGGTGCGCACCAGCTGCCGGGTGGTCCGCAGCGAGACGGCCCGCATGTACAGCCGGCCCGCCCAGTGCTCGCCGTTGCGGCTCTGAAGCTTGGCCTGCGGCTGGCACACCTCGCGCAGCTCGGCGAGCGCCGGAGCAGCCACCATGACGACATCCCTCCACCTGTCCCGAAACGATCACCACAGGCTACGGCCTCCGGGGAAACGCCCGGACCAGCCGGTATGCCGCCGGCGGTACGGGAGGTGTCCTCCGGGGGAACGTCTGCCGCGGACGTCCGCGGGCCGGGTGCGGCCCGCGCGGGTACGGGCCCGCGCGGGCGGCGCTGGGCGCGTGCGGGCGTCGGTGGCCGCGTGCGGCCCGCGGGGAAAACCGGTGGGCCGCCCGAGCGCCCCCGGGCTAGGCTGCGCGGGTTCGCCGGAACCCGAAGCCCCGGGGCCGAACGCCCGCCCCGACCTCCCGCTCCCGCACGCCGGTTGACGCGGTCCGCGCGGCCCGCACGGTCTCCCGGAACGGAACGAGGAGCGCAGACCCATGGTGACCACGGGCAGCCCGTCACAGAGCCCCGACCTGGCCCGACTGCTGGACGACCACCGCCCGCAGGGCCCGGTGGAGACCGCCGACCACGAGCGGGCCCGCCGCCTCCTCGGCGTCGCCGACGCCTGGAACAGAAGCACCTTCCCGCTGCACTTCACCGCCTCCGCCCTGATCGTCCACCCGCCGACCCGCCGTGTCCTGCTGCGCTGGCACGTCCGCCAGCAGGCCTGGCTGCACGTCGGCGGCCACGGCGACCCGGGGGAGACCCGGCCGCTGGACATCGCCCTGCGCGAAGGCCTGGAGGAGACCGGCCTGACCGACCTCACCCCCTGGCCCGGCCCCGCCCTCGTCCACCTCGCCGTGGTGCCCGTCCCCGCCTCGCCCGCCGAACCCGCGCACGAGCACGCCGACCTGCGCTTCCTGCTGGCCACCGACACCCCGGAGCAGGCCCGGCCGGAGAACCCGGCGTCCCCGCTGGAGTGGCTCACCGTCGAGGAGGCCGGGCGGCGGACCACCGAGGAGAACCTCCGCGAGACCCTCCACCGCGCCGCCCGCCTGCTGCCGCCCGCCGCCTGACCGGCCTCCACCGCGCCCTTTCCCGCAGCCCTTCCCTGCCGTCCTTTCCCGCCGCCGTTCCGTGCTGCCGTTCCGTGCTGCCGTTCCCTGCCGCCCGACCGACTTCCCCTGGAGACCACCGGATGATGCACACCGACCAGACCCTGATCTTCGACGCCGACGACACGCTCTGGGAGAACAACGTCCTCTTCGAGCGGGTCATCGACGGCTTCCTGGACTGGGTCACCACCACCCCGGCCGAGCAGGAGCGCACCAGGGCCCTGCTGAACCGGATCGAGGCCGCCAACTCCGCCACCCTCGGCTATGGCGCCACCGTCTTCCGGCAGAGCCTCGCCGACTGCCTGGAGCAGCTCAACAGCCGCACCCCCACGGCCGCCGAGCAGGCCCGGATCGACGACCTGCTCACCCCGCTGACCAGCCGCGACGTCGAACTGATCCCCGGCGTCGCCGACACCCTGGCCGCCCTCGCCGACCGCCACCACCTGCTACTGCTCACCAAGGGCGACCAGCGCGAACAGCAGCGCAAGGTGGACGAGTCCACCATCGACCACCACTTCCGCGGCATCCACATCGTCGCCGAGAAGTCGGTCGACACCTACCGGCAGCTCACCGCCGACCTCGGCCTCGACCCCGGCCGGACCTGGATGATCGGCAACTCGCCCAAGTCCGACATCGCCCCCGCCCGCCGGGCCGGCCTGCGCACCGTCTTCATCCCGCACGAGCACACCTGGGTGCTGGAGCACGCGGAACTCGGCCCGGACGAGGCGACGCTGCAGCTCGGGACCTTCCCCGAGCTGCTGCGCCACTTCTGACGACCGGGCCGTCGGGCCATCACCCGTCAGGCCAGCAGCGCGGCCGCCGGCACCGGCGTGCCGTCCCGGTACAGCCAGGCCCGCTCGGCGGCCGACCAGACACCGGCCGTCAGCAGGTACAGCACGGCGGCCGCCGGCACCAGCGCCGCGAACAGCACCGACCCGAACGACAGGTACGGCAGCAGTCCCGCCCCCGGCTGCGGGGCGGGCTGCGCCGTCGCCGTCGCCGTCGCCGCTGCGGTCGCGGCCGCGGCCGTGCGTCGGGCCCGGCGGAAGTTGACGAACCCGACCGCCGCCAGCCCGGCGAACAGCACCCCGAACACCGCCCACTGCCCGACGCCGTGCGCACCCGTGACATGCAGGCCCAGCGGCACACCGAACAGGGTGTGGTCCAGCAGATCGTTCGGCGTGGTGAACAGGCGGTACATCACCGAGAAGAACGGCACCTGCACCAGCAGCGGCAGACACCCCGCGAACGGCGACACCTGCTCCTTGCGGTACATCTCGGCCAGCGCCTCCCGCAGCCGCTCCGGCCGGTCCTTGTGCTTCCTCTGCAGCGCGGCGACCTTCGGCGCCAGCCGCGCCCGGGCCTTCTCCCCGCGCGCCGCCGCCCGCGCCAGCGGGTGCAGCGCCAGCCGGACGGCGACGGTGAACAGGACGATGGCGAGCGCGGTCGGCACCAGGTGGGCGACAGTGGCGACGACGGCGTGCGCCAGGGCGACGGCCGGGTCGAGAACGGCGAGTACGGACATGGTGGAGCGAGCCCTCCGGGGTCTCAGGAATGAGTGAACGGCGGAGGACGGCTGCGAAGAACTGCCTACGGAAGGAGGGGGTTCACGCGGCCGCCAGGGCCGCCCCCGGCGCCCTCGGGCGTCGCCTGCCCCGGGCATCCGGATCACGCTGCGGAAGGAACGCCGTACCGAACGCCCGACGCCGCAGCACCCCGCTGCGCACCGCCGCCGGCGCCCGCGCCCCCAGCAGCCGCGCCCCGGCCAGCGCCCCGGCGACCGCCCCGGCCACCAGCGCCACGGCCGCGACGGCGGCCACCGACGCCAGCATTCCGCTGTCGGCCACCAACTCCCCGGTCAGCACCCGGAGCAGGCCCAGCAGCATCGCGACGACGGCCACGGCGCGCTCCCCCTCCCGGTGTCCCATCGGCTTCCTGACGTACCAGCAGGACGATCCTACGGCGCACCGGGTTCCCGCTCCATCGGGGAAATCCCCTACGGCGCGTCCGCCGCCTCCGCCCACACCCGCGTGCCCCCGTCCGCCTCCGTCGCCAGCCACACGGACTCCGCGAGGCGCTTGCTGTGCCCCGGCAGTGGTTCGGCGATGAAGGAGCCGTGCAGCAGCGGGCCCGCGCCTGCCGGGTCCGGCACCCCGGCCTGACGGAACCCCTCCGGAGTGTAGGAGCCGAAGCCGGTGGTGGAGCCCGGCGTCATCGCGATCCCCAGCTCCGCCAGGAACCCTTGCTCCGCACCCGGCGGCAGCCGGAACGAGAGGAACACCAGATCGTCCTGGAACCCCCTCAGGTACGACCACCGCACCTCACTTGCCGACGCGGGTGGCCGAATCCGTGAGAACTCCGTGACCTGCTCCAGGGAGACCGTCATCCACGACCCGGGCCGCCCGCTGTTCGGCGGAGGGTTCCGCTCAAGGTCCCGCACCCAGAGCCGAGCTCCCACCACGCAGGCGACCAGCACCAGCGGCAGGAGCAACACCCCCAGCAGCACCCGGCGCCGTCTCACCGGGTCTCCCTTCCCGGGTCGGTGACAGTGCCTTCACGGTCGGCACCCCGCTCACCGGAACCCGCCGGCTGCATGGGGGCACCACCGCTTCCGGCCCAGGTCATCGGGGTGCTTCGCCCGCTGATGTCGTATTCCTGGGCCAGGCCCGCCTGGTGCAGCTTCGCCATGTCGGCGTCCGTGACGTTCGTCCCCGCGATGTCGGTCGACTTGCCCTTGTCCCAGTTGTAGCGGTCCCACACGTTGACCTGGTAGCGAGTCGATACCACGGGCTTCCCGTCGGGACCGGGATTCACCGTGACGACGCCGGAGACGACGCAGCCCTGGCTGCCGATCGCGTGGAACCAGGCTGGCTGTTGCCTTCCGTCGAACGTGAAGTCGTTGTCTCGATTGCGCTGCGTTTCCACGGGGATGGCGACCGGCGAGCCACCGGCCTTCTGGTAGGCATCGAGCGCGGTCTGTCGCCACTCCGCCTCCCTGTCGGTCAGGAGCTTGTCGATGTGTGAGCGGAACTCGGGATCGTCGCGCAGCATGCGGTCCACGTCCACGGTGAGGGGCTCCCCGGTGTTGTCGAGGTAGTGCAGCATGTGACGCGCCGCGTCCTCGTTCTGGAAGACGGTGCCGCCCGCGACCAGTGCGTAGGCCTCCGCCTGGATCGCGTAGTCCTCAGCGCCGGGCTCACGGACGTGGTACGGCCCGGCGCCGTCGTTCGGTGCCCTCCACTCGTACTCCGTCGGTCCCAGGATCCCGGCCTTGATCAGGTTGTCCGCATCGGCCGAGAGCAGCCCGGCCCGTAGCGCGGGGTCGAGCGCGGCCCACCACGCCTTCCGAGCCTTGGGATCGGTGGGCATGCCCATGGCCGTCTCCAGATCGCTCAGGGCGTTGGCGGCCCCGTCCGGATGCGTCGCCGGGTCAACCTCCTCCGGGTTGAGCGCGCGCAGGGCCGCGGCCACGGCGTTGTCGGCCTCGGTGGCCGCCGTCAGTGCCGCGGTCATGTCCTGGACGTGGTGCTGCAGTTCGTCCCACTGCCGCTTCCGGTAGGCGATCGCCTCGGGGTCGTTGCGCTCCTCGGGCGGCAGGTCGGGCAGGGTGACCGTGCCGTCGTCGGCCACGGTCGCTCCGAGGGCCTCGGCGTCGCCGATCGCCCGCAGCAGCTTCTGCTGGGCCTCGGTGAAGGCCTTCCGGGCACGGTGCAGCGCGGCGGCGACGGCCAGCGCCTCGTAGTGGAAAGCGTGCAGTTCGTCGGCCAGGAAGCCGATCTCCCGTACGGCCTCATCGGCGGCCGCGCCGGTCCAGGGCCGGCTTCCGGCGGCCGGAGGCGCGTACGGGCCGCCGCCTCCCGAGAGGGGATGGAGCACACCGGACCGCAGCCGGCCGGCGAGGTGCTCCAGGTGGCCGGAGACGCCGTTCCAGGTGCCGCCCGCATGGTCGAGGGAGGTGAAGGAAGCGTGGCGGAGCAGGGCGAAGGTCACCATGGTTCACGGCCCCTTGAAGCCGGCCGCGGCGGAGCCGTCGGCCGCCCGGTAGCCGCGTGCGGTGGCGTCGAGGCGGTCCGCGGTCAGGCCGAGCCGGTTGTCGAGGCTGGTCCAGCGGGCCTTCCACCAGGTGAGCGCCTGCGACAGCGCGGGTCCGGTGGCGAATCCGCCGGCCAGAGCCTGGACCGCCGCGGCGGTGTCGGGTTCGACGCGGCCGACCGAGAACTGCAGCTCACCCCGGATCCGCCGCGATTCACCGGCGGCCTGCTGGAGTGCGGCCGGCTGGACCAGGACGGACGGGCCCGCGGCGCCCGTCCAGGGCCCGGCCGTGCGGGGCGGGCTGAACGGATCCTGTGGTGATGGCGCGTCCTGGCCGTAGAGCCAGGGATTCAGGTCCTTCTCGCTGGTTCCGGACACGACAGAAGCCCCCCTCTGTTCGAATGATCGGTGGTCGAACCTAGTCGATCGGGCGCGGGCGGGGGTGGGTTTCGGGGGAACGGGCGGGGGCCGTTCGGGGTGTAGCCAGGGGGGCTACGCGGGGCTACTTTGGAAGGGTGAAGACGATTACCCAGCGGGAGTTCCGGAACAACTCCGCCGCGGTGATGGACGCGGTGGAGGCGGGCGAGACCTTCCACATCACCAGGAACGGGGTCGAGGTCGCCGAGCTGCGGCCGGTGTCCGGGCGTCGGCGGCTCACGGCGGAGGAGCTGGTGGCGCGGCACGTGAAGCTGCCGCGGGTGGACCACCAGCAGATGCGCAAGGAGGCCGAGGAGTACTTCGGGCCCGAGGAACTGGTCGGGGACGAGGGAGACGACCCGTTCGAGCGGCGGCGTGGCTGAGCGCCGCAGGGCGTCCCGGAGGCGGCCGGCCGGGGTGCTGGACACCTGCGTCTACATCGACCTGGCGCTGCTCAACGCGTCCGACCTGCCGACGGTGCCGGAGCTGACCGCGATCACCTTCGCCGAGCTGCAGCAGGGCGTGTCGATGGCCCGGGACCCGGCCAGCCGGGCGGCCCGGCTGGAAGTGCTGGGCGCGGCGATGGCGGACTTCGACCCGCTGCCCTTCGACGCGGCGGCCGCCGCCCGCTACGGGACGCTGGTCACCCTCACCATCGCCGCCGGGCGGCAGCCGCGCCCGCGCCGGATAGACCTGATGATCGCCGCGGTCGCCTCGGCCCACGGGCTGCCGCTGTACACCCGCAACGTCGCGGACTTCCGGGGGCTGGGCTCGGCGGTGGAGGTCATCGGGGTGTGAGGGCGGCGGCCCCCTCCTGCTCGACCCGGTCGGCCAGGGCGGCCGCGTGCCGCAGTGCCACCGCCCGGTCCCGGGTGCGCAGCAGGACGGTGTTGCCCCCGCGCTTGTCCCGGTCGCTCCCCGCCTTGGCGGCGACGGCCCAGAGCGGGCGGCCGAGCAGTTGCAGGACGAGCCAGCGGAGCCCGGAGTCCAGGCCCACGAGCACGGCGTACGGAATGAGGACGATCAGTCCTTCGCCGCTGCCCGGATCGACGTTCCGGAACGGGTTGTAGTCGTTCAGCCGCTTCCGGGTCGCCCTGAACCGCCCGAGCCACACCACCGCGATCCGTACGGTCACGGCGTCCGGCCCGGTGACGTCGATGTAGCCGAGGGCGTCGGCTCCGGTCCGGCGGCCCTCCGCCCAGGCCGCCCGGTTCGCGGCGATGGAGGTGACCAGCTCGCGTTCGCGCGCCTCGGCCTGCTGCGCCTTCTGCCGCGCCTCGAACTCCGCGGTCCACGCGCTCTCGCGCTTCTTCTGTTCGGCGGACCACGCGCGTTCGCGATCGCGGCGCTCGTCGGCGTCGATCTGCCGCCCCCGTTGACTGCTCATCCGCTCATCGTAGGAGGCGAGTCCGTGGGGGCGGCAGGTTCCGGCGAGGCGTTCCTCAGCCCGGGCGGACCGCCGTCCCGGTCGCGGCGGAGGTGCGGGCGGCCTCCAGAACGGCCAGGGCGGCCACCGCGTCGCGCGGGTCGACGGGGGGCGGGGTGCCCGGGTCGGTCAGGGCGGCGGCGATGCCCGTGTAGAAGGCGGGGTAGTCGCCCGGGTCGGTGGGCAGTGAGATCGCGGACTCGTCGGTGCCGAGGGTGCCGTAGTGCGCGGGCCGGTCGGCGCCCCAGGGGTGGGTGCCGTCGGGGCGCAGGCCGGCCCGCAGGTCGGCCTCCTGCGGGTCCATGCCCGTCTTGACGTAGCCGGCGGTGTCGCCGAGGACCCTCAGCCGGGGCCCGATCAGCGGGGTGACGGCGCTGGTCCACAGGTGCGAACGGGTGCCGCAGGTGTGGGTGAGGGCGAGGAAGGCGTCGTCGTCCACCACCGCGCCGTCGCGCCGCACGTCGATCTCCGCGTACACCGTCTCGACCGGTCCGAACAGGGTGAGCGCCTGGTCGACCAGGTGGCTGCCCAGGTCGTACAGCGTGCCGCCGACCTCGGCCGGGTCGGCCAGCTCCCGCCAGCCCGGCTTGGGCTTGGGGCGGAAGCGCTCGAAACGGGACTCGAAGCGGTGCACCCGGCCGAGCGCGCCGCCGCGCACCAGCCGGGTCGCGGTGAGGAAGTCGCCGTCCCAGCGCCGGTTGTGGAAGACGGAGAGCAGGACGCCCCGCTCCTCGGCGAGCCGGCACAGCTCCCGCGCCTCGGCGGCGGTGCCGGCCAGCGGCTTGTCCACCACGGTGGCCAGGCCGGCCCGCAGCGCGGCGCGGGCGAGCGGCGCGTGGGTGCGGTTGGGCGAGGCGATGACGACCAGGTCGAGCGCGTCCGGGTCGGCGAGCAGCTGCTCGGGCGTGTCCACGGCGCGGGCGCCGGGGTGCTCGCTCGCCAGCTGGGCGCGCCGGTCCGGGTTGGCGGTGACCACGGCGTCCAGCCGCAGCCCCGGGGTGGTGGCGATCAGCGGCGCGTGGAACGCGGAGCCGGCCAGGCCGTAGCCGATCAGGCCGACGCGGAACGGGCCGGGTGTCGTCTTCGGGTTCATGCGCCTACTCAATCACGAGGTGCCCGATTGCTCCCGGTTCGGTGAACGGCGCCGGGGAGTGCGGAGGGCGCCCGGGCGGGAGGGCCGTCGGGGTGGGTCGTCGGGGTGGGTCGTCGGGGTGGGCGTCGGGCAGGTGGAAGCGGCAGGTGACGCGGGTGCGGGAGGCCGGGTCGGCGCCGGTCCGGTGGGCGGGACGTCCTGTTCCCGCACACCCGGGCGGATTAGGCTGTGCCGGGTCAGGGCCCTCGTACGACGCAAGACGCTGCAACACTTCGGGAGACACGCACGTGGCAGACCGCAAGCCCATCGAGTCCTGGCTGACCGACATGGACGGGGTCCTCATCCACGAGGGCACGCCGATTCCCGGGGCGGAGGAGTTCCTGCGCAAGCTGCGGGAGTCCGGCAAGCCGTTCCTGGTCCTCACCAACAACTCCATCTACACTCCGCGCGACCTCAGCGCCCGGCTGGCCGGGATGGGGCTGGAGGTGCCGGAGGAGTGCATCTGGACCTCCGCCCTGGCCACGGCCAAGTTCCTCAAGAGCCAGCGGCCGAACGGCACGGCGTACGTGATCGGCGAGGCGGGGCTCACCACCGCCCTGTACCAGGCCGGTTACGTGCTGACCGACAACAACCCCGACTACGTGGTGCTCGGCGAGACCCGCACCTACTCCTTCGAGGCGCTCACCAAGGCGATCCGCCTGATCAACCAGGGCGCCCGGTTCATCTGCACCAACCCGGACGAGACCGGCCCCTCCCCGGAGGGCGTGCTGCCGGCCACCGGATCGGTCGCGGCGCTGATCACCAAGGCGACCGGCGTCGAGCCGTACTTCGTCGGCAAGCCCAACCCGCTGATGATGCGCGAGGCGCTGAACACCGCCGGGGCCCACTCCGAGACGGCGGTGATGATCGGCGACCGGATGGACACCGACATCGTCGCGGGCATGGAGGCCGGCATGGAGACGATCCTGGTGCTCACCGGGCTGACCGCCGCGGCCGACGTGGAGCGGTTCCCGTACCGGCCGACCCGCGTGGTCCAGTCGATCGCGGACCTGGTCGAGCTGGTCTGACCTCCGCGGTGCTGTCGTGGGCCCCGTTCCGGCCGGTCGCCGGGGCGGGGCCGCTGCGTATCCGGGGGAGGCGTCGCGGCGTACCCGGGGCGGGGCCGCTGCGTACCCGGGGAGGGGGCGGGCGGGCGCCGGCCGGAGCCCGGAACCCGCTCCGCGGGCGTGAGTTGTCGGTGGGGCTGTGTAGCGTTCGGGGTGAAAGAGGGCGTGCGGCGCAGCAGCCGCGGTGTTGGAGGTAGATGTCGTGACGGACACGGTCGAGGCGGGCGTGGTCGAGGCCGGCGAGGGCGGCGGGCTGGAGCTGCCCGAGTCCTGGCGCGGGGTGCTGGGCGCCGAGACGGAGAAGCCGTACTTCGCGGAGCTGGCGGCCTTCGTGGCGGCCCAGCGCGCGGAGCACGAGGTGTTCCCGCCGAGCGGCCAGGAGTTCGCCGCGCTGGACGCCACCGCGTACGACAAGGTCCGGGTGCTCGTGCTCGGCCAGGACCCGTACCACGACAACGGGCAGGCCCACGGCATGAGCTTCTCGGTGCTGCCGGGCACCAGGACGCCGCCGTCGCTGCGCAACATCTTCAAGGAGCTGGACGCCGACCTGGGCATCCCCGCCCCGGACAACGGCTACCTGATGCACTGGGCCGAGCAGGGTGTGCTGCTGCTCAACGCGGTGCTCACGGTCCGCGCGCACGAGGCCAACTCGCACAAGGCGAAGGGCTGGGAGAAGTTCACCGACGCGGTGATCAAGGCGGTGAGCGACCGCGAGGAGCCCGTGGTCTTCGTGCTGTGGGGCAACTACGCGAAGAAGAAGCTGCCGCTGATCGACACCGCCAAGCACGTGGTGGTGCAGGGGGCGCACCCGTCGCCGCTGTCGGCGAAGCTGTTCTTCGGCAGCCGTCCGTTCTCGCAGATCAACGCGGCGCTGGACTCCTTCGGCGCCGAGGCCATCGACTGGCAGGTGCCGAACCTGAAGGAAGCGTGAGCCCCCGCCTGAGCGCCGCCGCGCGTTCCTGAGCACTTCCGGTCGCCGGTGGCCGTGGACCGGACGGGTTCGATGTCCCGTCCGCCCACGGCCACTTGGCGTTCACCGACGGTGGGAGTCGACCGGTGCCGGGTGTGCTTAGCTGGTGCCGACCGGTCGCCGGACCGGTCCCGGGGAGGAGCGGTACGTGCACGGGCTGGGGCGGGCAGGGGCGTTGCGCGGGGCCGTGGGGGCGCTGCTGGCCGGGGTGGTACTGGCGGCCGTGTCCGGCTGCAGCGGGTCGGACGGCGGCGAGCCGCGAACCGGGTCCGCTCCGTCCGCCGCGGGTACGGCCGACGGCGCGGCGGCGGGCGCGGGCTTCGCCCAGCTTCCCGGCCAGGCCTTCTACGTCTCCGACCGGACCAACGCCGCCCACCAGGTGTCCGCGCTGCGCGGGCAGGGCCGGACGGCGGAGGCCGACGAACTGCTGCGGATCGCCGCCCAGCCCTCCTCGCAGTGGCTCGGCGAGCAGGGCGCCGGGGAGATCGCCGAACAGGTGAGCCGACGGGCCGCCGAGGCGGGCCGGACGGCGGTCTTCGTCGCCTACGACATCCCGCACCGCGACTGCGGCCAGTACTCGGCCGGCGGCGCCCCCGACGCGGCCGCCTACCGCGCCTGGATCACCGGCGTCGCCCAGGCCCTCGGCGACCGCAAGGCCTGGGTGGTGCTGGAGCCGGACGCCGTCGCGCACACCCTGGACACCTGCGGGATCAAGGGCGACCTGGCCGCCGAGCGGTACGGCCTGCTGGCCTTCGCCGTCCAGGAGCTGAAGAAGAACCCGAACGCGCGGGTCTACCTGGACGCGGGCAACCCCGGCTGGGCGCAGGACCCGGAGGAACTGGCCACCGCCCTGCGCAAGTCGGGCATCGCGGCGGCGGACGGCTTCGCCGTGAACGTCGCCAACTTCTACGACACCGCGCGGAACGCGGCGTACGGCGCCAGGCTCTCCGCGGCCCTGGGCGGGAAGAACTTCGTCATCGACACCAGCCGCAGCGGCAACGGGGCCCTGGGCGGCGACTCCTGGTGCAACCCGCCCGGGCGCGCGCTCGGCGAGCGGCCGACCACCGAGACCGGCCGGCCCGGGGTGGACGCCTACCTGTGGATCAAGAACCCGGGGGAGTCGGACGGCGACTGCGGCCGGGGCGAGCCCCGGGCGGGCGAGTTCTGGCTGCCGTACGCGCTCGGGCTGGCGCGGGCGGCGCGCTGAGGCCGCCCGCGCCGGCCCGTGCGTGACCGCGCGGGCCGTTGCGGCTACGCGGTGACCTGGATCCAGCGGGCGACCGACGGGGTGCCGGCGGAGTCCGTCAGGAACAGCATGTACCAGCCCGGCGGCAGCAGGTCGGGGTTGCGGGGCAGGGTCAGCGAGACGCCGTCCGCCGTCCGCCCGGCGATGTCCAGGGCCACCGAGCGCTGTTCGACGTCCGTCACGTGGGTGACCGAACTCGGCCGGATCAGCCTGGCGCCGGCGACCGCCTCCGGCCGTGCGGTGCCGACGGCCAGCGTGCCGCCGAGCCCGGCCGCCTGCGGAACGGCACCGACCTGCGGGCGTTCGCCGTGGTACAGGTACGGCGGGGTGTAGATCTCGATGCGCTGCTCGAAGCCGCCCGGCCGGGTCTCGGCCTTGTCGGCGAAGAGCGGGTTGGAGCCCAGCACGGCGACCCGGCCGTCCGGCAGCAGGAGCGCCTCGGAGTGGTAGTCGCGGCCGACGGCCGGCTCGGCGGCGGTGCTGAAGCTGTTGGTGTCCGGGTGGTACACCTGCGCCTTGAGCAGGTCGCTGTCGCCCCGGCCGCGGTAGCCGCTGGAGCCGCCGGTGGTGAAGACGGTGTCGTCCGGGAGGATCACGCTGTTGAGGTAGCGGGTGCCGCCGGCCGGCAGGTCCGGGCCCGGGGTGAAGGCGGGTGCGGCGGAGGACAGGTCCGCGATGTCGGTGCGGGCCGTGGACAGCGGGGACTCGCCGACGCCACCGCCGCCGAGCACCATCACCTTCTGCGCCTGGGCGGGCGGCAGCAGCACGGATGAGGAGGTCTCGGTGAGGTTGGGGTCGCGCAGGCCGGGGACGGGCTGGAAGGCCCCGGTCGACACGTCCCACAAGCCGGGCTCGCGGCCCTTGTCGCCGGGGCCGTAGCCGCCGTTGGAGCCGGAGTAGAAGAGCTTGCCGGAGTCGGTCAGGAAGATCGCCGGGTAGGTCGGGAAGTAGTGGTCGGGGCCCTTGGACCAGGACTTGGTCCTCGGGTCGTAGACCTCGTTGTCGTTGCCGTTGAGGATCTCCCCGGTGTCGTCCAGGCCGGAGACGGTGACCACCCGGCCGTCGCCCAGCCCGGTCAGCGTCGGGTACCAGCGGGCGTGGGCCATGTCGGTGACCGGCTCGTAGAGCTCGGTGTCCGGGTTGAACTCGAAGGCGGAGCGGATGCCCTGGTACTCCTGCTTGTCCAGGGTGAGCTTCTCGTTCTGCCCGTACAGGTTGTGGGCGTCGGTGCCGCTCAGGCCCTTGATCCGGTACTGGGCGGGGGAGTCGGAGACGTAGTCCGGGCCCGGGCCGACCGCCTCCACGTACACCCGCTGCTCGCCGGCGGTGACCACGGTCTCGCGGCCGGAGCCGGTCTTGGTCGCGGCCGGGACGGTCACCGGGGCGGTGCTGGCGTACTCGTGGCCGTTCGGGGCGACGAAGACGGTGCCCGTGGGGAAGGTCCGGTCGCGCTCCGGGCTCTCGTTGCGCACCCGCATGATGCCGGCCGCCTTCTTCACGGCGGCGGCCAGCTTCTCGTAGCGCTGGGTGCCGCCGGCCACCAGGACGCGGCCGTCCGGCAGCGAGGTGTGGCCGCCGCAGAACATGTCGGCCGGGGTGGGGACCAGCTTGTAGGTGTTCGCGGCCGGGTCCCAGAGCAGGCTCTTGAAGGTGCCCGCGTTGAACTGCTTCTCGTCGTTGCCCGAGCCGGCCACGATCAGGACCTTGCCGGTGCGCAGCAGGGTCGCGTGCACGGCGTTGACCCGGAACTCGGCGGGCAGCGACAGGGTCTGCCAGTGGCCGTACTGCGCCTTGTACTCGGGGCGGTTGATCACGTAGTGGTGGTACTGCTCGGAGGCGAAGCCGAGGACGGCCGGAGCGTTCATCCCGGCCACGGTCAGCGCGACGGTGCTGCCGAGGGCGAGGCGCTTGGTGCGGCCGGCCTTGTGGATCTTCACGGTGGTGCTCCCCTCGGGAGGCGGTCGGGTGCCGGGCTGGGGGTCGGTGGGTGCTGTCCGCGAGTGCTGTCAGTGGGGGGATGTGCCGCTGCCGGCGCGGTCGGGTGCGGGGCGGTCGGGTGCGGGCCGGCTGGGCGACGGATCCGGTGCCGTGCGTGCGGGCGGCGAGCTCCGGGGGTCGCGGGCGTGGCGCGGGCGGCGCTTCTCCAGGAGGACCGTCGGGGTGGCCGTCGGGCCGCCGGTGACGGTGAGGTTGGCGGTGGGGCGGGTCCGGCGGCGGCGGACGGCGTCGCCGGCGGTGATCAGGACCGGCAGGAGGGTGAGCACCAGGGCGATCCAGGCCCAGGCGCGCATCGCGGCGTGGTCGTAGCCGGTGACGTAGGAGGCGGTGATCGCGCCGCCGAACACCAGCGTCCAGAAGAGGTGGAAGCGGAAGGTGCCGAGCCGGTCGGTGCTGGCCGAGCGGCCCTTGGGCGTCACCACGAAGCGGCTGCGCACCCGCAGCAGCGACTGGAGCAGCGAGGCCGCGTAGACCGGGCCGCAGAGCGCCGACATCACCATCCCGGCGACCCCGGAGGAGCCGGCCGGCTCGTGCGGGCTCACGTTGTGCTTGCGGTTCCAGGTGTAGAGCAGGAGCTGGAGCGCGGCGGCGTCGCTGTAGAGCATCATCCAGATCTCCGAGGAGACGTGCACGCCCGATGCGCCGAAGCCCAGGTAGAGGACGCTGGACAGGCCGCCGAGCAGCCAGGTGAGCGCCGCCATCGGGTAGAAGCCCACCATCAGCGTGTAGTTGAGCAACCGCCCGGGGGACAGCTGCCACAGCACCCGCCAGTACTGGGTGAAGAGGGTCTCGTAGGTGCCGCGGCTCCAGCGCAGTTGCTGGGAGAAGAAGTCGGTCCAGGAGGACGGTCCTTCGCCGACCGCGAGCACGTCCGGGGTGTACACGGACTTCCAGCGTTCCCCGGTCTCCGGGTTTCGGCTGCGGTGGAACTCCAGGCCGGTCGCCATGTCCTCGGTGATGGAGTCGTACAACCCGCCGATCGACTGGAGCGCGCTGATTCTGACGGCGTTGTTGGTGCCCACGAACATGGGCGCGCCGTAACGGTTTCCGGCGCGTTGGACGAGGGCGTGGAAGAGGTACTGCTGGCTCTCGGAGAATTTGGTGACGGCCGAGCCAGAGCTGCGGTAGTTCCCGTACACCTGGGGGCCGACCACGAATGCCACGTCGGGGTCGCGGAAGTAGCCGAGCATCCGTTCGCAGAAGTCCGGCAGTGGAACGTGGTCGGTGTCCACGGACACCCAGAACTCGTAGTCGTCGCCGTGGGCCTGGAGCCAGGCGTTGTAGTTGCCGTGCTTGGTGCCGGCGCGGAACCTGCCCTTCGGCCGGTTCCACTGCGGCCGGCCGGCGCGGCTGAAGTGCCGCACGCCCAGCTCGGCGCAGAGCTCCCGCATTGCAGGATCGTTTCCCTCGTCCAACAGCCAGACGTCGTAGGGTCCGTTGTGCCGAACGGCGCGGGCCGCGGTCAGCGTGGCCCGGACCATCTCCGGCGGCTCCTTGCCCGGCACGCAGGTGGTGAGGAAGGCGACCCGGGTGCCGGGCACCGGCGTCACCGGGACCGGGTCACGGGCGACCAGCGTGGCGTGGGTGTTGGAGACGACGTTGACCAGCCGGAACACCTCGACGACGGCGATGATGCCGATCATCACCTTGTCGCCGAGCAGCACCAGGGCGTTCGTCTCGTCCAGCCGCTCGGGCCAGTGCTCCGGCAGCAGCAGCCAGACCAGCAGCACCACCTCCACCACCGGGGCGGCGACCATCAGCAGCGCGGCGCGGATCCGGTGCGGCTCGCGGCGCAGCAGGCTGCGGTACCGGACGCGGTAGGGGACCGCGGGCGGTGGCTCGTACGGGGGAGAGGCGTACGGGGTGCTCGCCGGGGTGGGGTCTTGCGGGGCGCTCGCCGACGCGGGGCCGTACGGGGCGGCCGGTTCGGGCCAGTAGACGCCGCCACCGAGGTCGTCGTCCTCGTCCGGGTCGTACGCCGGGCCCGCGAGACGACTGAAGTGGCCGTAGTCGTACGGGGCTTCGGGTGCGGGAACGGCACTGAGGGCGGCCTCGTCCAGCTGCCCGGCACCTCGCCCGCCGGCCGTTCCGGCGCCCTTTCGCCGCGAGAACGGCGTGGTCATGGCTGCTCCCCCCGGAGTTCGCTCCGTGCTCGGCTCGCTCGGCCTTCGCGTGGGCCTGCCTCGACTCGGAGCCGTCCGGGTGGAACTCGGTGGAACCGGCCGGAATCGGCTGGAACGGGACCGGGCGAACTGCGCTTCTCACGCAGTTCCCGGGCCGTCCAGCACATTCGCCGGGTTCCGCCGGTTCTGTCGCGCGTCGGTACGGGGGCTTCGAATCCGGGATCCCGATGCACTTTCCAGCTTCCCCTCCGGGCGCTCCGGGATCCTTGGCCTCATCAACTCTCCCCGAGTGCACCGGTGATCGCAACCAATCCGGGAGATCGCCGCCGCCCAAGCATGAAGATGCCACGGTTCCCGGCCGGTCCGGCGGGCGTTGGTGCTATTGCGGTGAATTCGCCCGGGCCCGGGCGGCGATCCGTGGAACTCGGGGGCGGCGGAGGGCTGTTGAGAGGGGCGGTCGCGGTCGCGGTCGCGGTCGCGGTCGCGGTAGCGGGGGCGGGAGTGGGGCGGCGCAGCGGCCGGACCGCCCCACGGGCGATCCGGCCGTTGCGCCCGGGGGTCGGGCCGGTCAGCGCGGGGGCAGCAGGGCGGCGCCGGTCGCGGCCCGGACCTCCGCGAAGTCCACGCCCGGCGCCGTCTCCACCACCCGCAGCCCCTCCGGGGTCACGTCGATCACCGCGAGGTCGGTGATGATCCGGTCCACGACTCCGCGACCGGTCGCCGGAAGTGACAGCTCGTCGACGATCTTCGGGGAGCCGTCCCGGGCGGTGTGCTCCATCACCACGATCAGCCGGCGGGCCCCGTGCACCAGGTCCATCGCGCCGCCCATGCCCTTGACCATCTTGCCGGGGATCATCCAGTTGGCGAGGTCCCCGGTGGCCGACACCTGCATCGCGCCGAGCACCGAGACGTCGATCCGCCCGGCCCGGATCATGCCGAAGGAGAAGGCGGAGTCGAAGTACGAGGCGCCGGGGGCGACCGTCACCGTCTCCTTCCCGGCGTTGATCAGGTCGGCGTGCTCGGCGCCCTCCTCCGGGTACGGGCCGACGCCGAGGATGCCGTTCTCCGAGTGCAGCACCACCTCGACGCCCGGCGGGAGGTGGTTGGGGATCAGGGTGGGCAGGCCGATGCCCAGGTTCACGTACTGGCCGTCGCGCAACTCGCGGGCGGCGCGGGCGGCCAGGGCGTTGCGCGGGTCGAGGGCGGAGGCGGGCGCGGAGGCGGGTGCGGAGGTGCGGGCGGAGGTGCGGGCGGAGGTGCGGGCGGAGGTGGGTACCGGGGTGGGGGCGGCGGTCTCGGTGGGCATCGGGTCAGGCCTCCTGGAGTGCGGGGCGGACGGTGCGGCGCTCGATGCGGCGGTCCTCGGGGTCGGCGGCCACCACCCGGTCGACGTACACCCCGGGCAGGTGCACCGCGTCCGGGGGGAGCTCGCCGGGCTCGACGATCCGGTCCGCCTCGACCAGGGTGATCCGGCCCGCCGCCGCGCAGAGCGGGTTGAAGTTCCGGGCGGCGGCGTGGAACACGCAGTTGCCGTGCCGGTCCGCCACCTCGGCCCGGACCAGCGCGAAGTCCGCCGTGATCGCCTCCTCCAGCAGGTACCGGCGGCCGCCGAACTCCCGGACCTCCTTCGGCGGGGACGCCAGGGCCACCGAGCCGTCGGCCGCGTAGCGCCAGGGCAGCCCGCCCTCCTCGACCTGGGTGCCGACCCCGGCCGGGGTGAAGAACGCGGGGATGCCGGCTCCACCCGCCCGCAGCCGTTCGGCCAGCGTGCCCTGAGGGGTCAGCTCCACCTCCAGCTCGCCGGAGAGGTACTGCCGGGCGAACTCCTTGTTCTCCCCGACGTACGAGGAGGTCATCCGGGCGATCCGGCCGGCCCGCAGCAGCAGGCCCAGCCCCCAGTCGTCCACCCCGCAGTTGTTCGACACCACCCGCAGTCCGGTGGTGCCGGAGTCGGCCAGGGCGCCGATCAGCGTGCTCGGGATGCCGCAGAGGCCGAAGCCGCCGACGGCCAGCACCGCGCCGTCGGGGATGTCCCCGACCGCGTCGGCGGGGGAGTCCAGGACCTTGTCCAAGGGATCACCTCATGAGGGAGTGGGAGGAGGGGAGTCGTAGGAGAGGAGTGGGAGAAGAGAGGAGGGGGCGGAACGGCGGGGCAGGGGAGGGGCAGCGGGGCAGGAGGCGACGGGGAGCGGGGGAGGGACGGCCGGCGGGCCCGGGAACCGCGCGGAGCCCGTGGCCGTACCAGGCCGGGCTGGGGTCCTGCCTGGGCCGGACCGGGCGGGCACGCCGCTGGGGTGGCTGCCGCCGGACGGGCTCCGCGCCCCTCCACCGTCACCGGGCGGGGGCCGCCGCAACCATGGCGGCCACCCCCATGGGTGGGTGAGGAGTCGTGTCGACAGGCCATACCCTGGCGCCCGGAGGGCGACGGAGGCCCGGCGGTATGTCGGCCGGAACCACATCCGGACGGGCTGATGCGTCAACTGGGCACATGTCGCCACTCCCACCGCACACCTACGGTTCCGGCATTCACCCCGCCGCACCTCAGGAGTCGGTCACCATGCGCAGCTCGACAGCCCCCTCCCGGACCGCCGCCGGCGCCCGTCCGGGCGACTCCCTGACCGGCGGCCCGGCCCGGAAGCTCGCCGCCCTCGCGGCCTGCGTCCTGCTCGCCTCGGGTTGCGCCAAGGCCGGAACGGCCGGGACGAGCGCGGCGGACGGTGGCGCCAAGGGCCCGATCAAGGTCGGCCTGGTGTACTCCAGGACCGGTCCGCTGGCCGCCTACGGCAAGCAGTACCTGGAGGGCTTCAAGGCCGGCCTGAGCTACGCGACCAAGGGCACCGGCGCGGTCGACGGGCACAAGATCGAGTTCGAGGAGCAGGACGACGCCGGCGACCCGGCCAAGGCGGTGTCCGCCGCCAAGGACCTGATCGGCAAGGGCTACAAGGTGCTGGCCGGTTCCACCGCCTCCGGGGTGGCCCTCCAGGTCGGCCCCATCGCCGCGCAGAACAAGGTGCTCTTCATCAGCGGCCCGGCCGCCGCGGACAAGGCCACCGGTCTGAACAAGTACACCTTCCGTTCCGGTCGCCAGTCCTACCAGGACATCAAGACCGCGGCCTCGTTCGTCGGTGACGCGAAGGGCAAGAAGGTCACCGTGCTCGCTCAGGACAACGCCTTCGGCCAGGCCAACGTGGCCGCGGTGAAGGCGGTGCTCGGCGGTGAGGGTGCGACCGTCGACCAGGTGCTCGCCCCGCCGAGCGCCACCGACCTCACTCCCTTCGCCACCCAGGCCCGGACCGCCAAGCCCGACCTGCTGTTCGTCGCCTGGGCAGGCGACACCGCCTCGGCCCTGTGGACGGCGCTCAACCAGCAGGACGTGTTCGCCGACACCAAGGTCGTCACCGGCCTCGACCTGGCCGCCTCCTACCCGCTGTTCGGCCCGGCCGGCGAGAAGATCTCCTTCCTGAACCACTACTTCGACGGCGCCGCCGGCACCCCGGTGGAGAAGGCCATGACCGAAGCCGTCACCGCCGCCGGAGGGAAGACGGACATCTTCACCCCGGACGGCTTCACCGCCGCCCAGATGATCGTGCACGCCGTCGAGTCCAACCACGGCTCCGCCGACGACACTTCGGCCCTGGTCAAGGCTCTGGAGGGCTGGAGCTTCGACGGGGTCAAGGGGAAGACCACGGTCCGCGCCGAGGACCACGCCCTGCTCCAGCCGATGTTCCAAGTGCGGCTGACCGGCAATGGCGCCGCCGCCAAGCCCTCGGTGGAGAAGACCCTGACCGCGGACGAGGCCGCGCCCCCGGTCACCCCGATGGCGGGCTGATCCCGATGCCCGCCCGCACCGACTCCACTCCTTCCGCCGCCTCCTCCTCCGCTCAGGGCTCCTCGTCCGTGCGTTCCTCCGCGTCCTCCTCCCCGGTGCTGCGTCTGGACGGGCTCGGCTGGGCCGTCCGCGGCGTGCCGATCGTCGAGGACGTCTCCTTCTCGGTCGGCGAAGGCGAGTTCATCGCCTTCATCGGGCCCAACGGCGCCGGCAAGACCTCCCTCTTCAACCTGATCTCGGGCATCTACCCGGCGACCCACGGCAGCCTCCACCTCGACGGCGCGGACGTCACCACCGAGGCGGTGCACGCCAGGGCCCGCCGCGGTCTCGGCCGCACCTTCCAGACCTCCTCCCTCTGGCCGGGGATGACGGTCGCCGACCACGTCCGCCTGGCCGCCCAGGCGGCGGCCGGGCCGCGCGCGTCGTACCGGCTCTGGCGCCGCGCCGACCGCTACGAGCAGCAGTTGGCCGACACCCTGGAACGCACCGATCTCACCCACCGCGCCGACACCCTCGCCAGTGCGCTCTCGCACGGGGAGAAGCGCAAGCTGGAGCTGGCCGTCCTGCTGGTCTCCGAGCCCCGGCTGATCCTGCTGGACGAGCCGATGGCCGGTGTCAGCGCGGAGGAGGTGCCCGCCCTCACCGAGCTGATCCGTTCCGTGCACCGGGACCTGGGCCGGACCGTCCTGATGGTCGAGCACCACATGGACGTCCTGCTCGGCCTGGCCGACCGGCTCGCGGTGATGCACCACGGCACGCTGCTCGCCCTGGACACTCCCGAGGCCGTGATGGCCGACCCGACCGTGCAACAGGCCTACCTGGGTGAGGCGTTGTGACCTCCTCTCCGTTCTCCGCTCAGCGCCCCACTCCTTCGGGGCGCTCCGCCTCCTCGCCGTCCTCCGGCACCGTCCCCCTCCTCTCCGTCCGCGATCTGCGGGTGGTCATCGACGGGCTGCACATCCTGCACGGGGTCGACTTCGACGTGGCTCCCGCCGGAGTGACCGCGCTCCTGGGCCGCAACGGTGCCGGCAAGACCACCACCGTCAAGGCCGTCATGGGCCTGGTGCCGCGCACCGGAAGCATCCGGCTCTCCGAATCCGAGCTCTCCTCCCTTCCCACGCATCTGGTCGTTCGTCACGGCATCGGCTACGCGCCCGAGGACCGGGGGATCTTCGCCGGCCTGACGGTCGCCGAGAACCTCCGCCTCGCCGAGCGCGCCGCCGGGAGCGGGGGCGCCGCCGGTGAACCGGACTACGCACTCGTCCACGAGCTCTTCCCCGAACTCAAGCAGCGAGCCGGGCAGTTGGCCGGGACGCTCTCCGGCGGCCAGCAGCAGATGGTGGCGATCGGCCGGACGCTGCTCAACCGCAACCGGCTGATCATCGCCGACGAGCCCACCAAGGGCCTGGCCCCGAAGATCGTCGCCGAGGTGGCCGAGGTGCTGGCGCGCGCGGCCGAGGCCGTGCCCGTCCTGCTGGTCGAGCAGAACCTCGCCCTCGTCCGCCGACTGGCCGGCACCTGCGCCGTCCTGGCCGACGGCCGCACCGCCCACCGCGGCGACACCGCCGAGCTGTTGGCCGATGAGGAAGCCGCCCGCCGCCTGCTCGGCGTCGGCTCCCGCCACCCGCTCGCCGGCGGGCCCCGGCCCGCCTCCTCCCCGGCCGCCCCCGTCCTCACCGCCGAGGTGAAGCCCTGATGGACACCGTCGTCCTCCTCTCCTGTACCGGACTCGGTCTCGGTGCGCTGTACTTCCTGGTCGCCTCCGGTCTGTCGCTGATCTTCGGTCTGATGGACGTGCTCAACTTCGCGCACGGCGCCCTGCTCTCCATCGGCGCCTACGCCACCTGGTGGGCCGGCGCCGAGGCCGGCTTCTCCTTCTGGCTCGCGGTGCCGTTCGGCACCCTGGTCGGGACGGTCGCCGCCGTCCTGTTGGAGCTCTTCCTGATCCGGCCGCTCTACAGCCGCCCGCGCGACCAGATCCTCGCCACCGTCGGGGTCGGGCTCGCCGTACCCGCCCTGCTGATGGGGGTCTGGGGCGCGGATTCCCGTCCCTTCCCCCAGCCGGAACTGCTGTCCGGCACCTGGCACGTGCTCGGGGCGACCGTCCCGGTCAACCGCTTCGTGCTGGTGGCCGCCGCCGCACTGCTGCTGCTCGCTCTTCGGTTGTTCCTCGCCCGCACCCGCTACGGGCTGATCGTCCGGGCCGGCGTCGAGGACCGGGCGATGGTCACGGCGCTCGGCATCGACGTCCGGAGGGCGTTCACCCTCGTCTTCGCCCTCGGTGGGGCGGCCGCCGCGCTCGGCGGCGCCCTCGGCGGCCTCTACTTCGGTTCGGTCAATCCCGGCCAGGGGACCGGCCTGCTCATCTTCGCCTTCGTCGTCGTGGTCATGGGTGGCATGGGCTCCGTGACCGGAGCCGCCGTCGCCTCGGTGGGCGTCGGCCTCGTCCAGCAGTTCGCCAACTACTACACCGGCGCCGGTCTCGGCGACCTCTCGGTCGTCGTCCTGCTCGCCGTCCTGCTTCTCGTCCGACCCCGTGGACTCACCGGGAGGCTCGCGTGAGCGCCGAAACACCGATCACGAGCACCGGTGGCCCCGCGGCGAGCCGCAGCGCCGCCGCTCCGGCAGGGGGGACTGACACCGGCCCTGCCGTGACCGCCGTGCCGGAAGAGGGGACTGACACCAGCTCCGCCGACACCGCCACTGTGGCAAGGGGGACTGACACCGGCCTTGCCGAGACCCATTGTGAACACAGGAGCGGTCCCGGCGCCATCCCTCGAACAGGTGATTCAGTCACTAATCGCTGGACAGGCGTGCACAGAGCGCTACGCTGGTGGCCGATCGCCCTGCTGATCACGTTCCTTGTCGCCCCATACAGTGCGCTTCCCGTCCCGGGACTGCTCGACGGCCCGCTCGGCAGCCCCGGCAGCCTCCAACTGCTCGCCCTGTGCCTGCTCTACGGGGCCCTCGCCACCGGTTACGACCTCCTGCTCGGTCGGACCGGACTGCTCTCCTTCGGCCACGCGCTCTACTTTGCGACCGGCCTGTACGCCACCGATCTCGGCATGCTGGAGCTGCGACTGCCGTTCGCCGCCGCCGCGGTGTTCGGCGTCGCCTGCTCCGTGCTGCTGGCCCTGCTGCTCGGCTCGGTCAGCCTGCGCGTCACGGGCATCGGGTTCTCCATGGTCACCCTCGCCTTCGCCCAGGCCGGCTCGATCCTCGTCCAGCGCAACCCCGGCGGGGTCACCGGCGGCGAGGAGGGCCGATCCGCCCCGGCCGACCTGCTGCCCGCCGGCCTGCTCGGGATCGAGAACACCGCCAACCTGTACTGGATCGCCGTCGGCTACCTGGTGCTGACCGTCGCCGCGGTCCACTGGGCCGTCAAGTCGCCGATGGGCCGGGTCTGGGAGGGCATCAAGGAGAACGAGCGCCGGGTCGAGGTGCTCGGACTGCGGCCCTACGGCTACAAGCTGGTCGCCTTCGTGCTCGCCGGCGGGCTCGCCGGGCTGGGCGGGGTGGTCTACCTGCTGCTGACCGGTGGCGCCACCCCGCAGGCCGCCACCTCGGACGCCACGCTCGCGCTCCTGGTGATGGTCGTCCTCGGCGGCTCCGGCACCCGCTGGGGACCGCTGCTCGGCGGTGTCCTGTACACCTGGGCGAGCCACCGGCTCGGCGACCTCGCCAACTCCTCGACCGTCGCCGACCTGCCGGCGGTGCTGCGGGTTCCGCTCTCCCAACCCCTGTTCCTGCTGGGCGCCCTGTTCGTCGCCGTGGTCTACCTGCTGCCCGGCGGCCTGGCTAGACTGCCTGCCCGCATCCGCACCGCCCGGTCCGCCCGCTCCGCCTCGGTGCCGGCCGGTCTCGGAACCGCCCACCCCACCGGAGGTACCCCCGCGTGAGCCAGTCGCCGCTGAAGCCCGAGGAGTTGACCGTCCCCGTGCCCGGTGGGGACCTGGCCGTCCTGCGCTGGCCCGCAGACGACCCGCGGGCCCCCACGATCGTGGCGGTGCACGGCATCACCGCCAACGGCCTCGCCTGGTACGAGGTCGCCCGCCGGCTCGCCGGCCGGGTCACCCTGCTCGCGCCCGACCTGCGGGGCCGCGGCGCCAGCCGCTCGGTCGCCGGACCGTACGGGCTGGCCCGGCACGCCGACGACGTGGCCGCGCTGATCGGCGCCCTCGGCCCGGGGCCCGTCACGGTGGTCGGCCACTCGATGGGGGCCTGGGTCACCGCCCTGGCCGCCGTCCGGCACCCCGGCCTGGTCCGCCGCGTCCTGCTGGTCGACGGAGCGGTGACCTTCCCGCTGCCGCAGGGCGTCCGCGAGGAGGACGCCCTGGCCGCGGTGCTCGGCCCCGCGCTGGCCCGGCTGTCCACGACCTTCCCGGACCGGGACGCCTACCGGGAGTTCTGGCGCGGGCACCCCGCCTTCGCCGGCGAGTGGACCGAGGGGATCGACGCCTACACCCAGCGCGACCTCGTCGGCACGGAGCCCGAACTGCGCTCCTCCTGCGTGCTGGAGGCCGTACAGATCGACGGTGCCCAGGTCCTGCTGGACGAGGAAGCGGCCGGCGCCGTGCACCGGCTGCCCTGCCCGGCCGACCTGCTCTGGGCCGAGCGCGGCCTGCTCGACGAGCCGCAGGGCCTCTACGACCACGCGCGGCTCGAACTGGCCCGGTTGGACACGGAGCGGGTGCCCGCCGCACCGGTGCCCGGCACCAACCACTACTCGATCCTCTGGGGCGGGGCCGGGGCGGACCGCATCGTCCGGATCCTGCTCGCGGACGCCCTCGCCGCCGAGTAGCCGGCCGGGCTCGGGAGCGGGCCGGAACGCCAGCGACCGGCACGCCAACGGCGGAACCCCGTGGCCGGCACGCCAACGGCCGGAACGACAGCGGCCGGCGAGGGATCCGACCCCCGCCGGCCGGTCCCGGTGGCTCGCTCCTGCGCGCCTCGGCGCGTCAGCCCGCCGTGCCGAGGAAGCTCTCCCAGCCGCCCGCCGGCGCCTGGCCGACGTTGAGCGAGCGCAGCTTGCGCAGGGTGGACTGGTCCTGCACCTCCAGCCACTCGACCAACTGCTTGAAGGAGACCAGTCGGACGTCGGGCTTGCCCGCGACGGTCTTGAGCGTCTCCTCGACGGCGTCCATGTAGATGCCGCCGTTCCACTGCTCGAAGTGGTTGCCGATGAAGAACGGCGCGCGGTTGCTGTTGTACGCGCGCTCGAAGCCCGCCAGGTAGGAGTTGGTGGCCTGGGTGCGCCAGTCGCCGTACTTGGCCGGGTCGCCCTTGGTGCTGCCGCTGGACTGGTTGGCCAGGATGTTGTAGTCCATCGACAGCACCTGGAAGGTGTGCCCGGGGAACGGGATGGACTGCAGCGGGAAGTCCCAGACCTTGCCGTCCTGCACCTTCTGCGGCCATATTTGCAAGCCGCCCGAGGAACTGGCGTCGTACTTCCAGCCCAGCTTGGCGATGGTCGGCAGCAGCGCCTTCTGGCCCTCCAGGCACGGGGTGCGGCCGCCGATGAGCTCCTTCTTGTAGTCGAAGGGAAGCGGGTCGACGTCGGTGAAGCCGGTGTTGGTCCGCCACTGGGTGACGAAGCCGATCGCCTGGTCGATCTCGCTCTGCCAGTCCTCGGGGGTCCACATGTTGACCCCGTTCTTGTCCGGACGGCTGGAGCAGAAGTGCCCGTTGAAGTGGGTGCCGATCTCGTGCCCGGCCAGCCAGGCCTGGCTGATGAGCTTGAGCGTGCTCTTCACCGCGCCGTCCGACAGGTAGGGGATGTCGGAGGCGCCGACCGAGTGCTTCGGCGGGTGGTACAGGTCGGCCTTGCCCTTGGGGAGGGCGTAGATGCCCGAGAGGAAGAAGGTCATCGTGGCCTTGTGCTGCTCCGCCAGCTTCAGGAAGCGGGGGAACTGGCCGTCCTCGGTGCCGCCGGCGCCGTCCCAGGAGAAGACCACGAACTGCGGCGGCCGCTCGCCCGGCTTGAGCTTCTCGGGCTTGGGCTGGTTCGGCTGCGGTCCGGTGTCCGCGTTGGAACCGTCGCCGATCGGGGTGCCCTTGGGCACCGCCGCCTGGGGGTCGGGGCCGCCGCCCTGGGCGGTTCCGGTACCGCCGGGGCCGGGGGAGGTGGCGCCTTGTCCCGAGCCGGATCCGCCGCTGGAGCAGGCCGCGACCGCGCCGAGGGCCGCGGTCGCGGCGGTTGCACTGAGCACCGTCCTGCGCGAGATGCTGGTCATGGTCTCCCCTGGGTGCCGATGCCGGTGGTGAGGGCGGCCCGCAGCCGCACCGGTCAAATCGGGCAATTGATGAGTATTCCGCCGTTAGCATGTCATGTCGCCGCGGCGGCTTCCAAGGTCGCCGAGCGCTGACGACTTCCAACACGCCTGGCGCATCCGGCTGGGCTGCGGGGATGCGCCGACTGTTGCCGTCCTGTGACGCTTCCCACCCCGTGCGGCCCGGTCAGTACGCTACCGCCGGCCGGTCGGCCCGCCGCCGGGGTTCGTCGTCGTTCGGCCCGATTGGTCGCCCTTTTGGGAAAACTTTTGCCCCTTGCCGGGGTGGGCGGCCCGAAGCCCGCCAGGGGGAGGGCCGGCCAGGGCGGGCGTGCGGAAAGAGGTGTGCCGGCCCCGGTGGGATCACGGAAGCCGCGCGGAACCACAAGGAAGGGGTCCGCCGCGGCGGGACCGTCGCAAGGGGCGGAGGGGTGGCCGGGAGCGGTCGCCGGGCGGACCGTCAGAGTGCGGCGAGCCGCCGGGTGCGGCGCACCATGCGCGCGATCGCGGTGCTGATGGCGGTGGCCGCCGCGCAGGAGACCACGAGGCTCAGCCAGGCGGTGTTGAACCAGTGGCTGTTCAGCCAGCCCAGCGTCACGATGTAGGCGGCCCAGACCAGCGCCGCCAGTGCCGACCAGTGCAGGAACCGGTGCGGATGGGCGGGGGAGTGGCCGATGGCCAGGTCGAGGACGGTCCGCCCGGCAGGGACGAACCGCGCGACCACCACCATCGCGGCGGCCGCCCCGTGGGGTCGTTCGATCAGGGCTTCCTGGACCCGGGCCACGCTGGCCGCCAGTTTGGGGCGCCGGGCGAGTCGGCGGTGCAGCACCGGGGCGCCGCGCCGGGCCAGGTTGAGCAGCAGCAGGTCGCCCAGGAAGGAGGCCACCGCCACGCCCAGCCCGAGCATCAGGGGCGCACCGTCGATCTGCGCGGTCTTGAGCACGGCCAGGATGACCAGCGTCCCGCTGGGGATGAACGGAAGGAGGGCGTCCCCGAGCACGGCGACGAGCGCCAGCGCGCAGATCCACGAGGATCCGGTCGCCGCCACGAAGTTCAAGGCCCTTTACTCCCTCCACGCCTCCCGAGGGAGCAGGTGGCTGCAGGGGTCAACGCTAGCGCCTCGACTTTTCATGCCATGAAGCACCCCGGTATGGCATGGGTCACGGTCGCTGATTCCGGCCGCGCCCCGGGGCGGGAAACGACGCGTCCGGGCCGGTCCGGGGGCCGGGGCGCCCGGGTGGCGGACCGTCGCCGAAACCGAACGAGCCCCCGGGGCGGGGTGCCGCGCCGAGGGCTCGCAGTGATCGTCCGGTGCTGGTCCAGCCCGACGATCTTGCTGGTGGAGTGCGGATCCCGCTCCGGCGACCTGCTCCCGGCCCCAGCCTGCCGGACGCCGGCCCCCGGTCGCGAGTCCTGGCGCTGGCGACTTCCGGCGCTGGCGGGAAGTCGCCAGCCGTGTTCGCCCGCTGGCTCTGCGTCAGCCGAACGGTCGGTCGACTTCCGTGCGAAATGGCCGAAACCCGCTCGGACCGTGGCCGGACGACACTCCGGAGGCGGGAACAGCGAGGCCCCGGCCGTGGTTGACCCCCCTCGGCGACAGCGACCGGCGGGCCATCCGGGACCGCGCGGTCACCCACGACGGCCGGCCCGAGGACGGCGGCCAGAAGGGCGGACGGGATGACCACCGAGGACCACCAGGAGCACGGGACCGGACCGGAGACCGGATCGGCGGCCGGACCGGCGGCCGGCACGGCGATCCGCGGCACCGCCCGCGGGACGGCGCCCGCGCCGCTCTCGATCCTCGACCTCGCCACCGTCGGCGTCGGCCACACGCCCGCCGAGGCCCTCGCCGCCACCACCGAACTGGCCCGCCGGGCCGAGCAATGGGGCTACCACCGCTTCTGGGTGGCCGAGCACCACGGCATGCCCGGAGTGGCCAGCTCCACCCCGGCCGTCCTGCTCGCCCACCTCGGGGCCAACACCACGACGCTGCGGCTGGGCTCCGGCGGCGTCATGCTCCCCAACCACGCCCCGCTGGCCGTCGCCGAGCAGTTCGGCCTGCTGGAGGCCCTGCACCCGGGGCGGATCGACCTCGGACTCGGCCGCGCCCCCGGCACCGACCCGGCCACCGCCCGGGCGCTGCGCCGCGGCCTCGCCGAAGGCGCGGACGACTTCCCGCAGCAGCTCGCCGAGCTGACCCACTTCCTCGACGGCGACTTCCCGGACGGCCACCCGTACGCCCGGCTGACCGCCGTCCCCCAGGGCGAGGGCCGACCGCCGGTCTGGCTGCTCGGCTCCTCCGGCTTCAGCGCCCAGCTGGCGGGCCGCCTCGGCCTCCCGTTCGCCTTCGCCCACCACTTCAGCAGCGCCAACACCGTCCCGGCGCTGGACCTCTACCGCTCGTCCTTCCGCCCCTCCGCCGTGCTCGCCGAGCCGTACGCGCTGATCGGCGTGAGCGCGGTCGCCGCCGACGACGAGCCCTCGGCCCGGCGACTCGCCCGCTCCGCGGCCCTCGGCATGCTCCGCCTGCGACGCGGCAACCCCGGCCCGATCCCCACCCCGGAGGAGGCCGAGGACTACCCGTACACCCCGGGCGAGGCCGACTTCATCGACAGCTGGCTCGACAACGTCGTGCTCGGCGACCCGGGCCGGGTCGCCGACGGGCTGGAGGCGCTGCGCAAGCGGACCGGCGTGGACGAGCTGATGGTGACCTCGCACATCCACGGCCACGAGGCCCGGCTCCGCTCGTACGGCCTGATCGCCGAGGCCTACGGCCTGACGGCGGCGGCGTGACCTCGACGGCCTGACGGCACCTGGACCGACGGCGCCCGCGTGACCGGGCAGCGTGACCGGGCACCCGGACCGACGGCCCACCGTCCGCCGCGTCCGCCGCCTCCACCGCGGCGGCCGGGCCCGGCCGTCCTCCCCGCAGTGCCCGCCGGTCGCCCGCCCGTCCTGCGGCTACCGGCCGTTCAGGGCGGGGCGGCCCTCGCGGAGTATGGCCGCTACCAGCTCGGCCTCGCCGGGGCGGGCGAAGTACCAGCCCTGGGCGGTGTCGCAGCCGGTCAGCCGCAGGCGCTCGGCCTGGGCGGCGCTCTCGATGCCCTCCGCGGTGACGGTCAGGCCGAGGGTGTGGGCGAGCTGCACCATCGCGCCGACGATCTGCTCGTCCGCGTCGCTGCGCCGGGAGCGGAGCTCCGGGCGGCCCGGACGGTCCGTCGGGGCGGGCTCGCGGAAGCCCTCGATGAAGGTGCCGTCGAGCTTGAGCACGTGCACCGGCAGCCTGGAGAGGTAGGCCAGGTTGGAGTAGCCGGTGCCGAAGTCGTCGATCGCGATCCGCACGCCCATGTCCGCGAGCGCCTGGAGGGCCTGGAGCGGGCGGCCGCCGGGGCCGAGCAGGGCGCTCTCGGTGATCTCCAGCTGGAGGAGCCGGGCCGGCAGGCCGGTGCGTTCGAGCGCCCGGGCGACGTCGGCGACGATGTCGGAGTCCCAGATCTGGCGGGCGGCCAGGTTGACGCTCACGAAGGTCTCGGTGTCGGGGAACTCGGTGAGCCACTGCCGGGCCTGCCGGCAGGACTCCTCCAGCACCCAGGTCCCGAGCGGCACGATCGCGCCGGTCTCCTCGGCGAGCGGGATGAAGCGGTCCGGGGAGAGCGTCCCGTAGCGGGGGTGGCGCCAGCGGACCAGCGCCTCCGCGCCGTGCACCGCACCGTCGGCCAGGCCGACCAGCGGCTGGTACTCGATGGTGAACTCACGGCGCTCCAGGGCCGGGCGCAGTGCGGTGGCGAGCAGCTGCCGGGTGAGCTGGTGGGCGCCGCGGTCCGGGTCGTAGAGGGTCCAGCGGGCGCGGCCGTCGGCCTTGGACCAGTAGAGCGTGGCGTCGGCGTCCTTGACCAGGTCGGTCGGGGTGGTCTCGTGCACGGACCGCTCGACCACGCCCACGCTGGCGGTGATCACCAGTCGGTGCCCGGAGACGTCGAAGGGACGTTCCAGCACCTCCAGGATCCGGGCGGCCAGCTCGGTCAGCTGCTCGCTGCCCAGGCTGTCGGTGACCAGGACGGCGAACTCGTCGCCGCCCATCCGGGCCACCAGGTGGGTGTCCCGCCCGTCGAACCCGCGCCGCAACCGGGTGGCGACGGCGATCAGCAGCTGGTCGCCGATGTGGTGGCCGAGCGCCTCGTTGATCGCCGCGAAGCCGTCGAGGTCCAGGTAGCAGACCCCCACCCGGCGTTCGTCCGCGGCCTCGGCCGGGCCCGGCCGGTCGTCCGGCCGGTCGTCCGGCGCGAGGCAGGCGGCGTCGAGCCGCTCGAAGAAGTAGGCCCGGTTGGGCAGCCGGGTCAGCGGGTCGTGCAGGGCCTGGTACTCCAGCCGGTCGCCGAGCCGCCGCTGCTCGGTGATGTCCTCCACCAGGGCGAGGGTGTAGAGCGGATCGCCGGCGCCGTCCCGGATCAGCGAGACGGTGACCTTGCTCCAGACGGTGTGGCCCTCGCGGTGCTTGAGCTGCTTCTCCACGCGGAACCGTTCCCGCTCCCCGTGGACGAGCTCGGGGAAGAGCCGGTCCGGCATGCCCTCCGGGTCGATGATCTCGTGCAGGTGGGTGCGGGCCAGTTCGCCGACGCCCCGTCCGATCAGCGTGGCGAAGGCCGGGTTGACCTCGATGATCCGGTCCTCGGCGTCGATCAGGGCCATGCCGATGACGGCGTCGCAGAAGGCGGCCCGGAACCGGGACTCGCTGGCCCGCAGCGCCGCCAGCAGCCGGTCGGTGCCGGCGCCCTCCCGGTCGGTGCCCTCGGCCGCCCGGCCGCTGCCGCCGGCGAGCCCCCGGTCCCGGTGGGCGTCGTCGGTGAGCGGGGCCGAGCAGGTGGGGCAGAGCAGCAGCTCCGGCTCCGCGAGTGTCCCGCAGGCGCCGAGGGCCGTGGTGGCTCCCGCGGCGGGGGCGGTGGTGGTTCCCGCGGCGGGGGCGGGGGCGGGGGCGGGGGCGGGGGCGGTGGCCGGTCCGCCGGTGCTGGCGGCCGGTTCCAGGACCGGCGAGGCGAGGTGGCGGTGGCGCGGTGATTCCTCGTGCCGCACGCCCGGGTGGTGTGCGTCGGCCCCCTCGTTCCGGCCCGGCACGGCATGCTCCCGTCCGCTGCTGACGCTTGACGATGGTCCGGCCGGCCGGTCGGGACCCGGCGGTCGGCTCCGCACTCTGTCGTGGTCCTCGGAGTCGGCCGCTGCGGGGGCTGCCCGTCGTGGGGCGCCGGCGCGCGGGGACCCGCCTGAAGGACAGGGCGCTGCGGCCGATCATAGGCCGCGACGACAACACGCGGTGACCGCCGCCAGGGTGATTCGCCCGCTTTGTGATCATGAATGGCGGTACGTGCGGACGCCCCCGGTGCACATCACATGATGTGCGCCAGGGGCGCGTGCGCCGAAGCCGCGCCCTTGGGCGCCGGTCGCGCGCCGGATGCGGAGCGGAGCGGGCCGGGAGCCCGGGGGCGGAAGGGGCTGTCGGGGGTGATGGAGAAGAGGGCGGAAGAGAGAAGAGAGGGCGGAAGAGAGAAGAGGGCGGAAAGGAAGAAGAGCGAAGACGGGCGGGCTCAGGCCAGCGAGGCCGTGAGGGTGATGGTGGTGCCGGTCAGGGCCTGGCTGACCGGGCAGTTGGCCTTGGCGTCCTCGGCGGCCTTCACGAAGCCGGCCTCGTCCAGCCCGGGGACCTCGCCGACGACGGTCAGGTGGATGCCGGTGATGCCCGTGCCGGGCTGGAACGTCACGTCGGCCCGGGTGTCCAGCTTGGTCGGCGGGGTGCCGGCACCGGCCAGGCCGTGCGAGAGGGCCATCGAGAAGCACGCGGAGTGGGCGGCCGCGATGAGCTCCTCCGGGCTGGTTTTGCCGTTGGGGGCCTCGGCGCGGGACGGCCAGGAGACGGGGTACTCGCCGATCCCGGAGGATGCGAAGGTCACCAACCCCTTTCCGTCGAGGAGGTTGCCCTCCCACGCGGTGGTGGCGGTGCGGGTGGTTGCCACGATCGGTTCCTCCAGTACTGAGGGAGTGTTCGAACGGTCACGTCCGGTCATGCACGCCCCAGCCTACGGGCAGAGCCCTCCCGGCCCGGTGCGTCACGCCGCCGGGGCCGGGCGGAGCACCGGCTCGCCGGTCCGGTCCGGTTCGGTCCGGCCCGGCTCACCGTCCGGTCCGGCCCGCCGTCCGGATCGTGGACGGTTCCGTCCGACGGTGCGGGGCCGGAGCGGGGCCCTGTTAGATTTGCCCGGGCCCGAGCCCGGCCGCCGTACGGTCGGGCGCCCACTGCAGACACCGGGAGCCGCCCCGATGACGGACCACTCCACGACCCCCGACGCCGGCCTGACCGAGGGGATCGACGACGCCGTACGGGCCGAGCTGACCGGCCTGCGCGAGAGCATCGACAACATCGACGCCGCGGTGGTCCACATGCTGGCCGAGCGCTTCAAGGCGACCCAGCGGGTCGGCCGGCTCAAGGCCGAGCACAAGCTGCCGCCGGCCGACCCGGCGCGCGAGCGGGACCAGATCAAGCGCTTGCGGGAGCTGGCGGCGGGGGCGAAGCTGGACCCGGTCTTCGCCGAGAAGTTCCTGAACTTCATCATCGCCGAGGTCATCCGCCACCACGAGGCCATCGCCCGCTCCTGAATCCTCGGGTCCGAGCGGCCCCGGGCCCGCGTGGCCCCGGGGCCTCCGGCGATGTCGGCGGCGGCTAAATGACCGATTTCGTCAGGCTCCACGGTTGGCGTAGCGTGCAGGTTTCCCCAGCCGGAGAGGTGGAGCAGCGACGATGGCGGTGAACCTGCCCGAAACGCCGAGCGGAACCGGAGCTCCCGGCGATTCCGCGTCGAACGCCCACGCGGTGCCCGGCGGTCGCGCCGAGGCCCGCCGCCGGGCCCGCGGTTCGCGGGGCCGCACGGCCGGCGGTTCGGGTCGGCGGCCGCGGCCGTGGTGGATCGAGCTGCCGGTGATGGCGGCGGTCGGCCTGGTGGTCGCGCTGCTGATCAAGACCTGCCTGTTCCAGGTGTTCACCATCCCGTCCGGCTCCATGGAGAACACCCTGCGGATCGGCGACCGGGTCGGCGTGAACAAGTTGGCGCCGCTGACCGGCTGGGAGCCGGAGCCGGGGCAGCCGGTGGTGTTCAAGGACCCGGGGGGCTGGCTGCCGCCGCAGCCGACCGATCCGAACCCGGTCACCAACGCCGTGGGCTCGGTGCTCAGCTTCGTCGGCCTGGTCCCGCCGAAGGACGACAACTACCTGGTCAAGCGCGTCATCGCGACCGGTGGGCAGACCGTGCAGTGCGAGGGCAGCACGCTGAGCGTCGACGGACGGAAGGTCGACGAGCCGTACCTGCACCCCGGGGACGACTCCTGCGCGGGGCTGGACTTCGGGCCGGTGAAGGTGCCCTCGGGCTACATCTGGGTCGAGGGCGACCACCGCAGCGACTCCGCGGACTCCCGCTACCACCAGCACGGCCCGGGCGGTGGCGCCGTGCCGGTGGACAACGTGGTCGGCCCGGTGTCGGCCGTCGTGTGGCCGCTCAATCACCTCGACTGGTTCGGCTGGACCGGCCGCTGACCCCACGCTCGGCGGTCACCCGGTCGGCAGCCCCGGCCCCGGCGGCCTCGGGCCCGTCGGCCTCTGATCCGGCAACCCCGGGCCCGTCGGCCCGTGGACCCGCGAACACCTCGGCCGTCCCGGCCGTCCCGGCTTTCGAACCCGCCCCCGGGCCCGCGCCCGCGCCTGCCCCCGCGCCCGCCCCCGCCTCCGCGGGTTTGCTCGCCTGGGCCGCGAAGGCGCCGGTCAGCACCAGCAGGCCGCCCGTGATCTGCGGCAGCCCGAGGTGTTCGCCGAGCAGCACCCAGGCCGTCACGGTGGCGACCACGGCCTCCAGGTTGGCGACCACCCCGGCTATCGGCGGCGAGAGGTAGCCGACCGAGATCACGCCGGTGACGTAGGCGAGCACGGTCGCGATCAGGACCATCCACGCGGCCGGGAGGAACGCGGGCAGGGTGTGCCCGTTCATCACCACCGACCCGCCGAGCCGGCTCCAGTCGGCCTGCCACGGCCGGGTGAGGGCGGTGAGCAGCACGGCGCCGATGAGCAGCCCGAACGCGCTGACGGCGAGCGGGTCGACCGGGCGCTCGCCGTGCCGGCCGGCGTCGGCGAGCACGAAGTAACCGACCTGGCAGAGGGCCGCGCCGAGGGCGAAGAGCACGCCCAGCGCGTCGAAGCCCAGGCCGTTCCAGACCTCGACCACGCAGGCCAGCCCGGCCACCGCGACGCCGGCGCCGACGGCCGCGCCGCGGGTGATCGGCTTGCGCTGGACGAACTTGACGTAGCCGATCAGCAATGGCGGCCCGAGGTACTCGATGAGCAGGGCGACGCCGACCGGGATGCGGGAGATCGCCGCGAAGTAGCAGGCCTGGACGCCGGCCACGGCGAGCAGGCCGAAGCCGAGCAGCAGGCCGGGGCGGCGCAGGACGGCGTCCCGGTGCCGGTAGGCGACCGGGAGGAGCGCCACCGCCGCCCCGGTGACCCGGAGCCACACCACGTGCAGCGGGGAGAGCCCGGCCTCGATCAGCGGTTTGGCCGCGGTGCCGGAGCCGCCGAAGGCGACGGCGGAGACCAGCGCAAGGCCGAGGCCGAGGGTTCTGCCCGAAGGGAGGGTGGGCGAGGCCGTTGATCTGTGCACCGCCGCATTGTGACAGTCATACCGGTGATCGGGTAAGGCGCCATTCCGTCATTCGGTCCTGCCCCCGACTGTGCGCAATGGCGCAATCACCGGCGCCGGCACGGCCCCGTGGCCGTGCCGGCCCCCGTCGGCCGTCAGCCACCGGCCGTCAGTCACCGACCAGCCGGTCGCCGGCCGCCGGCCGTCAGTCACCGGCCGAGGCGCCCGCCCCCGTGAGCGCGTCCGCCCCGCCCGTGGGCTGGGTGGTCGGCCGGCTGGTCGGGGGCGCGGTCGGCTGGGTGGTCGGCGCCGTCGGCTTCGAGGTGGGCCGGGGCGGCCGGGTGGGCTGGGTGGTCGGCTGGCTGGTCGGCGGAGCCGTCGGTGCGGTGGTCGCACCGCCGTCGGTGCCGCCCGGCGAGGTCGAGCCGTCGCCCGGTGCCGTGGTGGGGCCGGTGCTCGGGGCGCCGGTGGGGGCGCTCGTCGACGGGGCGCCGCTCGGCGTGCTCGGGGCGGTCGGCAGGTCGACGGCGCCCGAGGAGTCGCCGCCGGCCGGGGTCGGGAAGTCGCCGACCGGCTGACCCTTGAGCGCGGCCTTCATGTAGCTGGTCCAGATCTGGGCCGGGAACTGGCCGCCGGCCGCGCCGTCGATGCCGCCGACGCCGCTCAGGCTGACCTGGGCGCCGGTGCCCGGATCCTGGCCGAACAGGCCGACCGAGGTGACCAGTTCGGGGGTGTAGCCCACGAACCAGACCGACTTCTGGTCGTCGGTGGTGCCGGTCTTGCCGGCCACCGGGCGGCCGAGCGCCTTCGCCCGCCAGCCGGTGCCGCCCGGGTCGCTCACCACGCCCTGGAGCATCGAGGTGACCTGGTTGGCGGTGTCCTCGCTGATCGCCTGGGTGGTCTTGTGCGCGGGCAGGGCCACGTTCTCGCCCTCGCGGTCCACCGACTGCACCAGCCACGGGGTGATCTGCTTGCCGCCGTTGTCCAGCGTGGCGTACACGCCCGCCATGTCGAGCACGCTCGGGGTGGCCGCGCCCAGCGGGATGGACGGCACCGGGTCGAGCCCCGGGATGTTGCCGGGCAGGCCCATCGCGACGGCGGTGTCCTTGACCTTCTGGAGCCCGGTGTCCTGCGCGAGCTGTGCGAACGCCGAGTTGACCGACCAGTCGGTGGCCTGCTGGAGGCTGATCTGGCCGTAGCTCTTGTCGCCCTCGTTCGGCGGCGCGTACGGGGTGCCCTTGCCGCCGCGGACCTTCCGGCCGCTGGTGCCGTCGTAGACCGTGCGCGGGGTGATGGTGCGGCCGTCCTGGGTCTTGGCCTCGTTCTCGAACGCGGCGGCCAGCGCGATCGCCTTGAAGGTCGAGCCGGCCTGGTAGTCGCGCCGGGTGGCGTTGTCGACGTAGTGCTTCACGTAGTCGACGCCGCCGTACAGGGCGACGACCGCGCCGGTCTTCGGGTCCACCGAGGCGGCGCCGGCCTGGGCGGCCGCGTCCTTCTTCCGCTTGTCCGGGTTCAGGCTGTCGTGCAGCTGGGCCTGGACGGAGTCCTGGAGGGCCTGCTGGCGGGCCGGGTCGATGCTCAGCTTGATCGTGTAGCCGCCCTTGGCCAGCTCGGTCTCGCTGATCACCCCGCTGGAGGTGAGGTACTGGGTGGCGGCGTCGACCAGGTAGCCGGCCTGGCCGGACAGGCCCGGGTTGGGCTGCGGGTCCCGGACGTCCGGGAAGGTGGTCGCGGCCCGCTCGTCCGCGGAGAGCCAGCCCTCCTTGACCATGCCGTCGAGCACGTAGTTCCAGCGGTTGACGGCGTTCTGCTTGCCCGCCGCGGTCGCGGTGGCGACGTCGTACGCGCTCGGGGCGTTCAGCAGGGTGGCCAGGTAGGCGCCCTGGGCGGCGTTGAGGGCCGACGCGTCGATGCCGAAGTACGCCTGGGCGGCGGCCTGGATGCCGTAGGCGCCGCGGCCGTAGTAGGAGGTGTTCAGGTAGCCGGAGAGGATGTCGTTCTTGCTCTCGGTGGCGTCCACCTTGATGGCGATGAACAGTTCCTTCACCTTGCGGGTGATCGACTGCTTCTGGTTCAGGTACGTGTTCTTCACGTACTGCTGGGTGATGGTGGAGCCGCCCTGGGTCCCCTGGCCCTTGGCGGTCTTGATCGCGGCCCGGGCCAGGCCCTGGACGTTGACCGCGCCCTCGTTGTAGAAGTTCCGGTCCTCGGCGGCCAGCGCGGCGTGCTGGGCGGCGGGGGAGACCTTGTCCAGGGAGACGTTCTGCCGGTTGGTCTGACCGGTGCGGGTGAGCACCGAACCGTCCGAGTAGAGCCAGGTGTTGCTCTGGGCGGTCGCGGCGGCGTGCGCGTCCGGCACCTTCACCAGGGTGATCCCCAGCGCGAACAGGCCGATGCCGAGCAGCAGCGCCGTGCCGAAGCCGAGCACGGTCATCCGCCAGGTGGGTATCAGCCGGCGGATGCCGGTGCGCTTCGGGCGGCGCGACCTCCTGCCGCCGGATCCGTCGGACCCGCCGGTGCGGCCCGACCCGCCGGCCGGGCCGGTGGAGCGCTTGAACCGTTTGACCGGGCGGAGGCCGATCGACGGCGTGCTACGGCCGCTCTGGGCGTTTCTGGACAATGCGCGGCCTTTCCTGCGGGCGCATCGAGGCAGCCGGCACGGACGGGGACATCGGCGGTTGGGGACCTTTGTCCCGATTCAGGTTCTACTGCCCTGGACGAGCAGAATGGGCCGGATGGCTCCGGTGAATCGCCGATCGAGACCGACATCACACGCAAAACGGACGTCGGAGGCCAAAAAATCGGGGAGCCCCTCGCTGCTGCGAGAGGCTCCCCAACTGTCTGTGCGCCGCCAGGGACTCGAACCCCGGACCCGCTGATTAAGAGTCAGCTGCTCTAACCAACTGAGCTAGCGGCGCTTGCTGACCTGGAAAACAATACACGCTTCCGGGGGGTGCCTCGAACCGGCTGCGGGTCACCCCCGGACCACCCGGACAGCGGCTGCCCGACCTGCCCCTTTCCTTCCGGTTGGTCCGGAGTTCGCCGCTGGTTAGGGTGGAACGGTGCCCCGCCTCCAGCCCGGCCACCGCACCGCACGGACGGCGGTCGCCACCCTGCTGCTGCTCAGCGCCGTGGCGTACACCGCCTGGGTGCTGGAGGTCGTGCTGAGCACCGGGCTCGACCCGGTGCGGGCGTACATCAGCGAACTCGCCGCCGAGGACCAGCCGCTGGGCGGCCTGTTCCGGGCCACCGACCTGGCCGCCGGACTCTGCCTGCTCGCCGCCGCCGGCACCGCCCTCGCCACCGGGCGGGTCGGGGCCTCCCGCCGGCACCGCTGGGCGCTGGCCGGCTGGTCGGCGCTGGCCCTGTTCGGCGCCGCGACCGCCGCCGACTCCCGGCTGCCGCTCAGTTGCGCCCCCACCAGCGACGAGATGTGCGCCGCCCGGGAGACCGCCGGGCTGGTCCCCGCCACCCACACCGCGCACGCCGTCACCAGCAGCCTCGCCATGGCCGGGGCGCTCACCGCGCTGGTCTCGCTCACCGTGGCGGCCCGCCGCTACCGCTGGTGGCCGGGGGTGCGCCGGTTCGGGCCCTGGCTGCTGGGCGCCGAACTGCTCGCCACCGGCTGGAGCCTCGCCTCGATCGCCGCCTTCCAGGCCGGGCGCGGCACCTGGGCGCTCGGGGCCGGGCAGCGGCTGCAGGTGCTGCTGGTCGCGCTCTGGCTCGGTCTGCTGGCCCTGGACGTCGCCCGTTCCGCCCGTGCGGGCGCGCCCGACCCGTCGGACGGGGGCGCCGGGGGCGGGGAGCGGTGCCCTCCGACCGGGCCGCTCCAGGAGCGCAGGCCGGCATGAGCACTCCCGGAACGCGGACCGCCGGCCGGGCGCGCTTCCTGCGCGTCGACGGGACCCCGCTGCACGTCCGTGTCGAGGGCGGCGGCCCGGTCTGTCTGCTCTCCGGCGGCCTCGGCAGCAGCTGGTTCGACTGGGACCTGGTCGTCCCCTTCCTCACCCCGTACCGCACCGTGGTCCGCTTCGACCGGCCCGGCTACGGGCTGAGCGCCCCCGAGCCCGCCACCGGGCGGCCCGCCCCGACGGCGGCCGGCGAGGCCGGACGCATCCGGGCGGTGCTGGACGGCCTGGGGCTGCGGGAGCCGTGCACCGTGGTCGGGCACTCGCTCGCGGGCTTCCACGTGGAGGCCTTCGCCCGGCTGCACCCCGAGCGGACCGCCGGGCTGGTGCTGGTGGACGGCAGTGTGGAGGCGGCGGCCCGGCCGTACCCGGCGCCCGGCGCGCGCGACCTCGCGGCCCGGGCGGTGGCCGGGGCCGCCACCGCCCTCGCCGTGCCCTACCTGCTGGGCCCGTCCGTCCGCCGGGCCACGGCCCGGCTGTCCACCGTCCGCCGTGAGGACCTCGCCCCGGCGCCGCTGGTGCGGCACTGCTACCGCACCGGGCGGGCCCTGCGCGCGCTGCTGCGGGAGAACGGCCGCTACCTCGACATAGCCGCCGAGCTGGACGGGCTGCGGAGCACCCGGCCGCTGGCGGAGGACCTGCCGATCACCGTGCTGGCCGCCGACGACGGCTGCCGGACCCGCCGCACCGAGGAGTGGCTGGCCCGGCAGCGGGAGCTGGCGGCGCTGCTCGGGGCGGACTTCCGCATCACCGCCCCGGCCGGGCACCTGGTGATGTTCGACCGCCCGGACGCGGTGGCCTCGGCCGTGCTCGACACCCGCTGAGCGGTCCTCCGGGGCCGGAAACGCCTCAGGCCGCCCACCGGAGTGGACGGCCTGAGACCTTGCCATGTGCGCCGCCAGGGACTCGAACCCCGGACCCGCTGATTAAGAGTCAGCTGCTCTAACCAACTGAGCTAGCGGCGCCTGCTGACGTCGAAGACTTTACACGGCGCCGACCGGATCCACCGAATCGTGTTCGAGTGATCACCCTGCGTAGTTTCCTCCGGGGTCCGGGTGATGGCAGGCCGCGCTGTGGTCCGCCCCCGGCGCGCCCTCGACCAGGGCCGGCCGTTCCCGCTCGCAGCGGGCCCGGTCCGCCGGGGACGTCAGCCCGGCGTAGCGCGGGCAGCGGGTGCGGAAGACGCAGCCGGTGCGGCGCTCGGTGGGCGGGGGAGGATCGCCGGCCAGCAGGACGCGGTCGCGGGCGCGTTCGGCGGCGGGGTCGGGGAGCGGGACGGCCGAGAGCAGGGCGCGGGTGTACGGGTGGCGGGGGCGGTCGAAGACGGCGGCCACCTCGCCCTGCTCGACCGTCCGGCCGAGGTACATCACGCTGACCCGGTCGGCGAGGTGCCGGATCACCGAGAGGTCGTGCGAGACGAACAGGTAGGACAGGCCCAGCTCGGCCTTGAGCGCCTGGAGCAGGTTGAGCACGCCGGCCTGGATGGAGACGTCCAGCGCGGAGACCGGTTCGTCCAGCACCAGCAGGCCGGGCCGGACGGCGAGCGCCCGGGCGATGGAGACGCGCTGGCGCTGGCCGCCGGAGAACTGGTGCGGGTAGCGGACGGTGTGCTCCGGGTCGAGCCCGACCTGGCGCAGCAGCTCGGGCACCCGGCGGGCGATCTCCTCGCGCGGGGTGCGCTGGGCGAGCAGCGGTTCGGCGACGATGTCGCCGATCGGCATCCGGGGGTCCAGGCTGGCCATCGGGTCCTGGAAGACGATCTGCACCCGGGCGCGGAGCCGGTGGGCCTCGGCCCGGGTGAGGGCGGCGGTGTCCCGGCCGAACATTTCGATCCGGCCGGTCTCCGGGGCGCCGAGCCGCAGCAGCTCGAACAGGGTGGTGGACTTGCCGGAGCCGGACTCGCCGACCAGGCCGAGGGTCTCGCCCTCCCGCAGGTCCAGGTCGACGCCGTCCACCGCGTACACCTCGCCGACCTTGCGCTTGAACACGGTGCCCTTGAGCAGGGGAAACGTTTTTCCGAGGCCGCTCACCGACAGCACCGGCGTCCGGGCGGAGCGGTCGCCGGGGCCGACGGCGGTGGAGGGCAGCTCCGGGACGGGATAGACCTCGGCCGGCGCGGGCCGCCGCTCGGCGAGCTCCGCCGAGCGCACGCACGCCGACAGGTGGCCGTCCGCCCCCTCCAGGGCGGGCTCGGCCGTGGCGCAGCGCTCCTGCGCCAGCGGGCAGCGCGCCGCGAACGGGCAGCCAGGGGGCAGTTCGGCCATCGGCGCCGGGGTGCCGGGGATCGGCACGAGCGGACCGCCGCGCCCGTCCAGCCGGGGCAGCGCGCCGATCAGGCCGAGCGAGTAGGGGTGGCGGGGGGTTGCGAACAGTTCGTCGACCCCGGCCGTCTCGACCACCCGTCCGGCGTACATCACCGCGACCCGGTCGGCCGTTCCGGCGATCACCCCGAGGTCGTGGCTGACCAGGACGAGGGCCGCGCCGGTCTCCTGCCGGGCGGTGCGCAGCACGTCCAGCACCTGGGCCTGGATGGTGACGTCGAGCGCGGTGGTGGGCTCGTCGGCGAGCAGGATGTCGGGTTCGTTGGCGACCGCCATGGCGATCATCGCGCGTTGGCGCATGCCGCCGGAGAACTCGTGCGGGAAGCTGTCCAGGGCCCGGTCGGGCGCCGGGATGCCGACCAGGTCCAGGAGTTCGGCGGCCCGGCGGCGCGCGGCGGCCTTGTCCACCCGCTGGTGGATGCGGACCGCCTCGGCTATCTGGTCGCCGATCCGGTAGACCGGGGTGAAGGCGGAGAGCGGGTCCTGGAAGACCATGGCGATCCGGCGGCCGCGGATCGCGGCGAGCTCCCGGCCCGGCAGCCCGACCAGTTCCCGTCCGTCCAGCCGCACCGAGCCGCTGACGCTCGCCGTGCCGGGCAGCAGCCCGAGCACGGACAGCGCGGTGACGGACTTGCCGGAGCCGGACTCGCCGACGATGCCGAGGGTTTCGCCGCGCCGCAGGGTGAGGTCCACCCCGCGGACGGCGGGGACCGGGCCGTCGGGCCCGGCGAAGTCCACCCGCAGGTCCCGGACGGCGAGCAGCGGGGTTTCGACGGTGGTGGTCACGGGTGCTTCCTACGGCCGGCGGAACGACGGGTACGGGGCGAACGGCGGGGCGCGACCCCGGAGGTGGGGTCGAGCGCGTCGCGCAGCCCGTCCCCGATCAGGTTGACGGCGAGGACGAACAGCACCAGCAGGGCGGCGGCGAAGTAGAACAGCCAGGGGAACACCGGGGCCTCACCGGTTCCGGCGGCGAGCAGGGTGCCGAGCGAGACGTCCGGCGGCTTGACCCCGAAGCCGAAGTAGGAGAGCGCGGTCTCGCTCATCACGGCGCCGCCGACCGCGATGGTGGCGTCGATGATGAGGAAGGAGGCGACGTTCGGCAGGATGTGCCGGCTGATGATCCGCAGCGGCCGCACCCCCATGAAGCGGGCGGCGCGGACGAATTCGCGCTCGCGCAGCGAGATGGTCATCGAGCGGACCACCCGGGCGGTGATCATCCAGTTGAACAGGGCGAGCAGCAGGACGAAGGCGATCCAGCCGGCGCTCTTCAGCCGGGCCGAGACGATGGTGATGATCAGGAAGGCGGGGAAGACCAGCAGCAGGTCCACCAGGAACATCAGCGCCCGGTCGGCCCAGCCGCCGAAGTAGCCGGCGCAGGCGCCGACCACGGAGGCCAGCACGGTGGAGAACAGCGCCACCAGCAGGCCGATGACCAGCGACTTCTGCAGGCCGCGGACGGTCTGCGCGAAGACGTCCTGACCGACCCCGTTGGTGCCGAACCAGTGCTCGGCGGAGGGGGGTTGGTGCAGTGCGGAGAAGTCGGGAGTGGCGTAGTCCCAGGGTGTGAGGTACGGGCCGCCGAAGGCGAGCAGGAACAGCAGCAGGACGACGACGGTCCCGGCGACGGCGCCGCGGGCGGCGAGCAGCCGGTTGAGCACGAGCCGTCCGCGACCGGCGGTCCGGGGGCCGGTGGCCGGGGCGGAGGGATCGGCGACGGTGGTGGTCATCTCAGGTCACCTCCGGTCAGGACCGCACGCGCGGGTCGAGGGCGGCGTGCAGGGTGTCGGCGAGGAAGCCGGAGGCGAGGACGACGACGGCGGTGAACAGGTTGACGGCCACCACGGAGTTGACGTCCTGTTCGTTGATCGACTGGATCAGCCACTCGCCCATGCCGTGCCAGCCGAAGATCGTCTCGGTGAAGATCGCGCCGGTGAAGATGCCCAGGAAGCTGTAGGCGAACATGGTCGACATCGGGATCACCGCGGTGCGCAGTCCGTGCTTGAGCAGCGCCCGGCCGCGGGTCAGACCCTTGGCCTCGGCGGTGCGCAGGTAGTCCGAGCCGAGCACGTCGAGCATGGTGCCGCGCTGGTAGCGGCTGTACGTGGCGAGGCCGCCGAGGGCCAGCGAGATCGTGGGCAGCAGCAGGTGCAGCGCCCAGTCGGCGAGGTGGGTGCCGAGGCCGCCGGTGAGCCCGGGGGTCTCGTAGCCGGTGAACGGGATCACCTCGTGGCCGACCGCGTCCTTGGCGGTGATCGCGCCGTTCTTGAGGATCAGCGCGACCAGGAAGACCGGGGTGGAGAGCAGGACGAAGGACAGCACGGTGAGCAGCCGGTCGGAGACCCGGTACTGGCGCACCGCGCTCCAGGCCCCGGCCGCGACGCCCAGGACCATGCCGAGCAGGCTGCCGATCAGCAGCAGGCGAAGCGAGACCCAGACCCGGCGGCCGAAGTCGTCGGTGACCGGGGTGTCGTGGATGGTCCGGCCGAGGTCGCCGTGGAGCAGCCCGCCGGCCCAGTGGCCGAAGCGCTCGACGACCGGGGTGCGGTCGTTCAGGTTGAGCGCGGTGAGCTGGCGTTCGACCGATTCGGCGGCCGGGCGGGGGACCTTGGCGTCGAAGTAGGTGCGCGGCTGCAGGGCGGTCGCGGAGATCGCGTACGCCAGGAAGACGGCGGCGATCAGCAGCACCGCGTAGTAGCCCAGGCGTTTCGCCAGGTAGCGGAGCATCAACGGCCGCCCGCTGCGGTGCGGGTGGGGCCGACGCGTCTGGTGGGCATCGGTTGGCCTTCGGTCCGGGCCCGTTCGGGCGTCAGTCGGGTGGTCTGGCAAGGGAGTTGGGAAAGCGCAGGTCAGAGTGAAGCACCGGGGCACTGAGCTGGTGTTGCGTCCGTGTTGCCGTGTGTGACTTTTGGATCAGACGTGCGCTCCTCCCCCTGGTGGTCGGTCTGATCCGCTGTTACGTTCTGCTCGCTCGATGCCGAATTGGCTGCCCACGCTCAAGCCTCGTCACACCTCGCGCGCCCCACATCCCGTCATCGATCCCAGGGGACCCTCATGGACGCTTCCACCACGGCCGGCCGTCTCGGCCGGGCGGCCGCCCTCGCCGTCGCCGTCGCGCTCGCGGTCACCGCGTGCACCTCGGGCGGGGGTGGCTCCGTCGACGGCGCGGCCAGGAGCGAGCCGCCGGGGCAGGGCTCCAACGACCTCAACCCCAAGCCGCTGGACCAGATCAAGGACGGCGGCGAGGTGCGCTTCCCGCTGTACCAGTGGATCACCCAGTGGAATCCGCTGCAGGTGGACGGCTACTACGGTTCCGCGGTCTCGATCATGCGCAACCTGGAGCCTTCGCTCTTCACCACGGACGCCGCCGGCACCTTCCTGCCCGACCCGGACTACCTGGTGGACGCCAAGGTCACCTCGACCTCGCCGCAGGTGGTCACCTACAAGCTCAACCCCAAGGCCAAGTGGTCGGACGGCAAGCCGCTGAGCTACCTGGACTTCAAGGCCGACTGGCAGGCCGCGAGCGGCAAGGACCCGGCGTACAACCTCTCCGACCCGTCCGGCTACGAGCAGATCTCCGCGGTCGAGCAGGGCGCCGACCCGAGCGAGGTCAAGGTCACCTTCGCCGAGCCGTACGCCGACTGGCAGAACCTGTTCCGCCCGCTGATGCCGGCGGCCGGCATCTCCACCCCGGACGACTTCAACAAGGGCTGGGTGGAGAAGATCCCGATCACCGCGGGCGCGCTGAAGGTCGGCACGGCGGACAAGACCGCGCAGACCCTGACCCTCGTCCCGGACCCGGCCTGGTGGGGCACCAGGGCCAAGGTCGACAAGGTGACCTTCCGGGTGATGTCCCAGGCGGCGACGACCCAGGCGTACCTCAACAACGAGATCGACTACGCCGCGGCCGGCACCGCCACCGCGTACGGGCAGCTCAAGGGCGCCAAGGACACCGTGATCCGGGCCGCCAGCCCGTGGGACGAGGTGCACATCTCCTTCGGCGGCGCCGGCGCGCTGGAGGACCCGAGGGTCCGCCAGGCGCTCGGCAGGGCGCTGGACCGCTCGGCGCTGATCAAGATCGCCAACAACGGGGTGCCGGTGGAGTTCAAGCCGCTCGGCAACCACATCTTCATGCCCAACCAGACCGGGTACCAGGACACCTCCGGCGACTGGGCGAAGTTCGACCCGGCCGCGGCCAAGAAGCTGCTGGACGAGGCGGGCTGGAAGGAGTCCGGCGGCCAGCCGCGGACCAAGGACGGCCGGCCGCTGGAACTGCACTGGGTGCTCAACGACTCCACGCCGCAGGCCCAGATCGACCTGGCCACCGCGGCGGTGGCGATGTGGCAGGCGGTCGGGGTCAAGGTCAGCCTGGACAAGGTGGCGGCCAACGACTTCTTCACCAAGTACGTGAACCCGGGCAAGTTCGAGATCGCGAGCTGGCGCAACACCGACTCCTTCCCGCTGTCCAAGAGCCTGACCAACTTCCGGCTGCCGGTGGGCGACAACAGCTTCAGCAACCCCTCGCGCCTGGGCAGCCAGGAGATCGACGACCTGCTGAAGAAGGCGGCCGGGACGGTCGACCCGCAGGAGGCGGCGAAGCTCTACAACCAGGCGGACGCGAAGATCTGGGAACTCGGCCACACCGTCGAGCTCTACCAGCGGCCGGAGGTGGTGGCGACCCGCAAGGGCCTGGCCAACTACGGGGCCTTCGGCCTGGCGGGGGAGGACTACAGCAGGATCGGCTGGGAGAAGTAGCCGCCGCCGGGACGGGACGGGCCGCACGGCAGGCGCTGGCGAGCAGCGCGGTGATCACGAGGCCGGTGGCGCGGACGCGGGAGGATCGGCTCTGCCGCCCCCGCTGTCCCGCCACCCGCCTTGACCTTCCGCGTTGCCCGCAGGCCGCCCGTGTCATGGGGCCCGGCAGGGCCCGCGCTCTTCCAACCGGGGAAGAATCTAGCGGCGCGCCGGTCGCCCGAGGGGCAGCGCGCGGGGCGCGCCCGGAAACCCGCCGCGCTGTCACCCGGTTCGCGCACCGGAGCGTCAACTGGGGCTGACGGCAAGGAAAAAAGGGACATTCGGGGCCATCGTGACCGGGGGCGCGCGGGGTTCTCGCTACGCGCCCGAGCGTGCACACCTGCCCTGCCCGAGCCTGCCCCCTGCCCTGCCCGAGCCTGCCGTGCCCGAGCGTGCACACGGCCCTGCCGGCGCGTGCACACCTGCCGCGCCGGTGCGTGCACCGGGCCGGAGGCGCTGCCAGGATGCGCGGGACGACCCCCTCCCGACTCCCGGAGCAGCTCCGATGGTCAGTGACCCCGCAGCCGCGGCACCCCCCGGCCACCCCGTCGACCCGCCGCCGGTGCGCCGGATGGTCCCGCGCGACCGGCACGAGCCGCACCGGGTCGCCACCCCGTTGGAGCTCTTCTTCGACCTCTGCTTCGTGGTCGCGGTGGGCCAGGCCGGGCGCGAACTGGCCCACTCCCTGGCGGCCGGGCACTACGGCGAGGGCCTGCACGGCTACACGCTGACCTTCTTCGCGATCTGGTGGGCCTGGATGAACTTCACCTGGTTCGCCTCCGCGTACGACGTCGACGACGTGCCGTACCGGGTCACCACGCTGGTGCAGATCGCCGGGGTGCTGATCCTCGCCGCCGGGGTGCCGCGGCTGTTCGCCACCCAGGACCTGACGCTGTCGATCGTCGGCTACGTGGTGATGCGCCTGGCGATGGTCACCCAGTGGCTGCGCGCGGCCGCCGGCGAACAGGGCCTGGCGCGCCGGGTCGCGCTGGGCTACGCGGCGGGGATCACGCTCTGTCAGGTCGGCTGGGTGGTGGTGCTGTTCCTGCCGCCCGGCGTCCGGTCGTACGTCATCCCGGTCGGGGTGCTGTGCGAGCTGGCCGTGCCGGTGGTCGCCGAGCTGCGGATGCGGACCTCCTGGCACCCGCACCACATCGCCGAGCGGTACGGGCTGTTCACCCTGATCGTGCTCGGGGAGACGGTGGCGGCCGCGACCGTCGCGGTGCAGTCGGCGGTGGACGAGCACGAGAGCCCGGGGCGGCTGGTGCCGGTCGCGGTCGGCGGGCTGCTGATCTGCTTCTCGGCTTGGTGGATCTACTTCGCCCGGTCCGTCCACGAGCACCTGCGGTCCAACCGGCAGGCACTGGTCTGGGGGTACGGGCACTACCTGGTGTTCGGCTCGGCGGCGGCGATCGGCACCGGGCTGGAGGTCGCGGTGGAGTCGGCGGTGCACAAGGCGCACATCTCGGAGACCGCCGCCACCGCGACGGTCACCGTGCCCACCGCGCTCTACCTGTTCACGGTCTGGTTCCTGCACTCCCGGCACACCAAGCGGGGCGCGGCGGCCCAGGCGGTGGCGCCGACGGGGGCCGTGCTGGTGCTGGCCTGCACCGCGCTCGGCGGCTCCGGGGTGCTCGCGGCGGGCCTGGTCTGCGCGCTGATGATCGCGGTGGGCGTGCTGATCCACGGCCGGGAGAGCAAGCGGGCGGGTGCCGGCGGGCCGGGTGTCGGCGGCGCGAGTGCCGGCGGGCCGGGCGTCGGCGGGGTGGGCGCACGCTAGCCGACCCGCTCCAGCAGCACCGGCTCGTGCCGGGCCAGCCAGTCCAGGTAGGCGGGGTTGACCTTGGCCAGATCCAGGTAGGCGGCCCGCAGTTCGCCGTACAGCGCGTCCAGCGCGGGCGGGCTGAGCACGCGCGGACGCCAGGTGAACAGCAGCCGGACGGCCAGCGGGTCCCCGTGCACCGGGCGGACCACGGTGCCGGGCCCGGGCAGCGAGGTCGGCTGGCATGGGCGGACGGCCTCGCCGGAGGCGACCAGCTCGGCGGCGGTGGCGTTGTCCCGCACCTGCACCACCCGGGGGTTGAGCCCGGCCTCGCTGAACACCCGGCGCATCGCCGCGTACTCGTGGTCGGCGGTCGGGTCGACCATCCAGGTGTCCTCGGCGAGGTCGGCCAGGTGGACGACCGGCCGGGCGGCGGCCGGGTGCCCGGCCGCGAGCGCGACGAACTGCGGCTCCCGGGCCATCAGCACCCGCTGCTCGGCGTCCGGCGGCACCCGCAGCGGGAAGCCCTCGCTCTCGTACACGAAGGCCACGTCCAGCTGGTCGGCGGCGACCATCCGCAGCAGCGCGCTGGCCGAGACGTCCACGTGGATGGTGGTGTCGGTGTCCGGCAGCCGCTCGTGCACCCGGCGCAGCCAGGCCGCGACCGCCCGGCTGCCGACGCTGCCGATCCGCAGCCGCCGCTGTCGGCCGGGCCCGGCCGCGTCCCGGGCCTCCTGGCGGGCGGCGGTCACCAGGGCGGCCATCTCGGTGATCACCGGCCGGGCCCGGGAGAGCACCGAGTGACCGAGCGCGGTCGGCCTGCTGCCGGTCTGCTCGCGGGTGAACAGGGTGCCGCCGATGGCCCGTTCGATCCGGTGCAGCTGGGTGGTGAGGGAGGGCTGGGTCATGCCGAGCTGGAGCGCGGCCTTGCGGAGGCTGCCGCTGTCGGCGATCGCGCACAGCACCCGGAGGTGTCTCACGTCGAGCTCCACGTCCGGAGCATAGACGCCGCCGCACCGCCTCGCCAAGGACATGACAGGCATTCAAGGGCATGCCGAAGGGCCGGTCAGCGGATCGACCGGCGGATCGACCGGCGGACCGACCGGCGGACCGACCGGCGCGGCGCGCGGCGGACCCGGCCGCTATGCGGCCGAGCTATCGCCGGTTGGCATCATCCGCGAGGGCCCCGGGCGGGTCGAAGCTCGGGGGCAGCAACCCGCCCCGGTCACCGCCGGGGACGGCCCCCACCGTGCACCGCCCCCGGGCCCGGCCCCCACCGGCCCCGGCGCGGCGGCGCACCGCGAAACCGGAGCCCCGCATGAAGCGATCCGTGCTGTCCGCCGCCCTGGGCCTGGCCCTCGCGGCCGGCCTCGCGACCCTGCCCGCCACCGTGGCCGCCGCGGCCCCGGCCGCCCCGGCCGCCGTCCAGGGCTACACCCCCTCGACGTACGCCGGCTCGGCCGCGGAGACCGCGGACAACCAGGCCTTCTTCCACGCCGTGATGGCCTCCGCCAAGGCCCGGCAGGCCGCCAACCCGTGGCTGCTGACCGTCACCGTCACCTACGACACCGCGAACGCGCCCTCCTTCACCGGCCAGATATCCCAGGCCGCGCAGATCTGGAACGGCTCGGTGCGCAACGTGCGGCTCCAGGAGACCGGCGGCAGCGGCGACTTCTCGTACTACGAGGGCAGCGACAGCCGCGGCTCCTACGCCAGCACCGACGGCCACGGCCACGGCTACGTCTTCCTCGACTACCAGCAGAACCAGGAGTACAGCTCGCTCCGCGTCACGGCGCACGAGACCGGGCACGTGCTCGGCCTGCCCGACGACTACTCCGGTCCGTGCAGCGAGCTGATGTCGGGCGGCGGCCCCGGCCCGTCCTGCACCAACCCGTACCCCGACGGCAACGAGCGCGGCCAGGTCGACTCCCTCTGGGAGAACGGACTCGCGGCGCGGAACTGACCCGGCCCGCAGGCGGGTTCGGAGCGGCGGGCCGCCCGGCCGGAATCGGGCGGCCCGCCGCACCGGGTACTTCCCCGGACGGGAGCCTAGCCGCCGCCGGAACGGAATGCCAGGGGAACGATTGAGTCAAGGCCAGGAAAAGACAACTCAATTCGGCCCCGTCACAGGGGTATTGGACGGTGCTATCGCGGGTTGGCATCATCCGCGCACGCACCGGGTTGCCCGAAGCTCTGGGGACACCACCCGTTGACCAGGTGTTCCCCCGGGCCGGCCCCCAACCGGCCACGTCACCTAAGGAATCGGAGCCCCCACATGAAGCGATCCGTGCTGTCCGCCACCCTCGGCCTCGCCCTCGCGGCCGGCCTCGCCGTCCTGCCCACCACGGCCGCCGCCGCGGCCCCGGCCGCCCCGGCCGTGCAGGGCTACACCGCCTCGACGTACGCCGGCTCGGCCGCGGAGGCCGCGAACAACCAGGCCTTCTTCCAGGCCGTGATGGCCTCCGCCAAGGCCAAGCAGGCCGCCAACCCCGGCCTGGCGACCGTCACCGTCACCTACGACGCCAGCTCCGCCCCGTCCTTCCGCAACCAGATATCCCAGGCCGCGCAGATCTGGAACGGTTCGGTCGCCAACGTCCAGCTGCGGTCCGGCTCGGCCGCCGACTTCCGCTACTACGAGGGCAACGACAGCCGCGGCTCCTACGCCAGCACCGACGGCCACGGGCGCGGCTACGTCTTCCTCGACTACCAGCAGAACCAGCAGTACAGCTCGGTGCGCGTGGTGGCGCACGAGACCGGGCACGTGCTCGGCCTGCCGGACCACTACTCCGGTCCGTGCAGCGAGCTGATGTCGGGCGGCGGCCCCGGCACCTCCTGCACCAACCCGTACCCGAACAGCGCCGAGCGCACCCGCGTCAACTCGCTCTGGGTGCGCGGCTGACCCGAGCGGTGAACGCCCCGGACCGGCCGCGCCGAGGCGGCCGGTCCGGGGCACCGCCGTGTCGGGGAGGCGTCGGGCCGGCGCTGCTGCCGGGCGTCGCCGGGTGCCGGGTGCCGGGTGCCGGACGTCGTCGGAACCGGTGTCGTCGCTGCGGGTGCCGTCGGAACCGGGTGTCGTCGCTGCCGGGCGTTGTCGGTGCCGCGTGCGAGCATGCGGGCGAGACCCCTCCGCCCCCGACCGCCAGGAGCCACCGCCATGTCCCGTGCCGTCCCCGACCGGCTCGCCGACCTCCCGTACGCCGAGCTGCTGCGCCCGCACACCGGGCCGCTGCGCAGCGACGAGCGGTACGACACCGCGCACTTCGACGGGGGCGAGCACACCGACGAGTCGGGTGCCGGGGCGGCCTTCCTGGAGTGCGCCTTCACCGGTGTCGCGCTCAGCGGGGTCAAGCTGCGCCAGGCCCGGTTCAACGAGGTGTGGGTGCAGGCCGGCCGCTGGGTCGCCTGCGACCTGAGCGACTCCGAGTGGCAGGACAGCTCCTTCGTCGGCGGGGTGCTCGCCGGGGTCGCCGGGTACGGCTCGGCGCTGCGCCGGGTGGTGTTCCGGGGCTGCAAGCTGGAGGCGGTCAACCTGCGCTCGGCGGTCCTGCGGGACGTCGTGTTCGAGGACTGCCTGCTGCGCGACGTGGACTTCGGCGGGGCGAAGCTGACCGGGGTGTCCTTCCCCGGCTCGACCCTGGAGGAGGTCCGGCTGCGCGGCGCGACGCTGAGCCGGACGGACCTGCGCGGCGCCGTCCGGCTCGGCCTGGCCGACGGCCACCAGGGGCTGCGCGGCGCGGTCATCAGCTCCCCACAACTGATGGAACTGGCACCGCAGTTCGCCCACGCACTGGGGATCGAGGTCAAGGACCGCTGAGCACCCGGCCCCCTTCGCCCGTTCAGCCGGGCGTCGCTCGGTGACGCCCCGACGAACAGTCCGCCAATCCTGCCGCACGCATCTGGTGGGCCGCTTCGCGCGCGGTGGAGACTGCTGCGCGATCGAGTGAGCTCCGACTTGTGTGCACAACATCGCCAGCGAAGGGACGGGCCGGGCTGATGGCCGAGTTGAGTCGTAGGAAGTTCGTCACGCTGTCCGGTGCCGCCGCGGCGGGCCTCGCGGTGGCCGGCACCGGTGCCGCCGCGGGGGCCGCCCCGGGCGGCACGGCCGCGACCGCCGCCACCACCGCGCTCGGCACGACCGGCACCATCACCGACGCCCAGCACGTGGTGATCCTGATGCAGGAGAACCGCAGCTTCGACCACTACTTCGGCACGCTGCGCGGCGTGCGCGGCTTCGCCGACCGCAGCGCGATCCAGATATCCGGCGGCTACAGCGTCTTCAACCAGCCCAACGGCCTGTTCGGCCGCCAGTACCCGTGGCAGTTCAGCCAGACCAAGCCGGCCGGCGGCGCCGACCCCGAGCGCCTCGCCCAGTGCAACGGGGACCTCAGCCACGGCTGGTCCGACCAGCACAAGGCCTGGAACGGCGGAAAGCTGGACTCCTGGGTCGCCGCCAAGGGCAACGTCCGCACGCTCGGCTTCCTGACCCGCCAGGACATCCCGTTCCACTACGCGCTGGCCGAGAACTGGACCATCTGCGACGCCTACCACTGCTCCGTGCTGAGCGCGACCGGCCCCAACCGCACCTACCACTGGTCCGGCCAGATCGACCCGTCCGGCGCCGCGGGCGGCCCGGCCTACGACGGCGGCGACGAGAAGGGCCTGCGCTGGCAGACCTACGCCGAGGCGCTGGAGACGGCGGGCGTCAGCTGGAAGGTCTACCAGAACGCCGCCGACAACTACGGCGACAACGCCCTGGCGTACTTCACCAACTTCACCGGCGCCCCGGCCGGCAGCCCGCTGGCGGTCAAGGGCATGGGCTCGGTGCCCAAGGCCACCGGGAGGACCCCGGACGACATCGCCGCCGCGATCAAGGCCGACGTGCTGGCCGGCACCCTCCCGCAGGTCTCCTGGATCGTCGCCGACCAGGCCTCCTCCGAGCACCCGTACGCCACCCCGGCCGACGGCGCGCACTTCGTCCACATGGTGATCGACGCGCTCAACGCGGACCCGAACGTCTTCAACTCCACCGTGCTGTTCCTCAACTACGACGAGAACGACGGCTTCTTCGACCACGTCCCGCCGCCGGCCGCCCCGGCCGGCACCCCGGGCGAGTTCTACAACGGCACCAACATCGGCCTCGGCTTCCGCGTCCCGCTGATCGCCGTCTCGCCGTGGACCCGCGGCGGCTGGGTCAACTCCGAGACCTTCGACCACACCTCGGTGCTGCGCTTCCTGGAGGTCTGGACGGCCGCCCTCGGCAAGCCCGCCGCCTGTCCCAACATCAGCGACTGGCGCCGCCGCGTCTGCGGCGACCTGACCAGCGTGTTCGACTTCGCCCACCCGGTGTACGGCCTGCCCGCGCTGCCCGACACCTCGCAGACCATCGGCCTGTCCGCCTGCGGCCCGCTGCCCAACCCGGCCCCGGTGAACAACCAGCTGCCGGTGCAGGAGTCCGGCACCCGGCCCGCGCGCGCCCTGCCGTACCAGCCGAACGCCAACCTGGACCACTGGGACGCCGACGCCGGCGGCGTCATGCACGTCTGGGTGAAGATGTCCAACGACGGCGCCGCCCGGGCCTCCCACTTCGCCGCCTACGCCAACGCCTACCGCAGCGGCGGCCCCTGGCAGTACACCGTCGACTCCGGCAGCCCCGTCACCGACTTCTTCAACTGCGGCACCAACGGCTTCGGCAACGGCAAGTACGACCTGACCGTCGTCGGCCCGAACCGCTTCCTGCGCCGCTTCACCGGCGACCTCACCAAGGCGGGCAGGAACGCGGCCGTCACCGCCTCGTACGCGGTCGAGCCGGGGACGGGGAAGCTCGCGCTCCGGTTCGAGCTGGCCAACTCCGGCAGCACGGCGGTGACCTTCACCATCGCCTCGAACAACTACCGGACGGACGGCCCCTGGACGTACCAGGTCCCGGCCGGCGGCAGCGTCGGCGACGTCTTCAACGCGGTCGCGTACAACAACGGCTGGTACGACTTCACCGTCACGGTGGACGCCGACAGCAGCTGGTCCCAGCGCTTCACCGGCCACCTGGAGACGGGTGCGGCGAGCGTCACCGGCTGACGGCCGAACGCACCGGGCGCGGCGCGCGAACGCCGCCGGGCGGCGCCGTCCGAGGACGGCGCCGCCCGGTGCTCCGGCCCCCGCTGCTCAGTTCCCGCGGGCGTAGCCGGAGTCGACGATCCGCTTCGCGCCCTCGGCGTAGTAGCCCGGGTCCTCGGGAAGGTCGGTGGCCAGACCGTCGACGTACCGGTTGTACATGCAGAACGCGGCGGCGATCAGCACGGTGTCGTGGATCTCGGTGTCACCGGCGCCGGCCGCGCGGGCCGCCGCCACCGCCTCCTTCGAAACCGGCGCGGCCTGCTTCTGTACCTCCGCCGCGATCCGCAGCAGGGCCCGCATCCGCTCGGTGAGCGGCGCGGCCGAGGGATCGGTCAGGGCCGCCTTCACCAGGTCCTCGCCGCCGTCCAACTGCGCCGCGGCGAAGGCGCTGTGGGAGCCCTCGCAGAAGCGGGTGCCGTTGAGCCGCGAGACGTAGGCGGCGACCAGCTCGCGCTCGCCCCGGCTCATCGGGGCCGGGTCCCGCAGCAGCGCGTTGGCGAGCATCCCCAGCGGGGCCGCGGTGTCCGGGCGCAGCGCCAGCAGCCCGCTGATTCCCGGCTGTCCGTTGTCGATGGTGATGTGCGGCACGGGGCAACTCCCTTGTCCGGGACGGTCGGAGGACGCTCCATCGTCGCGGGTGCCGCGCCCTCGCGCCAACTCCGAGATTGCCCCGGCTCCGGCGGGAGCCGCCCGACCGGTCCGGCCGCTCAGACGAACGGTCCCCGGGGGAACCACGGGTCACGGACCTCGCGGGGGCCGTCCGGGGTGAGCAGGGTGAGGCTGTGGGCGCCGGAGGCGTACTCGGCCAGCTGGACCGAGCCGTGCCGGGTCTCCAGCTCGGCCTGCACGGGGACCGGCAGCTTGGTCAGCGCCCGCCGCAGCTGCAGGGCGTCGCGCCGGCTGATCGGCTGCGGGCAGCGCAGCACCAGCCGCAGCGGGCTGAGCGGTCCGCTCACCGGCACCCCGCTGCCCAGCTCGTAGCCGACCGCGCCGATCGGGCCCCAGGGCAGCCGGTGGTCCGCCACCAGCCGGCCGACCTCCGGCAGCAGGGCCAGCGCCGGGATGCCGGCCAGCCGTTCGGGGGCCAGCCGTTCGCGCCGTTCGACCAGCTGCTCGGGCCGCAGCGTCCGGGCCACCGCCGCCCAGGGGGCCAGCGCGTCCATCCGCTGTCCGGGGCGCGGGCCGCGCACGGTGACCGGGAACCACAGTTCGGGCGCCGCCTCCGGGTCCCGGGTGCAGCGCTGCGGGTGCGGGAGGTCCACCGGGCTGCCGACCACGGCGGGTGCCCGGCCGACCGTCACCCAGGGGTGCGCCCGCAGCACCGCCCGCGCCCACGGCGGCAGCTCGCCGCCGGCGAGGGGCCGCAGCGAGCTGGGGCACTGCATCAGCAGCAGGTCGTGCGCGCCGGGCAGCCGGCCGTCCAGCGCGGCCAGCGGGCCGACCCGCCGGCGCGGTCCGTCGTGCGGGTCCTCGGCGGTGCGCCGGGCGTGGCTTCCGGGATGTGCGACGGTCACAGCGGGCTCCAGAGGGTGGCGTCGATTTCGCCGACGGCCCCAATCTGCGCCCGGCCGAGGGCCCGCGGCTACGGTCCTTGGGCGCGTCCACCAGGGACCAAAGGCTCAAGGTGCGCCCGTGGGCACCCGGTGTGAGAGTGGGGGCAGCCCGGTCTTCCGACCTCCCGTCCACCCCGTTTGGAGGAGTCATGGGCATCTTCGACAGGTTGTTCCACCGGCCGCAGCACGAGTCCACCGGGCAGGAGGCCGCCCAGCGCGCCGCCCTCGCCCACGACGAGGCCGCCGACGCGTACGGCAACGACGTCGAGCGGACCCGGGAGCAGCAGGAACGGCTCGCCCAGGAGGAGGACGACCGGCGCGCCGCCGAGAACATGACCGCCGAGGGCGACCCCTGGGGCTGACTGAGCCCGGGGATCACCCCGCACGCGGCGGCAGCGGCGGTCGCCGCAGGTCCGGCCGGGGCGTGGACTCCGGCGGGGGCGCCGCGGCGGGCGCGTCCTCCAGCAGCTCCAGGGCCAGCTGGACGGCCGCGACCAGCTCCGGATGGCGCCCCCGGGCCCAGTCGCGCGGGGTGCGCAGCACGTGCACGTCCGGCTCGACGCCCCGGTTCTCCACCGACCAGCCCAGCCCGCCGCCGAACCAGGAGGCGTTCTTCGGCACCGAGATCTGGGTGCCGTCGCCGAGGGTGTGGCGCCCGCTCATCCCGACCACCCCGCCCCAGGTGCGGGTGCCGATCACCGGGCCGAGCCCGAGCAGCTTGATCGCCGCGATGATCACGTCGCCGTCCGAGCTGGTGGCCTCGTCGGCCAGTGCCACCAGCGGTCCGCGCGGTGCGTGCCGGGGCCAGCGCACCGGTCGGCGGTCCCGGCTGAAGTCCCAGGCCAGGACATGCCGGGAGAGCTTCTCCAGCACCAGTTCGGAGACGTTGCCGCCGGCGTTGCCGCGGACGTCCAGGACCAGCGCGGGCTTGTCCAGCTCGCGCCGCAGGTCCCGGTTGAACTGCGCCCAGCCGGAGCCGCCGAGGTCCGGGATGTGCAGGTAGCCGCACCGCCCGTCGCTGAACTCCCGCACCAGTGCGCGTCGTCTGGTCACCCAGTCCTGGTAGCGGATGGGCCGCTCGTCGGTCAGCGGGGTGATCACGATCCGCCGCACCGGGCCGTCCGGGCCGCTGCGCAGGGCCAGTTCGAGCGTGCTGCCGCCGGTGCCGGCCAGCAGCGGCAGCGGTCCGCGCAGCGGGTCCACCGGGCGGCCGCCGATCTCCAGGAACTCGTCGCCGTCCCGGACGCCCTGGGCGGCCAGTGGGGCGCGGGCGCGCGGGTCGGAGGTCTCGCCGGGCAGCACCCGGTCGACCAGCCAGCGGCCGTCGGGGGCGTGGCGGGCGTTGGCGCCGAGCAGGCCGAGCGGCTGCTGGGCGAGCGTGGGGCCCTCGGCGCGCCGGGACGGGGTGACGTAGGCGTGCGAGGTGCCGAGTTCGCCGAGGAGTTCGCGCAGCAGGTCGGCGAAGTCGTCGGGGGAGCAGATCCGGTCCAGCAGCGGCTCGTACTGGGCGACCAGCGCGGGCCAGTCCAGGCCGGACATCCGCTCGTCCCAGAACTGGTCCCGGACGATCCGGGCCGCCTCGTGGTAGGCCTGGCGCCACTCGGCGGCCGGGTGCACGGTGTGGGTGATCCGGCGCAGGTCGACGGTGGTCCCGGCGGAGGGGGCGCCGACCGGGATCACCCGCAGCGTCCCGGCCGAGTAGACCGCGATCGAGCCGCCGTCCCCGGAGACCGCGTAGCCGTCCAGCTTGTCGACCACGGTGCTGCGGGTGCCCCGGGCCAGGTCGAAGTGCTCCAGCGAGGGGCGGCCCGAGGTGTCCTCCGGGCTGGCGAAGGTCTGGCCGAGGGTGCCGGAGATCGGCCAGCGCAGCCAGACCAGGCCGCCGCGCACCGCGTCGGTGGCCGAGTACTTGGAGGCGATCACCGGGAACTGGAGCAGCCGCTCGCCGATGCCGTCCGGGTCGACCCGGACGGTGCCGTCGCCGTCGTGGTGCGGTGCGCCGTCCTCGGCCGGGGCGGAGAACGGCGAGGGGGTGTCGGCGGCGAGCGGGACGAGGTACGGGCGGCAGCCGAGCGGGAAGGAGAGGTCGCCGGTGTGCACGTCGTGGACCGGGTCGAAGCCGCGCCAGGACAGGAAGGCCAGGTAGCGGCCGTCCCGGGTGAACACCGGCTGCTCGTCCTCGAACCGGCCGTCGGTGACGTCGGTGGTCGAGGAGGGCGCGTCGGTGCGGGTGAGCCGGATGCGGCGCAGTGAACGCCCGGCGACCGGCTCGGACCAGGCGATCCAGTGCGAGTCGGGGGAGAAGCGGGCGCTGGAGACCGGCCCGTAGCCGGAGGCGGCCAGTTCGCGCACCTCGCCGTCGGCGGCGCGGACCAGCAGCAGTCGTCCGTCCGAGGTGGTGGCGGCGAGCCGGCTGCCGTCGGGGGAGGCGGTGAGCTCCAGGACGCGGCCGATCCGTCCGGCGGCGAGCACCCGGTGGTGGTGCTTCCGCGGCCCGGCGTGGCCCGGCGGTTCGGCGTGGCCGGGCAGCGGCATCACCTCGATCGCGTCGGCGCCCTCGGCGTCGGTGATCCAGGCCGCCTCGCCGGTGTGTCCGAGCACCACCGGCAGCCGGGTGCGCACCCCGGGGGTGTCGGCGAGCGCGCGGGCCGGGCCGTCCTTGTGGGTGAGCCAGTACTGGCTGCCGCGCACGGTGATCACTCCGGCCCGGCCGGTCTGGTCGCAGGCGAGGTCCTTGACCTGGCTCGCGGCGCCGACCTGGTACGGGCGGCGGCCGGCCCGGGCGCCGCCGAGCGGGACGCGCAGCCGGCGCGGGGCGGGGGCGTCCAGGCCGTCCAGCAGCCAGAGGTCGCCGGCGTGCTGGTAGACGATCCGGGTGCCGTCGGTGGCGGCCTCGCGGGCGTAGTAGGAGGCGTGGTCGGTGTGGCGGCGCAGGTCGGTGCCGTCGGGGCGGCAGGAGTAGAGGTTGCCGATGCCCTCGTGGTCGGAGAGGAAGGCGACCCGGCCGGCGACCGGCATGGGGGCGGCGAGGTGCCCGGTGTGCTCGGGCAGGATCCGCTCGCCGTCCACCCAGAGCCGGCCGGTGGCGCCGCCCCGGTAGCGCTTCCAGGCGGCGGGCGCGTGCGGGGCGGCGCCGGTGAGCAGCACGGTCCGTTCGTGGCTCATCTGGGCGTCGCCGACCGGCCCCCAGGGCATCCGGCGGCCGGGTGAGCCGTCCGGTGGCAGGGCGTGCGCCCAGGTGTAGTGGCCGAAGGGCTCGTGGTAGGAGGTGACGGCCAGGATCTCGCCGTCCGGCAGCCAGCCGCGCACCCGGGTGTCCTGGCTGCCCCAGAAGCTGAGCCGGCTCGCCCGGCCGCCGTCGACCGGGGCGGTCCACACCTCGGGGGTGAGGCCGAGCCAGCTGGTCCAGGCGAGGGTGGTGCCGTCGGGGGAGATGCGGGGGTCGCTGACCCGGGTGCGGTCGCAGCCGACCCGCCAGGCCCGGCCGGTGCCGGCGCCGTCGGCGTCCAGCGGGGCGATCCAGACGTCGTCCTCGGCGGTGAAGGTGAGCAGGTCGCCGTGCAGGTGGGGGTGGCGGAGGTAGCCGGGCGGGGTCACCCCTCCATCCTTCGACGGGGTGTCACCCCCGGCAACCGGAGAAGCCGGGAACCGGTCTGGACCATTGACACCGCCCGGTCGAATCCACTTCAGTGGTCTAGTCCAACTTGGGTGCCAGGCCGGGCCGTTCCCCCCACTGGCGCGTGCTCCGGCGTGCCCTCGGACGTCCCCCACGACCGCGCCATCGCAGGAGCGCCCGCATGCGCAGAACACCCGTCCCCGGAACCCCGGTCACGAGCCGCCGCGCGGCCGTCGCCGCCGGTACCGCCTCCGCCGTCGCCGCAGCCGCCCTGGTCGGCGTCACACTCGGCCTGGCCCCCGCCGCCTCGGCCGGCGAGTTCCTGGCCAACGGCGGCTTCGAGTCCGGCTCGCTCGGCCCCTGGAGCTGCACCGGCAACTCCGGCAGCGTCGTCACCGGCCCGGTGCACGGCGGCAGCCGCGCGCTCGCCGCGGCCGCCACGGCCGGCGACACCGCCCAGTGCGGCCAGACCGTCACCGTCGCCCCGAACACCACCTACACGCTCAGCGCCTTCGTCAACGGCTCGTACGTCTACCTGGGCGTGGACGGCGGCGGCCCGAGCACCTGGACGCCCGGCACCGGCGGCGCGTACCAGAAGCTCAGCCTCAGCTTCACCACCGGCGCGAGCCAGACCAGCGCCACCGTCTACACCCACGGCTGGTACGGCCAGGGCACCTACTACGCGGACGACATCTCGCTGGACGGCCCGGGCGCGCCCAGCCCGACGCCCACGCCGACACCCACCGCGACCGCCTCGCCGACCGCGACCCCGACCGGGACGCCGACGGGCACCCCGACCGGAACGCCCACCGGAACCCCGACCGGGACCCCCACGGGCACGCCCACCAGCCCGCCCGCCGGCAGCCACACCCTGGTCGGCTACCTGCACGCGAGCTTCGCCAACGGCGCCGGCTACACCCGGATGGCCGACGTCCCGAACTCCTGGGACTTCATCAACCTCTCCTTCGGCGAGCCCACCTCCGTCACCTCCGGCGACATCCGCTTCAACCGCTGCCCGGCCACCGAGTGCCCGGGCGTCGAGTCGGACGACGAGTTCAAGGCCGCCATCGCCGCCAAGCGGGCCCAGGGCAAGAAGGTGCTGATCTCGATCGGCGGCCAGAACGGCCAGGTCCAGCTGACCAGCACCGCCGCCCGGGACACCTTCGTCAGCTCCGTCTCGGCGATCATCGACAAGTGGGGCCTGGACGGCCTGGACATCGACTTCGAGGGGCACTCGCTCTCCCTCAACACCGGTGACACCGACTTCAAGAACCCGACCAGCCCGGTCATCGTCAACCTGATCTCCGCGCTGAAGACCCTCAAGGCCAAGTACGGCCCGGGCTTCGTGCTGACCATGGCGCCGGAGACCTTCTTCGTCCAACTCGGCTACCAGTACTACGGATCGGGCCCCTGGGGCGGCCAGGACCCGCGGGCCGGGGCGTACCTGCCGGTCATCCACGCGCTGCGCGACGACCTCACCCTGCTGCACGTCCAGGACTACAACTCCGGCTCCATCATGGGCCTGGACAACCAGTACCACTCGATGGGCGGCGCCGACTTCCACGTCGCGATGACCGACATGCTGCTCAAGGGCTTCCCGGTGGCGGGCAACACCAGCAACGTGTTCCCGGCGCTGCCCGCCTCCAAGGTCGCCATCGGCATGCCGGCCACCACCAACGCGGGCAACGGCTACGTCGCCCCGGCCGAGGTGAACAAGGCGCTCGACTGCCTGACCAAGCTGGCCAACTGCGGGACGTACGTGCCGCGTTCGGGCGCGCAGCCGAACCTGCGCGGGCTGATGACCTGGTCGATCAACTGGGACCGGTTCGGCGGCCAGGAGTTCTCCAAGAACTTCAACGGCTACTTCGGGCGCTGACCCGGACGCTCCGCCGACCCGGACGCCCCGGTCATTCGGACGTTCCGCGGGCCGGATGCCCCGCGAGCCGACGCCTTCGGGGCCATGCTTGAACCTGACACCGGTGTGAGGTCCGAGCATGGCCCCATGGCGACCACACAGCTCACAACCCCGGTACCCCGCAAGCCCTTTCCCCTGTCCGCCCTGCTCGCCCTGGCCACCGCCGTCTTCGTCACCGGTCTCACCGAGAACCTGCCCGCCGGCGTGCTGCCCGGGATGAGCGAGGCGCTCGGGGTCGGCGAGTCCGCGGCCGGGCAGACCGTCACCGTCTACGCGATCGGCTCCGCCGTCACCGCGATCCCGCTCAGCGCGGCCACCGCCGGCTGGGGCCGCAAGCGGCTGCTGCTCTCCGCGATGGCGGGCTTCGCGGTCGCCAACACCGTCACCGCGGTCTCCACCAGCTACCCGCTCACGCTGGCCGCCCGCTTCCTCGCGGGCGTCGCGGCCGGCCTGGCCTGGGCCCTGCTCGCGGGGTACGCGCGCCGGCTGGTGCCGGTCGAGCAGCAGGGCCGGGCCATGGCGGTGGCGATGGCGGGCGTGCCGGTCGCGCTGTCGCTGGGAGTGCCGGTCGGCACCTTCCTGGGGCAGGTGCTCGCCTGGTGGGTGCCCTTCCTGGCCATGACGGCACTGGCGGTCGGCGTGATCGGCTGGATCGCGGCGCTGCTGCCGGACCAGCCCGGGCAGCCGGCCGGTGAGCGGGCACCGGTCCGCGAGGCGCTCGCCGTGCCCGGCGTGCGGCCGGTGCTCACCGTGACGGTGCTCTTCGTGCTCGCGCACACCATCCTGTTCACCTACATCACGCCCTTCCTGGACCGGGCCGGCCTCGGCGGCGCCACCGGCACCGTGCTGCTGGTCTTCGGGCTGGCCTCGCTGGCGAGCGTCTGGCTGATCGGCGCGCACATCCACCGCCGGCTGCGGCAGTTGACGATCGGCGCCGCGCTGCTGGTCGCGCTGACGGCGGCCGTCCTCGCGGTGCGGTCCGGCAGCGCGCCGCCGGTGTACGTCGCGGCGCTGTTCTGGGGCCTGGGCTGGGGCGGCGTCCCGACCCTGCTCCAGACCGCGCTCGGTGACGCGGGCGGGGAGCGGGCGGACGCCGCCCAGGCCGTCCTGGTGACCCTGTGGAACGCCGCGATGGCGGGCGGCGGCGTGGTCGGCGGCCTGGTCCTGAGCGGCCTGGGCACCGGCGCCCTGCCCTGGACGGTGCTCGCGCTGATGCTCCCCGTCCTCGCCGTGGCCACCGCCGCCCGCCGCCACGCCTTCCCGCCCCGGCGGGGCGCGGCCTCCGTGGTCAGTACACCTAGCGCACCATCAGCCGGTTGACCGCCTCGACCACCTCGGGGGACGCCTTCGCCAGGGAGCCCGACGCGTACGGCGGCTGCGGATCGTACTCGATCAGCAGCTGGATCGCCTGCGCGGTCGTGTCCCCGCTGATCACGCCGGCCAGCGTCAGGGCGAGGTCGATCCCGGCCGAGACCCCGGCGGCGATGGCGTACTTGCCGTCGATGACGACCCGCTCCGTCCCGGTCGGCTCCGCCCCGTAGTGCGGCAGCCGGTCCAGGACGCCCCAGTGGCTGGTGGCCCGGCGGCCCTTGAGCAGCCCGGCGGCGCCCAGGATCAGCGAGCCGGAGCAGACCGAGGTGGTCCAGGTGGTGGTCGCGTCCACCCGGCGCACCCAGTCGAGCACGGCCCGGTCCGTCAGCTGGGCCTCCGTCCCGGGCCCGCCGGGCACCAGCAGCAGGTCGGCCGAGTCCACCTCGTCCAGGGCGGCGTCCGCGACGAGCGCCAGGCTGCCGAGGTCGTTGCGCACCGGCCCCCGCTCGGCGGCGGTGAACACCACCTCGGCGCCGGGGATCCGGGACAGCACCTCGTACGGGCCGACCGCGTCCAGGGTGGTGAACTCGGGGTAGAGCAGGACGGCGATGCGCATCAGTGACCTCCGGTGGGTTCGGGTCGGAAGCGGCGTCGGTACTCGGCGGGCGGGGCGGCCAGGGCCCGGACGAAGGCGCGCCGCATCGCCTCCGGGGTGCCGTAGCCGCAGGAGCGCGCGATCTCCTCGATGCCGTCGTCGGTGTCCTCCAGCAGCCGCCGGGCGGCCTCCAGCCGGACCCCGTCCACGTACCGGCCGGGGGTCACCCCCACCTCGGCGGCGAAGGCCCGGGCGAAGTGCCGCGGCGACAGCGCCGACCGGCCGGCCAGCGCCTCGACCGAGAGGTCGGCCTCCGGGTGCTCGGCGATCCACCGCTGCACCTCGCGCAGCGGCCGCCGGGCCGCCACCTGGGCGGCCAGCTGGGTGCTGAACTGGGCCTGGTTGCCCGGCCGGCGCAGGAAGACCACCAGGTGGCGGGCGACCAGCAGGGCCGTTTCGCGCCCGAGGTCCTCCTCCACCAGGGCCAGTGCCAGGTCGATCCCGGCGGTGACCCCGGCCGAGGTGGCGATCCGCCCGTCCCGGACGTGGATCGGGTCCGGGTCCACCTCGACGTCCGGGAACCGCCGGGCCAGTTCCTCGCCGTAGGCCCAGTGGGTGGTCGCCCGGCGTCCGGCCAGCAGTCCGGCCTCGGCGAGCAGGAAGGCGCCGGTGCACACCGACACCACCCGCTCGGACCGTCCGGCCAGCTCCCGGATCCGTGCCACCAGGGCCGGGTCCGGGCGCTCGGTGTCCATCCCGCCGGGAACCAGCAGGGTGTGCACCGCCCCGACCTCGGCCAGGTCCGCGTCCGGCAGCAGCCGCAGTCCGCTGTGGCTGCGCACCGGACCGCCGCCGGGGGAGGCGGTGGTCACCCGGTAGGCCGGGGGCTGCCCGGACGCCCGGCCCGCCCCCGCGAACACCTCCAGGGGGCCGGTCACATCGAGGCTCTGCACGCCCTCGAAGAGGACGATGACCACGCTGTGCGCTCTCATACGGCCAGCCTCCCAACGGGGGGCGGTGGCAGCAATGACCTGCTTCCCACCTTTCCTGCCATCCGGAGCGTGCCGGGGGCACGTGGGCGGCGTGGGAACGGAGGGGCGCGCGGGAGGCGGGCGGGAGGCGGGCGTACGGGAGGGCGGACGCCGAAACGCCGGAAGGCCCTTCGCTCTCGCGAAGGGCCTTCCGGCTGTCTGTGCGCCGCCAGGGACTCGAACCCCGGACCCGCTGATTAAGAGTCAGCTGCTCTAACCAACTGAGCTAGCGGCGCCTGCTGACGTGGAGAACATTACCTGGTCAGCAGCCGAAACTCACAATCGGCCCGGGCCGGGGAGGCGGGCGCGCTCACATGGTGAGCACCACCTTGCCCCGGACGTGCCCGGCGCCGACCAGCTTGTGGGCCTGGGCGACCCGCTCGATCGGGAACGACTCCGAGATCTCCAGCCGCAGCCCGCCGGCCTCCCAGAGCTCGACCAGCTCGGCCAGCCTTCCGGCCGTCCGCTCGCCCCGCAGCCCCCGGACGCCCAGCCGCTCGGCGCCGGGGTAGTCGACCACGGTGCCGATCCGGGTCCGGTCGGCGACCAGTTCGACGGAGGCCTCCAGGGCGCCCCGCCCGGCGGCGTCGAAGGCCGCGGTCACCCCCTGCGGTGCCACCGCCCGGACCCGCTCGACCAGCCCCTCGCCGTAGGTGACCGGCACCGCGCCCAGCTCCCGCAGGTAGTCGTGGTTGCGCTCGCTCGCGGTGCCGATCACCGCGGCGCCCCAGGCCCGGGCCAGCTGGACGGCGACCGTGCCGACCCCGCCCGCGGCGCCGTGCACCAGCAGGGTGTCGCCGGGGCCGACGCCGAGCCCGGTGAGCGCCACGTGCGCGGTCTGGCCGGAGGCGGAGAGCGAGCCGGCCTGCTCCCACGGCATCCCGGCGGGCTTGGCCACCAGCCGGTCGGCGTCCACCGTGACCAGGTCGGCCTGGCCGCCCAGCACCCGGAAGCCCAGTACCTCGTCCCCGACCCGCCAGTGCCCGGCGTCCGGGCCGAGGGCGTCCACCACCCCGGCGAACTCGTTGCCGAGGACGAACGGCGGCTCGACCGCCAGTCCCGGCGGGCGGAACCCCTCGCGGATCGCGAGGTCCACCGGCTGCACGCCGGCGGCGTACACCCGTACCCGCACCTCGCCCGGCCCGGGCCGCGGGTCGGGCACCTCGGCGACCCGCAGGACCTCCGGACCGCCGTTCCCCGTCACGGTGACCGCTTTCATGCTGTTCCCGCCCCTTCTCGATCCCTCCGATGTCGACGATCATCCGACCTGAAGTGTGCTTGAGGTCAAGTCATTGTTCAGCGTGTCGACACCGATGGGCGCATTGTCAGATTTATCCTGGGCGGCGCTCAGCCGTCCGTCGTCGAGAGGAACCTCCCCGTGGGCCAGCTGCCCCTGTTCTTCCTGGTGCTGCTCGCCTCCGTGGTGACCATGCCACTCGGTCGGAGGATCGGCGTGCCGCAACCGGTGCTGATGACCCTGCTCGGCATCGTCATGGCGCTGGTCCCGCAGATCCCGGACGTCACCATCGAGCCCGAGCTGATCCTGCCGCTGGTCCTGCCGCCGCTGATCTTCGCGGTGGCCCGGCGCTCCTCGGTGCGCTACTTCAAGGCCAACGCCCGCTCGATCCTGCTGCTGGCGGTCGCCCTGGTGGCGGTCACCACGGTCGCCGTGGCCGGCACCGTGCACTGGCTGCTGCCCACCCTGCCGCTGGCCGCCGCCATCGCGGTCGGCGCGCTGGTCTCCCCGCCCGACCCGGTCGCCGCCGTCGCGGTGGCCGGGAGCGTCGGGCTGCCCCGCCGCCTGGTGGCGATCCTGGAGAGCGAGGGGCTGTTCAACGACGTCACCGCGATCGTCATCTACTCGCTGTCCATCGAGGCCATGGTCAGCGGCGACTTCTCGGCCGGCGACGCGGTGCTGCGCTTCGTGCTGTCCGCGGTGCTGGCCGTGGTGGTCGGCGTCGCGCTCGGCTGGGTCAACACCAGGCTCGCCGAGCGCCTGGACGACCCGACCCAGCAGGTCGCGCTCAACCTGCTGGTCCCCTTCGCCGCCTACACCCTGGCCGAGGAGATCCACGGCTCCGGCGTGCTCGCCGTCGTGGTCTGCGCGCTCTACCTCGCCGAGCGGGCCTCCGACGCGGACGCCGTCTCCTACCGGCTGGTCGGCAACGCCTTCTGGGAGGTGGTCGAGATCCTGATCACCGGCGTCGCCTTCGGCCTGATCGGCCTGGAGCTGGCCACCGTGCTCAAGGAGGCCGGCCGCGGCTGGACCGGATTCCTCGGCGACGCCGCCGTGGTCATCGCGGTGGTCGTCCTGGTCCGGCTGCTCTGGCTGCTGCCGGCCGGCTGGCTGTCGAAGAAGCTGCGCTCCGGCGACGACGAGGACACGCCGTTCAGCTGGAAGGAGAGCGTGATCCTCTGGTGGTCCGGCATGCGCGGGGTGGCCACCGTCGCCCTGGCGCTCGCCATCCCGCTCACCCTGCACTCCGGCGAGAACTTCCCCGAGCGCGGCCGGCTGGTCTTCATCGCCTTCAGCGTGGTGCTCTTCACCCTGCTGGTGCAGGGCCTCACCCTGCCCTGGCTGGCAAAGCGGTTCGAGCTGGACATCGACCAGGACAAGCACGAGCAGGCCGTGCGCCAGCTCTGGTGGCGGGCCGCCAAGGCCGGGCTCAGCCGGCTCGGCGAGCTGGAGGAGCAGGACCGGCTGCCCGCCGAGGTCGCCGACCGCCTGCGGGACCGTCAGCACGACCGGCTGGCCCGGCTCTGCCCGGAGAACTACGCCGAGGAGGAGGCCGCCGAGGCCAAGCTGCGGATGGCCCAGTGGCGCGCCGCCCGGGACGTCGAGCAGGAGATGATCGCCGCCTCCCGCCGCGAGATGCTCGCCGCCCGCAGTGAGCTCGGCGCCGATCCGGAGCTGGTCGACCAGGTGCTGCGCGGACTCGACCTGCGCTCCGAACGGAAATGACGGGGCGTCCGCTCCCCGCGGGCGCACCGCCCGCGCCCGCGGGGCGGAATGTGCGCGACCGGCCCCGGGGTTGCATAGGCTGAACCCGGGCAGGCCGTCAACGGAGTCGGCGCACCACCAGTACCCGCACGACCTCGGCGAACCCTCACGCCTGGCCCTGCCGGTTTCTGCACCCAGATGAATCGAGGACCCACCGATGTCGGAGACCCGCGCCGACGCCCGCACCCCGCTGGACCGCACCCCGCAGTGGGCCGCCCTGGCCAAGCACCGGGCCGAGCTGGGCGACACCCACCTGCGTGAGCTGTTCGCCGCCGACCCCGAGCGCGGCCGCCGCCACACCCTCCGGGTCGGCGACCTGCACGTGGACTACGCCAAGCACCTGGTCACCGACGAGACGCTGGAGCTGCTGCGCGAGCTGGCCGCCGCCACCGGCGTCGCCGAGCTGCGGGACGCCATGTTCCGCGGCGAGAAGATCAACAACACCGAGCACCGCGCCGTCCTGCACACCGCGCTGCGCGCCCCGCGCGGCGCCGTGATCGAGGTCGACGGCGAGAACGTGGTGCCCGAGGTGCACGCCGTCCTCGACAAGATGGCCGCCTTCGCCGACCGGGTCCGCAGCGGCGAGTGGAAGGGCCACACCGGCAAGCCGATCCGCGCCGTCGTCAACATCGGCATCGGCGGCTCCGACCTCGGCCCGGCGATGGCCTACGAGGTGCTCCGCTCCTACGCCAAGCGCGACCTCGACGTCCGCTTCGTCTCCAACGTCGACGGCGCCGACCTGCACGAGGCGGTCCGCGACCTCGACCCGGCCGAGACGCTGTTCATCGTCGCCTCGAAGACCTTCACCACCATCGAGACCATCACCAACGCGGTCTCCGCCCGCGACTGGCTGCTCACCGGGCTGCGCGCCGACACCGACGCGGTGGCCAAGCACTTCGTCGCGCTGTCCACCAACGCCCGGGGCGTGCAGGACTTCGGCATCGACACCGCCAACATGTTCGAGTTCTGGGACTGGGTGGGCGGCCGCTACTCCTACGACTCGGCGATCGGCCTGTCGCTGATGATCGCCATCGGCCCGGACGCCTTCCGCGAGATGCTGGACGGCTTCCACCTGGTCGACGAGCACTTCCGCACCGCCCCGCCCGAGCAGAACGTCCCGCTGCTGCTCGGCCTGCTCGGCGTCTGGTACGGCGCGTTCTTCGACGCCCAGGCGCACGCGGTGCTGCCCTACTCGCACTACCTGTCCAAGTTCACCGCCTACCTCCAGCAGCTGGACATGGAGTCCAACGGCAAGTCGGTGACCCGCGACGGCACCCCGGTGGACTGGCAGACCGGCCCGGTGGTCTGGGGCACCCCCGGCACCAACGGCCAGCACGCCTACTACCAGCTGCTGCACCAGGGCACCAAGGTCATCCCGGCCGACTTCATCGGCTTCGCCAAGCCGGTCGCCGACCTGCCCCCCGGCCTGGTCGCCCAGCACGACCTGCTGCTGGCCAACTTCTTCGCCCAGACCCAGGCGCTGGCCTTCGGCAGGACTCCGGAGGAGGTCGCGGCCGAGGGCGTGCCCGCCGAGCTCGTCCCGCACAAGACCTTCAAGGGCAACCACCCGACCACCACCATCCTGGCCGGGGAGCTGACCCCCTCCGTGCTCGGCCAGCTGGTCGCGCTCTACGAGCACAAGGTGTTCGTCCAGGGCGCGATCTGGAACATCGACTCCTTCGACCAGTGGGGCGTCGAGCTGGGCAAGGTGCTCGCCAAGCGGATCGAGCCGGTGCTGCTCACCGGTGAGGGCGCCGAGCAGCTGGACAGCTCCACCGCCGAGCTGGTCGCCCGCTACCGCGCGCTGCGCGGCCGCTGAGCCCGGGTCGGGCCGTCCGCTCCGGCGCGGGCGGCCCGGTCGTCCGGGGCCTCGGGCCTTCGGGCCTTCGGGCCTTCGGGCCTTCGGGTTTTCAGGCCTTCGGGCCGGAAACGCCGGAAGGCCCTTCGCTCTCGCGAAGGGCCTTCCGGCTGTCTGTGCGCCGCCAGGGACTCGAACCCCGGACCCGCTGATTAAGAGTCAGCTGCTCTAACCAACTGAGCTAGCGGCGCCTGCTGACAGAGAAGACTCTAGCAGCGCCGTGCGGCCGAGCCAAAATCGAATACCGGCCGCCCCGCGTTCACCCTCCGGTCACGACGGGCGCCCCGGCGGGAACCGGCTCGCGCGCCGCCCGCACGCAGGCCCAGAGCACCACCGCGGCGCCGGGCAGCCGGGGACTGCGCTGTTCGGGTGCGACGATCCACCGGCCGGCGCCCTGCCCGGGGGAGTCCGGGCTGTTCACCATCCGCTGCAGGGGCGGCACGGTCACCGCGTCGCCCCTGCCGTGGCACAGCAGCGGCGGCACGTCCCGGGCCCACTCCTCCCAGGCCAGCAGCCGGCGCAGCCGGGGAGCGGCGCCGGGCTGGACGAACAGCAGCATCCGCCCCCGGTGGACGGCCACCGGCCCGCAGCCCGGTCCGGAGGCCCACAGCTCGTCCAGCACCCGGCGGCCGAACAGCGCCGGCATGCTGATCACGTCGAAGGCGCGCCCGCAGGGCAGCACCGACGGCGCCCAGGGGCGGCTCTCCCACAGGGCGCGCATGCTGCGCGGGTACTCGCTGGCGGAGGCGAGCCAGGCCTCCCCGGCCGCGCCGACGTACTCCACCGACGGGTGCATCACCGACGGGTATGTCGCCGACGGGTACGTCACCGACTGCTGCGTCACCGACTGCTGTGTCCAGATCTCCACGGGGAGCAGCCTGCGCGGCGCCCGCCCGCGCCGGGACGGAAAGCACGGTTCGCCGGACAGCGCGGCGGGGGACGGCGTACCCTTCCCCGCCGCGCATATGCCAGCGGCCCGTGTCCGGCGGACGGGCGCGGGGCTCAGTCCTCGTGCCGGCGCGGCTGGAGCAGGGTGCGGCCGTACTCGATCATCTTGGCGGCGTAGTCCGGGGTCCAGTCCGCCCGCCGGGCGACCTCGGCGTCGGACAGCGCGTCGAACCGGCGCGGGTCGGCGAGCTGCGCGGCGGCGACCGCCTGGAAGTCCGTGGCCCGCTCGGCGGCGGCCCGGAAGGCCAGGGCCAGTTCCGTGGAGCGGCGCAGCAGCTCCGCCGGGTCCTCGATCGACTCCAGGTCGAAGAATCGTTCCGGCTCGGGTTCGGCGGACTGCGGCTCGAACAGCAGCTGCACCGGACGCAGGCGCCTGGTGGGCTCGGACGACTCTGGGGAGTCGGGCATGGACGGACACCTCCGGGTCTCGGGTGGGGGTGGAAGGGATCTGCTCCGGGCTGCGCCGCCCGGTCGTGGCCGCCGTCCATTGTCTCGCGGCGGTGGCCGGTAGCGGAACGGTGCGCACGCGAGCGCTATTCCCCGGCTCGCGCCGGGCGTGCGCCTCCCGCGCCGCGCTTCCGGATCGCATGCGAATCGGTTGTCCCGGTGTACCCGGTCGTCCGACCGAGCTGGAGGGAACCCCCATGCGTGTGAGAAGAGGCCTCACGGCCCTCGCCCTGTCCGTCCTGCCCCTGCCGGGCGCGCTGCTCGCCGTCGCCGCCGTCGCCCCGCCCGCCTCGGCCGCCGAGACGGCCCTGGTGGTCACCGGGGAGCCGAGCGGCGCGGACGGCGTCTCGACGGCGACCTGCCCGTCCGGCACCCACCTGACCGGCGGCGGCTACCGGCTCCAGCCGGACGCGGACGGCCCGGTGCGCGCCACCGGCCCCACCGCCGACGGGCGCGGGTGGAGCGCACGGACGGAGCGGGGCCCGGTGGTGGCGTTCGCGGTCTGCGAGACCGAGGACTGACACCGGCGGCTACCTCAGGTGGACCCGGTGGCCGCCCAGGTGGTGCAGCACCTGGTGGTTGGCCTCCCAGCCGTCCGGAAAGGTCACCGGCACGCCCAGCTGCACCGGCTCGGTCGCGGGGTGCTCGTCCAGCAGCTCGGCGATCCCGGCCCGGGCCACCACGATGCAGGCGTGCCGGTGCCGGGAGGCGAGCACGCAGAGCCGGCCGGTCTCCAGGTGGAAGGCGGTCGCGTCGGGGCGCCCGGAGAGCGGGTGCAGCACCACGGTGACGTCGTACTCGCGGCCCTGGAGGCGGTTGGCGGTGTCCACCGTGACGGCCGGACCGGCCGCGCCGTCCACCGGCACGCCCGCCTTGAGCAGCGCCGCGCGCACGGCCGCCGCCTGGTCCCGGTGGGCGGTGCCGACGGCGACCCGGTCCGCGGTGAGCGGGGCCTCGCCCTGCTCGGAGTGGGCGGTCAGCCCCCGCTCCAGCAGCCGGCGGACGGTGGCCGCGACGGCCGCCACGGCTTGCGGGTCGGTCCGTACGGTGTGCCGGGCGGGCAGCTCCAGCAGGGCCCAGCCGTGCTCGGCGGCCCGGTCGATCACCGCGTCCAGGGCGGAGCCGTCCGGACGCACGGAGGCCGTCAGCCGGCGGTCGTCCGGGCCGGTGCCGGAACGGAACGGCGTGTACGGGTAGAAGGCCCGCGAGATCAGCGGCGCGGCGCTGGCGGGCAGCCGCCAGGAGACCGGCAGCCGGTGCGGCTCGATCTCCGGGTTGTGCGCCAGCATGGTGACCACCGCGCTGCCGGACGGGTCGTACGACAGCCCGGCCCACTGCTCGGTGCCGACCACGGTGAACGGGTCCAGCTGGCCCGGGTCGCCGACGAACAGCGCCCGCTCGAACAGCCGGGCCACCGCGAGCAGGGCGTCCGAGCGCATCTGGTACGCCTCGTCGACGATCGCGTGCCGCCACGGGGCCTCGGCCCGCACCCACTGCCACTTGGCCGCGGTGGAGATCACCACGTCGTGCTCGACCAGGTCGGCGACCTTGTCGGAGGGCGTCACGTTGGCGTGCTTCAGCACCTCCGGGCCGGGCCGTGAGTCCGCGGCGTGCAGTCGCCCGATCGTCAGCTCCGGCGCCTTCCCGGCCAGCCGGCCGACCAGGTCGTCCACCTGGCCGTTGGTCTGGGCGACGATCATCAGCCGCTCGCCGGCCTCGACCAGCTCGCGCGCGGCCCGCACCACGAGCGTCGACTTCCCGGCGCCGGGCGGGGAGTCCACCACCACGCCGCGCGGGGCGCCGGCCGGCGGCCGGACGGTGGCCGCCAGGATCCGGGCCACCGCGGCGTCGGCGGCCTCGCCCGGGGCCTGCTCGGGGGTCATCGGACGGCTCACTCCCACTCCTCGGAGACGGACGGGGCGGACGGGGCGGGTACGGGCGCGGCGCCGGGCGGGCCGCCGTGGGTCCAGGGGGTGTCGTCCGGCTCGGGCAGCGGCGCGGACTGGCGCACCGTCAGCTCGAACAGGGTGAAGGTGACCGACTCGCCGGGCTCGGGCAGGCTGCCCGGCTCCGGCTCCTTGCGGCGGCCCATGCCGGAGAGCACCCGCAGGGTGAGGGTGCCCCCGGCGGTGTCCACCGCGACGATCTCGGCCTTCTGCGCGGACGCGCCGTGCACGCGGTGCACCTCGCGGCCGAGGTCCGCGTGCGGACGGTCGGCGGTGCGCAGGGTGACCAGCGGGCGCGGCTTGGGGGAGCGGCCGGTGGTGTCCCAGTCCGGCACCACCTCCGTGACCACGCCGCTGAACGCCTCGCCGGCCAGCCGGTGCTCGGCCATCGCCAGCGGGTCGTCCAGCGCCTCCTGGACGTCGAGCCGGGCCTGCTCGCGCTCGCGCTGGGCGAGCTTGCGGGCCGCGGTGACGGCGTCGTCCTGCCGGGGCTGCGGCGGCTCGCCGGCCGCCAGCCGGTCCCGGTGGCCGGTGTAGGACCAGCGGTCGCCGGTCCAGCGCTCCTCCAGGTGACCGGCCGGCGGCAGGGTCCGCAGCAGGTCCAGGCCCCGCCAGACGTCCCGCCAGGTGGGCAGCAGGACGGTCGACAGCGCCTCCTCCAGCGCCGTCACCGCGGCCCGCACGGCCGCCCGGGCGCGTGCGGCGGCGGCCTCGTCGCGCTGCTCGGTGCTGTGCTGCAGGGCGCCCACCGCGGCGTCGTAGCGGGTGATCGCCGGGGCGAGCACGAACTCGTCGAAGCGGGGGTCGGTCGTCGGCCCGGCCGGCGGGTGCAGCAGCTGCCCCCGGTCGTCCCGGGCGGACTCGGCCAGCTCGGCCGCCTGCGCGCCGGTCAGACCGGCCGGCGGGTGGTGCCAGGCGAGCCGGGCCGCCAGGTGCTGGTCCTCCAGGTGGCTCTGGCCGGTCGCCCAGTGCCGGGCCAGCAGGCCGGTCATCGGCAGCAGCAGCGAGGACCCGGGCACCTGGGCGCGGTCGGTGAGGTGGGTCAGCCAGCGGCCGAGCAGCGGCACCCGGACCGGCGCCGGGTACGGGCCCGGCTCCGCGTCCTCGGCGGTGCGGCGGAAACGGGTCGAGCGGCCGATCAGGGCGAGGTGGTGCACGCCCGCGCCGTTCGGCACGATCAGCTGCGGGGCGTCCGCGCACAGCTCGCGGAACACCTGGGTCTTCTCGCCGCTCTCGGGGTCCTTCTCGGAGCCCTCGATCTGCTCGACGTCCTCGGCGAAGGACTCCAGGTAGGGCAGCAGGTCGGCGGCCAGCTCGGCCAGGAAGTCGAACCGCAGGGTGCGGTTGAGCGGCTGCGGCACCAGGTGCAGCCGGGGCGCGTCCCGGTCGGTGCCGAGCAGCACCGCGAGCGGCGCGCCGGACTCGCCGGCGGCGGTCAGCGGGACCAGCACCATCGGGCGGTCGGACAGGTGCCGGTGCCGGACGGTGGCCAGCGGCTCGGCCCGGCCGCTGCGGACGGCCTCCAGCCGGGCGAGGGTGGTGAGCAGACTCATGCGCCCGCCCCGCTTCGCCCGGCGGTGCTCCCGCGGCCCTCGGCCGGGGCCGCTCCCGCGTCGCGCCCGCTCATGCGACGGCCCCCGGGGCGCCGGGTCCGGCGGCCGTGGCTGCCGCGGCCGCCGCTTCCAGGGCCTCGGCGCGCAGTGCGGCCGCGTAGGCGAGGCGTTCGGCGGCGTCGTCCGCGCCGTCCAGGTCGTCGCCCTTGGTGCCGGCGGCGGCCAGCGCCCCGGACACCGTCCGGATGCTGCCCAGTTCGCCGCGCACGCCCCGGCCGAGCTGCTCGACCCGGTCGTCGCAGCGGGCCCGGGCACGGCAGTGGAAGCCGAGTTCGCAGGTGGAGAGGCAGTCCGGGCTGTACGCGGCGGGCACCGCCTCGACCGAGGCGGTCAGCTGCTCGGTGGTCCGGGCCGGCGCGCCGTCCTCGTCGGCGGCCAGGTCGAAGCCGGCGTCCGGCGGCAGCGCCTCCAGCAGCCGGCCGATGCCGGTCATCCGGCTCAGCTGGCGCCGGGTGGTGGCCAGTTCACGGCGGACGTCCACGGCCACCGCGGTCGGCCGGTTGCCGAAGTCCTTCGGGCAGACCAGCAGCACGCTGGTGCGCGGGCTGCCCGCGAGCCGCTGCTCGGTGTACGGGTCCTCGGCGAGCGGCTGCCCGGCCGCCGCGGCGGCGGCCTGCTGGAGCGCCAGCACGTACACCGCGGCCTGTCGGGCGGCGGCGCCGACCTTGGCCGGGTCCGCGCTGCCGTCCAGCACCGGGAAGGACTTGATCTCGACCACGGTGCACCGCCCGCCGTGCACCACCAGGGCGTCCGGCTCCAGGTAGGCGGTGCTGCCGGCCACCGCCAGGCGCAGCATCGGGTGGTCGAGCAGCGTCCAGGCCTCCGGGTCGGCGGCGGCCGCGGCCAGTGCCTCGGCCGTCCGGTCGGCGCGTACGGCCGGGCCGGAGCGGTGCAGCAGGTCCGGCACCCGGAGCGGGGCCCGGTCGTCCGCCGGGAGGCCCAGGTGGTGGCGCAGCGGCTCCAGCAGCGGGGCGTAGCCGTCCGCCTTCAGCCGGGACTCGAAGATCACGCCGCGGGCGATGGCGAAGGGGGACTGGCCGAAGGGGGCGGGGCGGCCGAGCCGGGCCGCCAGCGCGGACTTGTCCACCCCGGCCGCGTCCAGCACGGCGCGGCGGTGGCAGCCCGGATTGGCGGCGAGCGCGGCGAGGGAGCGGGCGTTCAGACTGCGTTGCGGGGCCGGTCCGCGCAGCTCCGCGAGCCGCTGGGCGAGCGGCTCAGCGGGCCCGCCGGGCGGGACGTTCGTCGAGACGTTCATGGTGCGGCCCAGTGTCGCATCCGGGTCCGACAACGCGGTGCGGACCGGCCGTTGGACGACCGGGCGGCACAGCGGTCGACACGCCGGCCGGTGCACCGGCCGGCACCCGGGGCGGCCGTGGTCGGGCCCCCGGCGGACCGCGCCCGCCGGCGTGCGGCCGCGGCCGCCGCCACGGCCCCCGCGATCGTGGCCGCCGTCCGGGTGGGGGATCATGGAGCCCGGTGCTCAATGGTGAGACCGACCGTTGCCACCGCCCTGCTGTCGCTAGGAGCCCCCATGCCCGCCCGCATCGTGCTGGTCCGCCACGGCGAGACCGAGTGGTCCGCCACCGGCCGCCACACCGGCCGCACCGACATCCCGCTGACCGAGGAGGGCCGCGCGATGGCCCGGGCCCTCGGCGCCCGTCTCGCCAAGGCCCCCTGGAACGGGCTGCCGGACGCGCTCGTCCGCACCAGCCCGCTCGGCCGGGCGAAGGAGACCTGCGAGCTGGCCGGTTTCGGCGACCGCGCCGTGGAGCGCCCGGAGCTGATGGAGTGGGACTACGGCGCGTACGAGGGCCGCACCGGCGCGGACATCCGGGCCACCGACCACCCCGGCTGGCTGATCTGGCGCGACGGGGTGCCCGGCGGCGAGAAGCTCTCCGACGTGGCCGCCCGGGTGGACGCCTTCCTGGCCGGCCTCAACGAGGAGCACGGCGTCCCGGAGCCGGACACCACCGTGATGCACTGCGCCGACCGGGACGTGGTCCTGTTCGCGCACGGCCACCTGCTGCGCATCCTGGCCGCCCGCTGGCTGGGTCTGCCGCCCGAGTTCGCCCAGCGGTTCAAGCTCGGTACGGCCGCGCTCTGCGTGCTGTCCTGGGAGTACGGCGCGCCGGCGGTGGAGATCTGGAACGACCTGTCCCACCTGGACGGTCCGACCGCCGGGCAGTGACCCCGGGCGGGCGCCGACCGCGCCGGTCCCCGGTCCGTCGACCGCGCCGGTCCCCGGTCCGTCGGGCGGCCCGGGGCTTCTCCCGGGGGCCTGCCCGGGCCCTGTGCGGGTCCTACGCGGCCGCCGCCCGGTCGTAATCGGTCAGGAACCGGCGCACCTCGGGCACCGCGACGTGCCGGCGCAGCCGTCCCGCGGTGTCCGCGAGCATGCTCCGGATCCGGGCCGAACCGACGGCGTCGAACAGCGCGACGGCGGCCGAGCCGTGGTGCGCCGCGCCCGCCAGGTCCCCGCGGCCGAGCCGGTCGTGGGCCAGCTCGGCGGTGTACAGCACCCGGTTGCGGAGGAAGTGCGGCTCCTGGAGCGTTATCGCCAGCACGGCCTGCTCGCTGGCGCGGTCCCAGTCGCCGAGCGCCGACCAGCACTGCGACTGGAGCCCGGCGATCTCGGCCTCGCCGAAGAAGGACATCCACTCCGGGTCCCGCGCACCGGGGCCCCGGTCGAACAGGGCGTACGCCCGGCCGAGGGCGCGCTCGCAGGAGGCGCGGTCCTGGAGCAGGGCCCACGCACCGGCCTCGCGCATGGTCAGCAGGGCGAGCAGCCGCTCGGAGTCCAGCTCCCGGGCGGCGACCTGCCCGGCCTGGGCGGCGCGCAGCGCCTCGCGCGGGCGGCCGGCGTCCCGGGCGAGGAAGGCGCTGTTGCAGAAGACGTGCGCCTCCAGCCCGGAGTCCCCGGCCATCCGGGCGGTGGCGAGCGCCTCGGAGTAGAACGAGCGGGCGTCCGCGAGACGGTTCGAGTCATGGGCCAACCAGCCGACGGAGATGGCGAGTTCACCCGCCCCGGCCTGGAGCCGGCGCTCCGTCTCGGCGCTGTACTCGCACTCGTTGAGCAACACGTAGGCGTTGCGCAGCGACCGCCCGGCGAGCTCGTACAGGGCGTCGGCGCCGTGCGCGTCGTCGGCCAGCCGGATCTCCCGGACGGCCTGCTCGACGCCGAACACCTCGGCGGCGCCGACCCGGCGCGACGGCGCCACCGGCCCGGGGCGGCCGGGCACCAGCGGTTCGCCGCCGAGCAGCGACGGTGCGGTGAACTCCGCACCGGGGAAGGCGCCTCGGGCGGTGAGCGCACCGGAGGCGCCGTCGGCACCGGCCTGCCGGCCGGCGGCCGATGCGGGTCGGTCGATGCCGATCACGGCGGCCAGCGCGGTGGTGCCGCCGGCCAGGAACGTACGGCGACGCACGTCGTCGTTCTCCTCGTCGAGATAGGGCGATCCATCGGGCCCCCGGGGCGCCGTCCCGGGACTCGGCCACGGGGGCCCGTCCGGAGCGGCTGGATCCGCGTACGGCGAGGCAGCGTACGGGAGTTGAGTGGAGAGTGGTGAGCGCGGGGCGGGCGGGGGCGGGAACGTCGGGTGGAGCGGAGGTGGTTCGCTCCACCCGACGGATCCGGCCACCGGGCGGCGGCGGACGGAGGTCCGGGGGGCGAAGCCGAGGTCGGTGAGCGTGCGGTCCGGCCACATGTGCCGGAACACCCGCTCGTAGGCGTAGTTGGGGCAGCGGATCTCACCGGATTCGACCCGTCCGACGTAGCGGGCGTCGCAGGACACGTGCTCGCCGATCTCGCGGGCGGCCCTGCGGACGGCCGTGGCGAACTCGCCGGGTGAACGGTCGCCGCGCAGCGCGCGCATCACGGGGTTGGGGGACGGTCGGTTCGGCTCGGCCGGTGGGGTGGCTGCCATGGCGCCGAGAGTACTCGGAGTCACCGAGCGGCCACATTCGGTTGGCCGGACATTCAATGTCAATGCAGGGCAAAAGGGGCGATGTTGCTGGGTATCCGCCATGAAATGCCATGCCTTGCTGTAATGCGCCCCGTGGCCTGCGGCGCTGGCCCCGCGTTGTCCTGGTACGCGGAAAAAGCCCATGCCGTCGCCCCGGCCCGTCCCAGCCCGGCGGCCCCGCCCAACGGCTGTGCTTCCGGACCGACGAGGTACAGGAGAGCCCATGATGGCCACCGGACTGCCGCAGTACCGACCCGTCCGCGGGGGAGTGCTCGCCGGCGCCGCTCCCGCCCTGCTCCCCGAACCCGCCGACGACCGGCGCCCCGGCCGGGGACCGGTCGAGGGCGGCCGCACCCCCTGCGGCGGCCGCCGCCGCGAGCGCACGACCCCCGACGAGGGGACCTCCGTCACCGCCTGCGACACCGTGACCGTCGCCCTGCGGCACGGCCTGGAAGCCGTCGACATCCTGAGACTGCGCCGCGCCTGCGGAGCCGTCCTGCAGAGCCGCAACGGCAGCACCGTCTCCTTCCTCGTCCCGGCCGGCACCTGGGAGACCTGGCACCTGCCCGGCAGCTCCTGTACCGCGGGCGCGCTCGTGCCCGCCACCACCGACCCGCGCTGGGTGATCCCGCCCTCCGGCGCCGGCCGCACCGCACGCCCCACCGACGCCTGGGTGCTCCGCTCCGCCCTCTGCGAGGCCGCCTGCACGCTCACCGCAGGCGGCCTCGGCCCGTTCTAGCGGGCGTGCCGCGCGGATCCCGCCGGGCCCCCAACCTCCGGCCGGGTCCCCGGGGCACGCCCCTGACCTGTGGGTGTTCCACCCCGACGGCGATAATGGCCGGTATGGGACGAAGCAGCAGAGCCGCGCGCGGCCCGGAACCGGCGGCCACCACCGGACCGGACGGACGCACCCACGCCCAGGGCCCGCTCAGCCGCCCCGTCGGCTCCGGCCTCGCCGAACTGCGCCCCGACCGCGACCGCCCCGCCGCCTGGTCGCTGCTGATCGACGGCGCCCCGCAGTCCCTCGTCGACCTCGCCGACCCCACCCACCTCGGCTTCGAGTACCAGCGCCGGCTCGGCCACCTGATCGACCTGGTCGCCCCGCCCGGCCGCCCGCTCACCGTCCTGCACCTCGGCGGCGGCGCCCTCACCCTGGCCCGCTACACCGCCGCGACCCGGCCGCGCTCCCGCCAGCAGGTCGCCGAGATCGACACCGCGCTCACCGAACTCGTCCGCGCCGAACTCCCCCTGGACCGCGGCTGGCAGATCAAGGTGCGCGGCGCGGACGCCCGCAGCGTGCTGGAGCGCACTCCCGAGGACAGCGTCGACCTGGTGATCACCGACGTCTTCTCCGGGGCCCGCACCCCCGCCCACTGCACCACCGTCGAGTTCACCACCCTCGCCGCCCGGGCCCTCGCCCCCGGCGGCTGGTACGCCGCCAACATCGCCGACGGCGGCGCCCTGCCCTTCGCCCGCTCCCAGGTCGCCACCCTCGGCGCGGTCTTCCCCGAGCTGTGCCTGATCGCCGACCCCGCCGTGCTGCGCGGCAAGCGCTTCGGCAACCTCGTCCTGGCCGCCGCCCACACCCCCCTCCCGGTCGCCGACCTCACCCGCCGCGCCGCCTCGGACTCCGCCCACGCCCGGGTCGAACACGGGCGCGCCCTCACCGACTTCGCGGCCGGAGCCGTTCCGGCGACGGACGCCACGGCGGCCCCGTCCCCGGAACCGCCGCCGGGGGTGTTCCGCTGACGGCCGCGGTCCGGCGCGTCCAGCGGTGAACCCCGGCAGCGCCGTGCCGCCCGCCGCAAATCCGTTGGCGGACGACCGGATCGCGGCCGACAATGGCGCTGCCGTCCGGCCACCGACCCGAGGGGGTGCCATGGAGATCAGACCGGCCCGGCCGGACGAGGCCGCGCTGCTCACCGGCATCGCCCTGCGGTCCAAGGCGTACTGGGGCTACGGCGAGGCGTTCATGGCCGCCTGCCGGGCGAAGCTGACCGTGGACGCCGGCGTGATCGAGCGGTCGGCCACGGTGGTGGCCGAGCACGGCGGGCGGGTGCTGGGGTTCGTCTCGCTCTCCGGTGCCCCGCCGACCGGGTCGCTGGACCAGCTGTTCGTCGAGCCGGAGTCGATCGGCCGAGGCGTCGGCCGCGCGCTGTTCGAGCAGGCCCGGGGCCTGGCCGTGGAGCTCGGCCTGCGCCGGCTCACCATCGACTCCGACCCGAACGCCGAGCCGTTCTACCTCGCGATGGGTGCCACCCGGGTCGGCAGCGTCCCGTCCGGCTCGATCCCGGGGCGCGAACTCCCGCTGCTGGTCCTGGACCTGGCCGTGCAGTAGGCGGGCTGCCGCTGCCGCTGCCGTTGCCGTTGCCGCCGCCGCTGTCCCGGCGCGCGCCCGGCGGCGGGAGACGCCTCGGCGGCCCCGGGACGCGCGCAGCCCGACGCCGCGGCTCGACCGACCCGGGACCGTTCGCTGCCGGAGTGGCACCGAGTCCCGGGCCTTCGGTCTTCGGCCGGGCGGTGCCCCCGCCCGCGCCTCGCGATGCGCGTACCCCGGCGTCGGCCCGCTCGTTCTCCGGGTGGACGGCGGGAGTTCGAGTTCAGTGCCCGCGTGGCAGCCCGCGGTGCTTCCACATGGCTGCCCCGGTGAGCAGCAGCCCGGCGGCGATGGGGGCGAGGACGGCGGTCGCGGTGGCGGAGCCGTCATGGGAGGTGGCCGCCGTGGCGGTGTCGGCGATGGCCACCGCCGCGGGCGTCCGGCCGGGGCCGGCTCCGGCGGGGGCCGTGGAGTCCGCCGGCCGGTCGGGCTCGGCGGCGGGTCCTGCCCGGTCGACGGTCGTGGCCGTCGCCTCCTGGACCAGCGGTCCCTCCGCGGCCCGGCGCTGCCGGGGAACGGCGGGAAGGGAGTCGTCGGGTCGGCGGCGGGCGGCGGAGGACAGGCCGGCGGGTCCGCCCTCGCGGGAGGCGCGGGGGTCGTCGGGCCGGGCCCGGGCGGGGAGGGTGTCGAGGAGGCCGGAGGCGAGCGCGAAGGCGTCGGGGACGGCCGCCCGTTGGCCGGGCAGGGGAAGGCCGCCGGCCCGGATGCGTTCCTGGAGGGTGCCGCCGACCGTGCCGACCGCCCCGGTGGTCCCGTCGGCCGGGCCGTTGCCGGCCGGTTCCCCGGCGGCCCCGGGGGAGCGGTCCGGCGGGCCGCCCGCCGACGGTCTGCCCGCCGAGGGCCCGGACCCGACGGGACGCTCGGCTGACTGTCCGTCGAGGGCGGGTCCGTCGAGCACCGGCCGGTCGAGTGCCGGGGCGCCGTGCAGCGCGCGCCGGACGGCGGGCCGGGCCGGGTCCGGCGGTGGGTCGGCGGCGGCCGCGTACGCCCCGGGGGCGCCGACCCCCCAGAGTTGGGTGAGCAGGGCTCCCGCGGCGGCGACGACCCGGGGGCGGGGCAGCCACCGGGCGATCCCGCGGCGGGCACCGGCGTCGCCGCGAGGGGCGGGTTCCTGGGGCTTGGTCGCGTGATTGGCTCGCACGTGAATCGAGAACGAGCGGCCGGGTGGTGAGGTCACGCCCGCCGTCACGGACGGTCATCGCGCGGGTGGCCCCGGGGCCGGCGCTCCCGGGGCCAACGGCCGCGTGGTGGTCAGGAGTTGGGGCGCAGCGTCCAGGTGACCGTCATCACGCCGGTGACGGCGCCGTCGGCGCGGGTGATCTCGACGGTGACCGGGAACTCGGGGCGGCCGCCGGCGTCCAGTTCGGCGACGATCTCGGCGGCCGGGCGGCCGAGCACGGCGGTGGCGGTGACGTCGCCCATGGCGAGCTTCTTGTACGCGATCTCGGCGTTCACGGCGAGCGGCACGGCCCGGGACAGCTGGTCGCCGAAGGCGGCGAGCACGATGCAGCCACTGGCGGACTCGGCCAGCGTGAACATCGCGCCGGCGTGCGGGCCGCCGACGTGGTTGTGGTACGCGGGCTGGTCCGGCAGGCGGAGAACGGCCCGCTCCGGAGTGGTCTCCAGGTAGTCCAGGTTGAGGGTGTGCGCCATCGGCACGGTGTCGTCGAGCAGCTTGCCGATCGTGGGTGTGGTCATGGCGACGATGTTACTAGCCGGTAGCTTCCGGCGGCAGGGGGTCGGCCGGAAAGTCGACCCGGCGGGCACGTGTGAGGGAGCGCACATCCGGGTGGGGGGCGTGCAACTGAGGCCGTGCACAGCTGAGGGAACGCGAAAACGCCTGAGGGGCCGATCTCTTGAAGAGATCGGCCCCTCAGGCTCTGGGGTGAGTGACGGGACTCGAACCCGCGGCCACCTGGACCACAACCAGGTGCTCTACCAACTGAGCTACACCCACCATCTGTCCGGTCCGTTCCCGCTCTCGCGTTCCCGTTCCGACAGGAAGAACTCTACAGGATCCGAGAGGGTGCTCGCGCCAGGGTTTCGATCCGGCTGACGCGGGCACCTCCTCCGACCCTCCGGCGGGGTTCCGCCGGGCCGTTCCGGGAGCGGACCGGCCCGGCGGAACCGGGTTCAGCTCGCCGGGGACCGGTACTTCCCGGCGATCGCCCGCGCCGTGTCGGCGTCCGGGCCGGGCTGCGGGACGAACACCGCCTCGCGGTAGTACCGCAGTTCGTCGATGCTCTCCCGGATGTCGGCGAGCGCCCGGTGGTTGCCGCCCTTCTGCGGGCTGTTGTAGTACGCCTTCGGGTACCAGCGGCGGGCCAGCTCCTTGATCGAGGAGACGTCCACGATCCGGTAGTGCAGGTGCTTCTCCAGGGCCGGCATGTCCCGGGCCAGGAAGCCGCGGTCGGTGGCCACCGAGTTGCCGCAGAGCGGGGTCTTCCCCGCCTCCGGCACGTGCTCGCGCACGTAGGCGAGCACCCGCTCCTCGGCCTCGGCCAGGGTCACGCCCTGCTCCAGCTCCTCCAGCAGCCCGGAGGCGGTGTGCATCTCGCGCACCACCTCGGGCATGTTCGCCAGCGCCTCCGCCGGCGGCCGGATGATGACGTCCACGCCCTCGCCGAGGATGTTCAGCTCGGAGTCCGTCACCAGCACCGCGACCTCGACCAGGGCGTCCCGGTCGAGGTCGAGGCCGGTCATTTCACAGTCGATCCATACCAAACGGTCATTCACACAACTCACCCTACGGCGCGATCACGCGCCGCGGGGACCGGTGGAGCCGAGCGGGGTGCCTCGGCCTGGTGCTCCTCCGGCCCGTCGTGCGTACCGGGGCCGTCCGGGTGCTCGCCCTCCCGGCCGGCCCGGACCGCATGGCCGTCCCGTCCGGCCCGGACCTCGCGCGCCGCCCGGGCGCCCTCGGCCGAGGGCCGGCCGGCCGCCTGGCCGCGGACCTGCGGAGCCCGGGCCTGGCGACCGCGGAGCTCACCCGGCCCCGAGCCCGGCTGCCCGGCCGGGGCCGGCATCCGTCCCGCGGCCGCGCCGTGACCGCGCCCGGCCGCACCCGGCTCGTCCGCGGGCCGCTCGGCCGCGCTCCGGTGCCCCTGGCCCTGACCGCGGACCCCCGGCTGCGGGAGACCGTCCTCCGCCGCCGCGTGCTCCGCGGTGCGCGGCGGACGTCCGGTCCCCGCCCCCGGTCCGGCCTGCGCCGGAACCACCGGCGGCCGCAGCGGACCGCGCCCTGCCGCACCCTGCTGCCCGGGGTGCGACTGCTGTGCGGCCTGCTGGTGCGGGTACGGCTGACCGGCCCGGACGTGGAAGGGCTGGCCGGTCGGCGTCCCGACCTGGCCCGGACCGAACCCGCCGGGCTGGCCGTGCGCTCCCGGCTGCCCGTGACCGATCTGCTGCCCCTGCTGGCCGTGCGGCACCGGTTGCCCGTGCTGCCCGACCGCGAGCGGCGCCCCCGGACCGGCCGGGAACGGCTGCGCCGACGGCACACCGTGCGCCCCGCCGAACAGCGGCCCGCCCGCCGGCGCGACCGCGCCCGCCGGGTGCGGCAGCGCTCCGGGCAGCCGCAGGTCGCCGAGCGCACCGGCCGGCGCGCTCGGCTGCTGACCGGGACGGCGGGCCCGGTAGCTGGTCCGGTACGCGGCCGGGGAGACCCCGAGCTGGCGCCGGAAGTGCCCGCGCAGCGCCACCGGCGAACGGAACCCGCACCGGCGCGCGACGTCGTCCACCGACAGCTCCGAGGTCTCCAGCAGCCGCTGCGCCTGGAGCACCCGCTGGGTGATCAGCCACTGCAGCGGCGCGCTGCCGGTGAGCGTGCGGAACCGCCGGTCGAAGGTGCGCCGGCTCATGTACGCGCGAGCCGCCAGCACCTCGACGTCGAACTGCTGGTTGAGGTTCTCCAGCGCCCACGTGACCACCTCGGCCAGCGGGTCGTTGCCGATCTCCTCCGGTAAAGACTGATCGATGTACTGGGCCTGTCCTCCGCCGCCGCGGCGGCTCGGCACCACCAGGCGGCGGGCCAGCGCGTTGGCCGCCTCGGCGCCGTGGTCGCTGCGCACCACGTGCAGGCACAGGTCGATGCCGGCGGCGGTGCCGGCGGAGGTCAGCACGTCGCCGTCGTCGACGAACAGCTCGCGCGGGTCGACGTGGACCCGCGGGTAGCGCTTGGCCAGCGTCGGCGCGTACATCCAGTGGGTGGTCGCCGGGCGGCCGTCGAGCAGACCGGCGGCGGCCAGCACGAAGGCGCCGGTGCAGAGCCCGATGATCCGGGCGCCCTCGTGGTGGGCCTTGCGCAGGGCGGTGATCGCCTCGACCGGCGGCGGCTGGGAGATCGAGCGCCAGGCCGGAACGACGATCGTGCCGGCCCGGGCGAGCGCCTCCAGGCCGTACGGGGCGGAGAGGGTCAGGCCGCCGGTGGTGGCCAGCGGACCCTCCTCGCCGGCGCAGACCAGCAGGCGGTAGCGGGGCACCCCGGCGTCCTGGCGGTCCACGCCGAAGACGGAGAGCGGGATGGAGCTCTCGAAGATCGGGGCGCCGCCGAAGATCAGCACGGCGACGGTCTCCCGGCGGCGCCGGCCGGACAGCTTGCGCGGGGCGGAGGACGTCATCGGGGTCGGGGAGCCGTTCGCGCCGGGCCCGCCGTGGCCCAGCGGGCCGTGGCCGTGGCCGGAGCCGAGGGCGAGGCCGCCGAGCGGACCGCCGCCCGGGCCGGCGGCGGGGGCGCCGTTCAGGCCCGGGGCGCCGCCGCCGTAGCCGGGGTGGCCGGAATGACCGGGGTGGCCGGCGTGGCCGGGATGGCCGGGATGGCCTCCGTACTGGCCGGGATGGGCGAGGTGCCCGGGGTGGCCGGAATGGCCCGGGTGCTCGCCGCCGTAGGACTGGCCGGGACTGACGGGTCCTCGGCTGACGGGCTGTCCGCCGAACGACGACTGTCCGCCGAAGGCGGGCTGGCCGCCGTAGGGGGACTGGCTCCCGTAGGGCGTCGCCACGCCGTGGTCCGCGGCGGTCGGCGTCGCACCGGGACCGCCGCCGGCGCCCGCCCCGGGGGAGGGCACCGTGGAGTACGAGGAGTGCGAAGCGGCGCCCTGGGGGCCGGAGGTGCGGGTGGTGGCGATCGCGGTGGTGCCAGTGCCTCTCGCGGACCGACCCGCGCCGCCGGCCGCCGCCTGGCCGCTGTCAGGACCCGCGTCGCTCCTGCTCACCCTGCTCAAGGCGCTCAAGCCCCCTCGGTGGTGTGGTGTGGGTGGTGCGGCACTGCTGGCCAAGATCGAAATCTATCGGGTGGACCATTGCCGTTGTGACAAGTTCACCATCCGACGCTATGTCGACATGGCAATTTGGCGTGATGCATTCGATCACGAAGCGTGGCACCCGTCGACCTTTCTGGGAAGAGGGCCGGGGCAACGGTGGCTGGTTGTCGCGGGACGGTTCCTGGGGCGTCCGGCTCCGGTGCGCCCGGCCGGCTGGTCTGGGCTGCGGATTTGCCCAAGCGGGAGGGATCGGCGCGAAATTGACCGAAAATCGGCGGTGCACGAGGGGGCGCACGGGGAGAAGTCGTGCGCCTCCCAGGCTTCATCCGGCCAAGCCCAGAACGGGGGAACCGGGAACCGGACCGCCGGGTTACGGTCCTGCCGTGAACACCAGCAGCCGGCTCGAACGGGCCAACGACAACGCCGCCGCCTTCTGGCTCGCCCAAGCCCGGGTCCACGGCTGGCGGTCCCGCACCCGCCCGGGGCTGACCGCGGTCCGGTGCGCCCGGACCCCGGACGACGCGCACCGCATCGTGGTGACCCGCCCCTACGACGAACCAGCGGCCTTGGCGCAGGAGTTGGCGGACCTGATGGCCGACTGGTCGACCATACGCTGCACCGTGGAGGACCCGTACGACGGGCTCGACCTCACGGGCCTCGGGGCCACCCGGATGCCGCTCATGCCGGTGATGGTCCGGGACCCAGGACCGGTCGAAGGCGCGACCGCCGTCCTGCCCGCGGTCTCGGAGGCGCGCGGAGGCGGGGTCCTGACGGTGGATGAGGCGCGGGACGGCGACGGCTTCGCCATGGTCGAGCGGGCCATCGTGGAAGGCTTCCCGCTGCCCGCCCGACAGCCCTGGGTCCGGGGCGGAGCCCTCCCGGAGCAACTGCTGGACGTACCCGGCTGGCGGGGTTGGCTCGGCCGCGTCGACGGCGCGGTGGCGGGCACCTGCCTCACCTATGACGACGGCCGGGCCACCGGCGTGTACTGGGTCGCCACCCTGCCGGACCGGCGCGGCCGCGGCGTGGCCGGCGCCGTCCTCCGGACCGCGCTGGCCCACGCACACCCGGACCGCCCGGCCACCCTGGTCGCCACCTCGCTCGGCGAACCGCTCTACCGCAAGCTCGGCTTCGTCGAGCAGGCCCGCACCTGCTGGTGGACCCGCACGTCGGCGGCGCCGGTGGGGTAGCCGGAGCGGGGCGGGGCGGTGGCTTCCGGGTGCGGGTGCCGGGCGGTGGGCGGCGGGCAGGGGCGCGGTGGCGCTGGGATGCGGTGGGGACGGTGGGGACGGCGGGATGTGAAGGGGGCGGCCGGGCGCTACTGGGCGGCCGCCACGGCGGCTGCGGACGCGGTGGTCGCCGAGCGCGATGCGGAAGACGCGGACGATGCCGTGCCGGGCGCAGCGGTGAGGGCGACCGGGGCGGGTGCGGCGCCGTCGGGTCTCGGGCGGACGGTCGCGGCTGCGGTCGTGGCTCTGGCCGGCGCTGCGGCCGTCGCTGCGATCGGTGCGGGGCGGAGGCCGTCCGAGGCCGGGCCCGGTCTGCCGGCCGCACGGGTCCCGGAGTCCGCTCCGGGGTCCGTGCGGGCCTCGGCGATCACGGCAAACCCGCCTGATCGGTTTCGGACACCGGGCCCGCCCGCGGGGGCCCGCTCGCCGGCCGGCCCGGCCGTTGCGGAAACGGATGCGCTCGGGCCGTCCAGGGCGGCCATCGCGGGATGTGCGCCGGACCGTGCGCCGACCAGCGCCGTCGCGTAGCCCGGCATCCCCGCTGCCGTCTTCCGGAGCGGCCCGTCGGAGCGGAGGCCCGGTCGGGGCGAGGGCGCGTTCCGTGCGGCGAGGACCTGGCCGACCGCCTCCGGCAGACCGGCCGCCTTCAGCGTCGGCCGGTAGCCGCTCTCCGCCCACGGCCGCCCGTGGTGCAGCCAGACGCTGCGCAGCCCGGTCAGTTCGGCACCGGCGATGTCGGCGGGTGCGTGGTCCCCGATCATCCAGGTGTGTTCGGCCCAGTCCCCGGTGGGTGCGACGCCGCACCGTTGGGCGGCCATCTCGAAGATCAGCGGGTCCGGTTTGACGCAGTCGGCCTCCTCGGAGATGACCCAGCCGTCGACCAGCGGGCCCAGTCCGGTCCGCCGGATCTTCTCCAACTGCGGCCGGGTGCCGCCGTTGCTGACGATCCCGAGCGTCCACCCGGCCGCCCGGGCGGCTCGCAGCGCCTCGATGTGCCTGGGCGGGCAGTGGATGTGGGAGTTGATGCCGCGTCGGTAGTGGGCAATCAGGAAGTCGGCCGAGACGTCCAGCCCGTAGCGGCGCCGGACCGCCGACAGTACGGTGCTGCGCGGAACGTATCCGCCGCCGTCGAGGGTGACGAACCACTCGAGGTCGCCCGGCGGGAGATCGTGTTCGGACAGGAAGTCCTGCGCCCAGGCCCGGTAGGCGGCGTCCCGGGGCAACAGGGTGTTGTCGAGGTCGAACAGGAGCAGGGGCATGCCAAGCATGGTGCCAGCGGCCGAGCCTATGCACCTGGCAAATGCCAGACGGCGTCGCGAAGCCGTACGGAGTGGCCGAAACGGCCTCCGTACGCCTGCGGCGGGCGGTGACGCGCGGGCCGTCCGGGGCTATTGGGGCAGGTCGGACGTCACGGTTCGCGACGCGCCGCAACGGATCGTCGCCGATCCATGACAGTCCGGTCACGGTGTCCCGTGGGGCTGTTGCGCCGCCCGGTCCGCTCAGTCAAGCTCCAGGGACCCTCCTTTCCGGAGGGGGCGCGATCGCCTGTGGGCGGGGCGCACTGCCTCGGCGGGCGCATCCCCCTTTCGCGGGAACAACGTCGCTCAGGGGCTTCCTCGCTGGGCGGGGCCCCAGGCCCGTCGTACTCTGAAAGGAACAGGTCACATACGGTGCTGCGCGGCGCAGACCGACGTCATCCCGTGGGCGGGCCTGCTGCCCGGGCAGCGTTGTTCTCCTCTCCTGTCGGCCCCTCTCCATCGAAGAGCCGTGAGCCATGGCTGGTTTTGAGCCTCCCCGACCGGTCGAACCGGACACGCCCCGCAGCGTGGGCCCGGCGGGCGGGTCTGCCTGCGACCGTCCCGACGGACCGGCCGAAGTCCGCGCCGACCGGCGCGGTGACGACGGCCGTGATCGCCGCAGTGGCCGCCTCGGTGAGGGCCGCGAAGGCGGTCCCGACGACGACCGTGACGACGGCCGCGACGGTGGCCACGACGCTGGCCACGGCGACGGTCGCCGGGACGGCGGCGCGGGCGGGTCTGTCGGCCCGCGAGTCGATGGACGAGTCGATGGACGAGCTGACGCGCGCGCCGAGGCCCCGGGTCGCGTCCCGGGCGTACGGACGGGACGCGAGCGAGCCGACGCCGCCGAGGAACCCGATGCGGCCGGAGCGGCCCGCGCGGTCCAGCCGACCGGCGTGGCCCGGCCGACCGGCGTGGCGCAGCCGACCGACGCCCGGCCGGCCGAGCCAGGGGAGTCCGGCCCGGGGCGTGACGGCCCGCCGGGCTTCGCGCGCGCTCTTCGCGGCCTCGCCCGTCGGGGCAGCCTCGCCCGCCGTGAGCGCCAGGGGCCCCGCCAGCGGCGTGGCGAACCCCCGGCCGACCCTGCCGGGTCTCCGGTGACGGGCCGCCTGGGCCCGGGCGCCGAGCGTCCGGAGGCGGCTGCCGGCGCGGCCGGCCCGCTGGGTGGCCACGCCGAGCCGTCCGGGCAGGAAGCCCCGGCGCCGTCCCTCGACCCGGTGTTCCAGCACGGTGTGGTGGTCGGCTTCGACGGCTCGCTGTCGAGCGAGCGCGCTCTCGCCTACGCCGTCGGCATGGCGCGCCGTTCGCAGTGCGGTCTGGTGATCGTGCACGTCGCCAACCGTCTGCCCGCCACTGTCTGGGCAGGCTGCGAGCCACCCGTCTTCGTCGACCTCCCCGACCACCGGACCGAGGTCCTCGGACTGGAGCTCGCCTGCGCGGACTTCCTCACCGGGGTGCCGTGGATCCTGGTCGAGCGCGGCGGGGACATCTGCCACGAGATCGAGGAGGTCGGTCGTGAGTACGCCGCCGACGCGATCGTCGTCGGCACGACGCACGGCCTGCTCGGCAAGATCTTCGGCTCGGTCTCCGGACGGCTGGCGCGGCGGGCCAACCGTCCGGTGATCGTGATCCCCTGAGGCCTCTCGTTCCCGAGGCTTCTCACGAAGCCTCCCCGAGGTCTCCTCCTGCTGCCTCCTCCATCGTCGGGCTCCCCCAACTCTGTGCGCGGGGAAGCGCGTTGAGTGGTACGTGACCCGGTGGGCGCGGCTAAGGAGGTGACCATCAGGGTGTGGTCGTCACGAACCGACGCCGAGTTCCCGGGCGATGAGCATGCGCTGGACCTCGGACGTGCCCTCCCCGATTTCCAGGATCTTGCAGTCGCGCCAGAAGCGGGCGACCGGGAATTCGTTCATGAAGCCGTACCCGCCGTGGATCTGGGTCGCCTCGCGGGCGTTGTCGACGGCGGCCTCGGACGAGTACAGCTTCGCGATCGCGGCCTCCTTCTTGAACGGTTCACCGTGCAGCAGCCGGGAAGCGGCGTCCCGCCAGGCCAGGCGGGAGGTGTGGGCGCGCAGCTCCATGTCGGCAAGCTTGAACTGGATGGCCTGGTTGGCGCCGATCGGCCGGCCGAAGGCCCGGCGCTCGCCAGCGTACTTCACGGACTCGTCGACGCAGCCCTGGGCCAGGCCGGTGGCCAGGGCCGCGATCGCGATGCGGCCCTCGTCGAGGATCCGCAGGAACTGGGCGTAGCCTCGGCCACGCTCGCCCAGCAGGTTGGCCGCGGGAACGCGGCAGTCGGTAAAGGACAGTTCGCGGGTGTCGGATGCGTTCCACCCGACCTTCGAGTACTTCTTCGAGACCTGGAATCCGGGGGTCCCGGTGGGCACGATGATGGAGGAGATCTCCCGCACAGGCGAGCGCAATTCGCCCTCTTCACTCGAACGAGCGATCGGTTCGGTGAGTGCGGTGACGGTGACCAGACCGGTGATGTCGGTACCGGAGTTGGTGATGAAGCACTTGGTCCCGTTGATGACCCACTCGTCGGTGGCCTCGTCGTAGCGCGCCGTGGTGCGGGTGGCCCCCGCGTCCGACCCGCCCTCCGGCTCGGTGAGGCCGAAGGCGCCGAGCAGTTCGCCGGAGGTCAGCCGGGGCAGCCACTCGCGCTTCTGCTCCTCGGTGCCGAACCGGTGGATCGGCATCGCGCCGAGCGAGACGGCGGCCTCCAGGGTGATCGCCACCGAGGAGTCGACGCGGGCGAGTTCCTCCAGGGCGAGGCCCAGGGCGAAGTAGTCCCCGCCCATGCCGCCGTACTCCTCCGGGAAGGGCAGGCCGAAGAGCCCCATCCGCCCCATCTCCCGGACGATCTCGTAGGGGAACTCCTCCCGCTCGTAGAACCCGCCGATCTTCGGCGCCACCACGTCCTGGGCGAACTCGGCGACGGTGCGCCGCAGTTCCTCGTACTCGCTGCTGAGCCTGTGGTCGAGCATGGTGATCCTCCTGGCGCCCGGCCGGGTCGGCCGCGGACGTGAGCGGGGTGACCGGCGCCCGTCGGACGGTGTGACGGACGCGCGGTGTGATGTGAGGGACGGGTGTCGGGCGGTGCGGGTGGTGCGCGGCGCCGGCCGGGTTGCGGGCGGTCGGCGCCGGGACGGGTGCGGGCGGGTCAGCTCCCGGTGGAGCCGAGCAGCGCCTGGACGGCGCGGGAGGGACTCGGGCGGCCGAGGCGCTCGGCCATCCAGCCGCTGGTCGCGACGAGCGCGCGCAGGTCGACGCCGGTCCGGATGCCGAGTCCGTGCAGCATCCAGACCAGGTCCTCGGTGGCCAGGTTGCCGGTGGCGCTCTTCGCGTACGGGCAGCCGCCCAGGCCGCCCGCCGAGGCGTCCACGGTGGTGACGCCCTCGCGCAGTGCCGCCAGGGTGTTGCTGAGCGCCTGGCCGTAGGTGTCGTGGAAGTGCACCGCGAGCCGGTCGACCGGGACGCCGGCCCGCTCGAAGCCCGCCAGCAGGGCGGTGACCTGGCCCGGAGTGGCCACCCCGATGGTGTCGCCGAGGCTCAGCTCCGCGCAGCCCTGCTCCAGCAGCTGCACGCCGTACCGGACCACCTGGTCGACCGGGACGGGGCCCTCCCACGGGTCGCCGAAGCACATCGAGAGGTAGCCGCGGACCGCGACCCCGGCCTCGGTGGCCCGGGCCACGACCGGGCGGAACATCGCCATGGCCTCGTCCGCCGAGCGGTTGAGGTTGCGGCGGGCGAAGGTTTCGGTGGCGCTGGCGAACACCGCGATGTCGGAGGCGCGGTGGGCGAGCGCGCGGTCCAGGCCGCGCTCGTTGGGCACCAGCACCGGCAGCCGCAGGCCGGGGTGGCGCTCCGGCAGGCCGGCGAGCCGGGGGAACAGCTCCTCCGCGTCGGCCAGCTGCGGTACCCATTTCGGGTGAACGAAGCTGGTGGCCTCGACGGTGCGCAGCCCGGCGGCCGCGAGCCGGGCGATGAACTCGGCCTTCACCTCGACCGGCACCGAGGACTTCTCGTTCTGCAGGCCGTCGCGCGGTCCGACCTCGTGGATCCGGACCGCCTCGGGCAGGCCGGGGGCGCGGACCGGGTCGGGCAGGCCCAGGTCGAGGGCGTCGGGCTCGCGGGCGGGGGCGGTCACGACCGGACCTCCGCGGGCTCGGCGGGGGCGGCGACCGGGTCGGCCGCCGCGTCCTCGCCCGCCGCGTCCTCGACCGGGGTGACCACGACCAGCAGGTCCTCCATCGCGACGGTGGCGCCGGCGGCGGCCCGCAGTTCGCTCACCACGCCGTCGTGCGGCGCGGCGATCACGTGTTCCATCTTCATGGCCTCCAGCACGAGCAGGGGCTGCCCCTTGCGGACCGTCTCGCCCGCCGTGGTCTTGACGACGGTCACGGTGCCGGGCATCGGGGCGGTGAGGGCTCCGTGGTGCGCCCCGGCCCCGGCGGCGCTCTCGACGACCGGGTCGTAGGCGTGCAGCGGCCAGGCGTCGCCCTCGATGCCGAGCCAGGTCACCGGTCCGGCGGCGAGGCCGGGGGTGGCATCGGTGGCCAGCGAGAACGTGGTGCGGAGGCCGTCGACGGTCAGGTGCAGCCGGTCGCCGGCCAGGGTCGCGCGGGCGCGGTGCGCGGCGCCCTCGTCGAGCCGGAGCTCCACCTCGCGGGTGGTCCCGGCGGAATTGTCAGTGGCATCGGCTACGTTGCCCGCAGTGATCGAACGGATGCGCACCGCCACCGGGTCCTGGCCGGGGGTACGGAGTCGGTGGGTGGTCCAGGCGGGGGTGCCGCCCAGGCGCCAGCCGGAGGGAAGGGAGAACGGGTCGGTCCAGCCGTCGGGGTCGGCGGCCGGGGTGAGTTCCAGGTGCCGTGCCAGTGCGGCCGCGTAGTAGAGGAGGTGAGCGGGTGACGGCGCTTCGACCGCCGAGGTCGGGTCCGCCGCGGCCGCGTCCGGGGTGATCGCGTTCGCGGGGGAGTGCGGCGACGTGAGCAGGGCCGGCTGCTCCTGGGCCGTCCGCTCCACCAGGCCGGTGTCCAATCGGCCGGCGGCGACCTCGGGGTGTGCGAGCAGTCGGCGCAGGAAGCCGGTGTTGGTGGTGATGCCCAGGATGCGGGTGTCGGCCAGCGCCGCGCGGAGCCGGCGCAGCGCGGTCGGGCGGTCGGGCCCGTACGCGATGACCTTGGCGAGCATGGGGTCGTAGGCGCTGGTGACGACGGTTCCGGCGGCCACTCCGGAGTCGACGCGGATGCCCTCGCCCCGGGGCTCGTCCAGGGTGAGGATGCGGCCGCCGGTGGGCAGGAAGTCCCGTTCCGGGTCCTCGGCACAGATGCGGGCCTCGATGGCGTGGCCCAGGAAGGAGACGTCGGACTGGGTGAAGGAGAGCGGTTCGCCGGCGGCGACGCGCACCTGCCACTCGACCAGGTCGAGCCGGGCCGAGTCCGCGCCGACCGCGACGGCGAGTTCGGTGACGGGGTGTTCCACCTGGAGACGGGTGTTCATCTCCATGAAGAAGAAGTCCCGAACCCCCTCGGCGTCGGAGGCGGCGGCGGGGGCGTCCGGGTCGATGCCGGGGACGATGAACTCCACGGTGCCGGCGCCGGTGTAGCCGCAGGACTCCGCGGCGCGGACGGCCGCGGCGCCCATCGCGGCGCGGGTCTCGGCATTGAGGAGAACGGAGGGAGCCTCTTCGATCACTTTCTGGTGGCGGCGCTGCAGGCTGCACTCGCGCTCGCCGAGGTGGACGGTGGTGCCGTGGGCGTCGGCCAGCACCTGCACCTCGATGTGGCGCGGCCGGTCGACCCAGCGCTCCAGCAGCAGGGTGTCGTCGCCGAAGGCGGTGCGGGCGACGCGGCGGGCGGCGGCGATCTCGGTGGGCAGGTCGGCGCGGTCCCGCACGAGCCGCATGCCCTTGCCGCCACCGCCGGCGGACGGCTTGAGCAGTACCGGGTAGCCGATCTCGTCGGCGGCGGCGGCGAGTTGATCGTCGGTGGGCGCGGTGGCCTGGCTGCCGGGGACCACCGGGACACCTGCGGCCCGGACGGCCTCCTTGGCGTTGATCTTGTCGCCCATCAGCTCGACCGCACCGGGAGGAGGCCCGATGAAGGCGAGGCCCGCGTCGGCGCAGGCGCGGGCGAAGCCGGGGTTCTCGGCGAGGAAGCCGTAGCCGGGGTGGACGGCCTGGGCGCCGGTGCGGCGGGCGGCGTCGAGGATCCGGTCGGTCCGCAGGTAGGTCTCGGCCGCCGAGCTGTCGCTGCGGTCGGCCGGGCCGAGCCGGACCGCGACATCGGCCTCGCGGACGTGCGGCGCGTCGGCGTCCGCGTCGCTGAACACGGCGACCGAGCGGATGCCGAGCCGCCGCAGGGTGCGGATCACCCGGAGGGCGATCTCGCCGCGGTTGGCGACCAGAACTGTGTCGAACATGGGAGGCGTTCCTCCGGGTCGAGGGGAGCCGTACGAAGGAGGTGGCGGTGGGCGGTCGGGGCGCCGGCCCGGGGGGGCCGGCGCCGCGGGGAGTCACACCCGGAAGGGAGGGGTCACGGACGCAGGGGTGACACGGGGCGGGATCACATGCGGAAGACGCCGTACGGAGCGGGCGGTGCCAGCGGGGCGTTGGCGCAGGCGGTGAGCGCGAGACCGACGACGGTGCGGGTGTCCATCGGGTCGATCACGCCGTCGTCCCAGAGCCGGGCGGTGGCGTAGTAGGCGTTGCCCTGGCGCTCGTACTGCTCGCGGACGGGGCGCTTGAACTCCTCCTCCGCCTCGGCCGGCCACTGCTCGCCGTGCGCCTCCAGCTGGTCGCGGCGGACGGTGGCGAGGACGGAGGCCGCCTGTTCGCCGCCCATCACGGAGATCTTGGCGCCCGGCCACATCCACAGGAAGCGAGGTGAGTAGGCCCGGCCGCACATCGAGTAGTTGCCGGCCCCGTACGAGCCGCCGACCACCACGGTCAGCTTCGGGACGCGTGTGCAGGCGACGGCGTTGACCATCTTGGCGCCGTGCTTGGCGATGCCGCCCGCCTCGTACTGCCGGCCGACCATGAACCCGGTGATGTTCTGGAGGAAGAGGAGGGGGATGCCGCGCTGGTCGCACAACTCGATGAAGTGGGCGCCCTTGACGGCCGACTCGGAGAACAGCACGCCGTTGTTGGCGACGATGCCGACCGGGTGGCCGTGGATCCGGGCGAAGCCGGTGACCAGGGTGGCGCCGTACTCCGCCTTGAACTCGGCGAACCGGCTGCCGTCCACCAGGCGGGCGATCACCTCGCGCACGTCGTAGGGCGTGCGCGGGTCGACCGGCACGGCGCCGTACAGGCCCGCCGGGTCGACGGCCGGCGGCTCGACCGGGGTGAGCGGCCACGGCCTGGCCTCGCGCGGGCCGAGCCCGGCGACGATGGTGCGGACGATGGAGAGGGCGTGGGCGTCGTCCTCGGCCAGGTGGTCCGTCACGCCGGAGGTGCGGGAGTGCAGCTCGCCGCCGCCCAGCTCCTCGGCGGTGACCACCTCACCGGTGGCGGCCTTCACCAGCGGCGGGCCGCCCAGGAAGATCGTGCCCTGGTTGCGGACGATCACGGCCTGGTCGCTCATCGCCGGGACGTACGCGCCACCGGCCGTGCACGAGCCGAGCACCGCGGCGATCTGCGGGATGCCCGCGGCGGAGAGCCTGGCCTGGTTGTAGAAGATCCGGCCGAAGTGGTCCCGGTCCGGGAAGACCTCGTCCTGCATCGGGAGGAAGGCGCCGCCGGAGTCCACCAGGTAGACGCAGGGCAGCCGGTTCTCCAGCGCGACCTCCTGGGCGCGCAGGTGCTTCTTCACCGTCATCGGGTAGTAGGTGCCGCCCTTGACGGTGGCGTCGTTGGCGACCACCACCACCTCGCGACCGGCGACCCGGCCGATTCCGGCGATCACCCCGGCCGCGGGCGCCGCGCCGTCGTACATCCCGTCGGCGGCCAGCGGGGCCAGCTCCAGGAAGGGGGAGGCCGGATCGAGCAGGGTGTCCACCCGGTCGCGGGGCAGCAGCTTTCCGCGGGAGGTGTGCCGGGCGCGGGCCTTGGCACCGCCGCCCAGGGCGGCCGCGTCGAGCTTCGCGCGCAGCTCGTCGACCAGGGCCCGATGCGCTTCGGTGTTCGCGCGGTAGGCCTCGGAGCCCGGGTCGACGGAGCTGCCGAGCCGGGGCGCCGGTGCGGCGGCCGCGGACGGTGCGGCGCCGGGCGCGGCAGTGCCGGCCGCTGCGCCGAGCCGGAAGCCGGTGGATGTTCCGGCGGTTGAGATGACCATTCCCAAGAGCTCCCTTGCCCTCGGCACCAGGTGGGCAGCCGGGTGCGTCCGCCCGTGATCGCCACGTTAATTAACGTTAACTTACGCGCCCAGGTTAACGGCCGATAACCCGACTGTCTACGATGGACGGCATGCCGAACGTCCCCGCCGCCTCCGCGCTCCCCCGCCGCGACCAGATCCGCCGGGAGGCCGCGAGGCTGTTCGCGGCCCGGGGCTTCCTCGGCGTGGGGGTGGACGAGATCGGCAAGGCGGTCGGGATCAGCGGCCCCGGGCTCTACCGCCACTTCGCCGGCAAGGACGCGATGCTCGCGGACCTGCTGATCGGCATCAGCGAGCGCCTGCTGGACGAGGGGCGCCGCCGGGCCGGTGGCGGCGAAGGCCCGGCCGCCGCGCTGGACGCGCTGATCAGCGGCCACGTCGACTTCGCCCTGGGCGACCGGGACCTGATCACCCTGCACGACCGGGAACTGCTGAACCTCAAGGAGGAGGACCGGCGCACCGTCCGCCGGCTCCAGCGCGGCTACGTCGAGCTGTGGGTGGACGTGGTCCGGCAGGCCTACCCGCCGCTGGCCGGCCCCGCCGCCGAGCCGGTGGCGCGGGCCGCCGTGCACGCCGTCTTCGGCCTGATCAACTCGACCCCGCACAGCCTCGGCCCGAACCCCGACCACGGCGAGCGCGTCGCCCTCCAGCGCGACGGCATGGCCGCCCTGCTCCACGCCCTCGCCCACGGCGCGTTCGCGGCGGCCGCGGAATCGGCGGGCGTCCCCGCCGACGGTTCGGCATCCGCGGGCGTCCCCGCCGACGGTTCGGCGTCCGCGGGCGTCCCCGCCGACGGTTCGGCGTCCGCGGGCGTTTGAGGCGCTCGGCGGCAGTCCGTCCGGAGGCCTGGTCCCAAAGGGTGACGCCCGACCCGTCCCCGGCCGCTGGGCGCGCGAGGGGTCGTCGGCGATCCTGGAGACGGCCGGGGGAGTGGGCCGTTCGAGTGTCCGCCCGGGAATCACCGCAGGCCGTCGGCTGTTGGCCAGTCCGCCGGGCCGGATGATCGGGGCTTCCCCTGGTCGGCCCCGAACCCCTCCGGCTCGGAAACGCCATGGCGGCCACCCGACGAAATGGTTAGCATCCCTAAATATGCCTGAGACTCACGGATCCACGGTGGAGCAATCCCCGAGCGGCCCCCCGGCCCCCGGCCCGACCCCGGAGGCTCCCGCCGACAGCCCGCAGACCGCCGTCGGGAACACCGGTCCGGCCGCGGAGGCCGCCCAAGGCGCCGAGGCGGCCGGCTGGCTGCGCCGTCTGGTCGGCTACAGCTGGCGGTCCCGGCGCAGCCTGCTGCTCGCGTTCGGCGCCTCGCTCCTCGGCATGGCCGTCACCGCGCTGGTGCCGCTGGTCACCAAGCTGATCATCGACGACGTCATCATCGCCCACACCCGTTCGCTGGCCCCCTGGGCGGTGGTGCTGCTGCTCGCCGCCCTCGTGGTCTTCGGCTGCACCCAGGTCCGCCGCTACTACGGCGGCCAGCTCGCGGTCGACGTCCAGCACGACATGCGCAGCGACCTGTTCCGCTCGCTCGGCCGGCTCGACGGCCACCGCCAGGACCGGCTGGACACCGGTCAGGTGATCGGGCGGGCGACCTCCGACCTCCAGCTGGTCAACGGCCTGCTCTCGATGCTGCCGATGATGACCGGCTACCTGCTGATGTTCGTCATGTCGCTGGCCGTGATGGTCTGGCTGTCCCCGCCGCTCACCCTGGTCGCCCTGGTCATGGCCCCCGCGCTGTGGTGGGTCTCGGTGCTCGGCCGCAAGCGCCTCTTCCCCGCCACCTGGGCCGCCCAGCAGGAGGCGGCCGCCGTCGCGGGCGTGGTGGACGGCGCGATCGGCGGCGTCCGCGTGGTCAAGGGCTTCGGGCAGGAGGCGCAGGAGCTCGACAAGCTGGAGGCGGCCTCCCACAACCTCTTCGCGGCCCGGCTCCGGTCGATCCGGCTGAACGCCCGGTACAACCCGGCGATGCAGGCGATCCCGGCGCTCGCCCAGGTCGGTGTCCTCGCCTTCGGCGGCTGGCTGGCCGTCGACGGCCGGGTCACGCTGGGGACCTTCGTCGCCTTCTCCACCTACGTCGCCCAGATGACCGGCCCGGTGCGGATGATGACCATGGTCATCACCGTCGGCCAGCAGGCCCGGGCCGGCGTCGAGCGGGTCCTGCAGCTGATCGACGAGCGCCCGCTGGTCCAGGAGCGACCGGACGCCCGCACCCTGGACCTCGCGCACGGTGGCCCCCGGGCCGGCGCCTCGGCGATCGGCACCCCCGCCAACGTCCCCGCCAACGTCCACGCCGACGCTGCCGCCAACGCCCTCGCTGCCGCCCCCGTCGGCCCGCGGACCCCCGACGTCGCCCTGGAATTCGACCGGGTCGAGTTCCGCTACGACCCCGAGCACCCCGCCCCCGTCCTGCACGGCCTCAGCCTGAAGCTGGCCCCCGGCGAGACCCTCGCCCTGGTCGGCGCCTCCGGCTCCGGCAAGTCGACGGTGGCCCAGCTGGTGCCCCGCTTCTACGACCCCGCCTCCGGCACCGTCCGCCTGTACGGCCACGACCTGCGCGACCTCACCCTGGACTCGGTCCGCGCGACGGTCGGCATCGTCCCCGAGGAGAGCTTCCTCTTCTCCGAGTCGGTCCGCACCAACATCGCCTACGGCCGCCCGGACGCGACGGACGAACAGGTGGTCGCCGCAGCCCGCGCCGCCCAGGCCGACGAGTTCGTCCGCGCGCTGCCGGACGGCTACGACACCAAGGTCGGCGAGCAGGGCCTGACCCTCTCCGGCGGCCAGCGCCAGCGCATCGCACTGGCCCGGGCGATCCTCACCGACCCCCGGATCCTGCTGCTGGACGACGCCACCTCGGCGGTGGACCCGCAGATCGAGGCGGAGATCCACGACGCGCTGCGCTCGGTGATGACCGGCCGCACCACGCTGCTGATCGCCCACCGCCGTTCGACCCTCCAACTCGCCGACCGGATCGCCGTCCTGGAGCGCGGCCGGCTGCTGGACCTCGGAACCCACGAGGAACTCGAAGCCCGATGTCCCCAGTACCGGGCCCTGATCACCGACCCCGAGGCCGGCTCCGCCGACCGGCACTCCACCCCCGAACCGGCATCCGATGAACCGGCGTCCCCGGCGGCGTCCCCGGCGGCGTCCCCGGCGAAGCCCGGGCGGGCAACCGGGCAGCGGGCCGCCGACGGCACTCCCACCGACGGCGCTCCCGGCACCGCCGGAACTGACGGCACTGACGGAACTGACGGCACTGACGGAACCGACGGCACCGACGGAACCCGGGCCACTTCCGGAACCGACGACACCGCGGGAACCCCCGGAACCCGGACGACCCCCGTCCTCCCCACCCCCGCCCTGGCCAAGGCCGCCCGCACCGCCGACCCCGACCTGCTGGACCGGGTCGCGGCCCTGCCGCCGGCCTCCGACACCCCGGACGTCCCCCGCGCCGAGGCCGAGGCCGGTGACCCCGACTTCACCCTGCGCCGCCTGCTGCGCTCCTTCCGCACCCCGCTGCTCATCGCCCTCCTGCTGGTCGCCCTGGACGCGGCGGCCGGACTGGTGCTGCCGGTGCTGATCCGGCACGGCATCGACGACGGTGTCCGCAAGGGCCTGATGTCCGGCGTCGCGGTCGCCTCGCTCACCGCACTCGTCGTGGTGCTGCTGGACTGGGTGGTGCAGGGCGCGGAGAACCGGGTCAGCGGCCGTACCGGCGAGCGCGTCCTCTACACGCTCCGGCTCAAGATCTTCGCCCACCTCAACCGGCTCGGCCTGGACTACTACGAGCGCGAGCTGACCGGCCGGATCATGACCCGGATGACCACCGACCTGGACTCGCTGACCTCCTTCCTCCAGACCGGCATGGTCACCGCGGTGGTCAGCCTGCTGACCTTCGCCGGGATCTTCGCCGCCCTGCTGATCATCGACGCCGGCCTGGCCCTGGTGGTCTTCGCCGTCCTGCCGCTGCTGGTGATCGCCACCCTGGTGTTCCGCAAGAAGTCCAAGGACCAGTACGAGCGCTCCCGCGACCTGATCGGCACCGTCAACGCCGACCTCCAGGAGAACGTGGCCGGCATGCGGATCGTCCAGGCGTTCCGCCGCCTGGACACCAACACCGACCGCTTCGTGGCCCGGGGCATCGCCTACCGCGAGGCCCGGGTCAGGGCCCAGCTCTACATCTCGCTGTACTTCCCGTTCGTCCAGTTCCTCTCCAGCGTGGCCGCCGCGCTGGTGCTGATCGTCGGCGCGGCCCGGGTCGACGCCGGGACGCTGACGGTCGGCGCGCTGGTCGCCTACCTGCTCTACATCGACCTGTTCTTCGCGCCGGTCAACCAGCTGTCCCAGGTGTTCGACGGGTACCAGCAGGCCTCGGTGGGCCTCGGCCGCATCCGCGAGCTGCTGCGCACCCCGACCACCACGGCCGAGGCGGCCGACCCGGTCCCGGTGGTCAAGGGTCTGCGCGGCGAGATCTCCTTCGAGGGCGTCGGCTTCGCCTACAACGGCGGTGCGGACGGCGCCCCGACCGTGCTGAGCGGCGTGGACCTGCACATCCCGGCCGGGCAGACGGTGGCGCTGGTCGGCGAGACCGGCGCCGGAAAGTCGACGCTGGTGAAGCTGGTCGCCCGGTTCTACGACGCGACGGAGGGCACCGTCCGGGTGGACGGGGTCGACCTCACCCGCTACGACCTGGCGCAGTACCGCCACCGCCTGGGTGTGGTGCCGCAGGAGGCGTACCTGTTCGCGGGCACGGTCCGCGAGGCCATCGCCTACGGCCGGCCGGGCGCCTCGGCGGCCGAGGTGGAGGAGGCGGCCCGGGCGGTCGGCGCGCACGACATGATCGTCCGGCTCTCGGGCGGCTACGACCACGAGGTGGCCGGCCGCGGGCGCAACCTCTCGGCGGGTCAGCGCCAGCTGATCGCGCTGGCCCGGGCGGAGCTGGTCGACCCGGACATCCTGCTGCTCGACGAGGCCACCGCGGCGCTCGACCTGGCCACCGAGGCCGCGGTCAACCGGGCCGCGGACCGGCTCAGCGGCGGACGGACAACCCTGGTCATCGCCCACCGCCTGACCACCGCCGAGCGTGCCGACCGGGTGGTCGTGCTGGACCACGGCCGGGTGGTCGAGGACGGCACGCACGCCGAACTGCTCGCCCTGGGCGGCACCTACAGCCGGCTCTGGCAGGCGTTCATCGCCGACGGCCACCCGGCGGCCGAGGCCGTGGCCGCCGGATAGGCCGCCCCGCACCCGGGCCGGGGGGCGGCGTCAAGCCGGCCCCGGCCCGGGCGCGATCCCGAACCTCTGCGATCCCGAACCTCTGCGATCCCGAACCTCTGCGACCCCGAACCTCTGCGAACCAGAACCTCTGCGACCTCGAACCGCCACGCCCCGCCCGGCGGTCCTTCACGCACGAACCGTCAGGCGGCGATCAGCGAGGCCAGCAGTCCCGAGGCGTCGATCCCGCGCGGCAGGTCGCTCACCTGCCCGTCGCCGACCTCGACCACCCGCCAGCCGGAGCCGTCCGCCCGGCTGGCGAGGTCGGTGGTGACGAAGCGGCAGCCGAGCCTGCGGACCAGCGCCGGGACATCGGTGAGGTCGGGCTCGACGGTCCGGCGCGGGGCGTCCGGGTGCGGCCCGACCAGGACGGGCCGGCCGTCCAGCCACCACACCCGGGCCTCCACGGGCCGCCCGCCGCTGCCCGGCGCGTCGCCGTCGGCGTGCTCCGGGCCGGCCGCACCGGCGGCACCGGACACCCCGCTCACGTCGGACACCCCGCTCGCGTCGGCCGCGCCGTCGGCGCCGGCCGGCCCCGCCGGGACGCCCGCGCCCTCGAACTCCTCGTACCGCCGCAGCACCACGCCGCCCGCCAGGAACTCGCCCTGCAACTCGACGAACCGTTCCACCACCCGTCCGACGGCAGCCAGGTCGGCCAGCTCGGGCACGTAGCAGGCCTCGTGCCACTCGTGCTTGCGCGACTTCACGTAGTCCTTGACGATCGCCGGCCCGTGCCCGCCGAGCCGGGCCGCGGCCTCCGCCAGTTCCTCGGGCCCGGGCGCCACCGGCCCCTCCGACGGGATCCACGCACTGGCCGGCGTCGCACCCTCGAACACGTCGTACCAGCCGGGCAGTTCGTGGGCCGCCGCGTACCCGGGCGGGCTGGTCAGCAGGGTGCCGCCGCGGGCGGTGAGCGCGGCGGCGAAGTCGGCGTACCGGGCGGTGGGCAGCATCCAACCCCGGTACCAGAGCGGCCCGCTGTCCGCCGGTACCCGTCGGACGGCCTCCTCGGCCCGCCCGGCGAGCAGCCCGTCGTGGTCGACCAGATGGTGCTCGCCGCCCAACTCCCGCAGCATCCTGGCCTCCCAGGCGAAGTGCGGGTCGGGCCGGCGCGGGTTGAGCGGATCGGCGGGGAAGATGATCGCGGGTACGGGCATGGCCGTCAGAGTACGGTCGGCGGGCTGATCCCGGGCCCGCCACGACGGACCGGTCGACCCGAGCACCCGACCGGAGTGCCGAATCCGCTCGACGCCCCGGACGGCCGCTGCGAGAGTGACCCGATGCGAAATCTGCTGAGCTCCCGCAAGCGCAGGCCGAGGCAGGCCGCCCGCACGGTGGTCCTGGACGAGAACGGCTCGGTCTTCCTGCTCCGTTCGGACAACGACGAGGTCGGCGTGCACTGGACCATGCCGGGCGGCGGACTGGAGCCGGGCGAGACCCCGTGGGACGGGGCCCGGCGCGAGCTGTGGGAGGAGACGGGCTGGAGCGACCTCGAACCCGGCCCGCTGCTCTGCACCTGGGAGCACGACTTCACCTGGCACAGCACCCCGGTCCGCCAGCACGAGCACATCTACCTCGCCGCAGGGCCGCACCGTGGCCCGGTCGGCGACGTCAGCGCGGTGCACGCGGTCGACCGGATCCTGGACTGGCGCTGGTGGACCCCGGCCGACCTCGCCGACGAGAACGCCGACGCGCTCTGGCCGCCCGCGCTGCCGGAACTGCTGGACACGGTCCGCGCGGGCTGGGCCGTGGACGGTCGACCGCCGGTGCCGGTCGACCTCGGATACGTCCCGAACGGCCCGGTCACCCGTCGGGCCCGCTAGCGCCGCTGGGCCCGCTGGACCCGCGCGGCCCGACGCCCACCCGGCCTGTCGGGCCCGCGCGGCCCGGCACCGAACGGCGCCCGGTGGAGCGGCTACCCGCGCCCGCCGCGCCGGGTCCGCGCGGCCGGACCGGGCTCCCAGCCGTGCAGTTCCAGCTCCCGGTCGTGCAGCGCGGCGGGGTTCATCAGCACCGTCAGCGGGGCGCCGACCAGCCGGTCGGCCGCGAGCCCGGTCGCGGACAGCAGCTGCTCGGTCGGCACCGAGACGGCGATGGCGGGCCGCCAGGAGGGCAGGACCACCAGGCAGGTGCCGCGGCCGACCCGGATCGGCCGGGCCGCCACCCGTACCGGTGCCCGTTCCTCCGGCCGACCGAGGGCCTCGGTCGGTCCCGGGCCGGCGCCGATCAGGATGCCGAGCGGCGGTTCGGCCCACGAGGCCCCGGCGGAGGCCCCGGCGGAGGGTCCGACGGTGCCGTCGACGGCAGAGCGGTCGACGGCGGCGGGGTCGGTCCCGGCAGAGCTCCCGATGGCGATGCCGGTTCCGGAGCCGGCATCGAGGGCCCCGGTTCGGGAAGCTCCGGTTCCGAACGACGGTCCCTGCGCCGCCGCTCCCGTCGCGCCGGCCCGTTCGCCGGCCCGTTCGTCGGCCCGGCCGGTGGCACCCGGCAGGCCCGTTCCGGTCGGGCCGGACGCGGCCGTCTCCCGTGCGGTCGCCCCCTGCCCGCTCTGGGCGGCCTGCGGGTGCATCCGGCGCAGTCGCCGTGAGGGCGACGGCCGCCGGGATCCCAGGATCCGCGGCTCTTCGCGCACCGTGCGCTGCGTCGGCACGGACGGGCCGGCCTCCGAGGGTGCGGCGGCGGACCCGAACCGGACGAACCCGGCCTCGGCTCCGTCCGGCCCGTGGAGGGCGTCGGGCGCCGCGGCGGCACGCTCGGCCGATGCGCCGGGAGCGGCCGGACCGTCCTCGGTCTCCGCGTCCACGCCGGGCGGGGCCGGTACCTCCGCGACCGGTCGACGGCTCGCGTCCGTCGGCGGGACGGTCGGCGCCTCCGCGTCGTACCGGCTGCGCGGCTGCGGCACCGAGTCGAGGCGTGCCGGGCCGGTCCGGCGCGCCCCTCCCTCCGGGAAGCCGGGCGCGGTCGCACCGGGCTCGACGACGGTCGCGATCGAGCACACCGGGACGGCCGCGGCGGGCGGGCCCGGCACGGCGGGTGGGGGCGAGGATCCGGCGCTGTCCCCGGGCGGGCCGGGCAGGGACGGGTCGGTTGCGGCGGGGTGGAGCGAAGTCATCTGCGGGCCCTTCGGGGAACGGTCCCGACGATCCTCCCGCACCACGCGATCAGCTCCAAGCGTCGAACCCGACGGTGTGCGCGATACCACCGCGATGCCACCGCGGGATCGTCGTGGGATCACCCCGGGATCGCCCAAGACGGCGCAGGGCGAACACCGTTGCCGCACGACCGGAACGGCGCCGTGCTCCGCCCGCGGGCCCCGGTCCCGCCCCGCCGGGCGGGATCGGCCGAGCGACCGGTCAGGGGTCGGCCGAGCGACCGGCGAGCGACCGGTCCTCGGGCCGGTCAAGGACCGACCGGGAGATCAACCAGCGGGCGCGACAAAGCCCTTGAGGTCGGCGAGCACCGCGTTCGCCGCCATGACGCCGAGCCCGAGGAACCAGGTCTCGTCCGAAACCGGCCGGGCTTGACCGGACTTGACCGCGCCGAGCGTCTTCCAGAGCGCGCCGCCCAGCACCGCGTCCTGGTTGGTCGAGCTGGGGCTTCCGTACACGCCGTAGAAGATCCAGTCGGCGTCGGCCTTGTCGATCTGCTCCGGGCTGACCTCCACCGCGAGCTCCTGGACCTGCTCGATCCTGGGCTGCGGCAGCGGCACGTCGGTGAGGATGGTGCCGATGAAGGAGAGCTCGGCGTAGAGCCGGGTCCGGCCCGGCATGAAGCGCAGCGGAGTGATGGTGGGCCGCTTGTCGCCGAGCTTCGCGCCGATCGCCGCGGCCGCCGCCTGGTACGCGTCGAGCTGCGCCTTGGCCTCGGCCTCCAGGCCGAACGCACTCGCGTTGAGCAGGAAGTTCTGCTTCCAGGGGTAGCCGGGGCGCAGCGAGAAGACGGTCGGCGCGATCTTGGACAGCTGGGCGTACTGGTCCTGGGCCCGCAGCTGGCTGCCGAGGATCAGGTCCGGCTTGAGCGCGGCGATGGCCTCCAGGTTGAGGCTGTTGATGGTGCCGACGGCGGCGGGGCTGCCGGCCTTGTCCTTGAGGTAGGACGGCAGGGACTTGGAGCCGTCGGTGTGCACGACGCCGACCGGCTGGACGCCGAGGGCGACGACGTTGTCGAGCTCGCCGGTGTCGAGCACCACGACCCGGGTGGGCCTGGCCGGGATGACGGTCTCGCCCATCGCGTGCCGGAGGGTGCGCGGGTAGACGCCGGGGGCGGCGTCGGTGCCGAAGCCCTTCATCTTCTCGATCACGGCCGCGTAGTCGTCGCCGCCCTGCTTGACCGACTTCTGGTTCGGGGAGGAGCCGCCGCCGGTCGGGGCCGAACCGCCGCTGCCGCCCGATCCACCCGCGCCGCCCGAGCTGCCGCAGGCGGTGAGCAGTCCGCCGAGGCCGAGCACGGCACCTCCGGCGATCCCGGCGGTGAGGAACCTGCGGCGGGTCGCGGTGCGGGGGGCGAGGGCCAGGTCGTCGGAGGTGGGGGGCACGCGACGCTCCTTTCACGATCGAATTTAGGTTAGGCAAACCTATCCGATGGGAGGGGGGCGGGGTCGCGGACCGTCCGCGCCGGAGGGGCAAACTATGCCGAACCTTGGCAAAAGGGAGAAAATTTCTTGGCCCAACTCCTTTGAAACAAAGGTACATGGGTGAACAAGCCGTAAATACAGCAACCCCAACGGCCTTCAGGCGAACGAATCGAAGTAAGTGGTTTAGATCACCAAGGGTTGGTCTACTCAACCTTCCATGCTCGCCTCTAGGGTGCGCTGGTGTTTGATCAGCAGCTCTCAGAGCACACGAGCAGCGGCCGGGCAATGGCGCCCGGCGCTCCGCAGGGTGCCCCGGTCAGTGGCATCAGTGGTGGAGTCCCCGGCAGTCAGGGGACCGCTGGGGGAGCGGGGGACAAGGGTCTACGGGGCGGTTCCGTCGGCCTGCTGAGCAGTGTGGTGCTGGGCGTCTCGACGGTCGCCCCGGTCTACTGCCTGACAGCGACACTCGGACCGACCGTCACCGCGGTCGGCGTCCAGATGCCCGCGGTGTTCCTGGCGGGCTTCCTGCCGATGCTGCTCGTCGCGTTCGCGTACAAGGAGCTGAACAAGGACTTCCCGGACTGCGGCACGTCCTTCACCTGGGGCGTCCGGGCCTTCGGCCCCCGGGTCGGCTGGATGGCCGGCTGGGGGCTGACGGTGGCGACCATCATCGTGCTCTCCAACCTGGCCGGGGTCGCGACCGACTTCCTGTACCTGATGCTCGGGGAGATGACCGGCAGCGGCTGGGTCACCGAACTCGACCAGAACAAGGCCGTCCACCTGCTCACCGTGGTCCTGCTGATCGCCGGCGCCACCGCGATGAGCTACCGGGGGATGACCGCCACCAAGTGGTTCCAGTACAGCCTGGTCGGCCTCCAACTGGCCGTGCTGCTGCTCTTCTCCGCCATCGCCATCGGCAAGGCCGCCTCCGGTGACCTGCCCGACTCGATCGGCTTCTCCTTCTCCTGGCTCAACCCGCTCCAGGTCAGCTCGTTCAGCGCGTTCACCGCCGGACTGTCGCTGTCGATCTTCATGTACTGGGGCTGGGACACCTGCCTGACCATGAACGAGGAGACCCAGGGCAGCGCCAAGACCCCCGGCCGCGCCGCGATGATCTCGATGGTCACCCTGGTCGGCTCGTACCTGCTGGTCGCGATCGCCTCCCAGATGTTCGCGGGCGTCGGCAGCACCGGCAACGGCCTCGGCAACCCGGCCACCGCCGACAACGTCTTCGCCGCACTGGCCCGTCCGGTGCTCGGCTCGCCGTGGAGCATCCTGCTCTTCCTGGCCGTCGTCGCCAGCGCCGCCGCCAGCCTGCAGACCACCTTCATCCCGGTGGCCCGCACCCTGCTCGCGATGAGCGCCTACCGCGCCGTGCCGCCGCGCTTCGGCGCCGTCCACCCGCGCTTCCGCACCCCCGGCTACGCCACCGTCGCGGCGGGCATCGCCACCGCGGTCTTCTACGTCGGCATGAGCCTGATCAGCGAGAACGTCGTCCAGGACACCATCCTGGCGCTCGGCCTGATGATCTGCTTCTACTACGCGCTGACCGCCTTCGCGTGCGTCTGGTACTTCCGCCGCTCGCTGCGCGGCGGCGTCCGCGACCTGCTGCTCAAGGGCGCCGCCCCGCTCCTCGGCGGCGTGCTGCTCACCGCGGTCTTCCTCCAGACCCTCACCGACGCCTGGGACCCCGACTACGGCAGCGGTTCGGTCTTCGGCATCGGCTCGGTCTTCGTGATCGGCGTCGGCATCCTGCTGCTCGGCGCCGCGCTGATGACCTGGTACGGCTTCATCCGGCCGGAGTTCTTCCGCGGCGAGACGCTGCACAAGGACACCCCGGCACTGGTCGTGGAGGACTGACGCCGTTACTGTGGGCTGCATGAAGCGCTTCGTGGGCCTGTGCTGGTGGCCGTCCTAGGACGGCCACCACACTCGCCTGACCAGGGCCGTCCGGGATGGACGGCCCTGCTGCGTTTCCCCGCAGGACGGGTCCCTCGCCCCGGACGGCCGCCACCGCCGCCGCACCGAGGAGAGAGACCTTGACCACCGCCGCCGTGACCACCACTGCGACCACCGCTTCCGCGACAGCCTCCGCGAGCACAGCCTCCGCGACCACCGCTCTCGCGACCGCCGCCGTCGCCGACACGTCCGTTCCGTCCGCTCCGGTCGACGATCCGACCGCCCACCGCGTCCTCACCGGGGACCGGCCCACCGGACCGCTCCACCTCGGCCACTACTTCGGCACCCTGCGCAACCGGGTCCGGCTCCAGGACCAGGGAGTCGAGATGTTCGTCGTGGTCGCCGACTACCAGGTCATCACCGACCGCGACCTCGCCGACCGGCTCGCCGAGCACACCGAGAACCTCGTCCTCGACTACCTCGCCGCCGGCCTCGACCCCGAGCGGGCGACGATCTTCCCGCACAGCGCCGTCCCCGCCCTCAACCAGCTGCTGCTCCCTTTCCTCAGCCTGGTCAGCGTCGCCGAACTGGGACGCAACCCCACCGTCAAGGACGAGATCGCCCACTCCCGGCAGGCCGCCGTCAGCGGGCTGATGTTCACCTACCCCATCCACCAGGCGGCCGACATCCTCTTCTGCAAGGCCGACCTGGTCCCGGTCGGCCAGGACCAGCTGCCCCACCTCGAAGTCGCCCGCACCGTCGCCCGCCGCTTCAACGAGCGCTACCCGCACGCCGACGGCAGCGCCGTCTTCCCCCGGCCGCAGGCCCTGCTCTCCGACGCCCCGATGCTGCTCGGCACCGACGGCGGCAAGATGAGCAAGAGCCGGGGCAACGCCGTCGCCCTCGGCGCCACCGAGGACGAGACCGCCCGGATCATCCGCGGCACCAGGACCGACGCCGACCGCCGGATCGACTACGACCCGGTCAACCGTCCCGAGGTCTCCAGCCTCGTCCTGCTCGCCGCCCTCTGCCAGGACCGCGCCCCCGAGGCCGTCGCCGAGGAGATCGGCGACGGCGGCGCCGCCGCGCTCAAGCGCACCGTCACGGAGTCCGTCAACGAGTTCCTCCGCCCGATGCGCGCCCGCCGCGCCGAACTCGCCGTCGACCGGGGCCACCTGCGGCAGGTCCTGCGCGACGGCGCCGAGCGGGCCAACGCCGTCGCCGACGCCACCCTCGCCGAGGTCCGGGAGGTGATGGGGGCGGCCATCTGAAGAGCGCTCACCCGCCGGAGCCCGCCGGAGCCCGCCGGAGCCCGCCGAAGCCGTCCGGACGGCGGACCGCCTCCCGCGGACATCGGCCGGTTGACACGGGGCATATCGTCACCGGGCGGTCGCGGCCACAGCGCGACCGCCCGAACCCCGCTCCCGCGCCCGAAAGGTGGCCCGGCCCATGGACCAGCACCCGACCGCACCCGGCCAGGGGCTGACCCGCCCGCCGCACCTGCGCCCCGGCGACCACATCGCCGTCGTCGCGCCCAGCGGCCCGATCGACGCGGCACGCCTCACCGCCGGGTGCGCGATCCTCCGCTCCTGGGGGCTGCGCGTCACCGTCGCCCCGCACGTCCTCGACACCCACCCCTCCCTCGGCTACCTGGCCGGCACCGACGCGGACCGCGCCGCCGACCTCCGGAACGCCTGGCTCGACCCCACCGTCGACGCCGTCATCTGCGCCCGCGGCGGGTACGGCGTGCACCGCATGGCCGACCTGCTCGACTGGACCGCGATGCGCGCCGCCGGGCCCAAGCCCTTCATCGGCTTCAGCGACGTCAGTTCCCTGCACGAGGCGTTCGCCCAGCGCCTCGGCCTCGCCACCCTGTACGGACCGCTGGCCGCCGGGGCGTCCTTCGTCTCCGACGGCCCGACCGCCGAGCACCTCCGCCGCACCCTCTTCGACCCCGCCGCCGTCACCGTCCTCACGTCACCCACCGCCGCCCCGCTCGTCCCCGGCCGGGCCCGCGGCGTCACGGCCGGCGGCTGCCTCCACGTCCTCACCGCCGAGCGCGGCACGCCCGCCGCCCGGGCCTCGTACGAGGGAGGCATCCTGCTGCTCGAAGACGTGAACGAGCACCCCTACCAGCTCGACCGCCTGCTCACCCAGCTCCTGCGCTCCGGTGCCCTCGACGGCGTGGCCGGTGTCGCCCTCGGCTCCTGGGAGGGCTGCGGACGGCCGGAACGGGTCCGGGACGTGATGCTCGACCGGCTCGGCGGCCTCGGCGTCCCCGTGCTCTGGGAATTGGGCTTCGGCCACTGCCCGTCCACCCTCACCGTCCCGCTCGGCGTTCCCGCCCTGCTCGACGCCGACGCCGGCACCCTCACCCTGGACCTGCCCGCCCTCGCCGAACGCTGAGCCGGCTCGGGGCCGAGCCAAAGCACGGGCGTGCTCAGTAACACGGGCGCGCTCAGTAAGGTGCGGCCATGAACGAGGACCGCCTCACCGCCCTTGCCCTCGGTTTCCTCCGCGGCCCGGGCAGCAACGCCCGCACGATCCTGGGACTTGCCGGCCCGCCCGGCGCCGGCAAGTCCACCTTGGCCCGTCACCTGGTCGCCGAGGTCGAGCGTGCCGAAGGCCCCGGCACCGCCGCCTACGTCCCGCTCGACGGCTTCCACCTCTCCGGCGCCCAGCTCGACCGCCTAGGCCTGACCCGCCGCAAGGGCGCCCCGGTCACCTTCGACGCCCACGGCTACCTCGCCCTGCTGCGCCGCATCGCCGGCGACCGGTTCCAGGACATCTACGTCCCGGACTTCGACCGCACCCTGGACGAACCGGTCGCCGCCCGCCACGTGGTCCGCCCGCACACCCGGCTCGTCATCACCGAGGGCAACTACCTCGCCTCCAGCGACACGCCTTGGTCCGATGCCCGCCGACTTCTGCGCGAGCTCTGGTACGTGCACACGGATGACGAGGTCCGCGAGGAGCGGCTGCTCCGGCGGCACCGCGACGGCGGCCGCGACGAGGCCACCGCGCGCCAGTGGGTCACCGGCAACGACCACCCCAACGGCGCGTACGTGAAGCCCGGGCGGGCGCTCTGCACCCGCACCGTCTCCGGGACGGGTTTGCCTTCGACCCCGGACAGGGGTAGTGTTTCCTAGTCGCTCGGCAGGGAGCACCGGACACGCATCGGCGCGGACGGTCCCGGAGCGGCCAATCCCCAGAAACACCACTTCCGGTTCGTGCCGGTCGTTTCGCTTTTCGCGTCCCGACCTGGTGCTTATTCGGCGTGCGCGTTTTATCGGATTGCGGCCGGATTCGCTTTTCGGAGCGGGGATCGGCTAGAGTTTGGAACGTCGGACAGGGCGTCAAGCCCCGGAAGACACCGGCGAGTTGGATGAACGAAGCCCCGGAAACGGAGCGGAAAACATCTGATAAGCTGGAAACACGAAAGAACGAAGCCCGGAGGGTCCGCTGGAAGGCGGTCCGAAGGAAGCGTCCGTTCCTT
>NZ_JBICVH010000016.1:26899-284713 GCF_043198905.1 Kitasatospora sp. NPDC048715 | reverse complement strand
CTTCCAGCGCTTCAACCTGTTCCCGCACATGACCGCCGTCGAGAACGTCATGGAGGCGCCGGTCCAGGTCAAGGGCGAGAGCAGGGCCGACGCCCTCCCGCCAGGGAAAAGAGGCCGGAGCTCCGCCCGGGTAATAGGCTGGAGGCAGTCAGCCCGTTACCGAACCTGGAAGGACCCCTGTGGAGCTCGCCGCCTACGCCGATCTCGCCGTTCGGCTGGTGAACACCGAGGAGCCCGAGCGCGGCACCGACACGCTGACCTCCGTGGAGGCCGTGCGCGGCCTGTTCTCCGACTCCGCGCGGGCCGCCGCGCTCGCCGACGAGTCCGACCTGCCCCGGCTGCGGGCGGTGCGGACCCGGCTGCGCGGGGTCTTCGAGGCCGCCGCGGAGGGGGACGAGATCCGCGGCGTCGACCTGCTGAACAGCCTGCTGATGGAGTACCCGGTCAGCCCGCTGGTCTCCGGGCACGACTACCTGGACGACGCCGGACGACCGCGCTGGCACCTGCACCTGGCCGACAACTCCCCCACCGCCACCGCGCACTTCACCGCGGTCGCCTGCATGGGCCTGGCCGTCCACCTGACCGAGCTGGGCGCCGACCGGCTCGGCATCTGCCAGGCCGCGCCCTGCCGCAACGCCTACCTGGACACCTCGACCAACCGCTCCCGCCGCTACTGCTCGGACCGCTGCGCGACCCGCGCCAACGTGGCCGCCTACCGGGCCCGCAAGCGCCAGGAGGCGGAGGCGGCGGCCCGGGGCGGGTCCTAGACGTCCTCCACCCAGGCACCGAGCCGGCGGGCGAGGCCCGGCACCCGGGCCAGCCGCGGGGTGAGCAGCAGCCGCTCCAGCCGGCGCCCCGGCGCCAGCCAGACCGGGCTCGGGCGCAGCCGCAGCAGCACCCGGCCGAGCACCAGCTCGTCCGGCACGGCGCCGTAGCTGCGGCTGTCGCTGTCCACCGGGCGGTTGTCGGAGAGCAGCCACCAGCCCGTGGCCCGGCGCTCGGCGGCCCGCTTCACCACCAGCAGGTCCTGCTGGAAGGGGTGCCGGAAGACCACCACCGCGCCCGGCCGGATCGGCGCGCCGTAGCGGACCAGCAGCTGGTCGCCCTCGCGCAGGGTCGGGACCATCGACGGCCCCGCCACGTCGACCAGTCCGAACGGCAGCGCGCCGCCCCGGTCCGGCCCCCCGGCCCCGGCGTCCTGCGGTCGCGTGCTCCGCGCCACGACTCCTCCTCCTGCTCCGCCCGCCCCCAGTCTGCCGTACGGACCGTCACCGGTCCGATGTCCGGATTACCCCGGTTCCTGGTCCGTCTTTTGCCCTAGGCCCGCCGCCCGATCGCGAAACGGCGAGGCCGGAAGGGTAATCTCGGGCGCGGGAAGACGATCTAAGGAAGGACTCCCATGTTCTCTCGTCTGTTTGCACCTCGCGCCACCGCCCACGCCCACTGCGACCTGCCCTGCGGCGTGTACGACCCGGCGCAGGCCAAGCTGGAGGCCGAGTCGGTCAAGGCCACCCAGGAGAAGTACCAGGCCAACGAGGACCCGCACTTCCGCGCCCGCGCCATCATCATCAAGGAGCAGCGCGCCGAGGCCGTCAAGCACCACATCTCGGTGCTGTGGAGCGACTACTTCAAGGCCCCGCACTTCGAGAAGTACCCGCAGCTGCACCAGCTGATCAACGACACCCTGAAGGCCGCCTCGGCCGCCAAGGCGTCCACCGACCCGGCCACCGGCCAGGCCCTGCTGGACCTGATCGCCGAGGTCGACAAGATCTTCTGGGAGACCAAGCAGGCCTGAGCCTGACGCGTCGCCACCCGACCGCCCCCGTCCGCACCGCCGGACGGGGGCGGTCGCGCGTTCCCGGCCCGCCCAGGGCCGGTAAGGGTTGCCTGCCCTGAGTGGCTGTTATGCTGCCAGGGCGTCCGAGGGGGAAGTCCGGTGTGAATCCGGCGCTGACCCGCAACGGTGAGCACGGCCCGTACCAGCCCGTACGGCCCGCGCCAGCCCGATCGCCCCCGGCCGCTGAACTCCCGACAACTCGCCGCGGACTGCGAGGGGAACGGCGCCCAGGCACGCCTTCGGCCGGCGCCCGCCCCGGCGCACCCGCGGCCCGAGGCAAGGCGCACCCGTGGACCGTGCAGTCGTGGACCGTGCAGTCGGCCCGCCCACCCGTCGAATACCCGTCGTCCCGCTCGCCGCCGGCCTCGTCGCCGCCCTGCTGCTGTCGCTGCTCTGCGGGGTCGCCCTCGGCTCCTCCGGACTCGGCCTGCCCCGGGTGCTGCGGCTGCTGGGCGCCGGGCTGACCGGCGGACGGCTGGACGCGGACGAGGCGGCCGCGTACGCGATCGTCTGGGAGATCCGGCTGCCGCGCACCGTGCTGGCCTCCGTCGTCGGCGCCGGACTCGCCGCCTGCGGGGTCGCCGTCCAGGCCCTGGTGCGCAACGCGCTGGCCGACCCCTTCGTGCTCGGCATCTCCTCCGGCGCGGCCGTCGGCGCCAACGCCGTCCTGCTCTTCGGCGCCTTCGCCTCGCTCGGGGTGTGGGCGATCTCCGCCTCCGCCTTCGGCTCCGCGCTGGCCGCCATGACGCTCGTCTACCTCGCCGCCCGCACCGCGTACGGACTCACCCCGCTGCGCCTGGTGCTCACCGGCACCGCGCTGTCCTACGGCTTCTCCGCCGCCACCACCCTGATGGTCTTCGCCGCCGACCGCGGCGAGGCCGCCCGGGACGCCATGATGTGGCTGCTCGGCAGCCTCGGCGGCGCCACCTGGGGCAAGGTGCCGATCGCCGCCGTCACGGTGGTGGCCGGCCTCGCGTACCTGGCCTGCGCCGCCGGACGGCTGGACGCGCTCGCCATGGGCGACGAGACCTCCGCCTCGCTCGGCGTGGACCCGGACCGGCTGCGCCGCGAGCTGTTCGTGGTGACCGCCGCCGTCACCGGCACCGTGGTCGCGGTCAGCGGGGCGATCGGCTTCGTCGGGCTGCTGATGCCGCACCTGGCGCGGATGCTGGTCGGCGCCGGGCACCGCCGGGTGCTGGTGATCGCGCCGCTCGCCGGGGCACTGCTGCTGGTCTGGGTGGACATCGCCTCGCGCACCCTGCTGGCACCCGCCGAACTGCCCGTCGGGGTGTTCACCGCGGTGCTCGGCGTGCCCGCCTTCCTGCTGATGATGCGCCGCCGCGGCCAGGCCCTCGGAGGAACCCGGTGACCGACGTGACCACGGCGACCGACCCGACCGGCCCGGCCGCGCCCGACCCGGCGCGGGCCCAGGACCTCGCCGTCGACGCCGTCTCGGTGGAGCTGGCCGGCACCCGGCTGGTCCACGAGGTGAACCTGGCGGCCGCCGCCGGGCAGGTGGTCGGGCTGGTCGGCCCGAACGGCAGCGGCAAGTCGACCCTGCTGCGCTGCGTCTACCGGGTGCTGAAGCCGGCCGGCGGCGTGGTCCGGCTGGCCGGCGACGACCTGCACGCCCTGAGCGCCCGCGACACGGCCCGCCGGGTGGCCGCGCTGACCCAGGAGCACTCCGCCGAGTTCGACTTCACCGTCGCCGAGGTGGTCGCCATGGGCCGGCTGCCGCACCGCCGCGGCTTCGGCTCCCCGGCCGACGGGGACGCGGAGCGCTGCGCCGGGGCGCTGCGCAAGGTCCGGGCCGGGCACCTCGCCGAGCGCGGCTTCCTGAGCCTGTCCGGGGGCGAGAAGCAGCGGGTGCTGTTCGCCCGCGCGCTGGTCCAGGAACCGCGCCTGCTGGTGCTGGACGAACCCACCAACCACCTCGACATCGCCCACCAGTTGGAGGTGCTGGCGCTCGCCCGCGAGGCCGGCCCGACGGTGCTCACCGCGCTGCACGACCTCAACCTGGCGGCCGGCCACTGCGACCTGGTCTACGTGCTGCGGGCCGGGCGGATCGTCGCCTCCGGCCCGCCCCACGAGGTGCTCCGCCCCGCCCTGCTGGCCGAGGTGTTCGGCGTCCGCGCCACCCCGGTGCGGCACCCGGAGACCGGCGCCCTCCAGCTGCTGTTCGACCGGCTCGCCCGCTCCTCCTGACCCGTCCCGCCTGCCCAGAGGAACCACCTTGCGCACCAAGGCCGTTGCCACCGCCGCCCTGCTCGTCCTCGGACTCACCGCCTGCGGCGCCGAGATCGCCCCGAAGGAGGCCGCCACCGCCTCCGCCCACTACCCGGTGACGGTGGACAACTGCGGGCAGAAGCTCACCTTCGCGCAGAAGCCCGCCCGGGTGGTGACCAACGACGTCAACATCACCGAGCTGATGCTCTCCCTCGGCCTCGCCGACCGGATGGCCGGCTACGTGATGCCCGACGACAAGGGCCGGATCGACAAGGTGGCCTGGAAGGACGGCTACCAGCAGACCACCTGGCTCTCCAAGAAGGTGCTCACCAAGGAGATCGCCCTCGACGCCCGGGCCGACCTGGTCCTCGCCGGCTGGCACTACGGCTTCGACGAGGGCGCCGGCGTCACCCCGCAGGCCTTCAAGGCGCTCGGCGTCGACTCGTACGTGCTCAGCGAGTCCTGCCGCAGCGGCAAGGGCACCGAGCGCGGCGTGATGGACCCGCTGGAGGCCCTCTACACCGACCTGGCCAACCTCGGCGAGATCTTCGACGTCAAGGACCGCTCCGACCGGCTGATCGCGGACTTCAAGGCGCAGATCGCCGCCGTCCCGCAGCCCGAGCGCCGCCCGTCCGTCTTCCTGTACGACAGCGGGCAGGACAAGCCGTACACCGCCGGGAAGTTCGCCGCCGCCAACGAGATCATCGCCAAGGCCGGCGGGAGCAACATCATGGGCGACCTCGCCGACACCTGGGTCACGGCCGGCTGGGAGGGCGTGGTGCAGCGCGACCCGGAGGTGATCGTGATCAACGACTACGCGACGCCCGGGGCCGAGGAGAAGCGGAAGTTCCTGAAGTCCTTCCCGCCGCTGGCCAACGTCTCCGCGGTCAGGAACGACCGGATCTTCGTCATGGACTACGTCGACCTGGTGGAGAGCCCGCGCAACCCGGCCGCGGTCGGCGCGCTGGCCGAGTACCTGCGCACCGTGCCGGCCCGCTGACGGCCCCCGGTCCGCTCCTCCGGGGCGGTGGCCGCGGGCGTACGCTCAAGGTACGAGCCGACGGAACCCGACCGGAGGAGCGAGATCATGACCACGATGGCGACCCCCGGCGCCTTCGACACCCGCGCCCTGCGCGAGGGCATCGAGCGCTGCGACGCCGAGACCCTCCTGGCGCTCTACGCGCAGGACGCCGAACTGCGCATGGTCGATCGCAAGACCCAGCCCAGCCACCCCCTGGTGATGCACGGCCGGGAGGAGATCGGCGCCATGCTGGACGACGTCTACGGCCGCGAGATGACCCACAAGCTGGAACAGGTGGTGGTCCAGGGCGACCACGCCGCCTTCCTGGAGTCCTGCCGGTACCCCGACGGCGTCCGGGTGCTGATGTCCTCGATGGCCGTGCTGCGGGACGGCCGGATCGTCGACCAGACCTCCGTCCAGGCCTGGGACGAGACGGGTCCCGAGCAGTAGGCTCACAGGCATGATCCGCACCGCCGTCGCCACCGACGTTCCCGTCATCCACGCCATGATCCGCGAACTCGCGGACTACGAGCAGGCCCTGCACGAGGCGAAGGCCACCGAGGAGCAGCTGCACGACGCCCTGTTCGGCGAGAACCCGGCCCTGTTCGGGCTGATCGCCGAGGACGAGGCCACCGGCGAGCCGGTCGGCTTCGCGGTGTGGTTCCGCAACTTCTCGACCTGGCGCGGCACTCACGGGATCTACCTGGAGGACCTGTACGTCCGTCCGCAGGCGCGCGGCGGCGGCCACGGCAAGGCGCTGCTGCTGGAGCTCGCCCGGATCGCCGTCGAGCGCGGCTACTCCCGGGTCGAGTGGTCGGTCCTGGACTGGAACCAGCCCTCGATCGACTTCTACAAGGCGATCGGCGCGGTGCCGATGGACGAGTGGACGGTCTACCGGCTCACCGGCGAGGCCCTGGCCGAAGCCGGGCGGCGCTGAACGGCCGTCCGGAGACCGGCGAAAGGGTCTGCCACCCTGCGTCGCAATGCCTTACCATGAGTAACTCCCGAACCGGGGTGCGGAGGGCAGAGCGATGGTGGATGCGTGACGCCGGGCCCCCTACGGGGGTAGCAAGCGGTAACAAGCGGGGTACCAAGAAAGCACAGCGCGCCACCCAGGAGGCAAGGGTGTCCCAGATCGACGGCGATCTCGGTGTTCAGGACTTCGTGGAGGTCCGGCTGCCCGCAGCGGGGGCCTACCTCTCCGTCCTGCGAACAGCGACGGCCGGGTTGGCGGCCCGGCTGGACTTCACGCTCGACGAGATCGAGGATCTGCGGATCGCGGTCGACGAGGCCTGCGCCATCCTGCTCCAGCAGGCGGTGCCCGGGTCCGTACTGTCCTGCGAGTTCCGGCTGGTCGGCGACTCGTTGAAGGTCACCGTCTCGGCCCCGACCACCGACGGCAAGGCCCCCGAGCGGGACACCTTCGCCTGGACGGTGCTCTCCGCCCTGGCCGGCGAGGTCGACTCCTCGGTCGGCGCGGACAAGACCGTGTCGATCAGCCTGAACAAGAAGCGCGGCGGGTCCCCCGCCCACTAGCCGGGCGCCGGACCGAACCGCACGACCGAGCAGCACCGAGCACCACCCGCGCAAGGGCCGTCCGCCGCTCCCCCGACCGGGGTTCCGACGGACGGCTCCCGGTACCGCCACCCACGCGGTACGACCAACGAGACGATTCCGGGGCCACCGGCCCCGGTGCTCCCGGAACGGAACGGGGGAATGGCCGTGAGTGATCTGGACCGTACCGGCCTCGCGACGGCGGGACCCGCCGTACCGACCCAGGCGAGCGTTCCCGGCCTCGCCGCCAACGACGAAGCGCACCCGAAGGACGCCCAGCGGATGAGCCACCCCACCGAGCCGACGTCCGAGCCGACGCCTGCCTCCGTGCCCCCGCCGGACCCGGCGGGCGAGACGGACCCGGCGGTCGAGGCCGAGCCGCACAGCGCCGTGCCCGCCCAGGGCTCGCACCGCACCGGCGCCCCGGACCGGGAGGCCGCCCGTGCGCTGTTCGTCCGGCTGTCCGCACTGCCCGAGGGCTCCCCGGAGCGCGTCGAGCTGCGCAACCAGCTGGTGCGGATGCACATCCCGCTGGTCGAGCACCTGGCCCGGCGCTTCCGCAACCGGGGCGAGCCGCTGGACGACCTGACCCAGGTCGCCACCATCGGCCTGATCAAGTCCGTGGACCGCTTCGACCACGAGCGCGGGGTCGAGTTCTCCACCTACGCGACGCCGACCATCGTCGGGGAGATCAAGCGGCACTTCCGCGACAAGGGCTGGGCGGTGCGGGTCCCGCGCCGCCTCCAGGAGCTGCGGCTGTCGCTCACCACGGCGACCAGCGAGCTCTCCCAGCGGCACGGCCGCTCCCCCACGGTGCACGAGCTGGCCGAGCACCTGGGTATCTCGGAGGAGGACGTCCTGGAGGGCCTGGAGTCCGCCAACGCGTACTCCACGCTCTCGCTGGACGTGCCGGACAGCGACGACGAGTCGCCGGCCGTCGCGGACACCCTGGGCGCGACCGACGAGGCGCTGGAGGGCGTCGAGTACCGCGAGTCGCTCAAGCCGCTGCTGGCCCAACTGCCGCCCCGGGAGCAGAAGATCCTGGTGCTGCGGTTCTTCCGGAACATGACCCAGTCGCAGATCGCCGCCGAGGTGGGGATCTCCCAGATGCACGTGTCCCGGCTGCTCGCCCGGACCTTGGCCCAGCTGCGGGAGAAGCTCCTGGTGGAGGAGTAGGACTGACGGCCGCTCAGCTCCTGCTCGGCGGCCGTCCGATCCCCTGCCCCGGCCCTGTACGCCCCTAGTTCTCGGACGGGGCGTACAGGGCCGCCGTCGACTTCGGGTTCAGCAGGCAGCCGATGCCCACCAGGCCGAGCACGCCGATCAGCACGCCGAACACGATCGCCGTGCCGCCGCTCTCGAACATGTAGTAGGCGACCGGCAGGCAGATCGAGTTGGTCAGCACCGCCGGGCTGCGGCCCCAGCGGCGCTCCTTGAGCAGTGCGAGGGCGGCCAGCACCGGCAGCACGCCGAGCAGCACGATGACCGCTCCGCCGAACTCGTTGAGGGCCAGCTGCTTGGCCTGGCCGGACAGTGCGGCCACCATGTCCAGGACGCCGACGACGGCCAGCGCGATGCCCTCCAGGGCCGTGATGGCGGCGCCCAGGGTCAGGGAGGCCGGTCGGCCGGCGCCGGCCGTGGGTGCGGGTGCGGAGGTTTCTGCGGTCACTCCAGCAGGGTAGCCGCCGGTCGGTCCGTACCGACCCGTAGGCTTTCCCCATGCGCGCTCTCCTGGTCGTGAACCACAAGGCCACCACCACCAGTGGCCGGACCAGGGACGTCCTGATCCACGCCCTGCGCAGCGATCTCAAGCTGGAGGTCGCCGAGACCCAGTACCGGGGCCACGCGCGCGACCTGGCCCGCGGGGCGGCGGAGGACGGCACGGTCGACCTGGTGGTGGCGCTGGGCGGGGACGGCACCGTCAACGAGGTGGTGAACGGGCTGCTGGCGCACGGCCCGGGCGAGAAGGTCCCGCGACTGGCCGTGGTGCCGGGCGGTTCGACCAATGTGTTCGCCCGCGCGCTGGGCCTGCCCAACGACCCGGTCGAGGCGACCGGTGCCCTGCTGGACGCGCTGGAGCACGGCCGGGAGCGGCCGATCGGGCTGGGCAAGGCGATGACCGACGGCCTGCCGGACCGCTGGTTCACCTTCACCGCCGGCCTCGGCTTCGACGCCGGTGTGGTCGGCCGGGTCGAGGAGCAGCGCCGGGCCGGGCGCAAGTCCACCCACGCCCTGTACGTCGGCCAGGCCCTGCGGCACTACTTCACCCAGCGTGAGCAGCGCCGCTCCGGCCCGATCTCCCTGGAAATGCCGGGCCGCGAACGGGTTCCGGGCCTGGTGCTGTCGATAGTCAGCAACACCTCGCCCTGGACCTTCCTCGGCAACCGGCCGGTCTACCCCTCACCGCTCGCCTCCTTCGACACGGATCTGGACGTCTTCGGCATCACCCGGATGACGGCGTTCGGCACGGCTCGAACGGTCCGTCAGATCCTGCGGTCGTACGCGCCTTCGGGTGACGGCGCCCCTCCGATGGGCCCTTCCGGGAAGCACGTCGTCTCCTATCACGACGTCAGACACTTCACCTTGGTTTCGGAGGAACCGGCGCCGTTCCAGGTCGACGGGGACCATCTTGGAGACAGGAGTCGCGTCAGTTTCACAGGCGTACGGCGGGCACTGCGTGTGATTGTGTGACTGGAAGGGGGGTTCCTCCTTCTTCTCGAACGCACAAGCCCCCTTCACTCCATAGAAGTACTGGCTGTGAGCTAGGCGACACCGAAGAATCCAAAATTCCTCCCCGAAGGGGGTTGTATCCGAGCCCGAGGTTTGCGAACCTCTACATGGCGATCGGGACACATCGCAGCGACGGCAACTCCGGAACCACAGGAGCGCCGACCGCGGGGTGTCCCTCGAATCGCCGAATCCCCCCAGCACAGACCACCCGGGCCCGACGGGCCTTTGGTCTCTTTTGCTGTTGCGGGATTCGTGAAAGCGTTCACATTCACAAGCCATTCGATTGTGCCGATCGGGCCACCCCCCGCGGCAGGAGGAGTTGGACGACCATGGACTGGCGCCACCGCGCTGTCTGCCGCGAAGAGGACCCGGAGCTGTTCTTCCCGATCGGGAACACCGGTCCTGCTCTGCTGCAGATCGAGGAAGCCAAGGCCGTGTGCCGCCGCTGTCCGGTGATGGAGCAGTGCCTCCAGTGGGCGCTCGAGACCGGCCAGGACGCCGGCGTCTGGGGCGGCATGAGCGAGGACGAGCGTCGCGCGATGAAGCGCCGCGCCGCCCGCAACCGGGCCCGCACCGCCTGATCGCCCAGCGATCACACGCCGTAGCACCAGCAGTGACCGCAGTACCGATCGACACATGATCAAAGGCTTCCCTGCACCTCCTGGTGAAGCCTTCCGCACAAAGGACCTTGCCCTGCCGGGTCCCGCGACACCGGACCCGCCCAGACACTTGATACTGTTCACTGAGAGCAATATCGTGGAGCTGTGGCGCTCACCGTGTGCAACGCACCGGCGAGGTGTCGCACCACCCAGAGCCCCCGCTCCGGCCGACTCCCCCCGACGGCCGGAACGGGTTGAGAGGCCCTGTCGACCCACCCCCCCCGGTCGACAGGGCCTCGTTTCTGTTTCCGCACCCCGGTCGGGCACGCCGGTCGCGCGCCCCGGCTCGGCGCTCCGGTCGGGCATCCCGACCCGGCGTCCCGGTTGCGCGTCCGGCCCCACGCTCTGGTTCCGCACTCCGGAGTGCGGAGCGCGGACCCGGCGCTTGATCCGAGCACGCGCCCCCGCCACACACCTTCGCGCGTGTCCGTACGCCTTCGCGCCACGGATTCCCGGCGGGATCCCGCCGGACCGGGCCACAGCGGACCGGGCCTCGCGCACCGGACCTCAGCGGACCGGGATCTCCAGGACCACCTTGGTCCCGCCGTCCGGGCCGGCCACCATGTCGAAGGTGCCGCCCAGCTCACCGGTGGCCAGCGTCCGGACGATCTGCAGCCCGAGGTTGCCCGCCGTCTTCGGGTCGAAGCCCTCCGGCATGCCGCGGCCGTCGTCCTGCACCGTGATCAGCAGGTACTCCTCCGGCCGGGCGCCGCCGTTCCAGCTCTCCGACCAGCCCGCGCCGGTCGCCGGCGCCCGCCCGCGCAGGGCACTGACCTCCAGGTTCCCGGAGGCGGTCGGTCCGAACGCGTGTTCAAGGGCGTTCTGGAGCAGCTCGGTCAGCACCATCGACAGCGGGGTGGCCACCTCGGCGGACAGGATGCCGAAGCTGCCGGTGCGCCGGGTCGCCACCCGGCCGTCCTGGGACAGCTCCATCACCATCGCCAGCACCCGGTCGGCGATCTCGTCGAAGGCCACCTGCTCGTCCAGCGCCTGGGAGAGCGTCTCGTGCACGATCGCGATCGAGCCGACCCGGCGCACCGCCTCGTCCAGTGCGGCCCGGCCGGACTCCGACTCCATCCGGCGGGACTGCAGCCGCAGCAGGGCCGCGACGGTCTGGAGGTTGTTCTTCACCCGGTGGTGGATCTCCCGGATGGTGGCGTCCTTGGTCATCAGCTCGCGGTCGCGGCGGCGCAGCTCGGTGACGTCCCGGCAGAGCACCAGCGAACCGGTCAGGGTGCCCTTGGGCTTGAGCGGGATCGCCCGCAGGGTCACCACTCCCCCCTGCGCCTCCACCTCGGTCTGCCGGGGCGCCCAGCCGCTCGCCAGCTTCACCAGCGCCTCGTGGACGGCCGAGCGGGACGGCGGGGCGAGATCGGCGGTGGCCCGGCCGAGGTGGCTGCCGACCAGGTCGGTGGTGAGGCCGAGGCGGTGGTAGGCGGAGAGGGCGTTGGGGCTGGCGTAGGTGACGATGCCGTCCGCGTCCAGCCGGATCAGGCCGTCGCCGACCCGGGGGGCGGCGTCCATGTCGGCCTGCTCGACGTTGGGGTAGGGGAAGGAGCCGGCCGCGATCATCTGGGCCAGGTCGGAGGCGCTCTGGAGGTAGGTGAGCTCCAGCCGGCTCGGGGTCCGCACGGTCAGCAGGTTGGTGTTGCGCGCGATCACGCCCAGCACCTTGCCCTCGCGCCGGACCGGGATCGACTCGACCCGGACCGGGACCTCCTCGCGCCACTCCGGGTCGCCCTCGCGCACGATCCGGCCCTCGTCGAAGGCGGCGTCCAGCAGCGGACGGCGGCCGCGCGGGACGAGGTGGCCGACCATGTCGTCCTGGTAGGAGGTGGGCCCGGTGTTGGGCCGCATCTGCGCCACCGAGACGTAGCGGATGCCGTCCCAGGTGGGGATCCACAGCACCAGGTCGGCGAAGGAGAGGTCGGAGAGCAGCTGCCACTCCGAGACCAGGTGGTGGAGCCATTCCACATCGGCCCCGGTGAGGGTGGTGTGGCGGCGGACGAGTTCGTTCAGCGAGGGCACATGGCGAGGGTAGCGCCGCCGGTCCGGGCGGGGCGCGGCGGACCGGTGGGCGGGCCCTGCGGGGCCCTGCCGCACGCCCTTCGGCACGCCCTGCCGCACGCCCTGCCGTGCACCCTCCTGCGCGCCCTCCCGCGCACCCTCCGGAGTTGTTTAGACCAATTTTCCGAGAGGCCTGGACAACCGAGATTGGTCTAGTCCACAATGAAAGAGCACCAAGGAGAGGCCCCCGCGCAACTGCCCTGACCGCGCGCGGCCCCTCCTCGGTCGGACGCCGACGATCGAGGACCCCGCACAGTTCTCGACCGGATCCGGTGCCCGACGACAGCTCCGGGCTGCGGTGCCGCATGGGTTGAGGGTCCCGTGTCGGCGCCGTGGCCCGTAGTGTTTTCGGCCCCCCTGAACCACGTCCGGCCGCTCAGCGATTCGGCCCCGGTCCACAGCCTGTGGACCGGGGCCGAATCGCGTCCGCGGGGGCCTACCTGGTCTCGGTGACCTTCGCCAGGGCGCGCGGGGCGTCCGGGTCCTGGCCGCGGGCGATGGTGATCTCGTAGGCCAGCAGCTGCAGCGGCAGGATCTCCAGGATCGGCTGCACCTCCTCCGGCACGCCGGCCGGCAGCGCGAAGCCCGCCGAGGCGGCCTCCACCTGCGCCTGCTGCCCGACCACCATCAGGTCCGCGCCGCGCCCGCGCAGCCGGTCCAGCACCGGCTGGAGGGCCTCGCCGCCCTTGCCGTCCGGGACGATCGCGATGACCGGCGAGACGTTGTCCACCATGGCCAGCGGGCCGTGCAGCAGGTCGGCGCCGGAGAACGGGGTGGCCGGGATGTAGGTGGTCTCCATCAGCTTGAGCGCCGCCTCGCGGGCGGTCGGGTAGCCGTAGCCGCGCGAGGTGATGACCAGGCGCTGGGCGAAGCGGTAGCGCTCGGCCAGCGCCTTCACCTCCGCCTTGCGGGCCAGCACCCCGGCGGCCAGGCCCGGCAGCTCCTCGGCGGCCGAGCCTCCCCCGGCCCTCGGCCGGGAGTGCCCCCATGCCTCCGCGAGGCCCTCGACCAGCAGGTAGAGCGCCAGCAGTTCGGCGGTGTAGGTCTTGGTGGCCGGCAGCGCCTTCTCCGGGCCGGCCAGCACGTCGATGTGGAACTCGGAGACCTCGGCCAGCGGCGAGGCGGCGTTGTTGGTCACCGCGAGCGTGATGGCTCCGGCCTCGCGGGCCGCCTTGGTGGAGGCCACCAGGTCGGGCGAGCCGCCGGACTGGCTGACGGTGACGACCAGGACGTCGGTGAGGTCCGGCTTGGCGCCGTACGCGGTGGTGGTGGACATCGAGGTCAGGCCGGCCGGCTTGCCGAGCAGGATCTCGATCAGGTACTTGGCGTACAGCGCGGCGTTGTCGGACGTGCCGCGCGCGGTGAGCAGGACGAAGCGCGGGTTGCGGGCGGCGATCTGCGCGGCGACCTCGCGGATCTTCGGGGCGCCCTCGTCGAGGATGCGCCGGAGGACGGCCGGCTGCTCGGCCATCTCCGCCGCCATGATCCGGCCGGGGACGGGAACGGTCTGCGGGTCGGACATCTGGGTCTGCCTCCGATGAGACGGTTCGACCCCGCTCGGGCGGCTGCCCGGCGGGGACCTCCACGGCGGCGAGTCCGCACACTCGCTGCGGTCCTTCGTGCGGCAATCCTACGGTCGCACCTGCCGCCGGGCACCTCCGTCCGCACGCCCGCGCGCACCCGGCGCGCCCCGGCGGCGCACGCCCGCGGCACGCGCCCGCACGGTCGGGAGGGGCGCGTGGCCGCGGGCGCGACGGAAGGTCAGGACGCCTTGTTGATCAGCTGGTCGATCGCGGCGTCGGCCTCCTTGGTGGCCTGGTCCACCGACTTGCCCTTGAGGATCGCGGTCAGCATGTCCGGGATGACCTTCTGCTTCTCGACCGCGGCCCAGCCGGGGGCCAGCGGGGTGAACCAGGCGTCCGGGACGGCGTTGGCCGCGGCGGCGGTGGTCGGCTTGTTCTTCAGCGGGTTCAGCTGGGTCAGGTTGTTCGGCAGGATGTCCTTGTCGGCCAGCGCCTGCTCGGACTTGGTGCTGGTGAACATCCGGATCCAGTCGGTCGCCAGCGCCACCTGCTGGGACTTGGCGGTGACGGCGAGGTCGGAGCCGCCGATGAAGGTCGGCAGCGGCTTGCCGTCGGGGCCGGGCATGGTGGCCACCTTGACGGCGTCCTTGAGGCTCGGGTCGCCGGTGACCGGGGCGGTGACGCTGGCCGCCTCGTAGCCGTTGCCGTAGAAGGACGCGGCGTGCCCGCGGGCCATCGACTCGAACTGGTTCTGCTCGTTCACCGTCAGGTCGCCCTTGTTGTACTTGCGCACCAGGTCGACGAAGTGGCTGACGCCCTGCTGGGACTTGGGGTCGTGCAGGGTGCCGTGCCAGTTGCCGGAGCTGTCGAACTTGGCGATGCTGCCGCCGTACGCGGCCACGTAGCTCATCGCGGCGTACCAGTACGGGCCGGGCAGGTAGAGCGGGGAGTAGGTCTTGTCGGCCTTGTTGCGGTCCGCGACCTTGTCCAGCGCGGCCAGCAGGTCCGCCTCGGTCTTCGGGAAGTCGGCGCTGCCGGTGGCCTGCTGGAAGGCGGCGGAGTTGTAGATGGCGACCCGGGAGCCGGCGTAGTAGGGCACGCACCAGAGCTTGTCCTGGTAGGTGCAGGTGTTGGCGAGCGCCTTGATCCAGCTGTCGGAGTTGTCGAAGGTGCTGCGGTCCACCGGGGCCAGCGCGCCGGAGAGCACGTACTTCATGGTCTCGGTGTTGCCCAGCTCGACCACGTCGGGGGCGTTGCCGTCGGCGATGGCCTTGTCGAGCTTGCCCACCTTGTCGGCCCAGCCCTGGTACACGAGCTTGAGGCTGACGTTCGGGTACCTCGCCGCGAACTCGTCGTTGACCCGCTGGACCAGGTCCGGCCAGTTCTTCTGGGCGTCGTCCATCAGCCAGACGGTGACGGTGCCGCCGGCGGCCTTCGGGTCCGCGGAGCCGCCCGCGCCGCTGTCGCCCGCCGGCTTCGCGGTCGAGGAACAGGCCGTCAGACCGACTGCCAGTGCCATGGTCCCGAGCGTCGAGATGAGCTGACGCTTCTTCACGCCGTCCTCCGAGGGTTGTAGAGCCGTCTTGCCCGCCGGCAGCGTGATTGGCGCCCGCGGCGGAGAGTCCGGACAGGGGGCGGCGAAGAGCTTCGGGGTGGGCCGATACCACATCCGGCGAGGTTGAATCTCGAACCGGATGTCTGGACTCTGGCCTAGACCATAGGTGGTGTCAACGACCAAAAGCCCTCCTTGGGACGGCCGTTGCAGAGCTGTTGTACCGCGTGGCCGCCAGTTGTCGTTCCGTCACCCTAAGTGGGCCTTAAGGCGGATTTAAGGCCCACTTGAGGGAACACGGTCACTCGACGAACCCGCAGGTCAACGCCGGGGAAACGGAACGGGCCCGCCATGCGACATGCGCATGACGGGCCCGTTGGCCGACGCCCACCGGACACGGCCGGTGACGTCTCGTCGAACGGTTCAGCCGATCGCTCCCGGCTGCCCGGTGAGGACCTCCACGGCCGCCAGTCCGCAGACCCGGGCGGCGCCGTGGGTGGCGATGTGGAGCGCCCCGACCGGCTCGGACTGGGGCAGGCCCATCTCGACCACGGCGGCGTCCGGCCGGGCCGCCACCAGACGGCCCAGCGCGGCGGCCATCCACCCGTGCCGGTGCGCGTCGCGGACCACCAGCACCAGGCGGCGGCCCTCGGCGGCGGCCAGCACCTCGTCGACCAGCGCGTCCAGCAGCTCCGGCGCGGCGTCGGCCGCCGACACCTCGCGGGTGCGGGTGCCGGGGAAGCGGTCGGCCAGCATGCCCGCCACACCCCACGGGGTGACGTCGCCGACGGCGATGTTCGGCTCGTCCGAGAACGAGGCCACGTACGGGCGCTCGCTCACCGGCGGCACGGTCAGGCCCGGCGCCCGGACCACCCTGAGCGCCCGGCGCGCGGCCCGCAGACCGACCGCCAGGTCCGGCTCGACCCGCTCGCCCTGGGCCGCGATCCGGCCCCAGCTGCCCAGCGCCCGCACCCGCGCGGCCGCGTCCGCCAGCCGCTCCTCGGCGAGCCGGCCGGAGCGCACGCCCGCCACGATGGCGTCGCGCAGCATCAGCACGGTCTCCTCGTCGGCGAGCCCGCCGCCGACGCAGATCGCGTCCGCGCCGGCCGCCAGGGCCAGCACGGTGCCCTCGCCCATCCCGAAGGTGTCGGCGATGGCGCCCATCTCGATCGCGTCGCTGACGATCAGGCCCTGGTAGCCGAGGCCGCCGTCGGCCGGGGCCGCGCGCAGCAGGTCGCGCAGCACGGCCGGGCTCAGGGTGGCGGGCAGCTTCGGGTCCAGCGCCGGGATCATGATGTGGGCGGTCATCACGGCCTTGGTGCCGGCCGCGATCGCCGCCTGGAACGGGATCAGGTCACGGGCCCGCAGCACGTCCAGGTCGACGTCGATGACGGGCAGCCCGTGGTGCGAGTCCACCGCGGTGTCGCCGTGGCCGGGGAAGTGCTTGGAGCAGGCGGCCACGCCGGCCGACTGCAGGCCCTCCACCCAGGCGGCGGTGTGCCGGGCGCACAGCTCGGGGTCGGCGCCGAAGGAGCGGACCCCGATGACCGGGTTGCGCGGGTTGGAGTTGACGTCCGCGGTGGGCGCCCAGTTGTAGTTGACGCCGGCCGCGGCCAGCGCCCGGCCCAGCTCGCGGGCGACGTCCCGGGTCAGCGCCGGGTCGTCGATCGCGCCGAGCGCGAGGTTGCCGGGCCAGGACGAGCCGGAGCCCGCCTCCAGCCGGGTGACGTCGCCGCTCTCCTCGTCGATCGCGATCAGCAGGTCGGGGTTCTCGGCGCGCAGCGCACCGGTGAGCGCGGACAGCTGGTCGAGGTCGACCACGTTGCGGTCGAACAGCGCGACCGAGCCGAGGCCCGCGGCGAGGTGGCGGCGCAGCCACTCCGGCGGCTCGGTGCCGACAAAGCCGGGCTGGAGGACGGTCAGGGCGTCACGGTGCAGCTGGTCGCTGTCCGGCACGGTGGGAACGAGGATGCTCACGTTGACTCAGCCCTTCACTGCGCCGTCGGTCAGTCCGTTGACCGCCTTGCGCTGCAGGAAGATGAACAGGATCAGGATCGGCACGGCGAAGAGGGTGGACGCGGCCATGGTCGCGCCCCAGTCGGTGCCGAACGCGGTCTGGAACGAGGAGAGCCAGACCGGGAGGGTCTGCGCCGTCTCGTTCTTGTTCAACATGTTGACCAGCGGGAACTCGTTCCACGCGGTGATGAAGCCGAACAGCGAGGTCGACATCAGGCCGGGGGCGAGCAGCGGGAAGATCACCTTCACGAAGGCCTGGGTGCGGGTGCAGCCGTCCACCATGGCCGACTCCTCCAGCTCCTTGGGCACGGCGGCGATGAAGCCGCGCAGCGTCCAGATCGTGAAGGGCAGCACCATCATCAGGTAGAAGGCGGTCAGCGGCACCAGGCTGTTGAGCATCTCGCTGTCGCGGACGATCAGGTAGGCCGCGATGATCATGACCTCCCAGGGCGCCATCTGGGCGGCCATCACGACCAGGACGAAGCCCTTGCGGCCGCGGAAGCGCATCCGGGCGATCGCGAAGGCGGCCAGGGTGGCGATCACCAGCGAGCCGAGCACCGCGCCGACGGTGACGATCAGGCTGTTGCTGACGTACGTCCAGAAGTTCGGGACGTGCACGGCCCGGTCGAAGTGCTCGAACGTGCCGTTCAGCGGCAGGAAGACGGGGTCCCGGCTGACGATGTCCTTGTTCTGCTTGAACGCGGTCGAGAACATCCAGTAGACGGGGAAGATGAAGAAGACGAAGAGGACGACCGCGATCAGGTTCGGCCAGGTGCGTCCGATGAGCGAGCGCCTCACAGCTCGTCCTCCTGCTTGAGAATGATGCGGAAGTAGTAGGCCATCAGCGCGCCCAGCATCACGATGGTGAGCACCGCGATCGCGGAGCCGACGCCGAAGTGCTGCGACCCGATGCCTTCGAGGAAGGCGTGCACCGGCAGGGTGCGGGTCAGGCCGTCCGGTCCGCCCTTGTTGATCAGGTAGACCTGGGTGAAGGCCTTGAACACCCAGATGACCTCCAGGAAGGTCGTGGCCAGGAGGAAGGGCTTCATGATCGGGTAGATCACCGAGGTCCAGATCTTGCCCGAGCCGGCGCCGTCCATCCGGGCGGCCTCGTAGAGCTCCTTGGGGATCGTGGTCAGGCCCGCGTACATGTTGAACGCCACGAACGGGACCGACTGCCACACGATCAGCAGGATGATCACGAAGAAGGTGGAGTACTGGCCGCTGGTCCAGTTGAAGTGGGCCATGGCGTGCCAGCCCAGCTTGTCCAGGAACCAGTTGACGACACCGAAGTTCTGGTCGAAGAGCCAGGTGTAGACGGTGGTCGCGGCGACCACCGGCATCGCCCAGGCCAGCAGCAGGCCGACCGAGAGCAGCAGCCGCATCCGCTTGCCGAGGGTGTTGAGCAGCAGGCCGACCAGCGTGCCGAACACCATGATCAGCACGACGTTGACCAGCGTGAAGACCACCGTGCGCAGGGTGATCGACCAGAACTCCGAACTACCCAGCTGATCGGTGTAGTTGGAGAAGCCCGTCCACTCGGTCAGGTGCTGGATGAACTGCCGCCTGTTGAGGTTCTGGGCCGAGACCACCACCGTCTCGATCAGCGGCCAGACCAGCAGGACGAGGGTCGCCGCGATGGCCGGCAGCAGCAGTAGGTAGGGGGCGAACCTGGAGGCCGCACTGGGCCCGTCCGACGGTCTGCCGCTCCTCCTCGGGGTGCGCTCGGCACCGGGGGTGGTGGACTTGTCTGTCGACGCCACCACGGAATTCGTTGGTTCCGGGGACTGTGTCTGCACCCGTTCCGACTGCGCAGCCATCGTTCTCTCTTCCTTGCAAACCCGACCACGACGGAAGGCGTCGCTCACCGACCCCCCGCCGGGAGCCGGTGAGCGACGCCGCTCGACTGCCTTACTGCTTCTGGTTGAGACGCTTCGCGATCTCGTCGTCGGCCTTCTTGGCCGCGGCGGCGTAGTCGCCGTTCAGCGCCGAGGTCAGGAAGTCCTTGATCGGGTTCGGCTCGTTCTCGACGTTGGTCCAGGTCGGAACGTTCGGGGTGGTCGCACCGTTGAGCGAGGCCGGCAGGGCGGCCTTGGCGAAGTCGCCGGTGACCTTGCTGTTGAGCGCGACCTTGTTCGGGATGAGACCCGAGGAGGCGATCAGGCCCTCGTTCTTGTCGTTCATGGCGATCTTCAGGAAGCCCTTGGCGAGCTCCGGGTTCTTGCTCTGCTGGGCGATCGCCAGGTTCGAGCCGCCGAGGAAGACGCTGGAGGGCTTGTCCGCGGTCGCGCCGGGGAGCGGGAAGTAGCCGATCTTGTCGGCGGCCAGCTCCTCGGGCTTCGGGACCTCCCAGCCGAGACCGATGATGGTGCCGATGTCACCCTTGGCGAAGACGTCCTTCTGCTGCGGGGTGGCCTCGTCCTTGTCCTTCGGCGCGGTGGTCGAGTGGCTCTGCAGCTTCTTGTAGGTCTCGAAGGCCTTCTGGGCCTCGGGGCTCGACAGGCCGCCGACCCACTTGTCGCCGTCCTTCTTGGCGAGCTTGCCGCCCTCGCTGGTCAGCAGGCCGAAGTAGGCGTACCACTCCTGGCCGGGCATGTAGAGGGCGTCGGTGACGCCCGGGACGGCCTTGACCTTGTCCAGGTCGGTGTAGAACTCGTCCAGGGTCTTCGGCGGGGTGGTGATGCCGGCCTTGGTCCAGATGTCCTTGTTGTAGGTCACCACGCGGTTGGTGAAGTACCACGGGGCGGCGTACTGCTTGCCGTCGATGATCGAGGACTCGTTCAGGTTGGCGGCCCAGTCGGCGCCACCCAGGTCGGCCTTGTCCTTGGTGATGTCGAGCAGACCACCGGTGGCCGCGTAACCCGCGGTCTGGGTGTTGCCGATCTCCAGGACGTCCACCGAACCCTCGGAGAGGGCGGCGGTGACCTTCTGGCCGATGCCGTTCCACTTCTGGGTCTGGATGTCGAGCTTGGCACCCGGGTAGGCGGCGGCGAAGTCGGCCTTGACGCTGTCCTCCCAGCCCTTGGGGGCCGAGCCGTCCATCAGCCACACGGTCAGGGTCTTGCCGTCGTAGTTCTTGGCCGCCGCGGACGAGCCGCCCTCGGTCTTCTTGCCGTCCGAGCTGCAAGCCGCCAGGCCGACGACCATTGCTGCGACGCCGACCGCCGCGATGAGCTGACGCTTCACGCCATCCTCCTGAGGGATGCCTGGGTTGCCCCCGTCGGGCGGCAGCGGCAGACCCACACAAAGCGGGGGGAAAGGTGCCGCGGACCCCATCGAACGGGTGGGGGGATTCATAGTTACCGGCCTAGTGGTGTAGACCAGCTGCCTGGAGCTTGGCCTAGACCAATGGGCCTGTCAACGGCTGTTCGACCGATCTCGACCACCCGTTATCAAGCCGACACCGCACATCGTTCATCGCGTGATGAGGTATTCGTTCCGTAGCCATACATGCAACGATGTGAGCCGTTAACGATGTGGCGGGGTCGCTGAAGGCCTCGCGAGAAGCGGGAGAACAGGTCCGATGAGCAGCGACGGGGGATCCACCGCCCAGGTCAACGACCCCGAGGTGAACAACCTCCCGACGCAGGCCGGCACCGACCCGACCGCGCGCGTCCCCAAGTACTACGGCCTGAAGCGGCACCTGCTGCAGCTCACCGAGACCCAGCCCGCCGGCACCCCGGTGCCGCCCGAGCGCGCGCTGGCCGCCCAGTTCGACACCTCGCGCACCACCGTGCGCCAGGCCCTCCAGGAGCTGGTCGTCGAGGGCCGGCTGGAGCGCATCCAGGGCAAGGGCACCTTCGTCGCCAAGCCCAAGGTCGCCCAGGCCCTCCAGCTCACCTCCTACACCGAGGACATGCGGGCGCAGGGCCTGGAGCCCGCCTCCCGGCTGATCGAGATCGGCTACATCACCGCCGACGACCGGCTCGCCCCGCTGCTCGACATCAAGCCCGGCGGCCGGGTGCTGCGGATCGAGCGCCTGCGGCTGGCCAACGGCGACCCGATGGCCATCGAGGTCGCCCACCTGTCCGCCAAGCGCTTCCCGGCCCTGCGCCGCAACCTGGCCAAGCACAACTCGCTGTACGCGGCGCTGCGCGAGGTGTACGGGGTCACCGTGGCCGAGGCCGAGGAGACCATCGAGACCACCCTGGCCAACCCCCGCGAGGCCGGCCTGCTCGGCTCCGACCTCGGCCTGCCGATGCTCCAGCTGTCCCGGCACTCCTTCGACGCCGAGGGCGATCCGGTGGAGTGGGTCCGCTCGATCTACCGCGGCGACCGCTACAAGTTCATCACCCGGCTGAAGCGTCCGGAGTAGCCGGAGCGTCCGGGCCGACGGCAGCGCCCGGAGCAGCCGCACTCCCCCGCCGCACCTCGGGCGCCGGCGCGCAGGACCCGCGCGCCGGCGCCTTTCGCGTTCCGCACCGCATGTACGGTGACGGCGCCTCACGTCCCGCCGCGGCAGCGCGTTTCCGTCGTCCGGCGGTGAACAACCGGTCGGTTGCGTCCGACTGGCGGGAAGTTCCGTCAATTCCGGTGACATGGATCACCCCATGCTCTAGATTGCGCAGCCGTACTGACCTGACTGCCGATCACCGATGGTGCTGCTCGGCGGGCCCGTGCGGCGCTCGGCGCCGACCGGGCTGCGGCGCCGACGGGGAACCCTCCGGAGCGGAGCCGAAGATGCCGTCTGATCCCCTCACCCTCGAAGATGTCATGCCCGAGCCAGCCGGGAGGCCCGTCCCGGCCGTGACGCCCGAGCGGGTGCTGGCCGGCCTCGCCCTGCTGGTGCCGATCGTCGCGATGCTCTGGGTGTCCTCGTACGACAAGAGCGAACCGGCGGTGGCCGGGGTGCCCTTCTTCTACTGGTACCAGCTGCTCTGGGTGCCGGTGTCGGCCGTGTTCACGGTCGCCGCCTACCTGCTGATCACCCGGGACGAGAAGGCCCGCAAGGCGGCCCGGACGGGCGGTGCGCGATGAAGGACGTCAACGTGCCGGCCCTCGTGGTCTTCGTGCTGTTCTTCGCCCTGGTCACCGTGATGGGCTTCCTCGCCTCGCGCTGGCGCCGCGCGGACAACGCCGCGCACCTGGACGAGTGGGGCCTGGGCGGGCGCAGCTTCGGGACCTGGGTGACCTGGTTCCTGCTCGGCGGCGACCTCTACACCGCGTACACCTTCGTCGCCGTCCCCGCGGCGGTGTACGCCACCGGCGCGGCGGGCTTCTTCGCGGTGCCGTACACGATCGTCGCCTACCCGCTGGTCTTCCTCTTCCTGCCCCGGCTCTGGTCGGTCTCCCGGGTGCACGGCTACGTGACCCCGGCCGACTTCGTGCGCGGCCGGTACGGCTCGCGGCCGCTGTCGCTGGTCGTCGCGCTGACCGGGATCCTGGCCACCATGCCGTACATCGCCCTGCAACTCGTCGGCATCCAGGCCGTGCTGGACGTGCTGGGGGTCGGCGGCGGGGAGAACGCCAACTGGTTCGTCAAGGACCTGCCGCTGTTCATCGCCTTCGGCGTGCTGGCCGCCTACACCTACTCCTCCGGCCTGCGCGCCCCGGCGCTGATCGCCTTCGTCAAGGACGCCCTCGTCTACATCGTGATCATCGTCGCGGTGATCTACATCCCGATCCGGCTCGGCGGCTACGGGCACATCTTCGACGCCGCCGCGCACAAGTTCAGCGCGCCGGGCGCCAAGGGGTCGCTGACCGTCCCGCACGGCAGCCAGTGGACGTACGCCACGCTGGCCCTCGGCTCGGCGATGGCGCTGTTCATGTACCCGCACTCGGTCACCGGCGTGCTGGCCTCCAAGTCCCGCAGCACCGTGCGCCGCAACATGGCGATCATGCCCGCGTACTCGCTGATGCTGGGCCTGCTGGCGCTGCTCGGGTTCATGGCGATCGCGGCGGGCGTGGGCAAGGGCGTCAAGGGCTACAACGCCCAGCTCTCGGTGCCGCAGCTGTTCGCGGACATGTTCCCGGACTGGTTCACCGGCGTGGCCTTCGCCGCGATCGGCATCGGCGCGCTGGTGCCGGCCGCCATCATGTCCATCGCGGCGGCCAACCTGTTCACCCGCAACGTCTACAAGGACTGGCTCAAGCCCTCCGCCACCCCCGCCGACGAGACCCGGATCGCCAAGCTGGTCTCGCTGCTGGTGAAGGTCGGCGCCCTGGCCTTCGTGCTCGGCATGGACAAGCAGGCCGCGATCAACCTCCAGCTGCTGGGCGGCCTGTGGATCCTGCAGACCTTCGTGGCGATCGTCGGCGGCCTGTTCACCCGCTGGTTCCACCACTGGGCGCTGTTCGCCGGCTGGGCGGCCGGCATGGTGTACGGCACCTGGAAGGCGTACGGGATCGCCAGCCCGGCCACCAAGCACTTCGGCGGCAGCGCGGCCGGGATCCCCGGCATCGGCGAGATCGGCTACATCGGCCTGACCGCCTTCGCGCTCAACCTGATCGTCGCGGTGGCGCTCACCCTGGTGCTGCGGGCGGTCAAGGCGCCGGAGCTCCCGGACGAGACCAGGCCGTCCGACTACAGCGCCGAAGCCGGTGACGAAGAGCTGAAGAACGCGCCGGAGCCTGTAGCGGCGCACTGATTCGCGCGGTACGCGCCCTGTGATCGCGCCGCCTTCTCCGTGAACACTGGAGAAGGCGGCGCGATCATATGTATGAACAGGCGTGCACGCCGGGCACCACCAGACCGGACCGGCATCCGGCCGGAACCTGATCGACCACGGGGAGCTCGCGGCCATGGCAGAACTCGGCACCACCCTCAACGGCCAGCACCAGTCCACCCAGAGCCAGCACCACCACGCCACCACCCAGGGCCAGCACGGCGCCACCCAGGGTCAGCGCGGTGCCGCCCACGGCCAGCACCCCGGCGGGCAGGGGCAGCACCCCGGCGGCCACGAACAGCACGGCAGCACCCACCGCCCGGCCGCCGCCGGCCGGCTGCCGTCCCTGCTGATCGCCACCCGGCACGGGGAGTCCACCGCCAACGTCGAGTTCCAGCTGGCCGAGGCCGCCGGAGCGCTCAGCGTCCCGATCAGCTGCCGCGACGCCGACATCCCGCTGTCGCTGCACGGCCGGCAGCAGGCCCAGGCGCTCGGCCACTGGTGGGCCGCCCTGCCCAGCGCGGACCGCCCGCGCAGCGTCTGGTGCTCCCCGTACGTGCGCACCGCCGAGACCGCCCGGATCGCGCTCGCCCAGGCCGCCGGGCTCGGCGCCGTCCCGGTCACCCTGGCCGTCCGGTACGACGAACGGCTGCGCGACCGGGAGCTCGGCATCCTGGAGATGCTGCCGAAGGCCGCGATCGAGGCCAAGCACCCGGAGGAGGCGGCCCGGCGGCGCAAGATGGGCGAGCTGTACTACCGCCCGCCGGGCGGCGAGTCCTGGGCCGACGTCGCGCTGCGGGTGCGCAGCCTGCTGCGGGACCTCTGCGAGGAGGAGGCCGGGCGGCCCGTCCTGGTGGTCGCGCACGACTGCACGGTGCTGATGCTCCGCTACGCGCTGGACCGGCTCACCGAGGAGCAGCTCACCGCGCTCGGACCGGTGCACAACTGCTCCACCAGCCTGTGGCGGGCCCAGGACGGGCGGCTGCGGCCGGACGGCTGGAACGGGGTCGGGCACCTGGTGCCCGGCGGGGACTGACACCCCCTCGGCCCGCCCGGGAGTCCCCTCGGCCCGCCCGGGAGTCCCCTCAGCCCGCCCGGGGCTCCGGCTCGGCGAAGCAGCGCCGGTAGGCCAGCGGCGTGGTGCCCAGCCGGCGGCCGAAGTGGTGCCGCAGGGCGGCCGCGTTGCCGAAGCCGCAGCGGGCGGCGATCGCGTCCACCGGCTCGGTGGTGGACTCCAGCAGCCGCTGGGCGAGCAGCACCCGCTGGCCGACCAGCCAGCGGTGCGGGGTGGTGCCGGTCTCCTGCTGGAAGCGGCGGGCGAAGGTGCGCGGCGACATGTGCGCCCGGGCGGCCAGCTGCTCGACGGTGGCCTCCTCGGCCAGGTGGTGGCGCATCCAGTCCAGCAGCGGGGCCAGCGAGGCGTCGGCGGCCTCGGGCAGCGGGCGGTTCACGAACTGGGCCTGCCCGCCCTCCCGGTGCGGGGCCACCACCATCCGGCGGGCGATCTCCCGGGCCACCTCGGCACCCTGCACCTTGCGCACCAGGTGCAGGCAGGCGTCGATGCCGGCCGCCGTCCCGGCGGAGGTGATCACCGGGTCGTCGTCGACGTACAGCACGTCCGGCTCGACCGCGGTCAGCGGGAAGCGCTCGGCCAGCGCCGCGCTGTGCCGCCAGTGCGTGGCGGCGCGACGGCCGTCCAGCAGCCCGGCGGCGCCCAGCACGAAGGCGCCGCTGCAGATGGACAGCACCCGGCCGCCGCCCTCGACCACCCCGCGCAGCGCCGCCAGCAGCGGCTCCGGGTAGTCGCGGCGGATGCTCGCCGCGGTGACCACGGCGAGGTCCGCCCCGGCGAGGCGCTCCGGGCCGTACGGCACGTCCACCGCGAAGCCGGAGTGGGTGGCGTGCGGCCCCGGACGGGCCCCGGCGATCGCGAAGTCGTAGCCCGGCAGCCCGTCGGCGGTGCGGTCCAGGCCGAACACCTCGCAGGCCACGCCCAGTTCGAAGGGGTGGACCTCCTCCAGCACCACCGCGACCACGTTCTTCAGCATGCCCACCAGGATGCCCCCGGTGCCCGCCCCGGCGGAAGGAACCGGATGGCAGGATTTCGAGGTGATCGGTCGTTCCTGCCACTCGTGGCCGCGGTGCCGCCCGGCCACAGTGGTGCCCATGGACAGCGACACCCTCATCGGCGCACTCGCCATGACCGCGGCCGTCGGCGGTTTCGGCCTGCTCGGCCTCCTGATCGGCCGCGAGACCTCCAGCGGCCCGGCGGCCGGCCGCGACAACTACCACCGCCCGGGCGGCTACCCGGCCGACCAGGCCCGGCCCGAGCGGCTGTACGGCACCGCCGGCCCGTCCGTCGCCCGGTCCGCCGCCGCGCCCGCCGAACCGTTCACCGAACCGTCCGCCGACCCGATCGGTTCGACCCCGGAGGACCGCCCCGCACCGGCCTCCGGCACACTGGCCCGATGGACTTCCTCATCCGCCAGGCCCTCCCCGAGGACCTCACCGACGCCGGCCGGATCACCGTCGAGGCCTTCGTCGGCGACGGCTTCACCAACCCCACGAGCACCTACGTCGAGCTGCTGCGCGACGCCGGGCGACGGGCCCTGGAGGCCGAACTCCTGGTCGCCGTCGACGCGGCCGGAGCCGGGGTCCTCGGCTGCGTGACCTTCGCCGTCGGCGGCACCGAGTGGGCGGACATCGCCTCCCCCCGGGAGGGCGAGATACGGATGCTGGCCACCGCCGGCGCCGCCCGGGGCCGGGGCGTCGGCGAGGCCCTGGTCCGCGCCTCCGTCGCCCGCAGCCGCGACCTCGGCCTGGCCGGCATGGCCTTCTCCACCCGCCCGGAGATGACCACCGCCCACCGCCTCTACGAGCGGGTCGGCTTCCGCCGCACCCCCGAGCGCGACTGGGCCCCGTACCCGGGGATGGACCTGATGGTCTACACGATGGCGTTCTGACCCGGCATCGACTGCCGCACGCACTTGGTGACTTGAAATGACCATCCGATCGGCTCGCTGCTAGTATCCGCCGCATGACGACGGGGAGTGTGCCCAGCGGCTGGTACGAGGACCCTTCCGGGCAGGCCAACACGCTGCGCTGGTGGGACGGTTCGACCTGGACCGACAAGGTTCAGGCCAAGCCGGGCGGTGGCACGCCCGCGAACCCGTTCCCCGGCCATACCGCCCAGAGCGCCGCCGCGCCGACGGCCGCCGCCCCGGTGCCGGCCGCGCCGACGCCGCCTTCCGTGCCGACCCAGCCCGTCGCACCGGCGGCGCAGGCCGCGCCCGCCGTTCCGGGTCCCAGGCCGATTCCCACCTCGGTGGTGTTCGAGACCGTCGAGCCGGACCGCACCAAGCGCCGGGTGCTCCTGGCCGTCGGCGCCGTGGTGCTGTCGGTGGCCATGGCGGGAGCCGGCTACGTGGTCGGTCACAAGACCGCCAAGCCCGGCTCGGCGAAGGCCGATCCGACCGCGTCCCCGACGGTCGCCGCCGACCCCAAGAGCCCGAACGGCTTCATGGGCACCGCCCTGACCGGCGGCCAGCAGCTGCCCGGCGGCCGGCAGATCGTCGGCCAGGACTCGAAGATGAACTTCATGCTGCCGCAGGACTGGCAGGTCCAGGTCGACGCCAAGGCGCCGAACGAGGTCCGCTACGCGGTCAGCCCGTACGCCTGCGTGGGCCACGGCAGCGGAGCCTGCACCCGCGGCCTGGTCGTCCAGAACCTCCGGGTGTTCAACGGCGGTTGGTCCGATCCGAAGTCGCTGGTGCTCGGCATGGGCCAGCTGCTCTACAACACCCGCTACGGCGCCGACGCGCCGGCGCCGCCGGAGCCGGTCAAGCAGTCGGCCGTCAAGATCCAGGGCATGGACGGCTACCTCGCGCTGTGGCACGTCCCGATGTCCAGCGCCTCCTCCACGCCGGACAGCTACTGCGGCGTCCTCCAGGTCACCCCGGCGGCCGGGGCCACCACCGTCCCCGTGCTCCAGATCTGCCTCGACCAGGCGGCGGAGGCTCCCCCGCTGGCACTGATGGACCAGATCGCGAACTCCGTCAAGATCACACCCTGACGCTCGCCCCACCCGCGGGCCCGCCCTCCCGCGGAGCCCGCGGGCGCTGACGCGCCCGGCCCCGGCCCCGGCCCCGGGCTGAGATCGCTCGACCACGGCCCGTATGCTGACCGATTGAACGACTATCAGCGAGGCCCCTGAGGGGCGCCGACACGCCGTTGCCGCCGAACGGCGGCCGGGTGTCCGGCGCCGGTGGGCGGTGACAGAGCAGGGAACCAGCGCTTCGGTACGACGGAGCGGCTGTACGGGGGTTGACTGGTGGATTCCACCGACGAACGGGCGGCGAAGCGGAGCAGCCGGGTGCGCGGACGCCACGGACGCGTCCTGCCCCGGTCCCGGCACGAACGGCGCATCGTCCGCCGGGACGTGCGCAACAGCGCGGCCCAACGGGCCTACGTCGCATGCGCCGAGACCGTCGGCCCGCTGACCCCCGGTGAGGACGGCGCCGCCGTTCGCTACCGCTCGGTCTCCTCGCGCGGCGTCACGTTCGTCACGACCCTCCTGGTGACCGTCAACGCGCTCGCCGGCCTCGCCTTCGTCGGCTGGCTGCTCCTTCCCGAACACATTCCCGGCTCCGGAGTGGGCTGGTCCCCGGACTGGCGGATCAACCTCGCCAGAATCTGCTTCTGTGCAGTTATCACGGTGGAAGTCATCCGCTTGGTTCAGAACCTCGCGGTCTGGGTCTTCGCGTTCCGTGCCAAGGACCCGGTGCCGGTCACCCCGCCGCCCGGTCTGCGGGTCGCGGTGCTCACCACGATCGTGCCCTCCAAGGAGCCGATCGAGATCGTCGAGCGCACCCTCGCGGCGATGCTGCGGATCGAGTACGACGGTCAGGTCGACGTCTGGATCCTCGACGAGGGCGACGACGACCGCGTCAAGAAGATGGCCGCCCGACTCGGCGTCAACCACTTCAGCCGCAAGGGGCGCCCGGAGTACAACCAGGCCGAGGGCGAGTTCCGCGCCAAGACCAAGTCCGGCAACCACAACTCCTGGCGCGCCGAGCACGAGCACGGCTACGACGTGGTGGCCCAGATGGACCCGGACCACGTCCCGCTGCCCTGCTTCCTGGAGCGCACCCTCGGCTACTTCCGCGACCCCGACGTCGCCTTCGTGGTCGCCCCCCAGGTGTACGGCAACATGTACGACAACTGGGTCGCCCACGGCGCCTCCGTGCAGCAGTACCTGTTCTCCGGTCTGGTCGAGCGCGGCGGCAACGGCATGGACGCCCCGCTGCTGATCGGCACCAACCACCTGTACCGGCCCAGCGCCTGGCAGCAGATCGGCGGCTACCAGGACTCGATCATCGAGGACCACCTCACCAGCATGCGGGTCCAGGCCTCCGTCAATCCGGGGACCGGCCAGCGCTGGAAGGGCGTCTACACCCCCGACGTCCTCGCCGTCGGCGAGGGCCCGACCTCCTGGACCGACTACTTCAACCAGCAGAAGCGCTGGGCCTACGGCATCTGGGAGATCCTGCTCAAGAGCCGGCTGCGCTCGGGCATCAAGCTGCGGCTCCGCCAGCGCGTGCTCTACGGCCTGGTCCAGTTCTACTACCCGAGCGTGGCGCTCACCACCGTCCTCGGCAGTCTCGCCACCTCCGTCTACCTGGCCCTCGGCATCACCTCCATCCACCTCAACAGCACCCACTGGATGGCCCTGTGGGGCGCCAGCATGGGCAGCTGGCTCGTGCTGTGGCTGTGGCTGCGCCGGTTCAACCTGGCCGCGCACGAGCGGCGCGAGATCGGCATGGCCGGCATGGGCCTCGCCCTGTTCGCCGGCCCGGTCTACGTGGCCGCCGCGATCGCGGCGCTGCTGCGCCGCCCGCTCGCCTACGCCGTCACCGCCAAGGGCGACCTGCGCAGCGCCGAGTCGCTGTCGACGTTCCGGCTGCACCTGCTGTGGGCGGCGGTCGCGGGCGGACTGCTCGGCGCGAGCTTCACGCTGCACCACGACATCTGGATCCTGCGCTTCTGGGCCGGGGTCAGCCTGTTCACCGGCCTCGCGCCGCTGGCGATCTCCTTCGTCGGCGCCCGCCGCGAGGCGCGGGCCCAGCGGGCCGTCGCCGCCAGGGCCGCCGACACCGCCGAGGAACTCGTGACCGCGTCCCTGCCCGTCCAACGGACCGAACCGCCGCACGCCGGGGAGACCGCCCCGACGGCCGTGGAGGAGGACGGCTTCGAGGAAGGACCGGAGCCCGCCCGGGTCGGCGGCCGGCCCGAGCGGGGGGCCCGCTGATGCTGCGGATCACCGTCCCCCGGATCGCCGCCCTGCTCGCCCTGGTGCTGATGGTCGGGTACACCTTCGTGCTCGCGCCCCGGCTCTCCCGCAACCACGACCAGGACCCGTACAGCTTCGCCGGTGCGGCCCCCACGGCGATGCCGGGCTGGCTGACCAGCGCCCTGGCCGCGTCGCCGTCCCCGTCCGCCACCCCCACCACGCCGGGCGCGACCGCCGCCCCGCCGCCCCCGCCGCCGCAGTTCCCGCCGGCCGGCGGCGCCTTCACCGGCATCATGACCAAGCCCGGCCCGTACGACCTCGGCCCGCTCGACGAGTTCACCGCCGCCGTCAAGCACCAGCCGAGCGTGCTGGAGTTCTCGGTCGGCTGGTGGGACCGGAAGTTCGACCGCCGGGTGTTCGACACCGTCGCCGAGCGCGGCATCATGCCGATGGTCGCCTGGGAGCCCTGGGACTACCGCAAGGAGGCGAAGGAGGACAAGCTCCGCGGCGAGCAGCCGGAGTACGCCCTCTCGAACATCATCGACGGCAGGTTCGACGACTACATCAGGACCTGGGCCGAGGGCGTCAAGGGCCTCGGCTACCCCATCGCCCTGCGCTTCGCCCACGAGATGAACGGCTACTGGTACCCCTGGACCGAGCAGGCGAACGGCAACCGGAAGGGCCAGTACGTCCAGGCGTGGCAGCACGTCCACGACATCTTCAAGCAGGTCGGCGCCACCCGGGTCACCTGGGTGTGGAGCCCCAACGTCGACTACGAGAACGCCACCAGCCTGAACACCCTCTACCCGGGCGAGGACTACGTCGACTGGGTCGGCCTGTCCGGCTACTACGGCACCACCGGCGTCGAGAAGTACAAGTCGTTCGACCAGATCTTCCAGCCGACCATCGAGCAGATCCGGGCGTTCACGAAGAAGCCCGTGGTGATCACCGAGACCGGGGCCACCGACACCTCGGGGCTGAAGGCGCAGTGGATCACCGAGATGTTCGCGCAGCTCCCCCAGCACCCCGACATCATCGGCGTGATCTGGTACGAGTCGCGCAAGGAGGTCGACTGGCGGGTCGCCGCGTCCGGCGCCGCGTCCGAGGCGTTCGCGGCCGGGGTCTCCGCGCCCCGCTACAACACGCCCTGGACCATCCGCTCCCTGCCGGCCCTGACCGCCGCGCCGCCGGCCCCCGCGCCCGCCCCGACGCCCGATCCCCCGACCACTCCGAGCCCGACGGCCGGCTCCAGCACGAAGCCCCCCGCCAAGAAGCCGACCTCCCCCGCGACCCGGCCCCGGTCGAGCTCCACCCCCGCCGGGTGAGCGCGCCGCCGAGCCGGCCCTCGTACCGGCCGACAACACCGCAGCAGGGAGGCGAGAACCCCATGACCACCACCCCCGCCGTACCCGGAACCGGGCGCGCGACCCGGCGCTCGTGGTGGTGGCTCGCGCCGACCATCGTGATCGCGCTGATCCTGTGCGCCGTGCTGCTCCCCCGGGACCGCAGGCAGCCCGACCAGGCCGCCCCCGCGGTCGCCCCGCTGCCGGCCGCCACCGCCGGCGAGATCTGCTCCACCGCGGAGAACCGCTACCCCGCCCAGGCCGTCGACTCCGGCCGCTACCTGATCAACCCGAACGAGTGGAACGCCACCGGGGGCCTCTGCATCAGCGGCACCGACGGCGGAAGCGGCTTCCGGGTGACCCGCAGCGGCATCGGCCCCGCCAGCCTGACCGACCCGGACCGCGGCCCCGGCGCGTACCCGCACATCAGCACCCAGCTCCAGCCCGGCACCGGCCCGCTGCCCATCGCGGTCGACAAGTTGCGCTACGCCACCAGCAGCTGGCGGACCACGCAGATCGACAGCGGCGTCTACAACGCCTCGTACGACGTCTGGTACAGCAACAGCCGGACCAGCTGCTCCTTCACCGAGAGCGCCGAGCTGATGATCTGGCTGCGCGGGAACGGCAAGACCCCGTTCGGCCGGCAGGCCGGCGAGCTCCAGGTCGGCGGCGCCTCCTACCGGGTGTACGAGGCGCCGAAGAAGAGCAGCCACACCCTGATCACCTACGAGATGGCCACCAGCGCGACCTCCGTCACCGACCTGGACCTGCGGGCCTTCACCCGCGACGCCGTCCAGCGCGGCTACGTCCCGGCGGGCTCGTACCTGTGCGCCGTCCAGGCCGGTTTCGAGATCTGGGACGGGGGCGCCGGGCTCAGCAGCGACTCGTTCTCGTTCCAGGCCGCCGCCGGGCAGCCCAGCGGCGCGATCACCTCGGCCCTGCCCGGTCTCTGCCTGGACAGCCGGGTGGCGGGCGATCCGGCCGCGATCGGCGCCGGCACCTGCGACGGCTCGCCCGCGCAGGCGTGGACGATGGGGGACGACGGCTCGGTGGGGCAGAGCGGGCGCTGCGTCGAGGATCCGGGCCTCGGTTTCCCCGTCCTCACGGACTGCACCTCGCGTCCCGACCAGCGCTGGCGGGTGACCCCGACGGGGCAGCTCGCGAACCAGGGCACCGGGCGCTGCGTCGAGAATCCGGGCGCCGCCGCGAGCGGGACCGCCCAGGTCCGGATGCGCCCGTGCGAGGCCCGCACAGGCCAGGAATGGCACCCTCCAGCCTGAGCAGTTTATCGCACACACAGTCGAACAACTGTACTTCGCGACACAACATGTGGGGCTGCATCGGACTCACGGCACTAGATGTATGCTCGTCCCTGCTGTCGATGCAGGGGAACCCGGTGCGAATCCGGGACTGCCCCGCAGCGGTGAGCGGGCGGCTCCACGAGCCCTCCCCGCGAGTCCGAATACCTGCCGACGGCGTGCCACGGGCCCTCCCGCAGAGGCCGGCAGCACGAGCAGTTTCCTTCCGGGCCTCGCGGGCGGGCCGGGGATGCCACCGTCGCGCGGACGCCGCTTGCGCCCGCGTGCGTGCTCCCCTGCCCCGATCGGCCCGGTACCCCCGATCACCGCCGCCCGATCGCCGCCAGGAGAGAGCGCCTTGACCATCGCCGCCTCAGCCACCCTGCCCACCCAGGGCACCGGCACCGCCTTCACCGACCCGACGGTCTCCGACCCCGGCGGCGCCCTGTTGCGGCTGCTCACCGACCGCAGCACCGACCTCACCGAGGTCGACCCCGGCCATGTCGCCGCCGCCGCGCTGCGCGGCCGCCACGCCGGCTCGGACTTCGCCGAGCTGCGCGGCCTGGCCGTGGACGCCGCCGCGTCGATGATCGCCGAGGACCCCCAGTACTCGAAGCTCGCCGCCCGCCTGCTCGCCCTGGAGATCGTCGACGAGGCGAACAGCCAGGGCTCGGTGTCCTTCTCCGCCTCGATCGCCGTCGGCCACGCCGAGGGCCTGATCGGCGACACCACCGCCGCCTTCGTCACCAAGCACGCGGCCGCCCTGGACGCGCTCGTCGACACCAAGGGCGACGACCGCTTCGAGTACTTCGGCCTGCGCACGGTGCAGTCCCGCTACCTGCTGCGCCACCCGATCACCCGCAAGGTGATCGAGACCCCGCAGCACTTCCTGCTCCGCGTCGCCTGTGGCCTGGCGGTCGGCGACAGCGAGCAGTCCGTGCGCGAGGTGGCCGAGCTGTACGGCCTGATGAGCCGCCTGGAGTACCTGACCTCCTCGCCGACGCTCTTCAACTCCGGCACCCGCCACCCGCAGATGTCGAGCTGCTACCTGCTCGACTCGCCGCTGGACAACCTGGACTCGATCTACAACCGCTACGCGCAGATCGCCCGCCTGTCCAAGCACGCCGGCGGCATCGGCCTGTCGTACTCGCGCATCCGCTCGCGCGGCAGCCTGATCCGCGGCACCAACGGCAAGTCCAACGGCATCGTGCCGTTCCTGCGCACCCTCGACTCCTCGGTCGCCGCCGTCAACCAGGGCGGCCGCCGCAAGGGCGCGGCCTGCGTCTACCTGGAGACCTGGCACGCCGACATCGAGGAGTTCCTGGAGCTCCGCGACAACACCGGCGAAGAGGCCCGCCGCACCCACAACCTCAACCTGGCGCACTGGATCCCGGACGAGTTCATGCGCCGGGTCAACGCCAACCAGGACTGGTCGCTGTTCTCCCCGGCCGACGTGCCCGAGCTGGTCGACCTGTGGGGCGAGGAGTTCGACGAGGCGTACCGCAAGGCCGAGCTGGCCGGCAAGGCCGTGCGCACCATCCCGGCGCAGACCCTGTACGCCCGCATGATGCGCACCCTCGCGCAGACCGGCAACGGCTGGATGACCTTCAAGGACGCCTCCAACCGCGCCGCCAACCAGACCGCGCTGCCCGGCCGCACGGTGCACTCCTCCAACCTGTGCACCGAGATCCTGGAGGTCACGGACGACTCCGAGACCGCCGTCTGCAACCTGGGCTCGGTCAACCTGGGCGCCCACGTCGCCCCGGGCGCCTCGGCCGCCGACCTGATCGGCGCCATGGACTGGGAGCGCCTCGACGCCACCGTCCGTACGGCCGTGACGTTCCTCGACCGCGTGGTGGACATCAACTTCTACCCGACCACCGAGGCCGGGACGTCCAACTCCCGCTGGCGGCCGGTCGGCCTCGGCGTGATGGGCCTCCAGGACGTCTTCTTCCAGCTGCGGATCGACTTCGACTCCGCCGAGGCGAAGGTCCTCTCCACCCTCATCGCCGAGCGCATCATGCTCACCGCGTACGAGCGCTCCGCCGACCTGGCCGAGCAGCTCGGCCGCCACGAGGCGTACGGCGAGACCCGCGCCGCCCGCGGCGAACTGCACATCGACCACTTCCCGACGGCCGCCCCGCAGTGGGCCGACCGCTGGACGGCGCTGCGCGCCCGGATCGCCGAGACCGGCCTGCGCAACTCGCTGCTGCTGGCCATCGCGCCGACCGCGACCATCGCGTCCATCGCCGGCGTGTACGAGTGCATCGAGCCGCAGGTGTCCAACCTGTTCAAGCGCGAGACGCTGTCCGGCGAGTTCCTCCAGGTCAACCCGTACCTGGTGCGCGAGCTCAAGGAGCTCGGCGTCTGGGACCAGCAGACCCGCGACGCCCTGCGCGACGCCAACGGCTCCGTCCAGGAGCTGAACTGGCTTCCCGCCGAGGTGCGTTCGCTGTACCGGACGGCCTGGGAGCTGCCGCAGCGCGCGCTGATCGACCTGGCCGCGGCGCGGATGCCGTACCTGGACCAGAGCCAGTCCCTGAACCTGTTCATGGCGGCGCCGACCATCGGCAAGCTCAGCTCGATGTACGCCTACGCGTGGAAGGTCGGTCTGAAGACCACCTACTACCTGCGCTCGCGCCCGGCCACCCGCATCGCCCAGGCCGCGTCCGGTGCCGCCCGCGCCGCCGCGCCGGCGCCCGTGCCCGTGAACACCCCGACCCTCACCCCGGAGCAGGAAGCCGCCCTCGCCTGCTCCCTGGAGAACCCCGAGTCCTGCGAGGCCTGCCAGTAATGTCCCAGTCCGAAGACCGCAAGATGCTGCTCGACCCCGGCTTCGAGCTGACCCTGCGCCCGATGCGCTACCCGTCGTTCTACGACCGGTACCGGGACGCGATCAAGAACACCTGGACCGTCGAGGAGGTGGACCTGCACTCCGACGTCGCCGACCTGGCGAAGCTCAGCGAGGGCGAGCGCCACCTGATCGGCCGGCTGGTCGCGTTCTTCGCGACGGGCGACTCGATCGTCTCCAACAACGTGGTGCTGAGCCTCTACAAGCACATCAACTCGCCCGAGGCGCGGCTGTACCTCTCGCGGCAGCTGTTCGAAGAGGCCGTGCACGTCCAGTTCTACCTGACGCTGCTCGACACCTACCTGCCCGACCCGGAGGACCGCAACGCGGCCTTCGCGGCGGTGGAGAACATCCCCTCCATCCGCCAGAAGGCGCAGTTCTGCTTCAAGTACATGAACGCGGTCGACCACATCGACTCGCTGCAGACGAAGGAGGACAGGCGGGCGTTCCTGCTCAACCTGATCTGCTTCGCGGCATGCGTCGAGGGGCTGTTCTTCTACGGCGCGTTCGCCTACGTGTACTGGTTCCGGAGCCGTGGCCTGCTGCACGGCCTGGCGACCGGTACGAACTGGGTGTTCCGCGACGAGTCCATGCACATGGACTTCGCGATGTCGGTGGTCGACACCGTCCGCGAGGAGGAGCCCGACCTCTTCGACGACGAGATGGCCAAGCAGGTCACGGAGATGCTGGAAGAGGCCGTCGAGGCCGAGCTCCAGTTCGCCCAGGACCTGTGCGGCGACGGCCTGGCCGGCATGAACACCGCCTCGATGCGCGAGTACCTGGAGGCCGTGGCGGATCAGCGCCTCGCGCGCCTCGGCCTGCCGATCCGGTACGGCTCCACGAACCCGTTCGGCTTCATGGAGCTCCAGAACGTCCAGGAGCTGACCAACTTCTTCGAGCGCCGCGTGTCGGCGTACCAGGTCGCCGTCGAGGGCACCGTCGCCTTCGACGACGACTTCTAGGAAGAACAGAACGAACGACAGAGGTGCCCCGCACGGCCACAGCCGTGCGGGGCACCTCTGTCGGTTCAGAGGGACGGAAACTCCCCGCCCTTGATCCCGGCGAGGAAGGACGACCAGGCATCGGCCGCGAACAACAGAGCTGGCCCGTCCGGTTCCTTCGAGTCCCGGACAGGAACGGCACCAGGCAGGCCAACAGCCACCTCAACGCACTCGCTCTGCGCACCCGAGAACGAAGACTTGTGCCAACTGACTTCGGCACGCACGAAGCCCGCTACCTCCACGCAGTTGCTCTGCGCACCCGAGTACGACGACTTCCGCCACACGATGCCTCCGAGATCCACTGCGATCACGTCTCGCCTCCACGGACCAGTGGCACAAGCCCAGCCGCATTCAAGCGATCGAGACGTGTCTACCCATCCGATAGCTCTCCAGCCTTCACGCCCCGAACGAACGCAGTCCAGGCATCCGCAGTGAACGCCAGAGCCAGCCCGCTTGAGTCCTTCGAGTCCCGGACGGCCATTCCACCCAGGACCAGCCGACGGGTCTCCACGCAGTCGTTCGCCTGAGCGCTGAAGCTGCTCTTGAACCAGTCCCGAACAGCGATCTCCGGTACGGCCATCGCGCTCACACCCCTGTCTGGTCTTGTGCTCACGTCTCCGCTGCAATTGCCGAGATCATATCCAGCGATTCCGCCGGGTTCAGGGCCGATGACCGGAGGTACTCGAAGACCAGCCCGTAGCCGTCCAGCTCTGCTTGGTTCTCCATGTAATGGCTGCTCGTCAGTGTCTCCAAGAAGACCGCTCCGGGGTTCGGGGAGTCTGTGAACCCGAACATCACGAAGGCTCCGCACGCGCCAGCCGTCGCACCGACCTCCAGCGGCACCACCTGCAAGGTCACATTGGGCATTTGAGCAGCTATGGCCAGGTGCTCCAGCTGCGCTCGTTGGACTTTCCTGCCTCCGACGGGGCACCTGAGCGCTGGTTCCCAGATGATCGCCCAGAATCTGGCCGGGTCGGCTTTGGAGAGGACTTCCTTCCGCTCCATCCGGATCTCGACCAGCTGGTCGATGCGCTCCGGGCGGACGGCAGCCGGATTGGCCTCCAATACCGCGCGTGCATAGTGCTCGGTCTGCAACAAGCCCGGCACCACCATGGATTGCCAGGTACGGATGTACCGGGCATCTCCCTCGAGCCCGAGGAAGTCGGCGTATGCCGGCGGAATCGTGTCGCCGTAGTCGTGCCACCAGCCGCGCTTCTTGCTGTCACGGGCCAGTACCTCAAGAGCATCGCGTTCCTTGCCTGCCGACCCGTACAGGTCCAGCAGGATCCCAAGATCCAGCCGACGAACGCCCGACGCCCCGGTCTCTATGCGGCTGATCTTGGCGCGGGAGCAAGCAAGTGCCTGCGCCGCATCATCCGTTCCCTTGCCCGCAGCTTCGCGAAGTCGGCGAAGCTCCGCGCCAAGACGGCGGGCACGGACAGTGGGCTTCGGTTCATCAGCCATGCGCAAGTCCTCTCACCTGACGGGCCCAAGTGTGCCGCGTGACGGTTCGTCAATCCAGCGCCACCAGTTCTGCATCGTTGCAGTTGTTTCGCTTGCAGGTTGCAGCGACACGGGTGCATGCTACCTGGAGTGCGAGTACCGCCACGAAACGTAATCAAGGCGGGCTCATCACCGGGCATCCCCATGCCCTCTTCAGCCACTCTCACCTGCACACTCCATAGGTGGCCCCGCCATGCCTGAAGACCTCTCCCCCTCCCCCGTCCCCGCCGAGCGGACCTGCTGGTTGCCCCGGCATCGCAAGGCCCCCCGTGCCGCCCGCTGGGAGCTCCACGACTTCCTCCTCCCCCACCCCTCCGGCGAACTCCTCGTCTTCACCGGTGAATTGCTGGTCAGCGAGCTGGTCACCAACGCCGTCCGGCACGCCCGCGCCCCGCGTGACCGGCTGATCTTCATCCGCTTCCAGCTCTCCCCGGACGACACCCTCCGCATCGAGGTGCACGACGCCAACAGCGAGAAGCCCTCCCTCCGGCCCGCCTCCACCTCCGCCGAAACCGGCCGGGGCCTGCGACTCGTCCAGCAGCTGGCCACCGAGTGGGGCTGCTGCCCGCGCGAGGGCGGCATCGGGAAGTTCGTCTGGTGTCACATCTCCCCCGAGGCGGACGCCGCGTGAGCGCCGTCCGGGCCGGGATCGCCGGCATCATGCTCCCCGCCGACTTCCCCAGCCTCGACCACGCCCTCCCCGTCCTCTGGGAGCGCGTCCGCGAGCTCCCCATCCGGGAGGCCCACCGGGACTTCATCCGGATCTGCATCGGGCCGGGCGGCGGCCAGGGCATCGCCAACCGCCTCTCCCGCAACGACTCCTGGAGCGTCACCCTCTACGTCGGCGAGATGACCGACTGGACCTCCCACCTGATCACCGTCACCACCACCCCGCAGCCCTGAACTCCCCCGCCGCCGCCCGGCGTTCACGCCGGGCGGCGGCGATTGCCCGGGTGCGTGCCGCCACGCTCGCCCCCCTCGCCCCGGCCATGATCTATCGAATCTGCTACGGTCGTACTCATGACGAAAGAAACTGGCGCCCAGTCCGCCGCGACCGAGCTCCGGATGCCCCTCGACACCAAGGTGGTCGTCTGGGCCTTCTGCGGCGCGGTCGGCGCCGGCCTCGGCTTCGCCGTCCCGTGGCTGCTCCAGTTCGCCGCCCGGCACCCGATCCCCTACGCGGACACCGTGCGGTTCCTGGGCTCGTTCTCCTCCCCGGCCATGGTGATCGGCCGCCCGGTGGCGCTCGCCGCCGTCGGCCTCGTGATCGGGCTCTTCGTCACCTACCACGCCGCCGCGCTGCGGATCTCGGACGAGAGCATCACCATCGTCGAGGGCGACGACAGCCGGGTGATCACCCGCGACCAGGTCGGCGGCGTCTTCCGTCACGGCGGCAAGGTGCGGATCGAGTCACCGGTCGGGCGCGTCCTCTTCGACGACGACGTCGAGGGCGGGAAGGCGGCCATCGCCTCGGCCTTCCGCCGCCACGGCTATCCCTGGGAAGGCGCGTGATCGAGCACCGAGGCGCTCCTGCCCGGTCGGCGCCGGGCAGGAGCACCTCGGGCGAGACGCGACATCCGTCCGGATGAACTCCTCGGCCGCACCGACGGCATGCGTCCGCGCGCGATCCGCCTCCGGCTACGGTCCGGCGCACAGCCGAACGAAAGGTGACCAGCGTGACGACCGGAATCCTGGACTACGAGAGCGACGCGATCGTCCAGCTCATGAACATCGCCGAGGAGGACTGGACCGAACAGGAGCTCAAGGACGCGCTCCAGCGGGCGATCATGCTGGAGCTCTCCACCATCCCGCCCTACGCCACCGCGCTCTGGTCGATCACGAGCCAGGACAACACCCAGCCCGTCCGCCACACGATCCGGGAGATCGTCTTCGACGAGATGTCGCACTTCGGCCTGGTCTGCAACATGCTCACCAGCATCGGCGGCACCGTCGTCCTGACCGACCCCGCCACCGTCCCGAAGTACCCGGGCGAGCTGCCCGGCGGGGTCAACCCGGGGCTGATCGTCTCCCTCGGCGGGCTGACCAGGGAGTCGGCGGGCCTCTTCGCCGACATCGAGAAGCCCGAGAACCCGCTCGCGTTCGCCGCCGACGGCAACACGATCGGCGCCTTCTACCAGCGCATCGCCGATGTCTTCCCGAGGTTCGCGCACCTGCTCACCGGCCGGAACCAGGTGACGTTCCCGCTGGGGTCGCAGCACGGCGCCGGCAACAACATCGTCGCGATGAACACCCTGGACGACGTGCTGAAGGCGATCGACGTCATCCGGACCCAGGGCGAGGGCACCGATGTCTCGCCCGACAACCCCTTCCCCGGCCCTCCTGGCGAACTCGCCCACTACTACGCGTTCAAGGAGATCGCCGTCGGCAGGAAGCTGGTCGAGAACCCCGCGACGGGGAGGTTCGAGTTCACCGGCCCCGACGTACCGCTCCCGGACACCTCGCCGGTCGCCCGTGTTCCCGCCGGCGGCTGGGCCAACGACCCCGCCAACGCGCCCGACCAGCCCACCGCCTCCGCACTGCACGACTTCAACACGTCCTACAGCGCCATGCTGACGTCCCTCGAACACGCCTGGGGCGGCAACGGGAACGAGCTCTTCGACGCGATCGGGCACATGAGCGATCTGGGCGACGCCGCACGGGTGATCGACGCCATCAAGCTCCCCGCCGATCCCCACCTCACCTACGGCCCGGAGTGGCTCTTCGTCCAGCAGGGGTCCTGAGCCGACGCCGGCGGCCGGTGTGGCAGATTGACCGGACGGCCCCGCCCCGGGGCTCGTGATCGAGAACCGAGGTCTTCCGTGTCCGCAGACAAAGCCGCGCCGCGAACGGTCGTCGAGGCCTGCTTCGATCCGCAGGGCACGGCCTCGCTCGACTACGTCTACGACGTCGCCGCGGCGGTCGGCCTGTCGGACCAGCCGGTGCGGCTGGCCGTCCGCCGGCTGGAGGCGGCGGGCGTCCTGCGGCAGGAGGGGCGGGGCCGCAAGGGCCGGCTCGTGCTGACCGACGCGGGCAGGCTCCGCTCGGACATGGACGTCCGGTTCGTCGCGCTCGCCTACGCGCAGGACGCCGGCCTCGCCCCCTGGGACGGGCTCTGGCGCCTCTACACCTTCTCCGTCCCCGAGCGGCACCGGTCGGAGCGCGACGCCCTGCGGGCCGCGCTGACCCGGCTCGGTGCCGTGCCGCTCGCGCCCGGCGCCTACGTGAGCCCGCACGACCTCCTCGACGAACTCACCGCCGAGGCCTCGGCGGCGACGGTCGGCGCCTACCTGATCACGGCGGAGGCCACCCGCCTGACCGGTCCGGGCTTCACCGACCCCGCCTCCACCGCGGAGCACCTGTGGCCCTCGGCCGAGACGGTCGAGGCCTACCGGCCCCTCGCCGACGTGCTCGCCGCGGATCCCCTCGGCCCCGACCTCGGCTCCGTCGAACTCGTCGCCGTCGCGCTGCGGCTGGCCGAGGCCTTCACCCACGCCCTGGAGCGCGACCCGCTCCTCCCTCCGGAGCTGCGGCCCGCCCCCTGGCTCCCGTCCCGGATCCGGCGCGACTTCCACGAGGCCTGGACCACGATCCGCGGCCGTACCCCCGACCTCTCGCTCTTCCGTGCCTTCGACACCGGGCCGACGGCCGCCCAGCGTGCCTGAACTCCACCCCGGGACAAACCCCGCTCGCCCGATATTCACCCGGACGGACGCGAATTCGAATTCCCGGATCGCCCATATGTTCTAGGCCTGATATATCGATTACATGCTCGAAGAATACGACAAGGTATTGGTGTCGGGCGGATTGGGTTTCGTCGGAAGGCACCTGACCAGCGCTCTTCTCTTCCTGGGGAAAGAGGTGTCGATCATCGACAACGCCCGGACGGCCACGAGCATCTCGGCGCCGTCCGGGACCACCCTGCACCTGCTGGACATCCGCGAGGTCGACGCCGTCGCCGCGGCCGTGGACGACGCGGACCTGGTCTTCCACGTCGCCGCGAACGCGAACGGCACGTTGTCGGTGACGCAGCCGCGCCTCGACTTCGAGATCAACGCACTCGGCACGCTGATCTTCGCCGAGGCCCTCCTCAAGGCGCCCGTCCGTCGGGTCGTCTACGTCTCGTCCGCGTCCGTCTACGGAACGCCCCGGAAATTCCCCATGGACGAGGACCACCCGACCCGCCCCTTCGTGCCGTACGGCGCGTCCAAACTCAGCGGCGAGATCACCTGCCTGGCACTCCACCGCGCCTGCGGCCTCCCGGTGGTGGTCGGCCGCCCCTTCTGCGTCTACGGACCGGGGGAGAACCCGCACGAGGCGATGGTCGAGGTCGGCCGCTTCCTGCGCTGGCACCTCAACCACCGACCCATCCAGATCGTGGGCGACATCGACCGGAAGACCCGCGACTTCGTCCATGTCACCGACCTGGTCCAGGGGTTGCTGACGATCGCCGACCGGGCCGACCTGGGCGAGGTGTTCAACATCGGCTCCGGCACGGAGGTGTCGATGCGCGAGCTCGTCGACACGATCGGGGAGGCCACCGGCAAGTCGCCCGAGGTCAGCGTGATCCCGGAGATCGAGGACGACACCTACCGGCTGGTCGGCGACATCTCCAAGCTCCAGGGCCTGGGATACCGGCCGTCGGTCTCGCTGGTCGAGGGGGTGCGCGACCTGGCCGACCACCTCGGCGCGAATCCGGAACTCCCCGGCAGCCCGACCATCTTCTCCCGCGGCCAGCACGGCGAATCCTGATCCGCCGCCCGCACGGGACCCCCTGTGCGGGACCCACCACCCCGCCCCGGACGTCGTCGGCGTCCGGGGCGGCGGGCCGGCCACCCGCGCTCAGCCCTTGACCGATCCCGCGGTCAGCCCCTGGGCCAGGTAGCGCTGGAGGAACTGGTAGACCACGATCACCGGCAGCGAGGTCACCAGCGCACCGGCGGCGAACAGGCCGTAGTTCTGGTCCTGTTGGCCGGAGATGATCCCGTAGAGGCCGACCGCGACCGTCTTGGAGTCGTTCGAGGTCAGGAAGATGTTCGCGAGGATCACGTCGTTGAGCGCGGCGGTCAGCGACAGGATGGAGATCACCACCAGCATCGGCGCGGCGAGCGGCAGGATCAGCCGGAAGAAGATCTGGGCGTGCCCGGCGCCGTCCACCTTGGCGGCCTCGTCGATCTCGCGCGGGATGGTGTCCAGGTAGCCCTTCATCAGCCAGGTGTTCACCCCCATCGCGCCGCCGAGGTAGACCAGCACCAGGCCCCACGGGGTGTCCAGGCCGATCGCCGGCAGCACGTCGCCGATCTTCGCGAACATCAGGTAGAGCGAGATCACCGCGAGGAACTGCGGGAACATCTGCACCAGGAAGACCGCCATCAGCCCGAACCGCCGCCCCCGGAAGCGGAACCGCGAGAAGGCGTACGCGGCCAGCACCCCGAGCAGCACGTTGAGCACCGCGAAGGTGCCGCAGACCAGCGCGGTGTTCCCCAGCCACCGGGCGAACGGGTACTGCCCGTCGGTGAAGAGCGCGGTGAAGTTGGCGAGCGAGGCGTGCCGGGGCAGCAGGGTGGACGACTGGAGCGTGCCGAGCGGGTTGAGCGCGGCGGAGAGCACGAACAGCAGCGGGAACAGCGCGAAGCAGACGGCGAGTACGGCGATCAGGTGCCGCCAGCCGAAGCGGCGCAGCCAGCGCGCGGCAGCGGTGCCGGTGGTGCCGGTGGTACCGGACGTGGCGGTCATGCGTTCAGCTCCTCAAGGGCGCGGGTGCGGCGGAAGCCCACCAGCGTGATCAGCCCGACCAGCAGGAAGATGACGATGGACAGCGCGGCGGCGAAGCCGTACTGGGCGCCCTGCCCGCCGAAGGCCAGCCGGTAGGTGTAGCTGATCAGGATGTCGGTGGAGCCGGCCGTGCCGCCCGCGCCGTCGAACGGCCCGCCGCCGGTGAGCAGTTGGATGGCGTTGAAGTTGTTGAAGTTGAAGGCGAAGGACGAGATCAGCACCGGTGCGGCGGCGACCAGCAGCAGCGGGAAGGTGACCGCCCGGAACGCCCGCCACGGCCCGGCGCCGTCGATCCGGGCGGCCTCGTTGAGCTCGGCGGGCATCGCCTGCAGCACGCCGGTGCAGATCAGCAGCATGTTGGGGAAGCCGAGCCAGAGGCTGGTGAGCACCACCGCGAACCGGGCGCTCCAGGCCTCGCCCAGCCAGTCGATCCGGGTGTGCAGCAGTTGGTTGAGCAGCCCGAAGTCCCGGTTGTACATGCTCTGCCAGATCAGGATGCCGATGAACGCGGGCATCGCGTACGGCAGCAGCATCAGCGAGCGGTAGACCCGCTGCCCGCGCAGCCGCGGGTGGTGCAGGGTGAGCGCGAGGCCGAGGCCGAGGGCGAAGGACGCGCCGGTGGAGAGCAGGGCGAAGCCGAAGGTCCAGGCGAGCACGCCGAGGAAGGGGCCGCGGATGGCGGGGCTGGTGAGCACGGCGGTGAAGTTGGCGAAGCCGACGGTGCGGTGCCAGCCGGTGGGCAGGGTCCGCCCGGAGCCGTCGGCGGCGGTGTACCGGCCGTCCTCCGGGTGGTAGACGGTGCCGTCGCGGGTGTCGGTGAGGGTGTCGGCCGCCCGGTCGTGGACGAGGGTGGGCCGGGCGGTGGTGGCCATCGACAGCCCCTGGCTCACCAGGAAGGCACCGTCCACCGGCACCCGCAGGCCGGTCAGCTCGGCGGAGCGGGCGTTGACCTGGCCGAAGGTGAGCAGCTTCAGTCCGGGGGCGGAGGTGACCCGGCCGTCCGGTCCGGCGACCGTCCCGGCGGGGGCGGGGGCGAGGCCGCTCGCGGTGCCGGCCGACACCTGCCCGGTGTCGGGATCGGTGAGCAGCAGCACCAGCGGGCCGCCGTCCGGTCCGGTGGCGACGGTGAGCGCGTACGAGGGGCTGCCGGGAACGGGCTCGACGGAGTGCTCGACGAGGCTGCGGACCGCCTGGTCCTTGGTGAGGAGGTGGCCGTCGCCGTAGTCGGTGAAGGAGATGGCGACGATGTACAGCACGGGGTAGGCCACGAACGCGAGGAAGAGCCCGGTGGCGGGCAGCAGGTACTTGGCGGGCAGCCGGCGCGGCGAGAGGTAGGTCCAGAACGTCGCGCCGACGGCCGCGGCCAGCACGCCGAGCGCGGCCCAGTGCCCGCCGTCGTACAGCCGGGGCGCCGCGTAGAGGGCGAGGGCGGCGACGGCGGCCAGCAGGGAGGTCCTCGCCACGAGCGCGGTGACGGCGCCCGAGCGGCGGGGGGCCCGGCGGGGCGGGCGGTCCGGGGCGGCGGCGGAGTCGTCGTCCGGGCGCCTGCTGTCCTGAAGGGTGGGGGAGGTCATGGGTGGTCCCTGGTCCGGAGGGCGCCCGGAGGTGGTGGCCGTCCGGGTGGCGGCACGCGTGCGGAGGGCTCGGCACACGGGGGCTGGGTGCACGGAGGCCCGGCACACGGGGGCTCGGTACGGGAGTTCGGTGTACGGGAGTTCGGTGTACGGGGTGTACGGGGGTTCGGAAGGGCCGGGGCCTCAGCGGGCGGAGCCCAGGGCGGCCCGGATGGCCTCGCCGGCCTGCTTCATGGTCGTGGCCGGGTCGGCACCGGCCACGATGTTCGCCTCGGCCTGGCCGAGCGGCCCCCAGATCGCGTTCATCGCGGGGATCGTCGGCAGCGGCTGCCCGCCCGCCCCGGCGGCGGCGAGGGCGCCGATGTCGGGGTCGGTCGCGGACGCCCGGGCGAGCGCGGAGGTCAGCGCCGGCGGCTCCGGCGAGGCCTGGTAGAGCGCCAGCTGGCCCGACTCGGAGCCGATCTCGCGCAGCAGGAACTCCTGGGCCAGCGGCACGTTCCTGGCCTTGGCGGACAGGTAGAAGCTCTGCACCCCGATGAACGGCCGGGCCTGGCCCTTGCCCGCCCAGCCGGGCACCGGCGAGATCGCGTAGGGCAGCCCGGACTGCTTGAGCTGGCCCAACGCCCAGGGGCCTGCCACCAGGAACGGCGTCTTGCGCTCGGTGAACAGCGCGATGGCGTTGGTGTCCACCGAGCGGTTGAACAGCGCGCTGCCCTTCTCCCCGTACTGCTTGAACAGCTCGCCGGCCGCGATCGAGCCCGGCCCGCCGACCCCGAGGTCGGCGGTGTCGTAGCCGCCGTCCGCCTTGGTGCCGAACAGGTAGCCGCCGGCCGAGGTGAACAGCGGCTGCAGCGCGTACGCGTTGCCCTGCTGGCCGATCGGCAGGGCGAGCGGGACGTCGCTGCGGCCGGCCTTGACGGCGCCCTGCCCGGCGGCGGCGAGGTCCTCGAAGGTGGCGGGGGCGTCCGGGGCGAGTTCGGTGTTGCGGAACAGCACCAGGCTCTCGGTCGCGTAGGGCAGCCCGTACGGCCGGCCGTCGTGCTGCACGGCCTCCAGCGCGGCGGGCTCGAACGACGCCTTCTGCGCCCCGGTGAGCGGAACGGGCGCGACGACGCCGTTCTGCACCAGGTTGCCCAGCCAGTCGGAGGCGCCCACCACCAGGTCGGGGCCCTTGCCCGCGTTGGTGGCCGAGACGTAGGCCTGCTGGGTGTTGACGGACTGCGGGACGACGGTGACCTTGACCCCGTGCTCCTTGCCGAACCGGTCGGCGACCGGCTGGAGGGCGGCGGCCTGCTGGGTCTGCGCCCAGATCACCAGATCGCCCTCCGCGGCCGGGATCGGCGGGTCGGTCATCGGTCCCCCCGGGGCGCCGCCCGCGGCGGATGAGCCGGCGGCCGGGGTGACGGGGGACGGCGTGCCGGCGGGCGAGGTGCCGCCGCAGGCCGTGACCAGCAGGGCGAGGACGCCGAGAGCGGCGTGTCTGCGGTAGCGCATCGTCCGAGACTCCTTCGTCTGGGAGGGGGTGGGGCCGGGCCCCGGGGCGGGTGGGGCCCGGACCCCGGGGTGGGGCCGGGCCCGGGAGGGCGGGTCAGATGCCGTCCGCCGGGCGGTGCCAGCGGTCGACGGTGAGGTCGAGGCGGGTGTCCCGGTCGACGGTGAGCGGGTGCACGACCCGCAGGCCGTCCTCGTCGACGGCGTCCAGGCCCCAGCCGCGGGAGACGCCGCCGTCGAAGCCGGTGCCGCGCGGGACGGAGATCCGGCCGCGGAAGCGCCCGGGGCCGTCGGGCCGGCAGGGCAGCGGGCCGAACATCACCGGCGCGTCGTCCGGGGTGCCGTCCGGCACGGTGACGACCACCTCCAGGACGGGCCGGGCCGGCAGCTCCGGCGCCACCTCGACCTCGGTGGGCGCGTCCAGCCCGTGCGCCCGGACGGTCACCGCGGTGCGGCCGGCGGCCAGCGGGCGCAGCAGCCCGTGCGGCAGGACGGCGGCGACCTCGGGCCGCTCCACCCGGTAGTCGGCCTCCAGTGCGGTGTACCGCACGCCGTCGGCCCGGACGGCGACCGGGTTGACGGCGCTCCAGGTCTCGCCGGGGGCGAGCCGCAGGTGCGCGGCGGCGGTGAGCGAGACGACCGGCGAGGCGGCACCGAACAGGTGCAGCAGCGCGTGCCGGGCGCGGGGACGCCAGGCGTCCTCGTGGTGGGGTGCCTGCGGGTCCTCGTAGTAGAGGAGGTCGGCGCCGCTGGTGTAGCCGGCCTCGTCGAGGAGCTGGACGGCCAGTTCCCTGGCCGGCCGGGCCAGGATCAGGCCCTCCCGGCCGCCGATGTCCAGCCAGAGCCGGCTGGGCCCGCGGCGGCGGTAGCGCTCGTACACCGACTTCTCGCCGAGGCCGGCCGGGTCGACGTGGGTGAGAAACGGGGAGAGGACGGCGGCCAGGCCGAACACCTCGGGGCGGCGGAAGGCCATGTGGTAGGCGACCAGGCCGCCCATCGAGGAGCCCATCACCGCGGTGTGCTCCGGCCCGGTCCTGGTCCGGTAGCGGGCGTCGACGAACGGCTTGACCTCGTCGACCAGGAACGCCTCGTAGCGGTGGCCCTTGAGCGGGGTGCCGGGGGTGCGCCAGTACTCGGCGACGTGCGAGTACTCGGTGCCGCGCTCGGCGCCGGCGTTGGGCACGCCGACCGCGATCAGCTCGGGTATCAGGCCCTCGGCGTAGAGCTGCTCCAGCGTCCGGTCCAGCGCCCAGGTGGGCCGCTGTCCCTGGTCGAAGACCTGCTGGCCGTCCTGGAGGTAGAGCACCGGGTAGTCGGCGTCCGGGCTCTCGTCGTAGCCGGGCGGCAGGTGGACCAGGAGGTCCCGTTCGTTGCCGAGCTGTTCGGAGCGGAAGCCCGGGACGCGTTCGGTCCGGCCGCGGCGCACGGCGGCGGCGGTCCCCGCGGTGGAGGTGCTCATCGGGCCACCGACCAGACGTGCACGGCCGGGCCCTCGGCGGGCAGGTCGCGGCCGGGGACGAGCTGCGGCCCGCCGAGCAGGTGGGTGGCGTGCCACTCCCCCGCCACCGGCGGGTGGTCGGCCCGGCTGATCTGCACCAGGATCCGCTCCTGGTCGTCCTCGCGCTCGAACAGCAGGACGTCGCGCTCGGCGAGCAGCCAGCGCAGCCCGCCGCCGCCGAGCGCGCTGTGGCCGCGGCGCAGCCGGATCAGCTCGCGGTAGGTGCGGTAGGTGTGCTGGTCCCAGGCGGACTCGTCCCAGGGGAAGGGCTTGCGGCCCTCCTCCAGGCCCTCGCCCACCACGCCGACCTCGTCGCCGGAGAACACCATCGGGGTGCCGGGCAGGGTGAACAGCAGGGCCGCGCCCAGCAGTTGGCGCTCGGGGCCGGCGAAGCTGCGGAACCGGGCGGTGTCGTGCGAGTCCAGCAGGGTGAGGTTGTGCACCCGGCTGCGCCAGGGCAGGGCGGCGCCGAACGCCGTCATGGTGGCCCGCAGTTGGGCGCCGCTGTAGTCGGGGATCGGCCCGGGCACCGCCCAGAAGTCCTTCTGGTCGTGCCGTTCGGCGAGCCAGGCCCAGACCGGGCGGGTGAAGCCCGCGTAGCTCATGGTGCCCTGCCAGCCGTCGCCGCCCAGGGCGAGCGAGGCGTCGTGCTGGTGCTCGGCGAGCAGCACGGCGTCGGGGTTGGCGGCCCGTACGGTGGCGGCGGTGGTGGTGGCGACCAGGCGGTTGAGTTCGACCTCGCCGCGCCGGCCGGCCATCTGGGCCACGTCGACCCGCCAGCCGTCCAGGTGGAACGGCGCCTTGAGGTACTTGGCGACCACCGAGTCGGGGCCCTCGTAGAGGCGGCGGCGCAGTTCGGCCGAGCGGTGGTCGAAGGTCGGCAGGGTGCGCACGCCCAGGAAGGTGGCGTAGTCCTCGGGGCCGCCCTCGCCGAAGAAGTAGTAGCCGGCCTCGGGGCTGCCGGGGTCCCGCTGGGCGGTGCGGAACCACTCGTGGTCGCTGCCGGAGTGGTTGAGGGTGATGTCGCCGATCACCTTGATGCCGCGCCGGTGCGCCTCGGCGATCAGTGCGATCAGCGCCTCGTCGCCGCCGAGCGCCGGGTCGACCCGGTCGAAGGAGACGGCGTCGTAGCGGTGGTTGGAGCGGCCCTCGAAGAAGGGGGTGAGGTAGATGACGGTGGCGCCGAGGCGCTGGATGTGGTCGATCCTGCGGGCCACGCCCCAGAGGTCGCCGCCGTACATCTGCTGGAGGGCGGCGGCGTCGCCGGTGTGCAGCGGGGTGTCCCAGTCGGCCGGGCGGGCCCACTCGGCGAGCGGGGCGTCGCCGCCCCGGGCGTAGCGGTCGGGGAAGATCTGGTAGACCACCGCGTCGGCGGCCCAGGCCGGCGGGGCCGGGTGGGCGGTGAGGCGGAAGTCGGTGGCGTCCGGCAGGTCGTGGTCGTGCAGGCCCGCCGCGGTGAGCCAGCGTCCGCCGTCCGGGGTGTGCAGCCAGAACCGGTAGTTCATCTCCGGGTTGACCATCGTCAGGCCGACCCGCCACCAGTTCGCGTCGGCGTCGGTGCGGTCGGGCACGGCGGCCTCGAAGTGCGGTTCGCCGTCGGGGACGGAGCGCAGGAAGACCCGCTCCACCGGCTGGTCGGCCGGGACCCGGACCAGCAGGTCGACCTTCTGCCCGAGCCGGGGCGCGAGGTCGCCGACGTAGCGCGCGGAGCCGTCGTGGTGCGGCTGGTGGCGGGCGGCGAGGCGGGGGCTGCGGGCCGTGTCCATGGAGCTCCTCGGTCGGGCGAACAGGGTACTGGAGGGCGGCGTTCCGCTTACCGGGGCCGACGAGGGAACCGTAACGGCGATGAAACTGTTGCGCAATATGTTGCTAAGATTGTTTCAACAGCCTCGCCGACCCGCGGCCCGGGATTTGTAAGATGCAGGCTCGACCAGTCGGGAGGACCACATTGAGCGGCCCGTCACTACGGGACATCGCCGCCCGGGCAGGCGTCAGCGCCGCCTCGGTGAGCAGGGTGATCAACGACCGACCGGGTGTCTCCGACGACACCAGGCTCAAGGTCGCCGAGGCCATGCGGGAGCTCGGCTGGCAGCCCGACCAGGGCTACGACCCGCACCAGGGCGCGCTCATCGGCATCGTCGTCCCCGAACTCGACAACCCGGTCTTCCCCCTGCTCGCCTCCGCGATCGAGGTGCAGCTCGCCAAGCACGGCCTGACCGCCGTGGTCGGCACCTCCACCCGCCAGGGCACCGCCGAGCTGGGCTACATCGACGTCCTGCTGCGCAAGGGCGTCTCCGGGCTGGTCCTGGTCTCCGGCCGGCACGCCAACCCGCACGCCGACCACGGCTTCTACCGGCTGCTGCACGAACGCGGCATCCCGATGGTGCTGGTCAGCGGCCGGGTCGAGGGCCTGGCCGTACCCACCGTCGCCACCGACGAGGCGCTCGGCGCCCGGATCGCCGTCGCGCACCTGCGCGAACTCGGCCACCGGCGGATCGGACTGGCCGGCGGCCAGGGCTACCTGCGGCCCTCGATCAACCGCCTGGACGGCTACCGGCGCGCGATGCGCGAACTGCTCGGCGAGGAGGCCCCCGCCGACTGGTACGCCGAGTCCTCCTACTCGATCGCCGGCGGCGCCGCGGCCGCCCGCCAGCTGTTCGACGCGGGCGTCACCGCGATCGTCGCCGGCAGCGACCTGATGGCCCTCGGCGTCGCCCAGGCCGCCCGCGAGGCCGGCCGCTCGGTGCCGGGCGACCTCTCCGTGGTCGGCTACGACGACTGCTACCTGGCCGCCCACAGCAACCCGCCGCTGACCACCGTGCGCCAGCCGATCCAGGATATGGCCGCGGCCGTCGCCGAGGCCCTGTGGCGCCAGCTGGAGGGGCACGGCGGCCAGGTCAGGGACTACCTGTTCAGCCCGGAGCTGGTCGCCCGCGAGTCCACCGGCCGGCTGCGGCACGGCTGACCCCACGCCGAGGGCCGGGACACCAGCGGTGTCCCGGCCCTCGCACGTACCGCACCGTCAGGCGTTCGACACCGTCGCGTACTTCGGGGTGCCCTCGGCCATCTGCTGCAGGGCGTCCTTGCGGTCCCGCTTCGACAGCTTGTCGATGTAGAGGGTGCCGTACAGGTGGTCGGTCTCGTGCTGGAGGCAGCGGGAGAAGAAGCCGGTGCCCTCGACGCGGATCGGCTTGCCGTCCTTGTCGACGCCGGTGACCGCGGCGAAGTCCGGGCGGGCCAGCTCCGCGTAGGCGGTGGGGACGGAGAGGCAGCCCTCGTTGCCGTCGTCCAGGACGCGGCGGCGGTCGGCCGGGTACTCCTCCAGCACCGGGTTGATCACGTGGCCGATGTGGCGCACGCCGTCGTCGTCCGGGCAGTCGTAGACGAAGACCTTGAGGTCGACGCCGATCTGGTTGGCGGCGAGGCCGACGCCCTCGGCGGCGTACATCGACTGGAACATGTCGTCGATCAGTGCGGACAGCTCGCCGTCGAAGACGGTGACGTCCTTGACCTCGCGGTGCAGCACCGGGTTGCCGACGACGGTGATCGGGCGCGCGGTGCCCTTGCTGAGGTCGGGCTCCTCACCGATCACCTTCACGGGCGTCTCGGGCGCCGTCCCCTCCACGTCGTGCTCGTGCTCGTGCTGCTCGGCCTGCTCCGCCATGTCTTCCGCTTCCGTCGGTGTACGCGTTACCTCACCAGGGTACTCAGCACACTTCTTCGAGATCCCGGTAAGCCCGGCTTCCCGGGGCGGCCGCGACCCAGCGGTCCAGCAGGGTGCGCACCAGGTGGGCCGGTGCGGCGATCCCGCACTCGCGCTCGACCAGCCAGGACATCCCGGCCGCGCCGCCCTGGCTGAGGTGGCTGAGGTGGCCGGGGTGGGCGGCGTCGCCGTCGTCGTGCGGGTCGTGGTGGGCGGCGACGCCGTCGTCGGAGGCCATCCGGCTCTCCGAGCAGGCGCGGCACAGCAGTCGCACCGAGGAGGTCCAGTCCTCGGCCGCGTAGCCGGCGTCGGCGACCAGCCGCTCCAGCGCGTCCCGGTCCCCGGCGGTGGCGGCCTGGAGCAGCACCACGTAGGTCGGCACCGGGGAGGGCGCCCACAGCTCGATCTCGTCGAACACCGGGTAGGCGACGCCGTCGGTGACCCGCTCGCCGTGCGGGGCGCCGTCGTGCAGCACCACCTCGCCCCAGCGGCGGCCGGAGGAGGGCAGCGGGATGGACAGCACCTCGATCCGGGCCGGGTCCAGCCGGCGGCCCCAGACCACCTCGGACTCGCCGTCCGGGGAGAGCCGTACCGGGGTGGTGCCGAGGTCCAGGCTGACCGGGCCGTCCTGCTGCCCGCCGGGGCCGCCGGGCAGCTTCAGCCCGTACGCCTGCCAGGCGCGGCGGGCCAGCGGCCAGTCCTGGAGGGCGGTGGCGGTGATGCCGAGGTTCCACCAGTCCGGGGCGCCGTGCTCGCGGTCCAGCAGGGCGACGGCGCGCAGCCCGGCCGAGCGGGCCTGCTCCCAGTCCCGGCGGAACTTGTGCAGCAGGGCGAGGTTGAACCAGGAGTCGGAGAGCCACGGCTCCAGGTCGGCGGCCATCACCAGCAGCGCGCCGGCGTCCTCGTAGCGGCCGTCGCCGATCAGCGTGAAGGCCCGGTCGGTCGTCTGCCGCCAGGTGGCGGACGGCCGGTGCCGTGCCCGGTGGAAGATCCTCACGTTCGTCCCTGCCGTCGTCGTCCGCTCAAGTCCCGTGCCACCGTGCCCGTACCGCCTCGGACGGTGTTCGGGGCCCGGTGCCCCGGGTCGGTGTTCCACGCTACGACCGCATCCAACCACGCCCGCCCCCGCCCGCGCTCCCCACCGCCGAGGTTGGGGTCCGCCCCTCCCCAGCCTGCCCGTCCGATCCCACCCGCTCAACCCCTGACGGCCGGAACCCGGTTTTCCCGGTCCCGCGACGGCGGCGCACGGCCCGTACCGTGCGAGCCCCGCGCGCCCGGGCCCGCCCTCAGCGACGGGCCTGGCCGCCCACCCTGGCGAGGGCGTCCACCACGCGGGGGTCGTAGACCCGGCCGCGGCCCAGCCGCAGCACCTCCAGGGCCTCCAGCCGCCCGACGGCCTCGCCGACGCCCCGGCCGCGGGCCGACGTGAGCAGGTCGTCGTGGGCGTTGGCGACCCGGATGATCCGGGACGCGAGCGGCACCGGCCCCTCGCCGGGGGCGGGTCCGGTGTACGGGTCGGCCAGCCGGGCGACCTGCTCGGCGACCTGCCGGGGCACTCCGGTGCGGCTGATCACCTCGCTGCCGAGGCGGGCGATCCGCTGCTGCTCGGCGTACGGCAGCAGGGCGGTGGCGCCGTCCGGAACCGGTTCGACCAGGGAGAGCTGGCCGACGTCGTGCATCAGCGCGGCGTACTCCAACAGGGCGAGCTCGCGGGTACCCATACCCAGCTCGCGGCCCAGCGCGCACGCCGTGTCCGCGACCCGGCGCGCGTGCCCGTGCGGGGTGTAGCCGGCCACCTCGGTGGCCCGGGCGAGGCTGGCGATGGTCTGCCCGGTGGTGGCCCGCACGGCGGCGGCGCGCCGGAAGGACACCTGGGCGAGCAGCAGCGGGGTGCAGAACAGCGGCAGCGCCCACAGCCCGACCTCGCCCGCCGCGAGGCTGACCAGCATCCCGGTGGCGACGATCGCCGAGCCGATGCCGAACAGCGAGCGCAGCTCGTCCTCCAGCGCCGCCGGGAACCGCAGCCCGCCGCCGGAGCGGCGCAGCAGCGCCGCCAGGGTCGCGTCGCAGAGCGCGGCCAGCGCGGCGACGGCGGTCAGGAACGCCCCGTACGCCGGGCCCTCGGGCGAGAAGCGGTCGACCGCGCCGCCGTTGTAGAGCGGCTGGAAGACGGCGGCCGCGAAGCCGACGGCGAGCAGCCGGCGGGCGGCGCCGTCGCGGCGGGCCGGGTCGGCCCAGGGCGGACGGCCGGGCGGACGGCCGGGGCCGCCCGGCAGGACGCGGCGCGGCAGGACGAGGCAGGCCAGCCAGCCCAGCAGCAGACCGGCCCCGGTCACCGCGACCACCTGGAGCGTCCCGTGCGCGGTCGGCACTCCGCGCAGCGGCCCGAGCAGCGCGTACGCCAGCGCGCCGGCCGCCCCGATGGGCGCCTGCTCCCGATCCCCCGGAAGGGTGATCCGGACGCACTCGCCGAGCGCGATCAGCGCGGTGAACGCCAGCACGACCCCGGGCTCCGCGACCCCGCGCACCGCGACGGCGCCCAGCGCGAGCACCAGCAGCGCGGCGGCCACCGCGTGCACCGCGCGCGCGGTGCGCCCGCAGGGCGTGCGGCCGAGGAGCACCCGCCGCAGCGCCCGGGGCCCGAACGCCCCCGCTCCGCACACCGCACGCCCGAACACCCCCGCTCCGAGCACCGCACGCCCGGAAGCCGCGCGCCCGGGGGCCCTCACGGCTGCCCGGCCGCGGGGACGCTCCCGCCCTGGGGCGGCACCCGGCCCGGCGCCGCCCGGACCGGCTCGGGCACCCCGAGCGGGATGTCCGGCACCGCCTCGATGCCGTCCTCGGAGTGCACCACCGGCTGCCAGTCGTGCCCGGCCAGCGCGTCGATCAGCGCCCGCACCATCACCGGGTCGAACTGGCTGCCCGAGCAGCGCTCCAGCTCCGTGACCGCCTCGCCGACCGGGCGGCCGCGCCGGTAGGAGCGGGTGGAGGTCATCGAGTCGAAGGCGTCGGCGACCGAGATGATCCGGGCGAACTCGGGGATCCGCTCGCCGGCCAGCCCGCTCGGGTAGCCCCGGCCGTCCATCCGCTCGTGGTGGTGCAGGATTCCGGCGTGCGCCTCGCCGAGGAAGTCGATCCCGCGCACCAGCTCGTACCCGTACACCGGGTGGATCTCCACCGCCCGGCGCTCCGCCTCGGTGAGGGGACCGTTTCTGCGCAGCAGTTCGGTGGCCACCCCGAGCTTGCCGACGTCGTGCAGGATGCCGGCGAAGCGCAGGGTGCGCAGCCGCTCGGCCTCCATGCCGAGCTGAGTGGCGATCAGCACCGAGGCCCGGCCGACCCGTTCGCTGTGGCCCCGGGTGTAGGAGTCCTTGATCTCCACGGCCTGCACCAGCGACTGCACGGTGGCCTGGTGGGCGTCGCGCTCGCGCTGGCCCTGGGCGAACACCCAGGCCGAGATGGACAGCGGCAGCAGGGCGAGCAGCGCCGCGAACGCGCCGTACGGGCCCTGCCAGAGCACCGCGACCATCAGCCCGCCGGCCGCGTGCACCAGCACCGGCAGCCCGCACACCGCGTGCGCCCCGCGCAGCAGCACCCCGGGGCGGCGTCCCTCGCCGAGCATCAGCATGACGCCCACCACCACCCCGTTGACCAGGCAGAACACCGCGACGGCGGCGAATCCCGGCAGCAGCGCGGCCGGGAAGCGGGAGCCGAGCAGCAGCTGCGGGCCGCGCAGCAGGTGGAAGGCGGCCGAGGAGGCGAAGGCGCACAGCGCGAGCTGGGAGCCGTTGAACAGCTGGCGCGGGCGGCAGCCGCGCCCGTTCGGGCCGCCGAGCAGCGCGGCCGGGGCGGCGACCAGGGCGGCGGCGGACGGCGGGAGCATCAGCACCCCGGCGAACAGCACCGGGAAGAAGGCGTTCACCCCGGGCCGGGCCGGCGTCCGCTCGGGCAGCGCGGGCCGGTGCAGCAGCCGGCGCACCAGCACCAGGCAGGGCGTGGGCAGGCCCTGGGCCAGGGACTCCCAGCAGCCGTGCAGGAAGGCCAGCAGCCCGACCTTGGGCCAGTCCACCGGAGCGCCCAGCCAGTGCGGCACCCCGGGGGCGGCCGCGGCGGGCAGCAGCGGCACCAGGCAGCACAGCGCCGCCACCGGGACGGCCACCAGGTAGCGCGCCGCTCCTCGCGGCAGGGTCGATCCTCCACAGTCGGTAGCGATCTCGACCTCCCCGCCGTACGGACCCCGTCTTGCCTCAACGCGTCGGGCGGACCGACGGTGAGTGTCCGTCAGGAGAATAGGCCGCCGTCCGGACATGGGGACGCATGATGGCGCAACGGCGCAGTTGGCGCACCGCCAACTCACTCGAACGAGTGAGGGCGCATGCGAGCGGAACGGGAACGACCCCGGGAGCACACACTCCCGGGGCCGCTGTCACTCCTTGCCCGACCTGCGCGAACCGTCCGCCCCACCCTCACCGGCGGGCCGGCGGACCACCGTTCCCGGTGGTCGGCCACCCGGCCGCCCGTCGCACGGACGTTCGCCGCGCGGGCGTTCGCCGAGGGGCCGTCACTCCGCCTGGGCGCCGGCCTCGACCGGCGCGCCGGGGCGCTCCGTGGACTCCTGTTCGGCCGCCCCGCCCAGCCCGGGCGCCGGACGGGCCGACTCGGCGTGCACCTCGACGGTGGTCTCCACCGCGACCACCACCTGCTCGCCCGAGCGCTGCCCGGCCCGGATCGAGTCGATCCTGGCCAGCACCTTGCTGCGCAGGTCGGTCGGGGTGTCGTCGCACCCGCAGGAACGCTTGATCAATGCCTTGATCGCCTGCTCCAGCCCGTACTGCTTCAGGCAGGGCGAGCACTCCTCGAAGTGGACGCGCAACTTTGCGCAGTCGCCCTCGGGCATCTCGTTGTCGAGGAATTCATAGAGGTGGTCGAGGACCTCGCCACACTCGGTTTCGTGCGGATCGCCGCAGCTCATGAGCCCGAGCCCTTCGCTTCCTGCCCTGCCCCGCTGCCGGCCGGGACCAGCCCGCGCTCACGGGCGTAGTCCTCCAGCATGCCGCGCAGCTGACGACGGCCGCGGTGCAGCCGGGACATCACCGTACCGATGGGAGTACCCATGATGTCCGCGATCTCCTTGTACGCAAAGCCTTCTACGTCCGCGAGATAGACGGCGATCCGGAATTCCTCCGGGATGGCCTGGAGCGCGTCCTTCACATCACTGTCGGGAAGGTGGTCGAGCGCCTGGGTCTCGGCCGAGCGCAGACCGGTCGACATGTGCGACTCGGCCCGGGCCAGCTGCCAGTCCTCGATCTCCTCCGCCGCGGTGCGCTGGGGCTCCCGCTGCTTCTTGCGGTACGAGTTGATGAACGTGTTGGTGAGGATGCGGTACAGCCAGGCCTTGAGGTTCGTGCCCTCGCGGAACTGGTGGAAGGACGCGTACGCCTTCGCGAACGCCTCCTGGAGCAGGTCCTCCGCGTCGGCCGGGTTGCGCGTCATGCGCAGCGCCGCCGAGTACATCGGATCCAGGTAGCCCAGGGCGTCGCGCTCGAAGCGCTCCCGCCGGGCCTCCTCGCTCTCCTCCGCCGACACCCGGTAGGTGTCCTCACCGATCGCCTCGGCCAGCTCCTCACCGGTGAGCGCCTCGCCCGCGGGCAGGGCGTCGCCCGGGCCACGGCCCGGATCGGCCTCGTGCTCGGTCCCGACGACCGGACCCACCTCCTCGGCATGACGGGCACGGCCCACGGCGGGCCGCCCAGAAATGGAGGATATCGGGCTGACGGGCTTCTCGCCCGCGTCGAGCCACTCCGACCACGAGGGGGCGAACGCCGTGGTGGCCTCGCGCTCCTCAGGCCGCTCGGGGCACGCGATCGAACCCATCTGCCCTGCCTCTCACACCGGTGACTCGTGCTGACGGACACGACAACCACACCGGCCCCGGCCGCATTCCCGCCCCCGGGCACCATTCGCTCGCACGAGTGATCGAGCAGAAACTCCCCGCTCACGGCCTCACAGCAGCCGCAGCACCCAGTCCCCCACCGACGAACAGATCAGGTCCAGCACCTCGTCCTGCCCCACCGGCGCCCGCTTGGGCACCTCGAACCCGTGGCTGCCGTACGGCACCGCCACCAGTTCGTGCCCCTCCGGGAGCTCCGGGAACTCCGCCGGCCCGCCGAACGGGTCCGCCGCGCTCTGCACCACCAGCGTCGGCAGAGCGGACTCCAGCAGCTCCCCGGCCCGGCTCTTCTCCGGCTTGCCCGGAGGGTGCAGCGGGAACGCCAGGGCCACCACCCCGACCGCCCCGGTCGCCGCGCCCGTGCGGCAGGCCACCCGCGCCCCGGCGCTGCGACCGCCCACCACCAGCGGCAGGCCCTGCCCGGCCAGCCGCTCCGCCACCGGCCGCCAGCCGAGGTCCAGCGTCCTCGGCGCCGGGCCGAGCCTGCGGCCCGCCACCCGCCAGGGCTGCTCGACCAGCGCCACGGTGATCCCCCGGGCCGGCAGCTTCCCGGCCAGCGCCACCAGGTCCCGGGCCTCGATCCCGCCGCCCGCGCCGTGGCCGAGCGCCAGCACGGCCACGGGCCGCTCGGCGCGGTGGTAGGTGATCCGGGCCTCCCCGGCCTCGGTGGGGACCAGTTCGGTGGTGCTCATCGCAGTGACTCCAGGAAGGTTCAGAACAGGGTGGTCTCGTACTCGACCTCGGTCCACGGCTCCTTGAGCTCCGGACCGTTGTTGCGGATGCTGCCGACCGCCGGCGACACCGGGGTGGCCAGCAGCGCGCCCGGCGGCGGGGGCACCAGCAGCCGGCGCAGCCCGTCCGGGTCGGTCAGCCGCGGGTCCAGCCACTCGTCCCAGTCCCCCGGGTCCAGGAACAGCGGCATCCGCTCGTGGATCGGCGCCAGCGACTCCTCGGCGTCCGTGGTGACGATCGTGAAGGTCACCAGCCAGGCCTCCGGGTGCCCGGGCGGCACCGCCCGGTTGCGCCAGAACTCGTACAGCCCGGCCAGCGCCAGCGGGGTGCCGTCGGCCCGGGAGACGAAGTACGGCTTCTTGCGGGCCTTTCCGCGCTCCCCCGGCACCGTCTGCCACTCGTAGTAGCCGTCCACCGGCAGGACGCACCGGCGCGCGGCGAAGGCCTGCCGGTACGAGGGCTTCTCGTGCACCGTGTCCGACCGGGCGTTGATCATCTTCACCGCCGTCTCGGCGGAGTTCGACCACTGCGGCACCAGCCCCCAGCGCAGCACCCGCAGCTGCCGCACCGGCCGCGGCCGCTCCCCGCCCAGCCGCTCCAGCACCACGAAGGCGCTGTTGGTCGGCGCGACGTTCCAGTTCGGGTCCAGGGTCTCCGCGGGATCCCAGTGCTCGACGTCGAACAGCTCGACGACGTCCTCGGGCTTGCTGCTGGCTGCGAACCGACCGCACATGCGGGCCAGCTTGCCATGCCACCGGTCCTCAGGACTTGTTCATCCCCGGACCAGAACCACCCGCCGCCTCCCGCCCGTCCCCGCATGGGAGGCTGCCCCGAACGGCCCAACGCGACGGCCCAGTGCGGCGGACGGAGGCGGAGACCCCGATGAACGCGAACGACCTGACCCTCGGCGACCTGTGGAACCAGGTGACCGGCACCCAGGCCGCCCCACCCGGCTGGCTGGTCCTGGCCACCGGCGCCGCCGCCCTGCTCACCGTCCTGGCCCGCCCGCTCTGGCACGTCGCCCGCAACGCCGTGACCATCGCCCACGAGGGCGGCCACGGCCTGATCGCCGTGGTCACCCGCCGCAAGCTGGCCGGCATCCGGCTGCACTCGGACACCTCCGGGCTCACCCTCTCCTACGGCCGCCCCACCGGCCCCGGCATGGTCCTCACCGCCGCCGCCGGCTACACCGCCCCCGCGCTGCTCGGCCTCGGCTGCGCCGCCCTGCTCGCCGCCGACCGGATCACCCTGCTGCTCTGGCTGGCGATCGTGCTGCTGCTCGCCCTGCTGCTGCGCATCCGCAACGCCTTCGGCTTCCTCAGCGTGCTGGTCGCCGGCGGCGCCTTCTTCCTGGTCTCGTGGTTCGGCAGCGCCGAGGTCCAGGCCGGCTTCGCCTACCTCGGCTGCTGGTTCCTGCTCTTCGGCGCCGTCCGCCCCGTCCTGGAGCTCCAGCACCAGCGCCGGATCGGCTGGGCCCGCGACTCCGACGCCGACCAGCTCGCCCGGCTCACCCACGTCCCCGCCCTCGCCTGGGTCACCGTCTTCCTGCTCGTCGCCCTCGCCTGCCTCGGCCTCGGCGCCGCCTGGCTGCTCCAGCCGCTGCGGTAGCCGGCCGGGGCGTCCCGCCGCCCGACCGACGAGGGGGCTTCCGCCGCGGCCCCTAGACTTGCCCCATGACCGAGACCCTGTGGCCCGCCCCCGTCGCGACCAGCCCCGTCGACGCCACCGTCACCATCCCCGGCTCCAAGTCGGTCACCAACCGGGCCCTGGTGCTGGCGGCACTCGCCGACGGGCCGGGCTGGGTGCGGCGCCCGCTGCGCAGCCGGGACTCCCAGCTGATGGCCGACGGCCTGCGCGCCCTCGGGGTCACCATCGAGGAGAAGGTCAACAACGACTCCGGCGGCACCGGCGGCGGCGAGGCCTGGCGGGTCATCCCCGCCCCCGCGCTGCTCGGCCCCGCCTCCGTCGACGTCGGCAACGCCGGCACGGTGATGCGCTTCCTGCCGCCGCTCGCCGTCCTCGCCGACGGCCCCGTGCACTTCGACGGCGACCCGCGCTGCTACGAGCGCCCCCAGCACGGTGTGATCAACGCCCTGCGCGCGCTCGGCGCCCGGATCGAGGACGGCGGCCGGGGCGCCTTCCCGCTCACCGTGCACGGCACCGGCTCGCTGGACGGCGGCCCGGTCGAGCTGGACGCCTCCTCCTCGTCCCAGTTCGTCTCCGCCCTGCTGCTCTCCGGGGCCCGCTACAACCACGGCATCGAGGTCCGCCACGTCGGCGGCCCGGTCCCGTCGCTGCCGCACATCCGGATGACCGTGGAGATGCTGCGACTGGCCGGCGCCCAGGTCGACGCCCCCGAGGACGGCGGCGAGAAGGACGTCTGGCGGGTCACCCCCGGCGCCCTGCTCGGCCGCGACCTGGTGGTCGAGCCGGACCTCTCCAACGCCGCGCCGTTCTTCGCCGCCGCCCTGGTCACCGGAGGCCGGGTCACCGTGCGGGACTGGCCCAGGCACACCACCCAGCCCGGGGACCAGCTGCGCGAGATCTACACCCGGATGGGCGGCGCCTGCGAGTTCACCGACGAGGGCCTGCAGTTCACCGGCACCGGCCGGATCCACGGCATCGAGGCCGACCTGCACGACGTCGGCGAGCTCACCCCGGTGATCGCCGCCGTCGCCGCGCTGGCCGACTCCGAGTCCCACCTGTACGGCATCGCCCACCTGCGCCTGCACGAGACCGACCGGCTCGCCGCGCTCGCCAAGGAGATCAACGACCTGGGCGGCGACGTCACCGAGACCGAGGACGGCCTGCGGATCCGCCCGCGCCCGCTGCACAGCGGCATCTTCCACACCTACGAGGACCACCGCCTCGCCACCGCCGCCGCCGTGCTCGGCCTCGCCGTGCCCGGCGTCGAGGTCGAGAACGTCGCCACCACCGCCAAGACCCTGCCCGACTTCCCCGGGATGTGGTCCGAGCTGCTCGGCGAAGCGGCGGCGGGCGCCTGAGCGGAGACTGAGCACATGCGCCGCTACGGCAAGGACGCCGACGAGGACGACATCCGCAACCGCCCCGCCCGCCGGGGCTCCCGGCCGCGGACCCGGATCCGGCCCAAGCACGAGGACGCCGCCGAGGCGATGGTGCTGACCATCGACCGCGGTCGGATCACCTGCCTGGTCGACCCGGGAACGAAGCAGGAACGCGAGGTCGTCGCCATGAAGGCCCGCGAGCTGGGCCGCAAGGGCGTCGTCGTCGGCGACGTGGTCAACCTGGTCGGCGACCTCACCGGGGACGCCGACACCCTCGCCCGGATCGTCCGGGTCGAGGAGCGCACCTCGGTGCTGCGGCGCACCGCGGACGACGACGACCCGTACGAGCGGATCGTGGTCGCCAACGCCGAGCAGCTGGCCATCGTCACCGCCCTGGCCGATCCGGAGCCGCGCCCCCGACTGATCGACCGCTGCCTGGTGGCGGCGTACGACGCGGGCATGGAGCCGCTGCTGGTGCTCACCAAGTCGGACCTCGCCCCGGCCTCGACGCTGCTGGAGACCTACGCGCCGCTGGGCATCGAGTACGTGGTCACCCGCCGCGACGAGCTGGAGACCACCGGCGCCGAGGCCGTCCGGGAGCACCTGCGCGGCCTGTCCACGGTCTTCATCGGCCACTCCGGCGTCGGCAAGACCACCCTGGTCAACGCGCTCGTCCCGGACCGCCGGCGACAGACCGGGCACGTCAACGCCGTCACCGGCCGCGGCCGGCACACCACCGTCTCCGCGCTGGCGCTGCGCCTGCCCCCGCCGCCCGGCGCCAAGCCCGGCTCGAAGAAGGCGCTGAACCCCGGCTGGGTGATCGACACTCCCGGCTTCCGCTCGTTCGGCCTCTCGCACATCGATCCGTCCCGGGTCATCCTCGCCTTCCCCGACCTGGAGGCCGGCACCGTCGACTGCCCGCGCGCGTGCAGCCACGACGAGCCGGACTGCGCGCTGGACGCCTGGGTCGCCGAGGGCCACGCCGAGGCGGCCCGGCTCTACTCGCTGCGCCGTCTGCTGGCCAGCAAGGACGGCGAGGCCGACTGAGTCCGGCCGTCCGCGGCCCGTCGGCGGGGTTGGTGGCCCGTTCGAGGTGTCGGAGCGGGCCCACCTGGCGATCATAGGAAAGTCGGGCCGTATGCGGTCCGCCCGTCGATCGACAGGGAGGGCACGCGATGGCATGGGCCCTGGTGGTCCTGGCCGGCCTGCTGGAGACCGGCTTCGCGATCAACCTCAAGCTCAGCGAGGGCTTCACCAAGCTCTGGCCCACCATCAGCTTCTGCGTGTTCGCCCTCGGCAGCTTCGGCCTGCTCACCCTCTCGCTGAAGACCCTTCCGGTCGGCCCCGCCTACGCGGTGTGGACGGGCATCGGCGCGGCCGGCACCGCGATCTACGGCATGCTCTTCCTCGGCGAGAGCTCCTCGGTGCTCAAGCTGGTCTCGATCTCGCTGGTGATCGCCGGTGTCATCGGCCTCCAGCTCAGCGGCACGACCCACTGAGCGGCCCGGCGCGCGGAGCCGCCCGGCACGCGGAGCGCCCGCACCCGCTCCGGGCCGCTCCGCGAGCCCGGCTGTGCCGATCCGGGGAGGCTCGCTAGGGTTTCGGGCATGGCCGATTACCACGACGACCTCCGACTCGCCCATGTCCTCGCCGACTCGGCCGACTCGGTCACCCTGGATCGCTTCCGCGCCCTCGACCTGAAGATCGAGACCAAGCCCGACCTCACCCCGGTGAGCGACGCCGACAAGGCCGCCGAGGAGCTCGTGCGCAGCGTGCTCCAGCGCGCCCGTCCGCGCGACGCCGTCCTCGGCGAGGAGTTCGGTCTCCAGGGCTCGGGCCCGCGCCGCTGGGTGATCGACCCGATCGACGGCACCAAGAACTACATCCGCGGCGTCCCGGTCTGGGCCACCCTGATCGCCCTGCTGGAGGACGGCCCGGACGGCGTCGAGCGCCCGGTGGTCGGCATCGTCTCCGCCCCCGCGCTGCAGCGCCGCTGGTGGGCGGCCAAGGGCCTGGGCGCGTTCGGCGGCCGCAGCCTGACCAAGGCCTCCCGGCTGCGGGTCTCCGGTGTCTCCCGGATCGAGGACGCGTCCTTCTCCTACTCCTCGCTCAGCGGCTGGGAGGAGCGCGGCCGCCTCGACCCGTTCCTGGACCTCACCCGCGCCTGCTGGCGCACCCGCGCGTACGGTGACTTCTGGTCCTACATGATGGTCGCCGAGGGCGCCGTCGACATCGCCGCCGAGCCCGAGCTGTCGCTGTGGGACATGGCGGCCAACTGCATCATCGTCGAGGAGGCCGGCGGCCGCTTCACCGGCCTGGACGGCGTCCCCGGCCCCGGCGGCGCCGACGCCGTCGCCTCCAACGGCCTGCTGCACGAGGAGGCCCTGCGCCGGCTCTCCGTCTGACCCGGCCGGCCCGAGCGTGGTCGCGGCCCCCCGACCAGTGGGAGCTGGTCGGGGGGCCGCCGCCGTTCCCGGTCCGGTGACTACCGCTTGCGCAGCTCCCGGACCGCCGCGTCCAGCCGCTGCCCGAAGTCGGCGTCGGCCTTGCGGAAGTTGTCGACCGCCCGCTCCACGATGTCCTCGCGGTCGGCGGAGACCTTGGCGATGAAGCCCGCCAGGTTGCCGATCAGGCGCTGCTTCTCCTCCTCGGAGAACAGCCGGTACAGGTCGCCGGCCTGCACGAAGTCGTCGTCCTCGGCGTGCGAGGGCGCGGCGTGGGTGCCGGTGGGGCCGTCGACGGCGGTCGCGGCCCACAGCGGACGGCCGGTCTGCACCGGGCCGCCGAAGCTGTTCGGCTCGTAGTTCTTCTGCCGGCCGTGGCGGCCGTCGTACAGGTGGCCGTCGCGGCTGTTGGTGCGGGCCTCGGTGGCGTGCGGACGGTTCACCGGCAGGTGGTCGGCGTTGATGCCGACCCGGTAGCGGTGGGCGTCGGCGTACGCGAACAGGCGGCCCTGGAGCATCTTGTCCGGGGACGGGCCGATGCCGGGCACGAAGTGCGCCGGGGAGAACACCGACTGCTCGACCTCGGCGAAGACGTTGTCGGGGTTGCGGTTGAGCTCCAGCTTCCCGATCTCGATCGGCGGGTAGTCGGCGTGCGGCCAGACCTTGGTCAGGTCGAAGGGGTTGAAGCGGTAGTTCGCCGCGTCGGCCGCCGGCATGATCTGGACCTGCACCGTCCAGCTGGGGAACTCGCCGCGCTCGATCGACTCGCGCAGGTCGCGCTGGTGGCTGTCCGGGTCCTCGCCGGCGAGGGTGTTGGCCTCGGCCTGGGCGAGGTTGCGGATGCCCTGGTCGGTCTTGAAGTGGTACTTGACCCAGAAGTGCTCGCCGGCCTCGTTCTGCCACTGGTAGGTGTGCGAGCCGTAGCCGTTCATGTGCCGGTACGAGGCGGGGATGCCGCGGTCGCCGAACAGCCAGGTCACCTGGTGGGTGGCCTCGGGCGACAGGCCCCAGAAGTCCCAGACGTTGTCCGCCTCCTGGGAGCCGGTGTACGGGTCGCGCTTCTGGGTGTGGATGAAGTCGGGGAACTTGATGGCGTCCTTGATGAAGAACACCGGGGTGTTGTTGCCGACGAGGTCGTAGTTGCCCTCCTCGGTGTAGAACTTCAGCGCGAAGCCGCGGGGGTCGCGCACCGCGTCGGCCGCGCCGAGGTTGCCCGCCACGGTGGAGAAGCGCAGGAACGTCTCGGTCTGCTTGCCGACCTCGGAGAGGAACGCCGCCCGGGTCCAGGGCGTCACGTCGGCGGTCACGGTGAAGGTGCCGTACGCACCGGCGCCGCGGGCGTGCACCACGCGCTCCGGGATCCGCTCGCGGTTGAAGTGCGCGAGCTTCTCGAACAGCAGCTGGTCCTGGATGAGCGCCGGGCCCCCGACGCCCGCCGTCTCGGTGTTCTGGTTGTCGGCGACGGGGGCACCCGCCTCCGTGGTCAGGGTCGGGCGCTGCTCGTCCTGGATCGTCATGGGAGTGCCTCCGCGGTGTCCGGTCGTGATGACACGATCCTAACTTGGACTTTGTCCAAGTCAATACTGGAACCAATCTCGGAGCTTGACCTACTCTGGATGGCATGAGCGACCTGCTGGAGAGACTGCGCGCACGGGGCTGGCGGCTGACCTCGCAACGCCGGGTCGTGGCCGAGGTCCTGGACGGCGACCACGTGCACCTCACCGCCGACGAGGTGCACGCCCGCGCGGCGGCCCGGCTGCCGGAGATCAGCCGCGCCACCGTCTACAACACGCTCGGCGAACTCGTCACCCTCGGCGAGGTCCTGGAGGTCGCCACCGACGGCCGCGCCAAGCGCTACGACCCCAACGCGCACCGCGCCCACCAGCACCTGATCTGCTCGGGCTGCGGCGCGATCCGCGACGTCCACCCGCAGGGCGACCCGCTCGCCGCCCTCCCCGCCGACGAACGCTTCGGCTTCGCCGTCACCGCCGCCGAGGTCACCTACCGCGGCCTGTGCCCGAACTGCCGCCCCTGATCAGGGAGTTGCACTGATCAGGGGGTTGCGCCGACCGGCGGGACAAGCGGATCGGGGGCCGCTCGAATCGGGAGGCTACGCGCTCAACTCGGCGTTCAGCGCGCCCAGCAGCCGCCCGGCCCGTTCGGCCACCTCGGCCGGCCCGGAGCCGATCGCCCGCCGGCACCAGTTCTCCGCCTGCATCGGCTCCCCGCGGCGCAGTGCCAGCAGCGCCAGCCGCAGCGCCGCCCGGCCGTGCCCGGCGTCGGCGGCCCGGGTGTACCAGAGCATCGCCTCGGCCTCGCTGTCCTGCCGGGCCAGCAGCAGCCCCAGGTTGAACGCGGCGCTGCGGCTGCCCGCCTCGGCGGCCCGCCGGTACCAGCTCTCCGCGATCTCCAGCGCCCCGCGCTCGGCCGCCCGCACGCCCATCCGCACCTGCGCCCGGCGGTGCCCGGCGTCGGCGGCCAGCGCGTACCAGTGCTCGGCCTCGGCGTCCGCGTCCCCGCGCCGGTCCAGCAGCGAGGCCAGCCGGAACGCGCCCTCGGCCGAGCCTCCGGCCGCCGCCTGCCGGTAGCGCTGCAGCGCCCCGGCCAGGTTGCCGCGCTGCTCCTGGACGACCGCGAGCTGCAGGGCCGCCTCGCCGTGCCCCTCGGCCGCGGCGCGCGCGTACCACTCCTGGGCCTGCTGCTGCTCGCCGCGCCCGGCGTGCAGCACGCCGAGGTTGAACGCGCCGTCCACGCTGCCGGCCTCGGCCGCCTTGGAGAACCAGGGCTGGGCGCCGGACTCGTCGCCGCGCTGCAGCAGCACCACGGCCAGCGCGTTGCAGGCCTCCCGGTGCCCGGCGTACGCGGCCCGCCGGTACCACTGCTCGGCCTGCTGCTCGCGGCCGGTGCCGGCGCAGAGCAGGCCCAGGTTGAAGGCGCCGTTCTGGTCGCCCGCGTCGAGTGCGGCGCGGTACCAGCGCTCGGCCGCGGCGGCCTCGCCGCGGCTCGCGTGCAGCGCGCCCAGGGCGTTGGCGGCGTTGCCGTCCCCGGCCTCGGCGGCCTCCTGCCACCACTCGGCGGCGGCCGCCACGTCCCCGGAGTCGCGCAGCAGGAAGCCCAGCGCGCAGGCCGCGCGCGGCTCCCCGTTCTGCGCGGCCTGCCGGTACCAGCGGGCCGCCTCCTCCAGCAGCGACTGGTCGGTGCGGGCGCGCTCCTCCAGCAGCACGCCCAGGCGCAGCGCGGCGCGGGCGTGGCTGCGGGCGGCGGCGGTGCGGTACCAGGTCTCGGCGGTCTCCTTGTCCCCGGCGGCCTCGCGCATCCGGGCCAGCCGGTAGGAGGCCTCCCGGTGCCCGGCGTCGGCGGAGACCTTGAACCAGCGCTCGGCGCGCACGTCCCGCCGGTGCTCCATCAGGTCGCCCAGGGCGTACGCGCCCAGCGGGTGGCCGTGGTCGGCGGCGAAGTGCAGCCAGTACTCGGCGGCCTCCTCCTCGCCCTGGTCGCGCAGTTGCAGCCCGAGCGCGTGCGCGGCCGGCGCGCTGCCGGCCACGGCGGCCTGGCGCCACCACTGGCCGGCCTCGGCGCGGTGGCCCTGCTGGTGCAGCAGCACGCCGAGGTTGTTGGCGGCGGCGCGCACCCCGGCGGCCGCGGCGGCGCGCAGGTAGGACTCAGCGTCCTCCAGTTCGCCGCGGCGCAGCAGCAGGGTGCCGAGCCGGCAGGCGGCGTCCGGGTCGCCGCCGTCGGCGGCCTGCCGGTGACGGGCCTCCAGCGCGGCGGACTCGCGGGCGGCGAGGGCGGTCTCGAAGCTGGTCGAGTCGAGGCCGGCCGGGTCGAGCGCGGCGCCGGCGGCCGGCTCCCCGCCGGGCTGTTCGCCGTACGCGCCGACGGCGGCGGCGAACTGACGGGTCGACACGTGGACCAGGCTGTCGGGTCCGCAGCCGGGGGCCGGGGAACGCTCGGACAGTCCGCTGGTGCGCTGGGCGGGCAGGGCTCCGGGGTGGGCGGCGGTGCTCTCGGGGCTCTCCGCCCAGGCGTCGGTGTCCGCCTCGACGGCCGCCGCGGACTTGGCGCCTGACTTGCCGATCAGCCTCATGCCGACTCCCGCTCCCCCAGAGTGTCGCGGCATCGTGCCCCGGCGTGCGACCGGGAGGACTCCCGGGGGAGGCGCCGGACCCGACGGCCGGTCAGCGGCCGTGCACCGTCCCCCATGTGTCCCATCGTCGCATCACCCAGTACCCGCGTACACCTGCCCCGGCCGAATTCCGGCGGGGCTGACCCGAAGCCGACGAAATTGCTTCGGCGCTTTGTCGATTTCCCGACACTCCAACCCCACAAACCCCGCTGCCGTCGTCCTTGGCGACGGTCGATACTACCGGAGCGGTTCCCGCCGCTTCCGGGCGAGAACGGAACGGGAAACACCAGAGGCCCGGAGGAAGAATCCTCCGGGCCTCTGGCCTTTGTAGCGGGGACAGGATTTGAACCTGCGACCTCTGGGTTATGAGCCCAGCGAGCTACCGAGCTGCTCCACCCCGCGTCGGTGGTTGAACCATAGCACGGTCGCGGGGTGGAACGGAAAACGGTTGCCGCAGCTCAGCGGGCTACGGCTGCGGGCTGGGCGATCCGCCGCCGGTGGCACCCGGGGCGGGCGCCGGGCTGCCGCCGCGGGCCGCCTCGGCGGCCTTCAGCGCGTCGCCGAGCGCCTTCTGGGCGTTGCCGTAGGCCACCCAGTCGCCGTTCTTGAACGCGGTCTGGCTGTCGTTGTACGCCTTCCCCGCGTCCGAGAGCGCCTTCTGGAGCTCCGGCGAGATCGTCCCGCCCGGCGCCGGCGCGGTGGGCGTCGTCGGGTTGGTCGGGGTCGTCCCGGTGCCCGGGTTGGACGGCACGGTCGGGGTGGTCGACGGGGGCGTCCCGCCGAACACCTTCTTCAGCGCGGCCTCCAGGGTGTCCTCGAACGCCACGTTGTCGTCCCCGTACACCGCCAGGACCTTCTGCATCGTCGGGTACTTGGCGCCGCGTCCGCGCACGTACACCGGCTCGATGTTGAGCAGTCCGCCGCCGACCGGCAGGGTCAGCAGGTTGCCGTACTCCAGCTCGGCGTCCCCGCCGCTCTTCAGCGCGAAGATCTGGTTGGCCACCTCCTGGCGGGAGTTGAACTTCGACTGCACCAGGCCGGGGCCGGGGGCGCCGCTCTCGCCCGTCATCTTCAGGATGCGGATCTTCCCGTAGTCGTCCCCCGGGTCCGCGTTGACGGCCATGAAGGCCGCCAGGTTGGGCCGCTGGTTGGGCACGAAGGTGCTGGTGAGCGAGAAGCTCGCGGTGCTGGTGTCCGGCATCCGCACCGTCACGTAGTACGGCGGCTGGACCTGCTTGGTGTCGCTGGTCGGGTCCACCGGGACCTGCCAGATGTCACTGCCGTTGAAGAAGGAGTTGGCGTCGGTGACGTGGTACTGGCCGAGCAGGTCGCGCTGCACCTTGAACATGTCCTGCGGGTAGCGCAGGTGCGGCAGCAGGCCCTGCGGGATGTCCGCCTTGGGCTCGACGGTGCCGGGGAAGGCCTTCATCCAGGTCTTCAGGACCGGGTCCTTGTCGTCCCACTGGTAGAGCTTCACCTCGCCGGTGTAGGCGTCCACCGTGGCCTTGACCGAGTTGCGGATGTAGTTGACCTGGTTGGCGACGGTCAGCAGCTCACCGCGCTGGTTGGTCAGCGAGTCCTTGGTGGCGGCGCCCAGCGTCGTCTTCGAGGAGAACGGGAAGCCGTCCGAGGTGGTGTAGCCGTCCAGCACCCAGAGCACCCGGCCGTCCTGCACCACCGGGTACGGGTCGGCGTCGATCGACAGCCACGGCGCGACCTTCTCCACCCGCTCCTTGGGCGTCCGGTTGTAGATCACCTTGGCGCCGTCGGTGATCGCCCCCGCGTAGAGGATCTGCGGCTCGCTGAAGCGCACCGCGTACGCGGCCCGGGTCAGCGGATTGTCCAGCGAGACCCCGCTGCCGCCGGAGTAGGTGTACTCGGCGTTCTGGCCGGTCTTGGGATCGGTGTAGTCGATCTCCTTGTTGGCCCCGCCGACGATCGAGTAGGTGGTGGTCTTCTCGCCGTAGTAGATCCGCTGCTGGTAGTCGCCCAGCGTGCCGGTGGCCGGCAGGCCCGACTCGGTGAACACCGGCTGGCCCTTGTCGTCGACCTGGTTGCCCTTGGCGGCCACCGCGCCGTAGCCGTGGGTGTACTTGAAGTGGTCGTTGATCCAGTTGCGCTGCACGCCGTTGAGGTCGAGCTCGCGCAGGCCGATCACGCTGTCCTGCTTGCCCTGCCCGGTGCCGTAGCGGTCCACGTCCAGCGTGCTCGGGAAGGCGTAGTAGTTGCGCTGCTGCTCCAGCGACTGGAACGTCGGCGAGACGACGTTCGGGTCCAGCAGCCGGATGTCCGCGACGGTCTGCGCGTCCGGCTTGAGCGCGTCGGCGTTGGTGGTGCCCTGCGGGGTGTACTGGGTGGTCTGCGCGTCCGCGATGCCGTACGCCTGGCGGGTGGCGTCGATGTTCTTCTGGATGTACGGCGTCTCCTTGGCCTGCTCGTTCGGCTTGACCTGGAACTGCTGCACGATCGCCGGGTACAGCCCGCCGATCAGCACCGCCGACAGCACCATCAGCCCCAGGCCGATCAGGGCCGGGGCCCAGGTGCGGCGGATCGGGGTCAGGAAGAACAGCACCGCGCAGATGATCGCGACGAAGAACAGGATGGTCTTGGCCGGCAGGAACGCGTTGGCGTCCACGTAGCGCAGGCCGGTCCAGCCCGAGACGCCCTTGTACGAGCCGGTCTTCACCGCCAGCGCGTACCGGTCCAGCCAGTACGCGACGGCCTTCAGCAGCACGAACACGCCCAGCAGCACCGCCAGGTGCCCCTGCGCGCCCACGCTCGCCCGGCGGCCCGGGCCCTGCAGCCGCAGCCCGCCGTACAGGTAGTGCACCAGCGCCGAGGTCAGCAGCGAGACGATCACCGCGCTGAACGCGAAGCCCAGCACGAACTCGTAGAACGGCAGGTCGAAGGCGTAGAACGAGACGTCCATGCCGAACTGCGAGTCCTTCTCACCGAAGGAGGTCGAGTTCGTCCACATCAGCCAGGTCCGCCACTGCCCGGAGGCGGCGGCGCCGGCCACCAGGCCGATCACCAGCGAGATGCCGATCAGCGCCCAGCGCTTGAACGGCGCCAGGCCGGCCCGGTAGCGGTCCAGGCTCTGCTGCTCCACCGACATCGCCGACAGCGGCGGCCGCAGCCGGTGCGCCAGCCAGATGTTGAAGCCGACGATCACCGCCATCAGCAGCCCGAACACCGCGAACAGGCCGGTCTTCGTCCACAGCTGGGTGGTGAACACCGAGGAGAAGTGGACCGACTTGAACCACAGCCAGTCCGTCCAGAAGCCCGCGAACATGACGAACAGCAGGAAGAGCACCGCGAGCACGCCCAGGGTCAGCAGGGCCACCCGCGCTCGCCGGGAGGGCGGGCCTACCCTGCGCCGGAAACCCGGCTCTGAGCGTTCGGGCATCTGGAAGACCACGGTGGCACCTCGGCTGTGTCGTCTGAATGGGTCGGTCGTCAGAGAAACTTAACCAGGCTTTGGTCGAGTTCCCACCGTTAGCAGACGGTTACGACGCCGGTCCGCCCCCGGCCGTCCCGGCCGCGGTTCCGGCGGCCCTCCGGGCGGCCCCCGCGGCGGTCGTCGCGGCGCCCCTGCCGACGGCTCCCGCGGCGGACCGCCCGGCGAGCGGGCCCCGCCCGGCGTGTGAGGATTGAGTCATGTCCGACGCGTCTGATCTGAACAACTCCCCCGACGACGTCTCCAAGCTCCCGGCCGCCACCCCGCTGACCCGGGCCGCGCTGGAGATCGACGAGTACGCATCCACCCTCGGCTGGGACCTCCCGGCCCGGCTGTTCGCCCTGGTGGACAGCGCCGCCCTGCGCAAGGCCAACCCGAAGATCGCCAAGCAGCTCGGCCTCGCCGAGGGCGACGAGGCCGGCCTGACCCCGATCGAGCAGGACGAGCTGCCGGCCGGCATGGAGCTCGACAAGTTCCTCGGCACCATCGCCTGGCCCGACTCGGTGGCCGGCTGCGCCCTGGTCGTCGAGCGCATGATGCTGCCCCCGGGCGCCGAGCAGTCCCGCCCGCGGGGCGCCAGCGACGCCCAGCTCGCCGAGTGGGTGGCCAACCACCCCAAGCGCGAGGAGGTGCGGATCACCGCCGCGGTGCTGCGCGGCGGCAAGAAGGAGATCGCCCTGCGGCTGCGTTCCAAGGACGTCGCCCGCGAGGTGCTGACCGGCCCCGACCTGGTGCCGGGCCTGACCGAGGCACTGCTGGCGACCTTCGCCTGACGCCTTCCCCGCCGGCTCTCCCGGCGGCCGCCCGGCGCCCGCCGGGCGGCCGGCCGGGCCTGTCAGCCGGCGGAGCAGGACGGCAGCGCGGAGGTCTGCCCGGAGCGGACCTGCTCCAGCGACTTCAGCGCGCCGTCCAGCGTGTCCGCCTTGATCAGGGTCAGCCCGGACGGCACGTTCTTGGTCGCCTCGGCGCAGTTCGAGGACGGGGTGAAGAAGTACTCGGCCCCGGCGTCCCGGGCGGCGATCAGCTTCATCGAGATGCCGCCGATCGGGCCGACCTTGCCGTCGTCGTCGATGGTCCCGGTGCCGGCCACGAACTTGCCGCCGGTGAGGTCGCCGCCGGGGGTGAGCTTGTCGATGATGCCGAGCGAGAACATCAGGCCGGCGCTCGGGCCGCCCACGTCCTGCAGGCCGATGTCGATCTGGAACGGGTAGGTGTGCCGCATCCCGGTGCCGATGCCCACCACCGCGAGCTCCGCCCGCTCGGCGGAGGCGTTCGGGTCGAGGTCCTTGGCCCGGACGGTCGGGACGGTGACGTCGGTCTTCCCGCCCTGCGTGGCGGCGCCGTTCGCGTCCTTGACCCGCGGCACGACGGTGAAGACCACCGACTCGCCCGGCTTGTGCTTGGTGACGGCCGCGACCACCTGCTCGACCGAGCCGACCGGCGTGCCGTCCACCGCCACGATCTGGTCCCCCGCGTGCAGCCGGCCCTCGGCCGGGGCGCCCGCGGTGACCGACTTCACGATGAACTCGCTGCCCACCGGGATGCCCAGCTGCTTGAGCGCCGCGGTGCGCGCGCTGTCCTCGGAGGAGGCGAACTCCTCGGCGTTCTGCTTCTTGGCCTCCGCGTCCGACTGCCCCTTGGGGTAGACGTTGTCGTGCGGCACCACCAGCACGTCGTCCCGCAGCCAGCCGACCACCGCGTTGACCAGGCTGGGCTCGTACTTGGCCCCGGTGACCTGGACGGTGGTCATGTTGAGGTGGCCGCTCGTCGGGTACGAGTCGTGCCCGCTGATGCTGATCACCGGCTTGCCGCCCTGGTTGCCGAGCGTGTTATACGTCGGCCCCGGGCTCATCTCCGTGTACGGCACCTTCATCAGCACCGAGACGCAGAGCAGCGCTATGAGCAGCAGGGTGGCAGCGAGCATCGTCGCGGAGCGGCGTGGCATGCCACGACAGTACGGGACGCGCCCGAAGCGGCGCCCGCCGGGCTACCTGCCGGAGCCCTCGCCGGGGGCGGCCGCGCCGGCGGTGGTGCGTTCCATGGCGGCCATGAAACGGCGGTGCTCGGCCAGTGAGGCCGGGTCCCCGGTGGCCCGCGGCGCCCGCTGGGCCCACACCGCCCAGAGGGCGGCGACCAGGACCGCGACCACCGGAATGATCAACCAGGCGAGCGCACCCATGTCAGTACTCCCAGCTCGTCGTGTCTATGAGCAGATTAACCACTCCGGCGGACAACGCGGCCGGCGCCATCCGGGTCACGGGACGGCCGATCGGCTCACTTCCAGGGAGTATTCGGAGCGCCGTCACGGACCCGTTGGAGTGAGACCTCGGCGCGCCTGCCCCGACCGACGCACGAGGTGTGCCGATCGGTTCCGTCGCACCGGTCCCGCTCTCAGCAGCCGCCGGCGCCGACCCACTCCTCCCCGCCGTCGGAGAAGACCTGGTGCTTCCAGATCGGCACCTCGTGCTTGAGGTCGTCGATCAGCCGACGGGCGGCCGCGAAGGCCTCGCCGCGGTGGGCGCAGGAGACGGCGACGATCACGGCCTTGTCCGTGATCTCCAGCCGGCCCACCCGGTGGACCGCGGCGAGCGCCCGGACCGGGAAGTCGGCGGCCACCTTCTCGGCGATCCGGCGCATCTCCTGCTCGGCGGTGGGGTGGCAGCTGTACTCCAGCGCGGAGACCGACTTGCCGCCGTCGTGGTCCCGGACCGTCCCGACGAAGACGGTGGTGCCGCCGGCCGCGTCGTCGCCGACCGCCTCGTACACCTCGTCCAGCGAGAGCGGGGTGTCGCGGATGGCGAGCAGGCGGATGGGGTCGTGGTTCTCGGACATGACCCCATGATTCCCCATCCGGGACGGGACGGTGCAAGTACTTTCCGCATCACGACGCCGGAATTTCGCATCGTGAGAAGCGCGTGCCGCCCAGCGCCCGCCCCCCGTTTACGGCAGGACGGAACCGGCCGACCCGGGCCGACCGGTCAGAACCGCCGCCGCTTGCGGGCCCGGCGCACCAGCGCCGCCGTACCCACCAGCGCCACCGTCGCCCCGGCCGCCCCCAGGCTGGTCGCCGCCTCCTTGCCGCCCAGCCGGCGACCGGCCACCGCGTGCTTGCCGGACACCTGCTCCAGCAGCTCGGCCAGCACCTGCTCGTTGGTGTGCGCCGGACGCCAGCCCGCCTCGTGCAGCCGGCTGCCGGACACCACCCACGGGTACATCGTGTACGCCAGGTCCCCGGCCGGGGCCGGGGTCAGACCGAGCCGGTGCAGCCGCGCCGCCGTACCGAGCGCCAGCGAGGCCGGCAGCTCCATCCGCCGGATCCCGGACAGCCGCTCCACGTCCTCCTGCTCCAGCCAGCCGTCGCAGCCGACCGTCACCTCGCCCTCGACCAGGCCCAGCGCCGCGTACTCCAGCGCCGCCGCCAGGTCGTCCACGTGGCAGAACTGCCAGCACGGGCGGGAGCCCGCCACCACCAGCAGCCGGGGCGCCTCGAAGTGCCGGGTCAGCACGGTGTCCACGCCGGGGCCCACCACCACGGCCGGGCGCAGCACCGTCACCTGGAGGCCCGGGTGGGCGCGCGGCGCCCGGCGGGCCAGCCGCTCGATCTCCAGCAGGTCCCCGACCAGCGAGGCCTCCTCGGTGGCCCGCAGCTCGGAGTCCTCCGCCAGCGGCACCTCGTTGTCGGCCAGCGCGCCGTAGACCATCGCCGAGGTGCACAGCACCACCCGGTGGACGCCGGCGGCCGCGGCCGCGGTCAGCACCGTCTGGGCGCCGCGCACGTTGTAGGCGCTGCGGGCCCGGGCGTCGGACTCCATGCCGAAGTCCATCGCCAGGTGCACCACCACGTCGACCCCGGCCAGCCGCTCGGCCACCGCCGGGTCGCGGACGTCGAGCACCCGCCACTGCACGCCCGGCACCTCCCCCCGCCGGTCGTCCACGGCGAGGACCTTCCGGACGTGCGGGGAGGCCACCAGCCGGGCGGCGACCCGCTCGCCCAGCACCCCCGCGGCGCCGGTGACCGCCACGGTCAGCGGCCGTCCGCCGTAGGCTGGAGACGGCGACGCCGTGGTGTCCGACGCGTCCTCTCCTCCGGTCAGCCCAGAGCGAACGTCCGAGGGCGGGGAACTCACCGGCCATCCTCCACGGTTAGCTTTATGTGCGTACGGACGTGTGTCACGTACGTCCATCCTGCCCGAGGCGAAGGCCCGGCGGTGCACCCGGCGCGGGCCTGCCGCGCGGGAGCCGCCCCCGAGTCCCCCACTCCGCCGCCGCCCCGGGCGCAGACTTTTCCGCCACACCCGCATGACGGCCGACCGGATCGAGGACCCCGTGAGCGACCTTCCCTTCGGATTCGGCGTTCCGCCCGAGGAGCCCGAGGACGGCAAGGCCAAGCCCGACGACGCGCAGAAGAACGAGAAGAAGGACCAGGAGCAGTCCGGCGGCGGTCCGCAGCCGTTCGGCTTCGGCGGCGGCAACCCCTTCGGCGCGATGTTCGGCATGCCCGGCGCCCCGGGCGGCGCCGGAGCCGACAACCCCTTCGCCGCGATGTTCGGCGGCATGAACCCGGGTGACCTCGGCGCCGCCTTCCAGCAGCTCGGCCAGATGCTCTCGTTCGAGGGCGGCCCGGTGAACTGGGACCTCGCCACGAACATCGCCCGCCAGACCGTGGTCGCCGAGCCCGCCGAGGGCAAGAGCAAGGACCGCTCGGTCAGCGCGGCCGAGCGCTCCGCCGTCGCCGAGGCCGTCCGCCTGGCCGACCTGTGGCTCGATGGCTCCACCGAGTTCCCCTCCGGGGCCGGCACCGCCGTCGCCTGGAGCCGCGCCGAGTGGATCGAGGCCACCCTCCCGGTCTGGAAGGACCTGGTGGACCCGGTCGCCGAGCGGGTCGGCAACGCCATGGGCGGCGTGCTGCCCGAGGAGATGCAGGCCATGGCCGGCCCGCTGATGGGCGTGATGCGCTCGATGGGCGGCGCCATGTTCGGCACCCAGATCGGCCAGGCGCTCGGCGCGCTCGCCGGCGAGGTGGTCGGCTCCTCCGACGTCGGCCTGCCGCTCGCCCCGGCCGGCAAGGCCGCGCTGCTGCCGCAGAACGTCGCCGAGTTCGGCGAGGGCCTGAACGTGCCCGCCGACGAGGTCCGGCTCTACCTCGCCCTGCGCGAAGCCGCCCACCAGCGGCTCTTCGCCCACGTGCCGTGGCTGCGGGCCCACCTGCTGGGCGCCGTCGAGGCCTACGCGCGCGGCATCAAGGTCGACACCTCCCGGATGGAGGAACTGGTCGGCCAGCTCGACCCGAGCAACCCGGAGGCGCTGCAGGAGGCGCTGGCCGGCGGTCTGCTCCAGCCCGAGGACACCCCGGAGCAGAAGGCCGCGCTCGCCCGCCTGGAGACCGCGCTCGCACTGGTCGAGGGCTGGGTCGACGCCGTCGTGCACGCCGCCGCCGAGCCGCACCTGCCGCAGGCCGGCGCGCTGCGCGAGACCGTCCGCCGCCGCCGCGCGGCCGGCGGGCCCGCCGAGCAGACCTTCGCCACCCTGGTCGGCCTGGAGCTGCGTCCGCGCCGACTGCGCGACGCCTCCCGGCTCTGGGCGCTGCTCGCCGACGCCCGCGGCATCGAGGGCCGCGACGCGCTCTGGGAGCACCCGGACATGCTGCCCACCGCCGCCGACCTGGACGACCCGGACGCCTTCGTGCACCGGGGCTCCGCCGACGACCTGGAGGGCGGCATCGACTTCGACGCCTTCGACAAGCTGCTCGGCGATGCCGCGGCCGGCAAGCCCGACCTCACCAAGAAGGACGAGCGGCCGGGAACCGACGAGGACGGCACCGACGGAAAGGGCGAGCCCACCGCATGACGGCGACCGAGACGCCCGCCACCGGGACGCCCGGCACCGGACTGCACGCGGACGCCGTCCGCGCGCTGACCGGGTGGCGGCCCGCCGACGAGGACCAGGAGCGGCTGCGGCTGGACTACCTGGAGCACCTGGCCGAGCAGCCCGAGGGCCTGTACCGCTCCTGCCTGCCCGCGCACATCACCGCGAGCGCGGCGGTCGTCGACCCGGCCGCCGGGCGGGTGCTGCTCACCCTGCACCCCAAGGTCGGCATGTGGCTCCAGATGGGCGGGCACTGCGAGCCCGGCGACCGCGACCTCGCCTCGGCCGCGCTGCGCGAGGCCGTCGAGGAGTCCGGCATCCCCGACCTGGTGCTGCTGGAGAGCGACGGCGCCCCGGTGCCGGCCAAGCTGGACCGGCACCTGGTCCGCTGCACCGGCAAGGACCGGCCGGAGAACACCCACCTGGACGTCCAGTACATCGCGCTGGCCCCGGCCGGCGCGCAGGCGCTGATCAGCGAGGAGTCGCTGGACCTGCGCTGGTTCGACTACGACCGGCTGCCGGAGCTCACCGACCACTCGGTGCGCGACCTGGTGGCCCGGGCGCGGCAGCTGACCGGCTGAGGTGCGGCACCGGAAGGGGGCGCGGAGCCTATTGGCCCGCGCCCCCTTCCGTCGTTCCTCCGGTCGGACCGACCGGGCTCCGGCCGGGTGCGCACCCTCCCCGCCCGCGCCGCCGCGGCCTCAGCCGCAGGAGGTGTCCGGCCCGGACGGATCCGGGGCCGCGTGCCGCGCGCCGGGGATGTGCGGCAGCCGGGCGGCGGAGACCACGCCCTCCAGGTAGCCGCGGGCCCGCTCGGTCCGCGGGTAGGACTCCAGCAGGGCCCAGAACGCCGGGCCGTGGTCCGGCACCAGCAGGTGCGCCAGCTCGTGCAGCAGCACGTAGTCCAGCACGTACTCCGGCATGCCCTGGAGCCGGTGGGAGAGGCGGATCGTCCCCTCGCTGGGGGTGCAGGAGCCCCAGCGGGAATTCTGGTTGGTGACCCAGCGGACCTGGCTGGGCCGGGCGCGACCGTCCAGGTAGGCGCCCGACAGCTCGCGGGCCCGGGTCATCAGGGCCTCGTCACCGGGGGTCCGCCGGGACTCCTGGGCGGCGAGCTTCTCCAGCATCTGCGCGACCCAGCGCTGCTCCTCGGCGTGCGACATCCGGGCCGGGATCAGCACCACGGTGCGGTCGCCCTCGCGGTAGGCGGAGACCGTACGGCTGCGGCGGGCGCTGCGGCGCACCTCGACCCGGCCGCGCTCGTGCGCCTCGGGGGCCGCCGCGCCGGAGGGCGGCGGCTGCGGTGGAGCCGGCCTCGGCTGCTGCCGCTGGTCGGGGCGCCCGCGTGTGTTCGGCGCCGCGACCTGCGACCCGGACGCTGCGCGGGCACGCCGACGCGACGCCGGTGGATGGGAGTCCCGCTCGGCTGCCATGGCACACGACGTTACCCGGTACCACGGACAGAAGTCCGCTGCCGTGGCCGGAATCTTTCATGGAGTGATCGGGAACGAAAAGTCGACGGCGGGTGTCCGGAAACCGACGCCGGAGGGGATGGCCGGTTATCCACAGGGCTCGCGAACGGATGGTGCGATCATGCGCGCGGCCCTGTGGACAACCTTCCGCACGACGTCGGCGCGATGGGGCAAGCTGCGGTCGGCCGTCCGGAAACGATCGGAAGGGAGATCGTCGTGCGCCTCGCCCTCAAACCCGCGCTGTCCCGCAGCTGGCGGGACCCGCAGACCCTGCAGTTCGGCACCGTCACCCGCTTCGCCGGGGTGCTCGGCAACGCCGACAAGACCCTCTGCGACTTCCTCGCGCTGCTCGACGGGACAAGGGAGCGACCGGAGCTCCTGACCGAGGGCGAACGCATCGGGCTCGGCCGCGAACCGGCCGACACCCTGCTCACCGGCCTGGAGGAGACCGGCCTGCTGGACGACGCGGAGGCCGACCGCCGCGCCCTGGCCCGCTTCCCCCCGCAGCAGCGGGACCTGCTCGGCCCCGACCTCGCCTCGCTCTCCCTGGTCCACTCCGGCCCGGGCGCCGCACCGGCGGTCCTCGGCCGCCGGGCCGACGCGCGGATCGAGGTGCGCGGCGCGGGCCGGGTCGGCGCCGCCGTGGCGGCGGTGCTCGCGGCGGGCGGCACCGGCACGGTCACGGTCGCGGACCGCGGCCGGGTGAGGCCGGAGGACTGCTCCCCCGCCGGGCTGCCGCCCGGGGACGTCGGACGGCTGCGCTCGACGGCGGCCCGGGAGGCGGTGCAGCGGGCCACCGGCCGGCCGCCGGCGCCCCTGCCCCGGCGCCGCACCGGGGAGCCGCCACCGGACTTCGTGGTCCTCGCGCCGCGGGACGGCAGCGCCGCCTTCGCCGGCGGGACGTACGAGGCCCGACTGCTGCTGCGGGCCGGGGTGCCGCACCTCTACGTGGGCGTGGTCGAGGAGTTCGGCGTCGTCGGACCGCTGGTGATCCCCGGGGTGTCCGCCTGCGGGCACTGCCTGGTGCTGCGCCGGGAGGACGAGGACGCCGCCTGGCCCCGGGTCCTGGCCCAGCTCGCCGACGGAGGCCCCGGACGGGCCCGGACCCCGGCCTGCGACACGGCGCTGGCGACGGCGGTCGCCGGGCTGGCGGCGCTGCACGTCCAGGTGTTCCTGGACGGCGGCCGGCCGCCGAGCGTGGACGGCTGGTGCGAGGTCTCGGCCGGGGACGGCATGCCGAGGCGCCTGCGGCTGCGCGGGCACCCCGACTGCGGCTGCCTGTGGCAGCCGCTGCCGCCGGGATGAGGAGCCCCGGAGGAAGCAGTCCGGCCCCGCGCGGGAAGTCGGCCGAGCCGACTTCCCGCGCGGAACCACCGGCCCCCACCGGACCAAGCCACCCAACTCCCCGCAAAGCGAGGGCACTCCCGGCCCCGCCCCACGGAATTCCGAGGGGCACGCAGCAGGGAGCGGGCACAATGGCGTAGAGATGGTCGGCCGCCCGGAACCGGGGGGCCGGGGAATGGAGGCCCGGGGTGAGCGATCTTCCGCGCAAGGCAATGACCCGCACGGCACGGCTCGCCGCCCTGCCGCTGGGGATAGCCGGCCGCGCCACGCTCGGCCTGGGCAAGCGGATCGGCGGCCGCTCCGCCGAGGTCGTCACCGCCGAGCTCCAACAGGCCACCGCGGACCAGCTGTTCAAGGTCCTCGGCGAACTCAAGGGCGGGGCGATGAAGTTCGGGCAGGTGCTGTCCGTCTTCGAGGCCGCGCTCCCGGAGGAGGTGGCCGGGCCGTACCGGGCCGCGCTCACCAAGCTCCAGGACGCCGCTCCCCCGATGCCCGCCGCCAAGGTGCACACCGCGCTCGCCCAGCGGCTCGGCGACTCCTGGCGCGAGCTGTTCCTGGAGTTCGACGACCGGCCCTCGGCCGCCGCCTCGATCGGCCAGGTGCACAAGGCGGTCTGGCACGACGGCCGCACGGTCGCCGTCAAGGTGCAGTACCCGGGCGCGGGCGACGCCCTGCTCGCGGACCTCTCGCAGCTGAGCCGGGTGGCCTGGCTGCTGGGACCGCTGATCCCCGGGCTGGACATCAAGCCGCTGATCGCCGAGCTGCGCGAGCGCGTCTCGGAGGAGCTGGACTACGAGCTGGAGGCGCAGGCCCAGCGCCGGCACGCCGAGGAGTTCACGGACGACCCGGACATCGTGGTGCCGGGCGTGGTGGCCCAGGCCGACCAGGTACTGGTCACCGAGTGGATGGGCGGCACCCCGCTGGCCGAGGTGATCACGGGCGGCACCCAGGAGGAGCGCGACCGCGCCGGGCAGCTGCTGGCCCGGTTCCTGTTCGCGGGCCCGTCCCGGACGGGACTGCTGCACGCGGACCCGCACCCGGGCAACTTCCGGCTGCTGAAGGACGACGGCCCGGTGTCGGGCTGGCGGCTGGGCGTGCTGGACTTCGGCACCGTGGACCGGCTGCCCGGCGGGCTGCCCGCGCCGATCGGGGCCTCGCTGCGGATGGCGTTGGCCGGGGACGCGGCCGGGGTGCTCCGGATGCTGCGCGAGGAGGGTTTCGTGAAGCCCTCGATCCGGCTGGATCCGGACGCGGTGCTGGACTACCTGCTGCCGATCATCGAGCCGGCCGCGGTGGAGAACTTCCACTTCACCCGGACCTGGATGCGCTCCCAGGCGGCCCGGATCGCCGATCCGCGCTCGCCCGCCTACAACCTGGGCAAGCAGCTGAACCTGCCGCCCGCGTACCTGCTGATCCACCGGGTGACGCTGAGCACCATCGGGGTGCTCTGCCAGCTGGGCGCCAAGGCACCGTTCCGCGCCGAGATGCTGGCGTGGCTGCCCGAGTTCGCCGGGCACCCGTCGGCAGGGCCCGCCGATCCCGCCGAGCCCGCCCGGGTCCGCGAGGACTGACCCCGGCACCGCGACAACGGCCGCAGGCCGCTCCCCGACGACGGGGAGCGGCCTGCGGCACGACGGGGGTGGACCGGAGTCCGGGAGGGGCCTGTCGAGGACGGCCCCGGGCCGAAGGCCCTACATCAGTGCGACGGCGAGCGCCTTGCGGGCCCGCATCGAGGCCCGCTCGGCCCGCTGCCTGAGCCTGCGGGCCCGGGCGACCCGGTTGACGAGCCGTTGGTTCTCGGCCTCGTGCAGCCTGTCTTGCATATGGGCACGGGCCAGGGATTCGTGGAGGAGTTGCATTTCGAGGATCCTGTTCTGGGTCTGACGTTCGGTGGCCTGCTCGGCGCGGGCGGTGGGATCGACGGCGGCGGGGTTCATGTGGTGGTCCTGCTCGTGGTGCTTGCTCGGGAACGGGATGCGGGCTGCGGCGTCGGCCTTGGCGGCGGCGATCCGCACGGATCGACGGAGGGCGCTGTCCAGCGGGGGCTGCTCTCCCCGGCGGACGACCCTGGCGCCGTGGGCGGGGTTCACGCCATGACCTCGGTCTTGCGCGGACGGCCACGGGGACGCTTGCGGGCCACGACGACGCCCTGGACGAACAGCTCGCCACCCCAGACGCCCCACGGCTCGCGCCGCTCCAGGGCGCCGGCCAGGCAGGCCTCCTTCACCGGGCAGGTGCCGCAGAGGGACTTCGCGTACTCGACGTCGGCCGGCGTCTCGGCGAAGAAGACCTCGGGGTCGAAGGCGCGGCAGGGGATGGGGAGACCGAGGGACTCGGCCTGCTCGATCGAGCTGAGCTGCATGGAAGGAACCTCCGGGGGGTCGGCCTGGTCGGCCTGGGTGATCTGGCTTGTCGGCGGTACGGACGGGGTGGGCGGTGTGATGACCGTGGACACTGTGGGCGTCTTCCTCGTCTTTTCTCAGTGGTTCCGGCCCAGGTGACTGGTGGTGCTGGGCCGGAGGCCCCGGAGGGCCTGGGTGGTCTTGCGTACCGGACAAAACAGAAGGGCCGCGGATCCCGGTGTGACGGGTTCCGCGGCCCTGGAGGTGCCGACCTGAGGCTGGCTCAGGTTCGTTCTCTCCAGGGTTCAGGGCCGCGGAAGGCCCACATCCGGACGGCCTCGGCGCCGGTAAAGGCGGCCATGGCCTGGTTAATCTGCTGCTCGTTCTGCTTCTGGGCGTTTTCGGCACCGATGACCTGCGCATAGCCGCCATGCATGGCGGCGGCTACGGCCGCCTTCGGTGCCTGGGTCGGTCGCTCGTCGCGCAGGGAGCACGGCGTGCCGAACGAGGCCCAGCCCCGGGACAGACCGGTCTCGACAGTGGTGCCGTCGACGCTCCTGCTGCCCGTGAGGCACAGATCAGTGTGTCCAGGACCACTGACAACGGGGACGACGGAGACACCGGTGGTGTCGAGACCCAGACCGGTTCCACCGAGCTCGGCGAGCGCCCGCAGACGGGCGGCACGCAGGGAGGCAGCGACAACGGTCTGGCCAGTCATTTTGGTGATCATGATGTTTCCCACTGTCTTCGCCTCCTCTCGGCGTCTCGCGGAGCCTGGTCTCCCTGGCTCCGAATGTTCGGATGTCTGTCTCGGTAAAGCTGTGGTGAAGCTCTCGGGCGAGGGGCGTCGGCACAGGTTTCACCCCGTGCGACCGCGTCCCCTTGACCGCTCCGGCAGGCTATTGCGCTCCCGGTACGCGGCGCAAACTATTTTTCACGCGAGTTCTTCGGCACGTCACACAACGGGTTCCGAAACCCTCGGAGCGGCCTCCTGGACCACGCCCGGACCGGCTCAGGCCGGATCGTCCGAACCGCCGTCCTCGACGTCGTCCGGGTCCTCCTCGGGCTCCTCCCCCGCACACAACGAGAGCACGGCCGCCCCGTACTTGTCCAGCTTCAGGGCGCCGACCCCGGAGATGGCGGCCAGCTCCCCGCGGCCGGCGGGCACGTCCTCGGCGATCGCCATCAGCGTGGCGTCGGTGAACACCACGTAGGCCGGCGCGCCCTGCTTCTTCGCCTGCCGGGCCCGCCACTCGCGCAGCCGCTCGTAAAGCCCCTCGTCCATCGTGGACGGGCAGCTCTCGCAGCGGCGCAGCTTGCGCTCGACGGCCTCGGTGAGCACCTTGTCGCAGACCCGGCACTTGACCGGTCCGCGGACCCGCCGCGCGGCGGAGCGCTCGCCGGGCTCGACGCCCCCTCGCCCGCCGCGCGCGCCGGTGCGCGCGCCGGGAGCGGTGGAGCCGGGGCGCAGCCCGTCCAGGAAACGGCTGGGCTTGCGGCTCGCCCGGCCGCCCGGGGAGCGGGAGAGCGCCCAGGAGAGGCTGAGGTGCTTGCGGGCGCGGGTGACGCCGACGTAGAGGAGGCGGCGCTCCTCCTCGACCTGCTCGTCGGTCTTGGCGTAGATGATCGGCAGGGTGCCCTCGGTGAGGCCGACCAGGAAGACGGCGTCCCATTCGAGGCCCTTGGCGGCGTGCAGCGAGGCGAGCGTGACGCCCTCGACGGCCGGGGCGTGCTGGGCCGCGGCACGGGCGTCCAGCTCGGCGACGTAGGCCGAGAGGTCGGTGCCCTGGCCTGCCTCGGTGCGGGTGCGCTCGAACTCCTCGGCCAGCCGGACGAGGGCGGCCAGCGACTCCCAGCGGTCCCGGACGGCGCCGGAGCCGGCCGGGGGCTCGGCGGTGAAGCCGCGGGTGGCCAGCACCGCGCGGACCTGGCCGGCCAGGTCCGGGGCGTCGTCGGTGAGCGGGTCGGAGGCGGCCCGGGCGGCGCCGCGCAGCAGCACGCCGGCGTCCCGGACCTCGGGGCGTTCGAAGAACCGTTCCGCGCCCTTGAGCTGGTAGGGGACGTTGAGGTCGGCGAGGGCCTGCTCGTAGACCTCGGACTGGCCGTTGGTGCGGAACAGCACCGCGATCTCGCTGGCGCGCACGCCGGCGGCGAGCAGCTCCTTGATCCGGCGGGCGGTGGTCTCGGCCTCGGTGGGCTCGTCCTCGTACTCGGTGTAGACCGGTTCGGGGCCGGCCTCGCGCTGGGAGACGAGCTCCAGGCGGTGCCGGGCGGCCTCGCCGCGGGCCTGGGAGAGCAGCCCGTTGGCGAGGTGGACGACCTGGGGGGTGGAGCGGTAGTCGCGGACCAGCTTGACCACCGTCGCCCCGGGGTGCCGGTTGCGGAAGTTGAGCAGGTAGTCGGGCGTGGCGCCGGTGAAGGAGTAGATGGTCTGGCTGGCGTCGCCGACGACGCAGAGGCTGGCGCCGCCGTCCGGGCCGGTCCACCGGTCGAGCAGGCGCTGCTGGAGCGGGGAGACGTCCTGGTACTCGTCGACGGTGAAGTGCCGGTACTGGGAGCGGACCTGCTCGGCGATGTCCGGGCGGTCCTCCAGGATCGCGGCGGTGAGCAGCAGGACGTCCTCGAAGTCCATGCTGCCGCGGCGGCTCTTGGCCTCCTCGTAGACGCGGTAGACCTGGGCGGTCTCGGCCGGGTCGCGGGGGGCCTCGCGGCCGGACTTGGCGACGGCCACCGGGTAGTCCTCGGGGGCGATCTGGGTGACCTTGGCCCATTCGATCTCGGCGGTGAGGTCGCGCAGTTCGGTGCGCTGGACGCGCAGGCCGCAGCGGCCGGCCGCCTCGGCCACCAGCTGGACCTTGCGCTCCAGGAGCTGGGGCACGGGGCCGCCGACGGCGCGCGGCCAGAAGTACTGGAGCTGGCGCAGCGCGGCGGCGTGGAAGGTGCGGGCCTGGACGCCCTCGGCGCCGAGCTGGCGCAGCCGGCCGCGCATCTCGCCGGCCGCGCGGGCGGTGAAGGTCACGGCGAGGACCTGCTGGGGGTGGTAGACGCCGCTGCTCACGCCGTAGGCGATCCGGTGGGTGATGGCGCGGGTCTTGCCGGTGCCGGCGCCGGCCAGGACGCAGACCGGGCCCTGCAGGGCGGTGGCGACGGCGCGCTGCTCGGGGTCGAGCCCGGCGAGCACGGCGTCCGGGCCCGTCGCGGCGCCGGGGTCGGCCCAGGGGGAGCCGTGGGGGCCGTCGTAGGGGCTGCCGCTCAAGAGGTCTTCCTGCATGCGTTCCATCCTCTCAGCCCGGTGGGACATCGCGGAGGGGGTTGTCCACAGGCCCGGTGCGATCGCAGGATGATCGCTCCGTACGACGGTCGACGCCATACCGGAATGCCCGCCGCCCGGTGGACGTTGCCTCCGGAGACCGTACGCACCTCTCTTTCGAAGGAGCCCCCTCGATGTCCGGCACCGTGACGATGTACAGCACGACCTGGTGTGGGTACTGCAACCGACTCAAGAGCCAGCTGGAGCGCGAAGGCATCGGCTACACCGAGATCAACATCGAGGAGGACCCGGCGTCGGCGTCCTTCGTCGAGTCGGTGAACAACGGCAACCAGACCGTTCCGACGGTGCTGGTGACGCCGGCCGGCGGCGGCGAGCGGGTCGTCATGACGAACCCGAGCCTGCTGCAGGTCAAGAAGGCCCTGGCGGCCTGAGGCCGCCGGGTCCGGCCCGGGCCGCCGGGGGCCGGCGCGCGTCACGGCGCGTCGGCCCGGGCCGGGTCGACGGGCGCGGCGGGGGCGGGCAGGGTGGTGCGGGCGCCGAGGTCGCCGACGCCGTAGACGAGCCTGCTGCGGTCGGCCGAGTAGCGGGTCTCGATGACCCGGACGGGCCCGCGCCGGTCGTAGGTGACGCGGGTCTGCACCATCAGCGGCACCCCGGGGCCGCCCTGGAACCACTGGGCCTCCTCGGGGCCGGGCATCCGCGCGACCAGGTGGTCCACGGCGCCGATCTCGGTGCGTCCGAGGGTGGCGAGCACCGCCTCGTCGCCGCCCTCGACGGGGTCGGGCTCCATCAGCGGGGTGCCGGCGGCGAGGCCGGCCCGGTAGTGGCTCTCCTCGATGGAGTACGGCTCGCGGTCGAGCAGCCGCAGCTGGCGGCGGACCACGATGGCCTCGCCGGGGCGCAGTCCGAGCCGTTCGGCGATGTCCACCCGGGCCCGGACGATCATCATCTCGAAGTCGGTGCCGAGCTCCCGTCCGGCCTCGGCGGCCTCGCCGAGGTAGACGGCGGAGGGCGCGGCGAGGCAGTCGCGCGGCGCGGGGGTCAGGCCGGGCCCGTAGGCGCGGTGGTCCAGGACGGGGTGTTCGCGCAGGTAGGTGCCCTTGCCCTGGAGGCGGACCAGGCGGCCCTCGTTGACCAGGACGTCGACGGCGAGCCGGACGGTGTTGCGGGCGACGCCGTACTGGCGCTCCAGTTCGCTCTCGACCGGCAGGGCCGCGTCGGCGGTGAACTCGCCCTCGGCGATCCGGCGGCGCAGGTCGGCGGCGAGGCGCTGGTATTTGGGGGATTGGGCGGTGCCCCGGGGGATTGTCACCCTCGTGAATGTAGCGAGCACGGCGAGCCGGTTTCAGCCGTTTCCGGCAATATCGTCCGCGCGGGTTGACTTCGGAGCCCTGCGAGCCCCTCCCGGTAGCAGAACTGGCCCGTCCGGATACGAACAGCTGGTCGTGGCGAATTCGGGAAGGGATTGCGTAGTAAAAGGGGGGCGCGCGGAATTCTCCACGCGCCCCCTTGGTCCGGGCACCATTCGGGCGGGCCGCTTTCGGGCCGACCGCTTCGTACGGACCGCTTTACCGCAGGGCTACCAGCGCGCCGCCGAGGGCAGCGGCTCCCCGTACCAGAGCTCGACCAGGTGCCGGGCGATCGAGATGCCGGACGGCGGCAGGATCTCGCCCGCCTCCATCCCGGCCCGCAGCTCCTCGCGGGAGAACCAGCGCGCCTCGGCCAGTTCCTCGCCGTCCACGGTGATCTCGGTGCCGCCGGGCAGCGCCCGGCCCAGGAAGCCGAGCATCAGGCTGGACGGGAACGGCCAGGGCTGGCTGGCGACGTAGCGCACCTCGCCGACCCGCACGCCCGCCTCCTCCTGCACCTCGCGGGCCACCGCCTGCTCGATCGACTCCCCCGGCTCGACGAAGCCGGCCAGCGTGGACCAGCGGCCCTCCGGCCACAGCGCCTGGCGGCCGAGCAGGCAGCGGTCCTGCTCGTCGGTGATCACCATGATCACCGCCGGGTCGGTGCGCGGGTAGTGCTCGGCCGCGCAGGAGGTGCAGCGCCGCACGTGCCCGGCGCCGGCCTTCTCGGTCGGGTGCCCGCAGCGCGAGCAGAAGCTGTGCAGCCGGTGCCAGTGCTCCAGCGCCACCGCGTGCACCAGCAGCCCGGCGTCCCGGTCGGACAGCAGCCCGCCGACCTCGCGCAGCCCGGCCGGGCGGGCGTCGCCGTCCAGGCGCCCGGGCAGGCTCTCGCCGGCCAGCGCGAAGTACGAGACGCCGTCCTCGTCGGTGCCCAGGAAGTACCGGTCGCCGGTCTGCGGCGCCTCGAAGGAGGGCATCAGCACGAGTTCGGTGCCCTGCGCGGTGTCGACCACGAAGGCCTCGCCGCCCGCGATCGGCAGGACCCGGGTGCTCGGGTGGCTCCAGGCCGCCGCCAGCCAGGGCTCGTCGAGGCGGTGCTCGGCCGCCCGGTCCACCCCGGACCGGGCCAGTGCCAGGTGCAACGGGCGCTCGGTCTCAGGCACGGTGCTCACGTCTGTTCCATCCCCACGTGGTGAATCATCCGGATGAGTGATCTGGCTGCCATGGTGCTCGAACCCGGGGTCATGCCCCCGGCCGGAAGTTCTCCGCCAGGTCGCCCCAGAGGTACGCGGCCGTCTCCACGCCCTTGGCCAGCAGGTCCAGCTCGACCTTCTCGTTGACCGAGTGCCAGCCGTCCGAGGGCACCGAGATGCCGAGGAACAGCACCGGCGCGCCCAGCACGTCCTGGAGGTCGGCGGCGGGGCCGGAACCGCCCTCGCGGGTGAAGAGGATCTTCTGGCCGAAGGCCCGCCCCATCGCCCGGACGGTGGACCGGAGCGCCGGGTGGTCCAGCGGGGTCAGGCAGGGCCGGGTCGCGCCCGGGAAGACCAGTTCGTACCGGACGCCCGCGGGCACCCGCTCGGCCACCCAGGCCCGCACCGCCTCGCGGACCTTCTCCACCTCCTGTCCGGCGACCAGCCGGAAGGACAGCTTGAGGTGCGCCGAGGCGGGGACGATGGTCTTGCCGCCGGGGCCGGTGTAGCCGCCCCAGATGCCGTTGACCTCGGCGGTCGGGCGGGCCCAGATCCGCTCCAGGGTGGAGTAGCCGGCCTCGCCGCGGGTGCCGTACGACTTGGCGACCCGCAGCCACTGCTCCTCGTCGAAGGGCAGCTCGGCGAACAGCTCGCGCTCGGTATCGGTCAGTTCGACGACGCCGTCGTAGAAGCCCGGGATCGCGACCCTGCGGTCGGCGTCGTGCAGGCCGGCGGCCAGCTCCGCCGCGACCTGGGCCGGGTTGGGGACCGCGCCGCCGAAGGAGCCGGAGTGGATGTCGGTGTCCGGCCCGTACAGGTCGATCTGGGCGTCGGCCAGGCCGCGCATGCCGGTGCAGACGGTCGGCGTGGTCGCGGACCACATGCCGGTGTCCGAGATGACCACCACGTCGGCGGCCAGCCGCCCGGCCTCGCGCCGGACCAGCTCGGCGAAGTTCGGCGAGCCGGACTCCTCCTCGCCCTCGATCAGCAGCTTGAGGTTGACGGCCGGCGCGGTGCGGCCGGTGGCGGCCAGGTGGGCGCGCACGCCCAGGGTGTGGAAGAACACCTGGCCCTTGTCGTCGGCGGCGCCGCGCGCGTACAGCCGGCCGTCGACCACGGTCGGGGTGAACGGCTCGGTCTCCCAGCCGTCCTCCCGCGCCGCGGGCTGCACGTCGTGGTGCCCGTAGACCAGGACGGTCGGCGCGGACGGGTCCCCGGAGGGCCACTCGGCGAACACCGCGGGCAGGCCTTCGGTCTCCCACACCTCGGTCACCGGGAAGCCGGTCTCGCCGAGCTTGGCGGCCAGCCACTCGGCCGAGCGCCGCACGTCGCCGGCCCGGTCCGGATCGGCCGAGACCGAGGGGATGGCCAGCCACTCGGCGAGGTCGGCGAGGAAGGCGGCCTGGTGCCGGTCGATGTAGGAGCGGACGGCGCTGTCCGGGGTTCTCGTCATACCGACGACTGTAGTTCGCCCGTGCGGGTGCCCGCCCCGGCCGTCCGGCTGCCGGGCGCCGTCCGGGCTGTAACCTCCGTCACCCCCGCCGCGACGAGGACGCGGACGGGGGTGACACGGACGGGGGCGGGGCGGGCGGGCGCGGGGCCCCGGGGCCGACGCGGGCCCCGGGGCCCCGGGGCCGACGCGGGCCCCGGGGCCCCGGGGCGGCGCGGGCCTCAGCCCGAGCGGCGCAGCAGGGTGATCCGCGAGCGGGTCATCAGCGCCGCGAGCCCGGCCGCGAGCACCGGCAGCAGCAGCACGGTGGCGGCGATGGTGGGCCACGGGAAGACCAGGGCCGCCTTGCTGGCGATCTCCTCGGGGCTCATCCCGGGGTAGCTGCTCGCCGCGGCCTCGACCTTGCGCAGCGCCACTCCCGGCACCACGCCGCAGACCACACCGAGCAGGGCGCCCATCGCGGCGATCACCCCGCACTGGAAGCCGGACAGCGAGCGCCGGATGCGGGGCTCGGCGCCGACCGCCGCGAGGGTGGTCAGGTCGCGCTGGGAGTCGGCGGCCGCCAGTCCGGTCGCGATGCCGGCCGCGCCGAGGGCGACGATGCCGGCGAAGACGTTCAGACCGAACTGGATCAGCCCGGCCGGGGACTCGTAGCCGCGCTCGATCTTGAGCACGTCGTGGTCGACGAGCTTGGCCAGCGCGCCGTCGGCCTTCTGCTGGGCGGTGTCCGAGGGCATGGCGCCGGGCAGCCAGACGGAGCCGGCCGGGGCGGTGGAGAAGCCGAGCCGGGTGGCGGTGTCCTGGCTGACCACGGCCTGGGCCGCGGCGGGCAGCGCGGACTCGGCGAGGACGGCGTCCACGGTGATCTCGGTGATGACGGGCTTGCTCGCGGGGCCGTTCCCGCCGCCGATCACCGGACTGCTGTACCGGAGGAACGCCTTGCCGTCCTTGAGGTAGCGGGCGTCGAAGACCACGGCCTTGCCGGCGGCGAGGGCCCGGCCCGGGGCCGGGTCGGTGACTCCGAAGAGGTTGTGCAGCAGGGTGGCGTCCCCGGCCGTGACCTGGCTGAACGGGTTGCCCCGGCGGTGGTCCACCTGGCAGCGCTTGTCGGTGCTCATGACGTGCTCGCTCTCGGCCAGCGAGAGGGTGCCGCCCGTGTCCGTGAGCGGGCAGCGGTCCTCCTTGGGCAGCTCGACGCTGACGTAGCCGCAGTAGCTGCCCTCGGAGCAGTCGACCTTCGGCTGGACGCGCCGGACGTCGGCGCGCGGGCCGAGGTCGGGGATGCTGCGTTCGACGGCCTCGCGCATCTGCGGCAGCAGCTTGGCGTCGGACAGCCAGCCGTTGCCGAGGATGACGGCCCCGGACGGACCGGAGGCGGTGTACTCCAGCCGGTACTGCTCCTCGAAGCTGGCGATGTAGACGCTGACGGCCACGGAGCCGGCGACGGCGGCCATCACGGCGGCCACCGCGGGCGCGGTGCGGCCGCGGTGGCGCACCGAGTCGCGCAGGGCGAGCCGGGGGCCGAGCGGGAGCCAGCGGCCGAGCCGGCCGAACAGGCCGACCAGGTAGGGCACGAGGGCGACCATGCCGAGCTCGGCGAGGGCCGAGCCGCCGAGGACGGCGAAGCTGCGGTTGCCGACGCCGCTGGTGGCACCGGCCAGGGCGAGGGCGGCGCCGCCACCGAGGGTCAGCAGTCCCGCGACGGCGAGCCTGCGGCTCGGCGGCTTGAGGGTGTCGCGGCCGGTGAGCGCGGCGACGACGTCCTGCCGGGAGGCCTGGACGGCGGGCACGACGGCGGCCAGCAGGCCGGTGACGAGCCCGACCATGAGGACGCCGAGCAGGTCGAGCGGCGGCAGGGCGAAGTGGGCGAAGCGCTGGCCGGAGCGCTCCTCGGCGGCGGTGCGCAGCAGGGCGACCAGGCCGATGCCGAGGCCCAGGCCGATCACGGCGCCGGTGATGCCGAGGACGATGCCGCCGCCGAGCACGACCGCGCGGACGTTGGCGCGCTCACCGCCGGCGGCGGCGAGCAGCCCGAGCTGCCGCCGGGAGCGCCGGGCGCCGACGGCGAAGGCGGGGCCCGCGAGGAGGACGATCTCCAGCAGGGCCATGCCGACGACGGTGGCGAGGATGACGATGTCGGTCCGGTTGAAGTAGCTGGGGCCGCTGCCGTCCTGCTTCTGGTCGACGAAGTAGGGGACGTCGGCACGGGCCGGCGGGTCGGCCAGCACGGCGCGCGAGGTCACCTGGAAGCCGTACCCGTTGAACTCCTTGACCTTCTGCCAGTCGATCGAGGCCCCGGCCGGGAGCTTGACCAGCCAGCGGGTGGTCCCGCCGGGGTCCTCGGTCGAGGCGTCGGAGCCGCCCGACGGCTTGGGGAGGCGGTCGAGCACGGTGCCGGGGCGGGCGGTGAGCTCGGTGGCCCGCAGTTCGCCGGGGTACTCGTAGACGCCGGTGATGGTGAAGGGGCTGTTCTCCAGACCGCGGACGGCGGTCCTGTCGCCGATCCTGAGCCCGGAGCGTTTGAGGAAGTCCCGGGTGACGGCGGCCTCGGTGTCGGCGGTGGGGGCCCGGCCCTGGAGGAGGTCGATCCGGCCCCGCCAGACCGGGTCGGTCAGGTCGGCCTCGCTGACCCGGGTGCTGATCAGGCCCTCGGAGCTGCTCGCGGCGGTGAACGGGCCGGTGAGCTCGGGCACCAGGGTGGCGCCGGCCGGGAGCAGTTGGCGGGCCAGCTCGTCGGGCGCGGTGTCGAGGGAGCGCTGCTGCGCGGGGGTGTACGTGGGGGCTTCGCCGGCCTTGGCGTCGTCCTTGGGGCTCTGGATGGTGAGCCCCTTCTCGGGGTCGGGCGCCTGCTTGACGGAGGAGCCGCGTTCGACGATGTGCACTTCGCCGACCGCCTGGCCCATGACCCGCGTCGCGTGTTCGGCGGGGGTGAGCTCGGCGCTGCGGAAGACCACGTCGGCACCGGTGACGCCGAGGACGGGCAGGGCGACCATGGCGATGACGAGGGCGCTGCGGCCCTTGGCGCGCAGGGCGTCACGGCGGGCGATGCGCAGGGCCACCCGCCAGGCGCTGAGCTTCACTCGTCCACCTTCAGGCTGTTGGTGGCGGCGCTGACGAGCAGGCTGGCGGCGTCCTGGCTGACGGACTCGTCGACCATCCGGCCGTCGCGCAGGAAGACGACCCGGTCGGCCCAGGCGGCGTGCCGGGCCTCGTGGGTGACCATCATGGCGGCGGCGCCGGCGTCGCAGCGGGCGCGCAGGACGGCGAGGACGGCCTCGCCGGTGGTGGAGTCGAGGGCGCCGGTGGGTTCGTCGGCGAGGACCAGGCGGCGGTCGCCGATCAGGGCGCGGGCGATGGCGACGCGCTGCTGCTGGCCGCCGGACATGTCGTCGGGGAAGCGGTCGGCGAGTTCGGGGATGCCGAGCTCCTCCAGGGCGGCGAGGGCCTCGCGGCGGGCGGCGCGGGTGGACAGCCCGTCGAGTTCGCGCGGCAGCGAGATGTTCTCGGCGGCGGTGAGCGCCGGTATCAGGTTGTAGTCCTGGAAGACGTAGCCGACGGAGCGGCGGCGGACCCGGGCGAGCTTCTTGCGGTCGAGCTCGCCCAGGGCGACGCCCTCGACCAGGACCCGGCCGCCGCTCGGGGTGTCCAGGCCGCCGGCCAGGGTGAGCAGGGTCGACTTGCCGGAGCCGGAGGGGCCCATGACGGCGACGAACTCGCCGGGGTGGACCTTGAGGTCGACGCCGCGCAGGGCCTGGACCTCGGCGGCGCCGTGGCCGTGGACGCGGGTGACGTTCTCCAGGTGGAGCACCGGCGTCTGCCGGGCCTCTTGGGTGTGGGACATGGATTCCCCCCTCGTACTGGGTGTGCGCTCGGCGTCGGGGCCGAGCATGGTGGTTCGGTTGCCGCGGGGGCTCAGGCGCGCAGGCGGCGCCCGCGCCTGGCGGGCGCGGCGCCGTCGCGGGCGGCCTCGGCGGTGCGGGTCTGCAGGAGTTCGGCCTGCTGGGCGAGCCGGGTCTCGCAGTGGTCGAGCCAGCGGATCTCGGCTTCGGTCTGGAAGATGAGCTGGTCGAGGACGAGCAGCCAGGCCAGGTCGTTGCTGGCGGAGGGCGTGGCGCCGGGGCGCTTCTCCCCCGCGAGGGCGCGGCCCTTGAGCCGGGTGTAGTCCTGGAGCGCCTTGATGCTGTGCCGGCGCTGGCCCTGGACGACGGCGGAGACGTCGACCCCGGGGACGGTCACCGCCATGGCGAGCTTGATCGCCAGTTCGTCGCGCGGGGGGTTGGTCCGGGGCACCGGGGTGTCGAACCAGGTCCGCAGCTCTTCCCGGCCGGCGTCGGTGGCGGCGTAGAACTGGTGGCCCTCACCGTCCTCCCCTGCGGGCTCGACCAGCCCGTCGCGCTCCAGCCGCGACAGCGTGGTGTAGACCTGCCCGACGTTGAGCGGCCAGGTGGCGCCGGTGCGCGCCTCGAACTCGGTGCGCAGCTGGTAGCCGTAGCGAGGGCCCTGGTCGAGCAGGGCGAGCAGACCGTGACGGATGGACATACCGAGTATGTATACCCGGTATGCCCTACCGTCTCAAGCCGCGCCCACCCGGTCGGGGGAGCGGGTACCGTCGTGCGGTGTGAGCCACTTGCGCATCGCCACCTTCAACCTCCTGCACGGCCAGCCGCTCGCCCCGGACGGCACCCCGCGGCCCTACCCGTCCGACGCCGGCGAGCCGTTGGCCGACGCGGTGGCCGCGCTGGACGCCGACGTGCTGGCACTCCAGGAGGTCGACCGGTACCAGGCGCGCTCCGGCGGCACCGACCAGGCGGCGGTGGCCGCCGCGGCCATGGGCGCCAAGGACTGGCGCTTCGCCGCCGCCCTGCACGGCCGCCCGGCGCCGGTCGCGGGCTGGGTGCCGGAGCCGTCCGGGCCGGGAGGCCTGCGGGTGTACGGGCCCGGCGAGATGGGCGACGGCGCCCCGCCCTCGTACGGGACGGCACTGCTGACGCGGCTCCCGGTGCGGCACTGGCGCGCCCGGCGCTTCGCCCCGGCGCCGTTCGGGCTGCCGCTGCGGGTGGCCGGGCGGCGCGGACTGACCCCGGTGCCGGACGAGCCGCGGGCGGCGCTGGCGGCCGTCCTGGAGGGCGACCGCGGGCCGTTCACCGTGGTGGCGGCGCACCTGTCCTTCGTCCCCGGCTGGAACATGGCGCAGCTGGCCGGCATCCGGCGCTGGATCGCCGACCTGCCGCAGCCGTACCTGGTCCTGGGCGACTTCAACCTGGTCGGGGCCGTGCCCCGCACGGTGCTCGGCGGGGCGACGGCGCTGGAGCGCACCGCGCCGCGGGTGCGGGTGCGCGAGCTGCGGGCGGCCCGGCGGGCCCGGCCGGCCCTGACCGAGGCGCGCCGGCGCCGGGTGCGCGAGCCGCGCCCCCGCCTGCAGGGCTGGTACGACCTGGCGCGCACGCCGACCTACCCCTCGCACCGGCCCGCGGTGCAGTTCGACCACGTGCTGGGGATCGGTGTGCCGCGCACGGCGGTCGGGCCGGCGGCGGCGCCGCGCGCGACGGTGTCGGACCACCGCCCGCTGCTGGTCGAGGTGTCGTTGTAAGGGCGGCCCCGGACGCCTACTGGCGCGCCAGGACCCCGGCCTGCTGCGGGAGGTGGACGGCGGTGGCGGCCCGGGGCTCCCCCGGCCCGAGCGCGTGCGGGGGGTCGAACTGGAGCAGCAGCATGGCCGCGTCGTCGCCGAGCTGGCGCCCGACGTGGCGCACCACGTCCTCGTGCAGCCGCTGCAGGACGTCGGCCGGGCGGCCGGCCGCGCAGTGCGGGAAGCGTTCGGCGAGCGGGTAGAAGACGCCCGCGCGGTCACGGGCCTCGATCACCCCGTCGGTGAACAGCAGCACCCGGTCGTCGCCCTGGAGCAGCAGCCGGTGCACCGGCGGGCGGACGTCGACCGGGTCGAGGACGCCCAGCGGCGGTACGGTCTCGGCGAGTTCGAGCGGCCGGACCTCCCCGCCGCGCAGCAGCAGCGGGGCGGGATGACCGCAGTTGACGATCTCCGCGGCGCCGTCGGGCCCGACGCCGATCAGCACCAGGGTGACGAACTCCTCCTCCACGCCCGGGTGGTCGTTCTCGTGCAGGGCGCGGTCGAGGCTGACGGCCAGCCAGCCGGCCACCCGGTCCAGGGCGGCCTCCTGGTGGGCGGCCTCGCGGAAGGCCCCGAGCACGGCGGCGGCCGTCTCCACCGCGCCGAGGCCCTTGCCGCGCACGTCCCCGACCACCGCCCGCACCCCGTGCCGGGTGTTGACCACCTCGTAGAGGTCGCCGCCGATCCGGGCGTGCGCGGCGGCGGCCTCGTAGTGGACGGCCGCCCGGACGGTGCCGACCCGCTCGGGGACGGGCCGCAGCAGCACCCGGCGGGCGATCGAGGCGACCAGCTGGGCGTCGGCCAGCGCCCGTTCCTGGCGCAGCCTCAGGGTGGCGCTGACCCAGCCGATCGCGGCGACGAGCAGGATCGCGAAGACGCTGGCGGCGTGCACGGACTCGCCGAGCGTGTCGCCGCGGAAGGCCATCAGGAAGGCCGCCGCCTCGGTGCCCAGACCGATGGCGAGCGGGTACCAGGTTCGGCGGCTGACCACGGCGGCCAGCGCGGGTACGGCGGTGAGGGCCGGTTCGACCGTCACCTCGGTGCCGCTGAGGTAGTCGAGGGCGACGATCAGCACCATGCCGAGGAACGGCAGCGCCAGCGCCGTCCTCGGCCAGGTGCCGGTCGCGCGCGGAGCGGGCCCCGGTGTCGGCCCGGTGAACCGCTCTCTGATCCATCCGGTCGCGCTCAACTTCGGTCTCTCCAGCAGAAGACGCCGATGCCCGAGGGCACCTGCGGTGATGACTGAGGGTCAGGGAATGCGGGCCTCGCTGGCGGCCGGAGTACGGGGGTTGACCGGTTACCGACCCCACAATAGGCGCGAAACGTGCATGACGCACAGGTTTCGGGCACTGGAATGATGACTTGGATGCTCTGCGTGACTCAATAGTCACTGTTCCCGATCAGGAGCCGTTCCAACTCTTTTCGGTCGGGAAGTCCTGCCGGACGGACGATCCGGCCACTGCGGACGTACAGGAACGACGCCGTGACCTGCTCGGGATCGACGCCCGCGTGCTCGGCCCAGGCCAGCCGGTAGACCGCGAGCTGCAACGGGTCGGCGGTCTCCTCCCGATGGGTTTTCCAGTCCACCACTTCGTAGCGTGACGCACCACCGGATTCCGACAACGCGTCATCCTCCCGGTAGACCGCGTCGATCCGTCCCCGCACCACCCGACCCGCCAGCACCAGCTGGAACGGCACCTCCACCCGGTGGGGCTTGCGCCGGGCGTACGGGGTGCGCAGGAACGCCTCCTTGAGCCGCTCCAGGTCCTGCTCGTCCTCGATGCCGTCGTCGTCGGCGCCGGGCAGCGCGCCGGGCTCGACCAGCAGCAGCGGCTCGATCCGGGACTGCACCCAGGCGTGGAAGCGGGTGCCGCGCCGGGCCGCCGGCTGCGGGGGGCGCGGCATCGGGCGGGCCAGCTCGTGCGCGAAGCCGTCCGGGTCCGCGGCCAGCCGCAGCAGCTGGGTGGCGGACAGCGCGGCGGGCAGCGGCACGTCCCGCGCGGTGCGCCGGGACCGCTCCAACTCGCCCAGCAGCGCCGTCAGATCGCGGTCCCAGGAGGCGACCTGACGCTGGTCCTCGGGGGCCGTCTCCTCGGCTTCGGGGGCGGGCGCCCCCGCCACCCGGGCGCGCACCACCCCGGCGACCCGGCGGCGGGCGTGCTGGGCGGCCGGGTCCAGCGGCAGCGGCCAGGGCCGCTCGACGGGGGCGGCCAGCGCCGGGTTCTCGGCGCCCTTCTCCGGCTGCTCGGCCCAGTGCTCGACCTCGCCCGCGCCGGGCCGCTCGCAGTGCTCGCGCAGCCGCTCCAGGAAGTCGGACGGGCCGCGGACGGTCTTCTGGCTCGGCCCCCACCAGTGCCCGGAGGCCAGCAGCAGCGACCTGGGCCGGGTGAACGCCACGTAGCCCAGGCGCAGTTCCTCGACGCCGGAGTGGTCGGCCAGCTCCTTCTTGAACGCCGCCATCGACTTCCCGTTCCACCCGCCGCGGACGTCGGGCAGAGTTTCGGCGTCGCCGCGCAGGGCGTGCGGGAGCACCCGCTTGGTGCTCGTCCAGCGTTCGCGCGGGCTCGACGAGGGGAACGCGCCCCGCACCAGACCGGGGACGGCCACCACGTCCCACTCCAGGCCCTTGGACTTGTGCGCGGTGAGCACCTTCACGGTGTCCTCGCCGCCGGGCAGGCTGCTGTCCAGGCCGCGGTCGTACTCCTGGGCGGCGCGCAGGAAGCCGAGGAAGGCGGCCAGGCCCGGGTCGCCGTCGAGGTCGGCGAAGGAGGCGGCGACGTCCAGGAAGGCGTACAGGGTCTCCCGCCGCCGGGCGGCCAGGGCCTGCGGGGAGGCGGCGAGTTCGACCTCCAGCCCGGTGACGGACAGCACCCGGTGCAGCACGTCCATCAGCGGGTCGGCGAGCGAGCGCCGCAGTTCGCGCAGCTCGACGGCGAGCCGGGCGAAACGCACCCGGGCCTCGGCGGAGAACGGCAGCTCGTCCGGCTTCCCCTCCTCACCGGCCGAGGGGTCCAGGAAGGTCTCCACCGCGTCGGCCAGCGAGACCACCTCGGTCGGATCGGCCTCGGCGACCGCCGCGGCCAGCGCCTCGACGCCCTCCGGCCGGTCGGTGCGCACCAGGTCGGCGGCCCGGCGGCCGAGCAGCGCGAGGTCGCGCGGGCCGATCCGCCAGCGCGGGCCGATCAGCAGGCGCACCAGCGCCGCGTTGGCGGTCGGGTCCTGCAGCACCTCGCAGACCGCCACCAGGTCGGCCACCTCGGGCAGCTGCAGCAGCCCGCCCAGGCCCACCACCTCGACCGGCACCTCCCGGGCGACCAGCGCGGCGTGGATGTCCGGGAAGGCCGCGCCGCCGCGGCACAGCACGGCGATCCGGCCGGGCGCGGTGCCGGTGCGCACCAGGTGCGCGATCGAGTCGGCCAGCCAGTCGACCTCCTCGGCGTGGGTGGGCAGCAGCGCCGCCCGCACGAAGCCGTCCCGCTCGGCGCCGGGGGCCGGGCGCAGCGCCTCCACGCCCTCGTGCATCTCCCGCAGCGGGGCGGCGAGTTCGTTGGCGAAGGCGAGCAGCCGGCCGCCGCTGCGGCGGTTCTCGCTGAGCGCGTAGCGGGCGGCGGGGCGGCCGTCGGCCTTCGGGAAGTGCCGGGGGAACTCGTCGAGGTTGGCCACGGAGGCGCCGCGCCAGCCGTAGATCGCCTGACAGGGGTCGCCGACGGCGGTCACCGGGTGGCCGCTGCCGGTGCGGGCGCCGTCGGAGGGGGCGCCGAACAGGCCCGCGAGCATCAGCCGCTGGGCGACCGAGGTGTCCTGGTACTCGTCCAGCAGCACCACCTTGAACTGGTCGCGCAGCAGCTCGCCGACCTCCGGGCGCTGCTGGGCCAGGCGGGCGGCGGCGGCGATCTGGTCGCCGAAGTCCATCAGCCCGGCGGAGCGCTTGCGGCGCCGGTAGTCCTCGACGAGGCGCAGCAGCTCCAGCCGGGCCCGGGCGGTGACCGGGACGGCCCGCAGGTCGTCGTTGGTCAACTTGACGGTGGCGAGGGTGTCCAGCAGCCGCTCGTCGAACTCGCGCAGGGTCTGCGGCTCGACCAGGTGCTCGGCGAGTTCGCCGTCCAGTGCGGCCAGGTCGGCGACCAGGTTGGAGAAGGTGCCGGTGAGGGCGGGGAACGGGCCGCGGGCGGTGCGCAGCACCTTGGCGGCGAGCTGGAAGCGGGTGGCGTCGGCGAGCAGCCGGACGTCCGGCTCGATGCCGATCCGCAGGCCGTGCTCCTTGAGCAGGCGCCCGGCGAAGGCGTGGTAGGTGGAGATCTCCGGGTCGCCGAGCGGCTCGGCGGCGGCCCGGTCGGCCGCCCTCCCCCAGTCCTCGTCCGGGGGCGCCCCCTGCCCGCCGAGACGCAGCGAGGCCCGCACGCGCTCGGAGAGCTCGCCGGCGGCCTTGTTGGTGAAGGTGAGGCCGAGCACCTCCTCGGGCCGTACGGCACCGGAGCCGACCAGCCAGACCACGCGGGCGGCCATCACCGTGGTCTTGCCGGAGCCGGCGCCGGCCACGATCACGGCCGGTTCCAGGGGGGCGCCGATGGCCGCCATCTGCTCCCGGTTGAACGGGATCCCCAGCAGCTCCTTGAGCTGGTCGGGATGGCTGAGCACGGCGGTCACCCCGCAACCGTAACCGGAGCGACGGACAAACCCCGCCCGGCCGTTCCCCGCCCGCCCCCTACTCGACGAGTTGGGTGCCGTCGCGCTGGGCGGAGCAGCTGCGGCGGAAGGCGCAGCGGTCGCAGCCCGCGCCGGTCCGCGGGACGAAGCGCTCGGCGAGGACCTTCCCGGCCGCCTCGGCGAGCAGGTTCTCGATCCAGGGCTCGCCCTCCGGCGGCTCCTGCCGCTGCACCTTGGGGGCGTCCGAGGCGGCCTTGGCGGCGGGCTCGCGCAGGTGGACCAGTTCGGCGCCGCCGGTGTCCGGCGGGTGCCCGGTGAAGCCGGGCAGCTCGTTCAGGGCGCCGGCCCGGACGGCGAGCTGGTAGACGGCGAGCTGCTTGTGCTCGGGCAGCGACTTGTCGGTGGGTATCTGCTTGCCGGTCTTGAAGTCGACCACGTAGGCGCGCCCGGCCGCGTCCTTCTCCACCCGGTCCATCGAGCCGCGAATGCGCACCGCGACGCCGCCGACGTCGAGGGTGACGTCGAAGCCGTGCTCGGTGGCGACGAGGTCCCGGCCGCGCTCCAGGACGTGCCAGTTGAGGAAGCGCTCCAGGGCGGCGCGGGCCTCGGTCTTCTCCTGCTGGGACTTCCAGGGCGCGTCGAAGGCCAGCGCGTCCCAGACGGTGTCCAGCCGCTCCATGAGCACGGCGAGGTCGGCCGGGGTGCGGCCGGAGCCGACCTCGTCTGCGAGGGCGTGCACCACGTTGCCGAAGCCCTGGGCGGCCGAGCCCGCGCCGCGCGCCTTGACCTCCTTGTCCAGGAACCACTGCAGGGAGCAGCTCTCCAGCTGTTCCAGCCCGCTGCCGGACAGCCGGACCGGCACGTCGGCGCTGCGCAGCGGTTCGGGGGCGGTGGTGGGGTCGTCCAGGCCCCACCACCGCTCGGGCTGGGCGGCGGGCACCAGCGGCAGCCCGTCCTCGTCGGTGGCGGCGGCCAGGGTGGCGAGCCGTTCGGCGGCGGCGCGGCGCAGTTCGGGCGAGCGGGCGGGGTCGACGGTGACGGCGCGCAGTTCGGCGACCAGTGCGGCGACGGACAGCGGGCGGCGCGGGCGGTGGGTGACGTCCTCGACGGTGACCGGCGGGGTGCGGCGGACCACCTTGCCGGTCCGGGGGTCGACGTCCTCGCGGTAGAGCTCGCGCAGGAAGCGGGACGGTTCGTCGCCGTCGTCGGCGGGAGCCTTGACGGCGGTGACGATCAGCCGCTCCTTGGCGCGGGTCGCGGCGACGTAGAAGAGCCGGCGCTCCTCGCCGAGCAGGGCGCCCGGGGAGAGCGGTTCGGCGAGGCCGTCGCGGCCGATCCGGTCGGCCTCCAGCAGGGAGCCGCGGCGGCGCAGGTCGGGCCAGAGGCCGTCCTGGACCCCGGCCACCACGACCAGGCGCCACTCCAGGCCCTTGGAGCGGTGGGCCGTCATCAGGCGCACCGCCTCGGGGCGCACCGCCCGGACGGTGAGGGTGTCGGCGGCGATGTCCTGGGCTTCGAGTTCGGCGAGCAGGTCCAGGGCGCTGCGGTGGCCGGTGACCTGCTCCTCGGCCCGGGCGGCGGTCTCGAACAGGGCGCACAGCGCGTCCAGGTCGCGGTCGGCGTTGCGGCCGGCCGCGCCGCCGCGCAGGGCGGCCCGTTCCAGCCGCTCGCGCCAGCGCCGGCTGCCGTCCCACAGCTCCCAGAGCGCCTCCTCGGCGGTGCAGCCGCCGGCCAGCTGTTCGCGGACCTTGCGCAGCAGGGTGCCGAGGTCGCGGGCGCGGCGGGCGTGCGCGGGGTCGAGGGCGACGAGGCGCTCGGGTTCGGCGAGGGCCTCGCGGATCAGTTCGGCGGCCGGGCGCGGGACGGCGGCGGCGCGGGGGCCTGTCTTCAACCGCCCGTCGTCCGCCCCGCAGGCGGGAGTTTGAAGACGGGCCCCGGCGTCGGCGCGCAGCGCGGCGCGTTCCTCCTCGCGCAGGGCGCGGCCGAGCCGGCGCAGGTCGGAGCCGTCGAGGCCGCCGAGCGGGCCGGTGAGCAGGGCGTGCGCCACGTCGGTGGTGAGCGGGTCGGGGGCGTCCGGGTCGCCCTGCTTGTCCCGGGCGGCCTGCTCGGCGCAGGCCCGCAGGGCGAGCAGCAGCTGGGCGACGGCCGGCTCCTCGCGCAGCGGCAGGTCGTCGCCGTCGATCTCCAGCGGGACGCCGGCCGCGCCGAGCGCCCGCCGCACGCCGGGGATGGAGCGGGCGCCGGCCCGGACGAGCACGGCCATCTCGCCCCAGGGCACGCCGTCCTCCAGGTGGGCGCGGCGCAGCAGGTCGGCGATCGAGTCCAGCTCGGCGCCGGGGGTCGGGTAGGTGTAGACCTCGACCCTGCCGCCCTCGCGGGAGGGCAGCAGGGCGCGGTGCTGGGCGAGCTTGTCGGCGGGCAGCCGGCCCATCGGCATCCGGCGGGCGACTTCCCGGGAGGCGGCGAGCAGCACGGCGCCGGAGCGGCGGGACACCCGCAGCACCTTGACGTCGGCGGGGCTGCCGTCGGCCCGCCGGAAGGCCTGCGGGAAGTCGAGGATGCCGTTGATGTCGGCGCCGCGGAAGGCGTAGATCGACTGGTCCGGGTCGCCGACCGCGACGAGGTCGCGCCCGCCGCCGGCCAGCTGGCGCAGCAGCCGGACCTGGGAGGGGTCGGTGTCCTGGTACTCGTCGACGAAGACGACCTCGTAGCGCCGCCGCAGCTGCTCGCCGACCTCGGGGCGCTCGGCGAGCAGCACGGCGCGGTGGACGAGTTCGGCGTAGTCGAGGACGCCGCGCAGGTCGAGGACGTCGAGGTAGTCGGCCAGGAAGTGCGCGGCGGCGGCCCAGTCGGGGCGCTGGACGCCCTGCGCGAAGCGTTCCAGTTCGGCTTCGCCGAGGCCGAGTTCGCGGCTGCGGGCGAGGACGGCGCGGACCTCGTCGGCGAAGCCGCGGGTGGTCAGGCAGGCCCGCAGGTCCAGCGGCCACTCGATGCGGGTGCTGCCGTGCTTGGCGTCCTCGGCGCCGCCGGCCAGCAGCTCGCGGACCATGACGTCCTGCTCGGGGCCGGAGAGCAGCCGCAGCGGCTCGGCGTAGTCCGCCGGGTCCTGGTGGGCGCGCAGCAGGGCGTAGCAGAAGGAGTGGAAGGTGGTGGCCTGCGGGGCGGCGGCCGAGCCGCCGAGCCGGCCGGACATCCGGTCGCGCAGCTCGGTGGCGGCCTTGCGGCTGAAGGTGAGGACGAGGATCCGCTCGGGGTCGGTGCCGTCCTCGATCCGCCGGGCGACCGCCTCGACCAGGGTGGTGGTCTTGCCCGTGCCCGGTCCGGCCAGCACCAGCAGCGGCCCGCCGGTGTGCTCGACCACGGCGCGCTGGTAGGCGTCCAGCACGGGTGGGTCGGGCTGGACGAGCGGGCTGCGCACGAGCCGGTAGGGGGAGCTCACGAACTGGTCCTGGGGGTCGAACGGTGGGGCACGGCGGAGGCGGACCCGTCGGGCCCGCCCGTACCGAGCCTACGATCCTGCCCCGTCATTCCCGTCCGCGCGGCGGTTTCGGCACAATGCGACCCGGGCCGGGCCTACGCCTGCGCGCCGTCCCAGCGGGCCCGCTTCAGGTCGACCCGGGGCGGGTCGGCGAGTTCGCGCAGCGGGGTGCCCTCGTCGCCGTAGTGGGCGAGGGCGCGCTGCTCGTGCCCGGGCAGCAGGCGGCCGTCCGCGCGGATCACCCGCCACCAGGGCACCGAGCCGCCGTACAGTGCCATCACCCGGCCGACCTGCCGGGGGCCGCCCTGGCCGAGGTACTCGGCGACGTCGCCGTAGGTCATCACCCTGCCGGGTGGAATCCGCTCGGTCAGGTCGAGCACCAGTTCGGCGAACGGCGGCAGGGCGTCCGGAAGACCGTCGTGTGTTGCGTCCGTCACCTGCGGCATTCTTCCTTACAGGGGCGCGTCCGTGGCCCGGTGCGTACGATCCGCCGCGCCCGATCCGCCCCCTGTCCCGCACGGGACGCCGGGGCATGCCACCATCTTCCGGGGCGGTGAGTGGTGATACGAGGACAAGACCAGATGACCGGGACGGCTGACGTGGGCGTGGACAAGGACTCCGACGAGTCCGCCTCCGCCGTGCCGTCGACGCCCGGGAACGAGAGCGAAGGCCGGCCCGAACCGGGCCCGACGCCGGAAGTCTCCCTGATCAAGGACCGAACGATCAAGACCCCCGCGCCCGCGAAGGCCCCCGAACAGCCCGGCCCTCCCGCGGCCGAGACCACCTCGGCCCCGGAGCCGGCGCTCCCGACGACCCCTGCCGTCCCGTCCGAGGACACCCGGCCGCCGGACCACGAGCCGGCGGACCACGAGCCGGCGGACCACGACCCGCTGGACGAGGCCCCGCACCTGGACGTCGACGAGCCGCTGCTCGCCGCCCGCGCGCACCGCCCGTCCGACCTGATCCGCTTCCTGGCCGGCGTCCTCGGGATAGTCGCCGTCTTCGTGCTGGCCGGCATCGCCACCGGGACCACCAGCGGCATCGAACAGGACATCGCCTCCAACGCGCCGCACTTCTCCGCGGTGTTCTCCACCATCACCGGCCTGCTCTCCAGCGTCGCGGTGCTCGCCGTGCCGCTGGCCTTCGCCGTCGAACGGCTGATCAAACGCGACGGCCTGCGGGTCGCCGACGGCGTGCTCGCCTCGGTGCTGGCGTACGGCGTCTCGCTCGGCATCGACTGGTGGGTGGCCGAGGGCGCCTCCGAGCACACCCGGGACGCGCTGACCAGGCTGCCCCTGGACAGCAACGGCACCCTCACCGACCCGGTGCACGGCTACCTCGCCCCGGTGATCGCCTACATGACCGCCGTCGGCATGTCGAGCAGACCCCGCTGGCGGGTCGCCCTGTGGGTGGTGGTGGTCTTCAGCGGGGTCACCGAGCTGCTCGGCGGCTACACCACCCCGCTGTCGCTGATGCTCACCGTGCTGATCGGCTGGTCCGTCGCCTACGGCACGCTGTACGCGATCGGCTCCCCCAACATCCGGCCCACCGGCCAGCACCTGATGATCGGCCTGCGCAAGGTCGGCTTCACCCCGGCCGGCGCCGTGCGCGCCCCCGACGCCCCCGGCGGCACCCGCCGCTACCACGTCACCCAGCAGGGCGGGCCCCCGCTGGACGTGCACATCATCGACCGCGAGCAGCAGGCCTCCGGCTTCTTCTACCGGGCCTGGCGACGGCTGCGGCTGCGCTCGGTCGCGGTGCGCCGCAGCCCCCAGTCGCTGCGCCAGGCGCTGGAGCAGGAGGCCCTGATCGCGTACGCGGCGGCCGCCTCGGGCGCCCGCGCGCCGCAGCTGGTCGCCACCTCCGAGCTCGGCCCGGACGCCGCGATCCTGGTGTACGAGAACGTCGAGGGCCGCACCCTGGACGAGCTGGCCGACGAGGAGGTCACCGACCCGGTGATGGCCTCGGTCTGGCAGTCGGTGGCCGCCCTGCACGAGCGCCGGATCGCCCACCGCCGGCTGACCGGCGAGTCGCTGCTGGTGGTGGACGAGCGCACCGGCTGCCTGGTCAACCTCTCCGGCGGCGACATCGCCGCCACCGACCTGACGCTGCGCATCGACGTCGCCCAGCTGCTCACCACCTTCGCGCTGCGGATCGGCCCGGAGCGCGCCGTCGCCACCGCCAACGCGGTGCTCGGCGCCGAGCGGGTCGCCCAGGCGCTGCCGCTGCTCCAGCCGGTCGGGATGAGCCGCTCCACCCGGGTCGACCTCGCCAAGCTCACCAAGGAGCGCAAGACCGCCGCCCGGGCCAGGGCGCTGGAGCAGGTCGCCGCCGGCGAGCGCACCCAGCAGCAGGCCGAGGAGGACATCGCGGTGGCCGGCGAGGACCTGCTGAGCCGCATCCGCGGCCAGATCCTCCAGATCGCCCCCGAGGCCCCGATGGCCCCGGTCAAGCTGGAACGGCTGAAGCCGAAGAGCCTGATCATGGTGATCGCGCTGACCTTCGCCGCGTACCTGGCCCTGACCACCATCAAGCCGGCCCAGCTGAAGCTCTCCCAGATGAACTGGGCCTGGGCCGCGGCCGCCCTGCTCGCCGCCGCCTTCAGCTACGTCGCCGCCGCGATGAGCCTGACCGGCTTCGTCCCCGAGCGGCTGCCGTTCCGGCGCACCGTCGCCGCCCAGCTGGCCGGCTCCTTCGTCAAGCTGGTCGCCCCCGCCGCGATCGGCGGCATCGCGCTCAACACCCGGTACCTGCAGCGGGCCGGCATCCGCTCCGGCCAGGCGGTGGCCTCGGTCGGCGCCTCCCAACTGGCGGGCCTGGCCGGGCACCTGCTGCTGCTGTTCAGCTTCGGCCTGATCACCGGCAGCCAGACCAACGGCGACCTCTCCGCCTCCCGCGCGGTGATCATCGGCGTGCTGAGCGCCGCCGTGCTCGCCCTGGTGGTGGCCGCCGTCGCGCCGCTGCGCCGGTTCGTGCTGGGCCGGCTGCGCTCGCTGTTCTTCGGCGTGGTGCCGCGGATGCTCGACCTGATGCAGACGCCCAGCAAGCTCGTCACCGGCTTCGGCGGCATCCTGCTGCTGACCCTCTCCTTCACCGCCTGCCTGGACTTCTCGGTGCAGGCCTTCGGCGGCGACGTCAGCTTCTCGGCCGTCGCGGTGGTCTTCCTGACCGCCAACGCGGCCGGCTCGGCGATCCCCACCCCCGGCGGCATCGGCCCGGTCGAGGTCGCCCTGATCGGCGCCCTGACCGTCGCCGACGTCTCCCCCACGATCGCCACCCCGGCGGTCTTCCTCTACCGGGCGCTCACCTTCTGGCTGCCGGTGCTGCCGGGCTGGATCGCCTACAACGTGCTCCAGCGCAAGAAGGCGCTCTGAGCCGCCCCGGGCGCCGCCGACCTCCCCGCGCGCACCGGAGCACGGAAAAGGGCCCGCCGGACGGCGGGCCCTTCCACGGTGGGGGCGTCGGTCAGTAGACCGGCTTGTGCGGCTCGATCTGGTTCACCCAGCCGAGCACGCCGCCGCCCAGGTGCACGGCGTTGCCGAAGCCGGCGGCCTTCACCACGGCCAGCACCTCGGCCGAGCGCACGCCCGACTTGCAGTGCAGCACGATCTTCCGGTCCTGCGGCAGCTTCTCCAGCGCGTCGCCCATCAGGAACTCGTTCTTCGGGATCAGCACCGCGCCGGGGATGTTGACGATCTCGTACTCGCCGGGCTCGCGGACGTCGATGAGGTAGATGTCCTCCTTGTCGTCCTGCCACTGCTTGAGCTGCTGCGAGGTGATGGTCGAACCGGCGGCGGCGGCCTGCGCCTCCTCCGACACGACGCCGCAGAAGGCCTCGTAGTCGATCAGCTCGGTGACCGTCGGGTTCTCGCCGCAGACGGCGCAGTTCGGGTCCTTGCGGACCTTCACCTGGCGGTAGTTCATCTCCAGGGCGTCGTAGATCACCAGCCGGCCGACCAGCGGGTCGCCGATGCCGGCGAGCAGCTTGATCGCCTCGTTGACCTGGATCGAGCCGATGGACGCGCACAGCACGCCCAGCACGCCGCCCTCGGCGCAGGAGGGGACCATGCCCGCCGGCGGGGCCTCCGGGTAGAGGCAGCGGTAGCAGGGGCCGTGCTCGGCCCAGAACACGCTGGCCTGGCCGTCGAAGCGGTAGATCGAGCCCCACACGTACGGCTTGCCGAGCAGCACCGCGGCGTCGTTCACCAGGTAGCGGGTGGCGAAGTTGTCGGTGCCGTCCACGATCAGGTCGTAGCCGGAGAAGATCTCCATGACGTTGGAGTTGTCGAGGCGCTCCTCGTGCAGCACCACGTCGACGTACGGGTTGATCTCCTTGACCGAGTCGCGGGCCGACTCCGCCTTGGACCGGCCGACGTCCGACTGACCGTGGATCACCTGGCGCTGCAGGTTCGACTCGTCGACCACGTCGAACTCGACGATGCCCAGCGTGCCGACACCGGCGGCGGCCAGGTACAGCAGGGCCGGCGAGCCGAGGCCGCCGGCGCCGACGCACAGCACCTTGGCGTTCTTCAGCCGCTTCTGCCCCGCCATGCCCACGTCCGGGATGATCAGGTGGCGGGAGTACCGGCGGACCTCGTCAACGGTGAGCTCGGCGGCCGGCTCGACCAGGGGTGGCAACGACACGGGGACTCCGATGGGTCTTGTTCGGGTGGCCAGGGCCAACCGCGGTGCGGGTTGCTGCTCCGCCACTCGGGTGGCTGTCTAGGCCAACAGTGTCACGCCCCCTCGCTATTCCGAGACAGCCCGTCCGATGGGCGAGACGGGCGGCACCGGATCGTGGAACCGGCGGCGGGGCCCCGGAAAGGCGCCCCGAGCCCGTGGTTGACGGGCCCGGGGCACCGCTCGGCACGCTCACACCCGGCAGGCCGTCTCCAGCCACACGTCGCCCAGCGACTCCTCCAGCGGCACCTGCGTCCGCCATCCGAGACGGTCCCGGGCGGTGCGCACGTCCGCCTGCCGCCACGGCACCGGCTCGCCCGGCACCGCCCGGCCCTCCGGGCGGTGCCCCTCCGGCCGGTGACCCGGCAGGTGGTGGCCGGGCAGGTGGTCGCCGCCCGCCCCGGCGGCCTGCGCGGGCAGCAGGACCTGCCGGTTCTCCTCGACGATCTGCCCCTCGAAGCCCGAGGCCCGCACCAGCAGCTGGGCCGCGTCCCGGGCCCGCACGGCGTGCCCGCTGCCGATGTTGATCACCCCGGTGGCGGCCGACACCGCGGCCGCCCGGATGGCCCGCGCGACGTCCCGCACGTCCACGAAATCCCGGTATCCGGACAGGTCCGGCATCCGCACCTGGTGCTCGTCCCGCTCCAGTGCCCGCCGCAGGCCCTCGGCCAGCCGCCCGAACAGCGAGGCGGTCGGCGACCCCGGGCCCACCACGTCGAACACCCGCAGCACCGCCGCGTCCAGGCCGGAGGCCAGCACCAGCTCCGTCCCGGCCAGCTTGGACACCCCGTACGGGCCGACCGGCCGCGGCTCGGCCTGCTCGGACACCGGCACCCCGCCGGGCACCGGCCCGTACTCGGCGGCCGAGCCGACGTGCACCAGCCGGGCCGGCTCCCGGCTGCGCCGGATGGCCTCGCAGACGGTCGCGACGGCCAGCGTGTTCGACCGGATCAGGGTGCGCGAGCTGCCGTAGGTGGCGCCCGCGCAGTTGATCACCACCTGCGGCGCGACCGCGTCCAGGAACCGGGCCAGCGCGCCCGGGCTCCCCGTGGTCAGGTCGAAGCGGATGTCGGCCGAGTCGCGCCGGCCGAGCACCGTCACCTGCAACTCCTGGTCCATCAGCAGACGATCGGTGACCCGGCGGCCGATGAAGCCGTCGGCGCCCAGCAGCAGCACCCTCATCGGGGGTGTCCTTCCACGAAGCCAGTTCGGGACGACCTGGCGGACTGAGTTCAACGAACGGGACGAGAGCGGGGATCACGCGGCGGATCCCCGCGGTGGAGCGACGGAGCGGGTGGACGGTGTCGGCGGACGGCACTCAGCGGTGCGAGCCGGCCCGGCCGAGCACCGCCCCGGCGTACGCCAGCAGCGCCGCCGCGACGGTGCCGCCGCCGAGCAGCCAGGCCTCCGGGGCGGAGCGCCCCAGGGCGAGCGGCCCGAGCACCGCGGCGGCCCCGGCCGACGCCCCCGCCGCGGCGGCGGCCGTCCGGCCGCACCGCGCCAGCAGCACCGGCAGCACCAGCAGCAGGCCCAGCACGCCCTGCGCCGCCCACTGGGCGGGGCCGGCCCGCTCGACCGCCAGGTGCAGCGGCCCGCCGCCGTGGCCCGGCCCGGGGCGCGGCGCGACGACGGCCAGCACGGCCAGCGCGGCGAAGCTCAGCACCCCGAGCACCGCCAGGTGCAGGGCCAGCGCGACCGGGAGCACCGGCCGCATCCGGGCCCGGAACCCGGCCAGGGTGCCCGCCGTGCCCAGGTGGCCGCGGCCGACCTGCCGGTACCAGCGGGCCGTCCGCTCGGCCGCCCCGGCCGAGACCGCCGCCGCCAGCACCAGCGCGACGGCCTGCGGACGGTCCCCGCCCGGTACGGCCGAGGGGAGCAGCAGCAGCGCGGCCAGGCCCAGCCCGTGGCCCAGCGCCGCCGGGCGCAGCCGGGTGCCCGGGAGCGGCCGGGGCGCCGGTGCCCCGGCCGGCCCCGGCCCCAGGGCGTCCGGCGGGCGGACGGGTCCGGCGCACGGCGGGCCGGGATCGGCCGGGGACGGCGCGGTCAGCGCGGGCAGCAGCACCAGCGGGACGGCGGCGGACAGCAGCACCGGCCAGCGCGGCCCGAGCGCGGCCACCCCCGCGCAGGGCAGCGCGGCCAGCGCGGCGGCGGTCAGCGCGGCCCGGGCGGCGGCTCCGCCCGACCGCCGCTCCACCGGCCGGGGCGCCGGCGGGCGGCGGGGCACCCGGGCGTACAGCTCCTCGGCCAGCGAGAAGAGGTCGGCGTGCCGGCAGCGGGCGGCGGTGTCCGGGCCGAGCCCGGCCTCCTCCAGCCCGGCGGCGATCTCCAGCGGGTCGACGGCGCGCTCGCACAGCCCGCGGTGCTCCGCCATCACCTCGCGCACCGGGTCCGCGCTGCCGCCGAGCAGGGTCCCGCCCGGCATCAGCGGGCCTCCGCGAGTTCGGCCCGCCGCCCGGCCGGCTCCCGCACCCCGTCCGGGTTCGCGTTCCCCTCCTCCGGGGTGCCGCCCCCGCGCGGGCCGTCGGCCAGCCAGTACTCGGCGGGACGGGCGAACGGGCGCGGCGCGGGCCCGCCCTCCCCGCCGCCCCCGCCGCCGGGGAAGGCCGGGTACTGCGAGACCAGTTCCAGGTAGATCTCCCGGAACGCGCCGATCACCGGCTCCACGGCGAAGCGTTCCTGCGCCCGCAGCCGCCCGGCCAGCCCGAGCCGGCCCCGCCGCTCCTCGTCGCGCAGCAGCGCCAGGCAGGCGCCGGCCAGGGCGCGCGGATCGCGGGCGGGCACCAGCAGCCCGGTCGGCCCGACCACCTCGCGGGCCACCCCGACATCGGTGGAGACCACCGCCCGGCCGCTGAGCATCGCGTCCGCGAGCAGCCGGGGGCTGCGCTGGGAGAGCCCCGAGAAGACCGTCACCGTGCCCGCCTCCCAGGCCCCGGCGAGGGAGCCGGGCCGCCCGGCGAAGTCCACCGCCGGGGCCACTCCCAGCCGTTCGGCCACCGCCGCGCAGTGCGCCCGGTAGCCGGGCGCCGCCTCCTCGCCGTACACCGCCAGCCGGGCGCCGGGCAGTTCGGCGCGGACCCGGGCGAGGGCGTGCAGCGCGAGTTCGAGGTCCCGGCCCGGCTCCAGCGCGCCCGCCCACACCAGGGTCGGCGCCGCGGGCTCCGGCCCGGCGGCCGGGCGGTCCACCGCCGGCGTGCCCTCGTACACCACCCGGGTGCGCGCCGGGTCGGCACCGCAGCGGCGCTGCCACTGCTGGTCGTGGGCACTGCCGGGGGTGAGTATCGCGGCCTGGCGGTAGGTCTCCCCGGTGAGCGCCCGGAAGAAGGACAGCAGCAGGGCGCGGACCGGCCACCGGTACGACGCCTCGCGGTGGCCGAGGTACTGCTCGCGCAGGTGCAGGCCGTGCTCGGTGACCACGAACGGCACCCCGTGCAGGTGCCGGGCCACCAGGGCGGGCAGCGCGGCCGGACCGCCGCCGACCACGTGGCACAGGTCGGCCGCGCCGAGGCCGCCGGGGCCGGTGCCGTACCAGGGCGCGGACAGCGGGCGCAGGCACTGCTCCAGCAGGTCCGCCGCGACCAGCACGTCGCACACCAGCGGCTGCCCGGCCGAGGTGTCCGCGCCGGGCAGCCGCCAGATCAGCTCCAGCAGCCGGCGGGCGTGCGCGGAGGCCAGGAAGGCGGGCAGCCCGCCGTCCTCCCGGGCGAGCGCCGCCAGCCGGTACAGCCCGGGCCCGAAGCCGGCTCTCTCCGCGGGCAGCACCAGGGCCCGCACCAGTTGTTCGTACGCCCCGGCGTACCGGCGTCTGCGCACCGCGCCCGGCGCCCGGCCGCCCGGCCGGCGCCCCCACAGCGCCAGCTCGTGCGGGCCGCGCAGGACGGCCGGCAGCCGCTCCGCGGTGGCCGGGGCCCGCCGGACCGGCCCCGGCCGCGGGCCGGTCAGCAGGTACAGCTCGAACCCGTGCTCCGGCAGGCCCTCGGCCAGCCGCTCGCACCAGCCCCCGGCACCACGCCGGGAATGCGGACGGACACCCTCGGTGAGCAGGGCAACGCGCACGGGAGACCTCCAGGGCAGAGCTGATTCGCTGAGCGGGATCACGGACGGATCGACGGATTTCCGGGCGGCCCGGGCGGTCGCCCGGGGCGCCCCCGCACGACGGCGGGAACGGTCGGGGAAGGGAGGTCCGGTCGGCCCGGGTCGGCGCCGCGGTGCCTCCGTGCGGCCCGCCGGCGGCCCGGTCGCGGCCGCGCCGCGTTCCGTTCCCCCGGGCTCCCGCCCGCTTCGGCGGTCGGGCCCGGCCCGCCGGAACCCCTCGGCCGCGTCCGCCCTCCGGTTGCTCCGGCGGCCGCGGCTCCCCCACACCTGTTCGGTCCGACAGCAGAAAGGTAGGACCGGCCCCGGCCGATCCATCGGTCACATGCCTGCCTGCCACCTGATCGAGTGAACCGCCGTGACCTCGACCCGATCCGGGCCGTTACCGGGCGGTATGCGCGGCCGCCCGCGCGGCCCCGCCCGGGCGCGCGATCGGCCCGCCGCGGCTCGCGCCCCACCCGCGCCGTGCGCTCGGCCGGTGACGTCCGCTCAGCCGGTGGTGTGCGCTCAGCCGGTGGTGTGCGCGATCAGCTCCCGTACCGCCCGGGCGACCTCGTCGGGGTGCTCCATCATCGCCACGTGCCCGGATTCCGGCAGCACCAGCAGCCGGGCGTCCGCGAAGGCCGCGCAGGCGCGGCGGGCCGAGCGGTAGGAGACCAGCTTGTCGCGCAGCCCGTACACCAGCAGCACCGGCGCCCCGACCCGCTCGGCCTGCCGCCACAGCGCCTGGTCGCCGCGCTCGGTGTACGCCGAGACGATGCCGCGGGCCGAGCCGACCAGCGCCTGCATCGCGTGCGGCACCTCCAGCCGGCGCCGGTACTCGGCGACCGCCTGGGCCCGGGTCTCCGGGCTCAGGCTCTCCGGAGCGCCGTAGACCAGCCGCAGCAGGTCCTCGGTGGCCGCCTCCGCGTCGCGCCCGCCCGCGGACAGCCGGCGCAGCACCGCGGGCACGCCGGGCACCGCGAGCAGACCGGTCGGCCAGGCGGAGCGCTGCGGGGGCAGCTCGGGCAGCGCCGGGGAGACCAGGGTGAGGCTGCGCACCAGGTCCGGGCGCACGGCCGCCAGCCGGACGGCGACCGCGCCGCCCAGCGAGTTGCCGAACAGGTGGACCGGGCCGCGGCCGGAGGCCTCCAGGTAGCCGATCACCGCGCGGACGTGGCCGGAGACGGTGAGGTTGCCGTCGGTGGGCGGGTGGGAGCGGCCGAAGCCGGGCAGGTCCACGGCCTCGCCGTCGACGTGCCCGGAGAGCCGGCCCATCAGGGCCTCCCAGTTGGCGGCCGAGCCGCCGAGGCCGTGCACGAAGAGCCCGGGCTCGCGCCCGTCGGCGACGCCGTCGGCGGCGGGGCGGTGCACCGCGAGCACCGCGCCGGGAACCTCGACCGTACGTACCTGCTGCTCAGCGCTGCTCATGGTGGACGATGGTAGTGAGCCCCGCCCCGGAAGCGCCGGGGTGGTCGGGCCGTGGGCCGCCTCCGTCCCACCACTGCCGAGGCCGAGGTCAGCGCCGTATTGTGGGCTCCTGACAACCAGGCCGATCGTCTTTTCTCGCCTTCGCCGAACGCGGGCGCGGTTACCGAAAAGTAGAATCGGCCATCCTGCAGCAGCGAACAGACCCCGAAGTGAGGAGCGCCGTGACGGCCATCCAGGAGGCGCAGGAGCGCCCGCGCGGTGCCCGCCTGCCGCGAAGCGCCCGCCGTGAACAACTGCTCGGTGCCGCCCAGGAGGTGTTCGTCGCGCAGGGCTACCACGCGGCCGCCATGGACGACATCGCCGACCGCGCCGGGGTGAGCAAGCCGGTGCTCTACCAGCACTTCCCCGGGAAGCTGGAGCTCTACCTGGCGCTGCTGGACAAGCACTGCGACGCCCTGGTCGAGTCGACCCGCGAGGCGCTGTCGGCGACCAACGACAACAAGCAGCGGGTGGCCAACACCATGGAGGCGTACTTCAACTACGTCTCCAGCGAGTCCGGCGCCTTCCGGCTGGTCTTCGAGTCGGACCTGACCAACGAGCCGGCCGTGCGCGAGCGCGTCGAGCGGGCCTCCGAGGCGAGCGCGACGCTGGTCAGCAAGGTGATCCAGGAGGACACCGACCTGCCCGAGGCGGAGTCCAAGCTGCTCGCCGCCGGGGTCTGCGGCCTGGCCCAGATCACCGCCCGGTACTGGCTCTCGCAGGGCCTGGAGATCCCCCGCGACGAGGCGGTGCGGCTGGTCGCCAGCCTGTCCTGGCGCGGCCTGAAGGGCTTCCCGATGCACCCGGGCGAGCAGTCCGGCGAGGGTGCCGCCCACCAGGGCTGATCCACCGACCTTCGTCGGGCCGGGGATCCGGTGCTCTATGGTGAAGCCGTACGGCACGGTCGCCGCGAACGCTTGTCCCAGGCGGTCCGGTGCCCGTGCGTGGAGGCTGCAACCCCGGAGGGACGGAAGCCGTGGAGGTCAAGATCGGCGTGCAGAACGCGCCTCGCGAGATCGTGATCGAGAGCTCGCAGACTGCCGATGAGGTCCAGAGCGCGGTCGCGAAGGCACTGGAGGGCTCGGAGAAGATCTTCGCGCTGTCCGACGAGCACGGCCGTCGCATCATCGTCCCGGCCGAGCGCCTGGCGTACGTGGAGATCGGCGAGTCGGCCTCCCGCAAGGTCGGCTTCGGCACCGCCTGAGGCGTCGCCGCACAGGATCGTCCGGTGCCCCGTTCCCGCGAGGGAGCGGGGCACCGTCGCGTGTACGACCGGGTGGGGCGGGGTACGGCGAGGGTGCGGCGCCGGTGCCGCACGCCCGTTCCCCCGGGAGGCAGCCTTGCTGGTCGAGTCGATCGCCTTCGCCCTCGTCGGCCTGGTCACGGGCGGCGCCGCCCTGCTGGCCCTGCCCGCGTACTTCCGCGCCGCCCGGGCCCTGACACTGGGCACCGCGCTGGCGGCGGCGCTGGTCGGCGGGGTGGTCGCGCACTTCGGCGTGGACGGGCGCCAGCCCGCGGTGTCCGTCGCGGCCGCGGCGGTGGCCGCGGGCGTGCTCACCTCGCTGCTGGCCCGGCCGGACCTCGCCGCCGGGCGCGCCCCGGCGCACCGGCACCACCCGCACCGGCCCGGCGCCCACCGCGCGTCGCGGCGGCACCGGGCGGCCTGAGGAACCCGCCGGCGGCCCGAGGCCCCCCTGACGCCCGAGGACTCCTAGGACGCCAGGCCGAGGGCGGCCATCCGCTTGGTGTGCGCCTCGGTGATCCGGTTGAACATCTTGCCGACCTCGACCAGGTCGAAGCCCTGCACCTGCACGCCGCCGACCAGCAGGTTGGACAGCGCGTCGCGCTCGGCGACGACCCGCTGGGCCTGGCTGAGCGCCTCGCCCATCAGCCGCCGGCCCCACAGGGCGAGCCGGCCGCCGGCCCGCGGGTCGGCCTCGATGGCCTGGCGGACCTTGTCCACGGCGAACTGGGCGTGGCCGGTGTCGGACATCACGCTCAGCACCAGGTCACGGGTGTCGTCGTCCAGCCGGACGGCCACCTCGCGGTAGAAGTCGGTCGCGATGGCGTCGCCGACGTAGGCCTTGACCAGGCCCTCCAGCCAGTCCGAGGGCGCCGTCATCCGGTGGAACAGCTCCAGCGGCTCGACGAAGGGCCGCATCGCTTCCTGCGGGTCGGCGCCGACCTCGGCGAGCCGGTCGTGCAGCCGCTGGTAGTGCTGGAACTCGGCGGAGGCCATCCGGGCGAGCGCCGCCTTGTCGGCGAGGTCGGGCGCCAGCTTGGCGTCCTCGGCGAGCCGCTCGAAGGCGCTGAGCTCGCCGTACGCGAGCGCGCCGAGCAGGTCCAGCACCGCCGCCCGGTAGCCGGGGTCGGCCGAGCACGCGGCCCAGTCCCCGATCGAGCCGGCCGCCGCGTCCTGCGTCTCACCATGGGTCTCCATGACCCGCAACTTTAGTCCCGCCCCGCCGCCCCGTGCCCGGGCACGCCCGGTGACCGGCCGGACCGGCCGCTCCGGTGGCAGTTGCCGGGGGCAATGTCAGACGCGTCACGTGTTCGAGTCGTCGCCTGACTGTATGGTGGTACGGAGCCCGTCGTGTTCGCATGGTGTCACCGCCGTCTCGGTACCCCGCGCGAACCCTCCGTAGTGGCACCGTCCAGCCGGACGTGTCCGCACCGGAGGCACGGGTACTCACGTACGCGGATGCCCGGTCGGAGAGCCGATCGGCTCCGACCATGGCTTGGACTTCAAGCCTTGGCACCGCATCAGTGGCCGAGCGAGGGCCGCCGAGACCACGCCCCGAGGCGGAGGTCCCGCGCAGGTCCCTCACGGGAATCCTCCCCGACGCCGCCGGCGACGCGCCCCGCACCAGGGCAGCGCGCACCGGCCGGCCGCAGGGACCGGCGCGGTTGTGCGTCCGCGCAGCTGTATCAGGGCCGCCCAGGCCCGTAGGCAGCCGCGCGGCTGCCCGCCCGCCGCTCGCTCTCGGCCCTTTCGAAAACGGAAGAGGCAGCACCCTGTCCACCACCGCTGAACCCATCAAGACGACGTTCCGGGAACTGGGGATCCTCCCGGAGACCGCCGAGGCGCTCGAGTCCGTCGGCATCGTCCACCCCTTCCCCATCCAGGAGATGACCCTGCCGGTCGCGCTGACCGGCCACGACGTCATCGGCCAGGCCAAGACCGGCACCGGCAAGACCCTCGGCTTCGGCCTCCCGCTGATCGAGCGGGCCATCGTGCGCGCCGACGTGGACGCCGGCCGGGCCACCGAGGACCAGCTCTCCGACTTCCCGCAGGCGCTGATCGTCGTCCCGACCCGCGAGCTGTGCACCCAGGTCACCAACGACCTGCAGACCGCCGGCAAGGTGCGCAACGTGCGCGTCCTCGCCGTCTACGGCGGCCGGGCGTACGAGCCGCAGGTGGAGGCGCTCACCAAGGGCGTCGACATCGTGGTCGGCACCCCGGGCCGCCTGCTGGACCTGGCCGGGCAGAAGAAGCTCAACCTGTCCAAGGTCCGCGCGCTGGTCCTGGACGAGGCCGACGAGATGCTCGACCTCGGCTTCCTGCCGGACGTCGAGAAGATCATCACCATGCTGCCGGCCAAGCGGCAGACCCTGCTGTTCTCGGCCACCATGCCGGGCCAGGTCATCAACCTCGCCCGCCGGTACATGAGCCAGCCGACCCACATCCGGGCCGCCGCGCCGGACGACACCGGCGCGACCGTCGCCAACATCGAGCAGCACATCTTCCGTGCGCACTCGCTGGACAAGGTCGAGATGGTCTCGCGCATCCTGCAGGCCGACGGCCGCGGGCTGGCGATGATCTTCTGCCGCACCAAGCGCACCGCCGCCGACGTCTCCGACCAGCTGACCCAGCGCGGCTTCGCGGCCGGCGCGGTCCACGGCGACCTCGGCCAGGGCGCCCGCGAGCAGGCCCTGCGGGCCTTCCGCAACGGCAAGGTCGACGTGCTGGTCTGCACCGACGTCGCGGCCCGCGGCATCGACGTCGAGGGCGTCACCCACGTCGTCAACTACCAGTGCCCCGAGGACGAGAAGACCTACCTGCACCGGATCGGCCGCACCGGCCGGGCCGGCGCCTCCGGCACCGCCGTCACCCTGGTCGACTGGGACGACATCCCGCGCTGGCAGCTGATCAACAAGGCGCTGGACCTGCCGTTCAACGACCCGGAGGAGACCTACTCCACCTCCGCGCACCTGTACGAGCTGCTGAAGATCGCGCCGGGCACCAAGGGTGTCCTGCCGCGATCGGAGCGGACCCGCGCCGGGCTCAACGCGGAGGAGGTCGAGGACCTCGGCGAGACCGGTGGACGCGGCGCCCGCTCGGGCCGCGGCGGTCGCGGTGAGCGCGGTGACCGCAGTGAGCGCGGTGACCGTGGTGGACGCGGCGGCCAGGGCGGCTCCGGCCGTCCGGGCGCCGGCCCCGCCACGGCCGAGACCGAGGAGCAGCAGCCGCGCCGCACCCGCGAGCGCCGCCGCACCCGCCGGGGCACGGCGGTCGGCGCCGAGGGCGAGGCCGCTGCCGTCGTGACCGGTGCCGCCGTGGCGGCCCCGGCCGTCGAGGGCGCCGAGGGCGAGGCCGCTCCGCGCCGTCGCCGTCGCCGCTCGCGCGGCGGTGCCGCCTCGGCCGAGGCCGCGGTGGCGGTCGAGTCGACCCCGGTCGCCGAGGCCGTCGTGGCCGTCGTCGCCGAGGCCGCCGCAGTGGTCGAGGCCGCCGCCGAGGCGGTCGCCGAGGCGGTCGCCGAGGCCCCGGCCCCGGCGAAGAAGGCCACCCGCACCCGGACCCGCAAGCCGAAGGCGGAGACCACCGAGACGGCTCCGGCCGCCGAGGCCGTCGTCGCCGAGGCCACCGCGGTCGTCGAGGCCGCCGCCGAGGCGGTCGCCGAGGCCCCGGCCCCGGCGAAGAAGGCCACCCGCACCCGGACCCGCAAGCCGAAGGCGGAGACCACCGAGACGGCTCCGGCCGCCGAGGCCGTCGTCGCCGAGGCCACCGCGGTCGTCGAGGCCCCCGCTCCGGTGAAGAAGGCGACCCGGGCCCGCAAGCCGAAGGCGGAGGCCGTCGAGACGGCTCCGGCCGCCGAGGCCGACGCCACCGAGGCCCCGGCCCCGGCCAAGAAGGCCACCCGGGCCCGCAAGCCGAAGGCCGTCGCCGAGACCGCCCCGGAGGCTCCGGCCGCCGAGGCCGACGCCACCGAGGTCCCGGCCCCGCGCAAGCGCACCCGCGCCCGCAAGGTCGCCGCGCCGGTGGAGGCCACCCCGGAGAGCTGACACTCCGTGTCTCCCCCCGAGGGGGCGGGCCAGGCCACCCGGCCGGGCCCGCCCCCTCGGGCGTTCCACGCCGCGGTCCCGTCCCGCCGATCGTTCCCGGGGCCCCGCCCCGCCTCCGCCTCAGGTCACTAGGCTCGGGGCGCCGGGGAGTCCCCGGCGGACCGGCGGGTCGCCGGCAGGACAGCAGGGAGAGCAGCCCATGAGCACGCCGCCGTTTCTGACGCTGCCCCGGTGCGCGCGGGCCGAGCGGGTGGTGACCGGGCGCGGGGAGTTCGCGGCGCTGCGGGCGGAGCCGGCCGGGCCGGTGCGCGGCTCGGCACTGCTGGTGCCGGGGTTCACCGGCAGCAAGGAGGACTTCATCGCGCTGCTGGAGCCGCTGGCGGCGGCCGGGTACCGGGTGACGGCCGTGGACCAGCGCGGGCAGTACGAGACCGGCGGCCCGGACGACCCGGCGGCGTACGGCGTCGGGGCGCTCGGCGCGGACGTACGGGCGCTGACCGGGGCGCTGACCGCCGACGGCACCCCCTTGCACCTGCTGGGGCACTCCTTCGGCGGCCAGGTGGTGCGCGAGGCGGTGCTCGCCGCGGCCGCCGAGGGCCCGCTGCCCTGGCGGTCGCTGACCCTGGTGTCCACCGGCCCGGGCGCGATCGATCCGGCCGAGGCGGCCCGCACCGAGCTGCTGCTGGACGCCCTGCGGGGCATGGACCTGGAGCAGATCTGGCAGGTCATGCGGCAGCTGGAGGCGGAGAGCGGGCAGCCGCGGCCGAACCTGGAGCCGGCCGTCGCGGAGTTCCTGCACCGGCGCTGGCTGGCCAACGTGCCGCGGGCACTGTCCGTCACCGGCGGCCATCTGGTGACCGCGCCGGACCGGGTGGCGGAGCTGGCCGCCGCCACCGCCGGGCTGCCGCTGCTGGTGCTGTCCGGCGTGCGGGACCACGCCTGGCCGGTCCCGGAGCAGACCGCGATGGCCGAGCGGCTGGGTGCCCGCCGGGTGGTGGTCGCGGACGCCGGCCACTCCCCGAACGCCGAGCGGCCGGCCGCCACGGCCGAGGCGCTGGCGGCTTTCTGGGGCTGACGCGGCCGGCGCCGACGCCCGCCGGACCGGTCCGGTTCCCCCGGTTCACCGAAAGTGGTCTGTACCACTTCTGCAACTTCGACCGGCTTCAACACAGGACAAAATTCGTTAGTTACGGTAATCTTTGATTCTGTCCGGGAATCATCGCCGGCCTCCGCTCGGCGCCAATCTCCCGAAACCTGGACTTTACGGACGGGCAACGGCCCGGTAGCACCGCCACGTCACCGTGGTTCACGAGGCACTGGACGCACCAGGCAAGCAAGGGGGGCCCTTGCCGCAGCAGACCGCCGCACCCGCGACTACGACCCGCCCGGTCCGGTCTCACCGCCGGATCCGCAGGACCCCGAAAGGGCTGATACCGACTCAGCCGCGACCGCCCCGCCCCGCGGGGTCAGGAAAGGAGACGCCCATGACGAAGACCATGCGCTTCGAGATCGTCCGGCTCGACGACACCAACGGCTCCGCCGCCGACCGCCTGATCGCCGACGCCGCCACCGTGCGCGAGGTCGTCGACGCCGCCGCCCGCACCGGCGAGCGCCTGCTCATCCGCCCGTGCCCGACCGTCTGACCCGGCGCGGCGCCTCCGACCCGGAGCCCACACCCGCCGCCGACGACCCGGGAGCGTCCGATCCGGACGTTCCGATACCCGACTGACGCCCCGTCACCGCATTCGCCGATGACGGGGCGTCAGTGCGTTCGGGGTCGGAGCCGGAACGTTTGCCGCCGCCCGGGACGGGACATCCCCCAACGGGAACCGCCCGCGCCGCGCCCACCCGGTGCCGGTCCGGGCGTCCGCCACCGACAGGTGCCGCCGAGCCCTCCGTACGGGTGATCGTCCTTGACGCGGCGGTCCGGAGGGAGGAGCGTTGACGGCTATGAGGGGCGAGCCAAGCTGCCCGAGGTGCGCCGGTCGGGTCCGCGCCCCCGGTCTGTTCTCAGACACCTGGCAGTGCGACCGGCACGGAGCCGTGCACCCGATGCAGCCCGTGCTGCCCCCGAGTGTGGAGGCCCTCGGCGTCGCAGTCGCCCGCTCCCAGGTCCCGGTCTGGCTGCCCTGGCCGCTCCCGGTCGGCTGGCTCTACACCGGCATCGCCCACGTCGGTGACGACGTTTCGGGAGCCCGGGCCACCGCCGTCGCCTGCTCCGGACCGGCCCCGCTCGGCGGCTTCGGCGAGCTGGTGCTGATCGCCGAGGAGCTGGGCGTCGGCCTCGGTGCCCGCTACGCGGGCCTGCCCGGGCCTGACCCGGGCGACTCCGTCGGCCTCTACAAGCCCGCCGACGCCAAGCTGATGGCCGCCGGGCGGCCCACTCCGATGTTCCACGTCCCGGACGCCCCGGCCGACCGCGCGGTGTTCGCCGGCGAGGCCCGCGGACTCTGGCTCTGGGCGGTCGCCTGGCCCGAGCAGTCCGCGCTGGTGATGTACGACGAGCTGGTGCTGACCGACCTTCGCGAGGCGGGCGCCGAACTGGACCTGCTGCCCTGCGGGGCACTCTCCCCCCGGCTGCTCGGCTGACCGCTGGCCTATCCTGGGCGGCACCCACGAGCCCCCAGGAGCCCGACCCGTGCGCATCGACCTGCACGCCCACAGCAACGCCTCCGACGGCACCGACAGCCCGGCCGAGCTGGTCGCCGCGGCCGTCGCCGCGGACCTCGACGTGGTGGCGCTGACCGACCACGACACCGTGGCCGGCCACGCCGAGGCCGCCGGGGCGGTGCGCGCACTGCCCGCCGGCAGCCGGCTGACCGTCGTCCCGGGCGCCGAGCTGTCCTGTGCCGTGGACGGCATCAGCATGCACCTGCTGGCGTACCTGTTCGACCCCGAGGAGCCGGAGTTCGCGCGCGAGCGGGACCTGGTGCGCACCGACCGGTTCCGGCGCGGGCGGGCGATCGTGGAGCGCTGCCGGGAGCTCGGCGCGGACATCAGCTGGGAGCAGGTGCGGCGGATCGCCGGGGCCGGCTCGGTCGGGCGGCCGCACATCGCCAGCGCGCTGGTCGAGGCGGGCGTGGTGGCCACCGTCTCGGACGCCTTCACCGCCGACTGGCTGGCCAACGGCGGGCGGGCGGACGTGCGCAAGCACGAGACCGACCCGGTCGCGGCGGTCCGGCTGGTCCGGGCGGCCGGCGGGGTGCCGGTGTTCGCCCACCCGGGCGCGGTCAAGCGCGGCCGGACGGTCTCCGACCAGGTGATCGCCGACCTCGCGGCGGCCGGGCTGGCCGGGCTGGAGGTCGACCACACCGACCACGACGAGGACACCAGGGTCCGGCTGCGCGGCCTGGCCGGCGAGCTCGGCCTGCTGGTCACCGGCTCCAGCGACTACCACGGCACCCGCAAGACCGTCCGGCTCGGCGAACACACCACCGACCCCGAGGTGTACGGGGCGCTGCTGGCGCAGGCCACCGGCGCCAAGCCGATCGAGCGCTGAGCGGGGGCGGACGCGGACGCGGGGGCAGGGGACCCGTAATCCCTTGCCCCGGGGTTCGACGCCGCCGCACCCCGTCCGATCGCGCGGCGGTCAGTCCAGCCGGACGCCGCGGCGGTTCGGGTCGCGCAGGTCGGCGCCCTGGTCGAGCCAGCGCTCCTGCAGCGCGGCCGCGCCGTGCACCCGCTTCCAGCCCGCCTCGTTGGGCGTCATCGGCAGCAGCGGCAGGAAGCGGACCGGATCGGCCGGCTCGGCCAGTTCCAGGTCCTCGACCAGGCCGCCCGGTTCGGCCGCGAGCACCGAGGTGAAGGGCGCGCCGTCCCAGAGCGGGGAGCCGAGGTCCAGCGAGCCGCCCGGCGCCACCACCAGGCCCTCGACCTGCGGGGTGGCGGCGAAGGTGGCCAGGGTGCGCAGCACGCTGTCGCGCCCGCCCCGGACGGTCAGCACCAGTTCGGCGCGCGGGCCGCGCACCTGGTCGGCGACCGGCGCGGTCGGGTCGGCCATCGGCGCGGCGGACATGCCGAGCGTGGCGTACCGCACGAGGTCCTCGGTGTCCGGGCCGAAGCGCAGCACCTCGATCCGGTCGGCACCGAGGAAGGTGACCGCGGCGCGGCCGCCCGGCTCGCCGAAGGTGGAGATCAGCCTGGCCTCGACGGCGGCCAGCACCGCCTCCCGGGAGAGCTCCGGGGAGGTGCCGCCGTGGGGGTCGCCGAAGAGCGGGAAGTCGTGCGCCATGCCGGTGAGCGTAACCCCCGGGGGTTCGCGGGCCGCGTGCGGGCGGGTGTGCGGGCGCTCGCGGCGGGGCCGCACAAGGATCCCGTAAAGCCTTCGGAAACCTCCGGGAAACCGCACGGCTTCGACGCCCGGTCAGATGTTAGGGTGAGCGACTGGCCACCGGGATCGTTTCGTCCCGGGGCGGCGGCGCGAAGGAGGTGGTTGCGGTGGATACCGGCCGACCATGCAGTACCGGCAGCTCTACCCGGCCCCGACTCCCCCGTACCCCGCGCCCCGCAGGCCCAACCGGCTGAATCAGCCGCGGTAGCCCCGGGCACAGGCCCCACGGCGGACGGACCGGCCGGGAGAGCACTTTCATCCCCCGTTCCACCGGTGTTCTCCGCCGTCGTACCGCGGCCGAACGTTTTTCCTTCCGCGCCGCCGCGCGACGGTTCCTGCCTCTGGGAGCCTGCCATGTCGATGATCAACAGCCTGCGCGCCGCCGTCCGCACCAACCGCCGCCGCGGTGCGTCCGGCGTCTACGACGTCCTGCCCGAGGACGCCGGTTCGGCGGTCGTGGACTGCGCGGTCTACCAGCACGGCAAGCGCAGGGGCGAGACGTGCAGCCCCCGCGAGGCCGCCCGCCGGGTCAAGGCCGCCCACCAACTCCCCGAGGGCGAGGGCTCGTTCAGCTGGATCGGGCTGCACGAGCCGACCGAGGCCGAGTTCGAGGGGATCGCCCAGCGCTTCGGCCTGCACCCGCTCGCGGTCGAGGACGCGGTGCACGCGCACCAGCGCCCCAAGGTCGAGCGCTACGACAGCGTGCTGTTCGCCGTCTTCAAGACCATCCGCTACGTGGAGCACGACCAGCTCACGCCCACCAGCGAGGTGGTGGAGACCGGCGAGCTGATGGTCTTCGCCGGCCGGGACTTCGTCATCACCGTCCGGCACGGCGGCCACGGCTCGCTGCAGGAGCTGCGCCACCGGCTGGAGGCCGACGCGGACGAGAGCGGGCTGCTCTCCAAGGGCCCGGCGGCGGTGCTGCACGCGATCGCCGACCACGTGGTGGACAACTACCTGCTGGTCGCCGAGCGGCTCCAGAACGACGTGGACGAGATCGAGTACGGCGTCTTCTCGGCCAAGGGCGGGCGCAGCGCCGATGTCGGCCGGGTCTACCAACTCAAGCGCGAGGTACTGGAGTTCAAGCGTGCCGTGGTGCCGCTGCTGCGCCCGATGCAGCAGCTGTCCGAGCCGCTCCAGCGGCTGGTCGACCCGGACATCCAGAAGTACTTCCGGGACGTCGCCGACCACCTGGCCCGGGTCGCCGAGCAGGTGCACGGCTTCGACGAGCTGCTGAACTCGCTGCTGCAGGCGAACCTGGCGCAGGTCTCGGTGGCGCAGAACGAGGACATGCGCAAGATCACCGCCTGGGCGGCGATCTTCGCGGTGCCCACCATGATCACCGGCGTGTACGGCATGAACTTCGATTACATGCCCGAGCTGCACCACGAGTACGGCTACCCGATGGTGCTCGGCGCGATCGTGCTGATCTGCGTCGGGATGTACCGGGGCTTCCGCCGCAACGGCTGGCTCTGACCGCCGCGGCCGGCTCCGGTCCGACGGTCAGCGCCGCCCGCCGCGGGCGACCAGGACCAGGCCGAGCAGGATCAGCACCACCGCCGGGTAGGCGGCCGCCGGGGGCCACTGGCCCAGCCAGAGAGCGGCGATCAGCGCCGCGCCCGGGGTCTCCAGCAGGATCGCGGTGGAGGTGATCGACGGCCCGAGGTTGCGCACCACGCGGTTGCTCAGCGAGTGGCCGAGCAGTTGGGCGGCGACCATCAGCAGCACGATCTGCCACCACACCCCGGCCGGCCATCCGGCCAGCGGCGTTCCGGCCACCAGGCAGATCCCCAGCAGCACGGCCGCCGTGGTGGCGTAGCAGACCAGGGTGTAGGCGGTGGTGCTGACGGTCCTGCGGACCTCGGCGCCCAGCAGCATGTACCCGGCCGCGGCCAGGCCCGCGCCGAGCGCGAGGGCGTCGCCGAGCAGCGCGCGCGGGGAGAGCGAGAGGTCCACGCCGGTCAGCACCAGCACGCCGGCGAAGGCGACGATCGTGCCGGTCCAGACCGCTCGCGGCGCCCGGACGCCCATCAGCCGCATCAGCACGATGGTCCACAGCGGGGTGGTGGTGACCAGGGCGGTGGCCGAGGCCACCGAGGTCATCCGCAGGCTGGGCATCCAGAGCGCGAAGTGCACGCCGAGCAGCACTCCCGCGGCCACCGCGAGCAGCAGTGCCCGCCGGCCGATCCCGCGCAGTTCGGCGCGGTGGCGCAGCAGCGCGTACGGGCCGAGGACGCCGACCGACATGACGTTGCGCCAGAAGGCGATCGCCAGCGCGGGCGCGGCGGTGGCGCTGATCAGCGGACCGGACAGCGAGATGCCGCCGATCGAGACGGCGAGCAGCAGCAGGTCGAGGGTGGGGAGCGGGTGCGCCGGCCCCGGGCCGGCGGTCGCGGTCGCGGGGGCGGTCGGGGCGGCGGAGGGGGCGGTCGCGGGCCGGGCGGCGGACACGGCGCTCCTTGCTGGTCGCGGGGGTGGGGCGGTCATACGGTAAGGCCCGTGGCGGCGCAATGGAACTGTCGCCCGGAGGCTGAGACGTCCGACCGGCTCCGGACCGCTCCGCCGGAGGGCCCCCGGTGGCCGTACGCTGTCCGCCATGGACCGTACGCCCGCCGCCGCGACCGCCGACGACTTCCTCGACCAGGCCCTGCTGGAGGAGGCCGCGAAGAAGTCCGGCCTGCTCTGGGTGCGCGCGGACGGGCAGGAGCACGCCCGGCCGCTGTGGCACGCCTGGCACGACGGCGCCGTCGTGGTGGTCGGCGGGGGCGGCGAGCAGCCGCTGCACGGCCTGGAACCCGGCGCCGGGGCCGTGGTCACCGTCCGCAGCAAGGACAAGGGCGGCCGACTGACCGGCTGGAACGCCCGGGTGGTCGAACCGGCCCCGAACAGCGAGGCCTGGCTGGGCGCCGTCGAGGAGCTCAAGGGCAAGCGGCTGAACGCGCCCGACACCGACGCCATCACCACCCGCTGGGCCCGCGAGTGCCGGGTGCTGCGGCTGGAGCCGACCGGCCCGCTCACCGAGCACCCCGGGGCGATGCCGGACGGCTCGCACGCCGCGCAGCCGGTGCCCACCCCGGCCACCACCCGCCGCCCGATCCCGGCCGGCCTGCCCAAACTGCTGTTCAAGCGCCGTTAAAGGTTCATGCCCGGGACTCGTCCGACGGCTACCGTGCCTCCCGGCCGGGCCCGGAACACGCGGGTAGCCTTGGCCGCGGACGCGCCCCCGGCGCGTCCGGTACGGCATCGAGCGAGTCGAGGGAGTCCATGGCAGGGCCAGGCACCCGGGTCTTCATCTCCCATCTGTCCGCCATCGCGGTCTTCGACCCGAACGGCGACCAGGTCGGGCGGGTCCGGGACGTGGTCGTGTCGCTGCGGCTCGGCGGCCGCCCGCCGCGCGTGCTCGGCCTGGTGGTCGAGGTGGTCGGCCGGCGCCGGATCTTCCTGCCGATGACCCGGGTGACCAGCCTGGAGTCCGGCCAGGTGCTCACCACCGGCGTGATCAACATGCGCCGCTTCGAGCAGCGCCCGTCCGAGACCCTGGTGCTCGCCGAACTGCTGGACCGCACCGTCACCTGGTCCAAGACCGGTGAGCAGGTCACCGTGCTGGACGTCGGCATGGTGCAGAGCCGGCTGCGCGAGTGGGAGATCAGCAAGGTCTTCGTCCAGCTCGGCCGGGCCGGCCGGCTGCGCAAGGGCAAGGGCGAACGGCTCACCCTGGACTGGCAGGACGTCACCGGCTTCTCGCTGACCGAACAGGACCAGGGCGCGGCCAACCTGCTCGCCACCTTCGAGCAGCTGCGCCCCGCCGACCTCGCCAGCGTGCTGCACCACCTGTCCGCCAAGCGCCGGGCCGAGGTCGCCGCCGCCCTCGACGACGAGCGGCTGGCCGACGTCCTGGAGGAGCTGCCCGAGGACGACCAGGTCGAGATCATCGGCAAGCTCCAGGAGGAGCGCGCCGCCGACGTCCTGGAGGCGATGGACCCGGACGACGCCGCCGACCTGCTCTCCGAGCTGCCCGGCGACGAGGCCGAGCGGCTGCTCCAGCTGATGGAGCCGGACGAGGCCGCGCCGGTGCGCCGCCTGCTGACCTACGAGGAGGACACCGCCGGCGGTCTGATGACCACCGAGCCGGTCGTGCTGGAGCCGGACGCGACCGTCGCCGAGGCGCTGGCCCGGGTCCGGGTCAGCGACCACAAGCCCGCGCTGGCCGCGCAGGTCTTCGTCTGCCGCCCGCCGAACGAGACCCCGACCGGCCGCTACCTGGGCACCGTGCACTTCCAGCGGCTGCTGCGCGAACCCCCGTACGTCCTGGTCGGCTCGCTGGTGGACGACGACCTGGACCCGCTGCCGCCGGACACCCCGCTGTCGCTGATCACCAGCTACCTGGCGACCTACAACCTGGTCGCCGCACCGGTCGTGGACGACGCGGACCACCTGCTCGGCGCGGTGACCGTCGACGACGTGCTCGACCACCTGCTGCCGGACGACTGGCGCGACGCCGCGCTGCACGCCCACGACGAGGACCGCGACGACGAGAGCGAAGGGGTGACCGGTGGACGGTGACCGCAGCGGACGGCCGGACGACTCCGCGCGCCGACGCCTCCAGGGAGAACTGCGCCAGCTGCGTCAGCTGCGCGAGCTGCGCACCCGCGAGGGCGGCCGGGACCGGCGCTCGGACACCGCGCCGATCACCGGCACCGGCCGCGCCCGGCTCGACCAGCCGCGCACCGCGCGGCCCGGCCTGCTCTCGCTGCCCTCCTACGACCCGGAGGCCTTCGGCGTCCTGTCCGAGCGGATCGCCCGCTTCCTCGGCACCGGTCGGTTCATCGTCTGGATGACGGTGGTGGTCGTCGTCTGGATAGCGTGGAACACCCTGCTGCCGGCGAACGTGCGCTTCGACGAGTACCCGTTCATCTTCCTGACCCTGGCGCTGTCCCTGCAGGCCTCGTACGCGGCCCCGCTGATCCTGCTGGCGCAGAACCGCCAGGACAACCGGGACCGGGTCAACATGGAGCAGGACCGCGCCCGCAGCGACCGCAACATCGCCGACACCGAGTACCTGACCCGCGAGGTCGCGGCCCTGCGGCACGGGCTCGGCGAGGTGGCCACGCGGGACTTCATCCGGTCCGAACTCCAGTCCCTGCTCAAGGAGATCGACGAGCGCCGGGAGTCCTCCGACGCCCTGTGACCCTCGGCACGCTACCGGCGAGTCAAGGGAATCCGTCGGCGCCGTACCATCAAGGCATGGCCAACGAGACAGAGGTCGCGGCCGGCGTCACGGAGGAGTCCGTACGCCAGGCGCTGGCGACCGTCAACGACCCGGAGATCAACCGCCCGATCACCGAGATCGGCATGGTGAAATCGGTCGGGATCGCCGAGGGCGGCGCGGTGCGCGTCGCGGTCTACCTGACGGTCTCCGGCTGCCCGATGCGCGACACCATCGTCACCCGGGTGCGCGAGGCGGTCGGGAAGGTCCCCGGCGTGACCGGCGTCGAGGTCGAGCTCGACGTGATGAGCGACGAGCAGCGCAAGGAACTGTCCCAGCTGCTGCGCGGCGGCGCCCCCGAGCGGGAGATCCCGTTCGCCAAGCCGGGCACGCTGACCAGGGTCTACGCCGTCGCCTCCGGCAAGGGCGGCGTCGGCAAGTCCTCGGTGACCGTCAACCTGGCGGCCGCGATGGCCGCCGACGGTCTGAAGGTCGCCGTGGTGGACGCCGACATCTACGGCCACAGCGTGCCGCGCATGCTGGGCGTCGAGGGCCGGCCGACCCAGGTCCAGGACATGATCATGCCGCCGCAGGCGAACGGCGTGAAGGTCATCTCGATCGGCATGTTCACCCCGGGCAACGCGCCGGTGGTCTGGCGCGGCCCGATGCTGCACCGCGCGCTCCAGCAGTTCCTCGCCGACGTGTACTGGGGCGACCTGGACGTGCTGCTGCTGGACCTGCCGCCCGGCACCGGCGACATCGCGATCTCGGTGGCCCAGCTGGTCCCCAACGCGGAGATCCTGATCGTCACCACCCCGCAGATGGCCGCCGCCGAGGTGGCCGAGCGGGCCGGCACCATCGCGGTGCAGACCCACCAGAAGATCGTCGGCGTGATCGAGAACATGTCCGGCATGCCGTGCCCGCACTGCGACGAGATGATCGACGTCTTCGGGACCGGCGGCGGCCGGACCGTCGCGGACGCGCTCACCCGCACCGTCGGCGCGACCGTCCCGGTGCTCGGCTCGATCCCGATCGACGTGCGGCTGCGCGAGGGCGGCGACGACGGCCGCCCGGTCGTGCTCGCCGCGCCCGACTCCCCGGCCGGCGCCGCCCTGCGCGCCGTGGCCGGCAAGCTCGGCGGCCGCCAGCGCGGGCTGTCCGGCATGTCGCTGGGCCTGACGCCCAGGAACAAGTTCTGAGACCGTGACCGACGAAGGGCCGGGTGGCCGGACCACCCGGCCCTTCGTCGTACCGTCGCGCCCCCCGGGGCGCTACGGCCGGGTGTAGGCGGCCAGCTCCGGAACGGTGGAGAAGCCGATGCCGTAGGCGCTGACGCCGCGGCCGTAGGCGCCGAGCAGGACGCCGGGGGCCTCGCCGGCCAGCACCCAGCCGTACTCGGACTCGCGGTAGCGGAAGGGCTGCGGCAGCCCGTTGACGGGCAGGCTGAGGGTGGACCAGCCGGGGCCCGCCAGGTCGTCGGCGAGGTCCCAGGCGAGGCTGCTCTGCTGGTCCAGCCAGTCCTGGCGCAGCGCCCGGTCCAGCTGCCCGGGCCAGGTCCCGGCGAGCAGGCCGGAGCCGGCCAGCCAGGCCGCGGAGGAGGCGGAGGTCGCCTCCAGGGTGCCGGTGTTGTCGGCACTGCGGCGGCTGTCCCGGCGGGCCACCGTGACCACGACGGCGAACTTCCGCACGTCTCGCGGCTCGTACCGCTGGGCCGGCTCCTCGCCGTGGCCGAGCGAGCCGTAGTCGACGCTGCCCGCGGTGCGGGGGCCGGCGCCGGCCTGCACCAGGAAGCGCCGGCCGGTCCAGCCCTCGTCCAGCCCGTACCAGGGGAAGTCTGCGGACAGGTAGGGCACCAGCGGGTCCACCGGGCCGGCCTGTCCGCCGACCACCGGGCCGCCGGCCGTGGCCGTCGCCCCTCCCGCCTGACTCGTCGCGTCCATCCCCGGGCCTCCTCAAACACACGTTTGCCTGCCGTGGCGCGCTCCCATGGTGGCGCACCGCGGCGCTCCCCGGGGCCGTTCCTGGTACGCGACGGGGCGCGTTGTGACGGACGGCTCAGCGGGAACAATCAGCACAATAGCGGCGCACGCGCCACCGCCCCGCTCAGCCGGTGGCCGGGCGGGGCGGTGGCGCGGAGCCGGAGGCGCCGTACGCGGTGCGGATCGACCGGCGTACGCGGCGTGATCAGGTGGCGTCGGGGTCGAACGGGGGGCGCTCGCCGGGCGCCAGCGGGGCGCCGGTGGAGGCGGCGGCCGGCTCGGACTTCTCGAAGCTGACGCTGCCGCTGCGGCCGTTGACCGGCGCCGCGGGCTTGTCGTCCAGGACCGAGCGGATGTCCAGCGAGTCCTTCATCTCCTTGAGGCCCAGCGGGTCGTCCTGGCCGCCCATGAGCTGCTTGCGGACGAAGGTCTTGGGGTTCAGGTCCTCGAACTCGAAGTCCTGGAACTCGGGGCCGAGCTCGCTGCGGATGTCCTCCTTCGCGTTGTCGGCGAAGGAACGGATCTTCCGGATGAAGCCCATGGTGTCCTGGATCAATTTCGGCAGTTTGTCCGGGCCGAAGATGATGATCGCCATCACGGCAAGCGTCAGGAGCTCCAGCCCACCCACGTCGCTGAACACCTTTGCTCCCTAGCTCGTCGGACGACGGTTCCTACAGGGTAATGGCCACCGGCGAGTCCCTGGTCCACGCTGGGATGAAGCCGTGGTAAAGACCTGCCGGTGGCCGAGGCCGTCCGGACCGGAACACCGGTGTCCGTCGAGGGCCGCTCTAGCGGGTCTGCTGGCGCAGTGCGGCGGGGCCCCCGGGGTAGCGCTCCGGGTAGCCCGGCGGGGTCGCCTCGCGGGTCGCGGCGACCGGGCGGCCCGGGAAGTCCACCGGGACCTGCGCGTTCATCGGGACGAGTCCGCCGCCCCGGCCGGTGCCGGCACCGGGCGGGCTGACGGTGGTGCCGTGGCGCTCCTCGCCCTGGGTGCTGAGCCCGCCGACGCCGCCGAGCGTCACCGCGGCGACGGAGAAGGCGCCCGCGGCCGCGAACACCAGTCGGCGTCCGCGCGCGGGAGGGCGCACGACGGCCGCGGAGGGCTGCGGACGGGCCGGGGCGGCGGTGGGCTCGGGACGGGCCGCGCGCCGGCCCATGAGCGGCCGCAGCACCGCGCCGCGCCCGAAGGCGCGCGGGTCCACCCCGGGCAGCGGGGCGCCGGCGCCGAGCGCGCCCGCGCCGAAGGAGGCCCCGGCACCGCGGCCGAAGGAGCCGCCGTCGAGCCGGCTGCCGCCGAGCGTGCCGGTGGCCGCGACCCCGCCACCGGGCAGGTCGTCGTCGTCATCGCGGCGGCCGCGTCCGGTCGGCCGGTCGCGGTCCGCCGGGGCGTCCTCGGGGAGGTTTCCGACGGCCATCAGGCGGGCCATCAGCGCGGAGGACGGGCCGGGGGTGCCGGTGCGGGTCAGCATGTGCTTGACGGCGCGGCCCTCGTCGGCCTCGGCGAGGCACTGGGGGCAGGTCGCCAGGTGGGCCTGGACGCGGTCGCGCGAGTCGTGGCCGAGTTCGCCGTCCAGGAAGGCGGAGAGGCGCTCGCCCAGGTGGTGCTCCTCGGCGGCGGGCGCGGTGGGGCGGACGGGAAGCGCGTGCAGCGCCGTGTCCGCGGGCAGTGCCACCGCGGGCAGCACGGGCTCACCGGGTTCGTCGGCTCCGCGACGGCCCGGCAGGGCCCAGCCCCGTCGGGTCAGGGACCGGTCGGACGCATCCGAACGATCCGAACCGGACCGGCTGGTTCCGCTCACGATCGCCTCCGTCCGCGCCCACCGGGCGCGACCGCGGCCTCGACCACACCGACGCCGACCGGCACCGGCTCCTCCGAGCCGCCGCGGCGCTCACGGCCGGGGGCCGAGCCGGGGGCGCGGTGCTTGAGCGCGGCGCGCAGGTGCGAGCGGCCGCGGTGGATGCGGCTGCGGACGGTGCCGAGCTTGACGCCCAGCGTGGCGGCGATCTCCTCGTAGGACAGGCCCTCGATGTCGCAGAGCACCACGGCGGCCCGGAACTCCGGCGCGAGGGTGTCCAGCGCCTGCTGGACGTCGGCGTCGAAGTGGGTGTCGCTGAAGTGCTGGGCCGGGCTGGGCTCGCGGGAGGCGAGCCGCTCGGCCGCGTCCTCGCCGAGCGCGTCGAAGCGGATGCGCTGGCGGCGGCGGACCATGTCCAGGAAGAGGTTGGTGGTGATCCGGTGCAGCCAGCCCTCGAACGTGCCGGGGGTGTAGGTCGACAGCGAACGGAACACCCGGACGAAGACCTCCTGGGTGAGGTCCTCGGCGTCGTGCTGGTTGCCCGTCAGACGGTAGGCGAGCCGGTAGACGCGGGCGCTGTGCGCCTCGACGATCTCCTCCCAGGTGGGCGGAGTCCAGGTCTGCGCGTCGGGACCTTCGGTGAAGGTCGCGAGGGCGGGGGCCTCGGTGGCACCGTCGGTCGGCGTGGCGGCCGCGGGCTGGTCCAGGTCGGAGTGCGCAGGCTGGTTCATCACGGGCTTCGGCGTACGGGCCGACGCGGTGCCGCGGGAGTGCCGCCGCACAGGGACGTCGCCCTCGGCCACACCTCCTCGGTCGGCTCTTCTGCCCAGCAGGGCCACCACCATATCCACCTCACCCGTCAAGCCCGGATAAAAGTGCCCGGGAGGCCTTCCGCACCCGGTCCGTCCTGACAACGGCCCGCCGCCGTACGCGGTTCCCGGTCGGCCAGTAATCTGTGCCAGGAAATATCGACATCCCTCGGCACCGGGCTGCCGCCCGGCGCTCCGAAAGAGGCAGCCATCAGCGAATTCGGGCCCGCACGTGCGGCCCTCGCCGACACCTTCGTGAGCGAGGACGCGGTGCTGACCTACGCCCGGGCCCAGTCCGCGCGGACCGGGATAAAGGCGATCGGGCCGAGCGGCGGGGCGTGCCTGCGGCTGCTGGCCGCCGCGCTGGACGCCAAGGCGGTCGCCGAGATCGGCACCGGCACCGGGGTATCGGGGGTCTACCTGCTGCGCGGGATGCGGCCGGACGGCGTGCTCACCACGGTGGACTCCGAACCGGTGCGCCAGCAGCTGGCCCGCGAGGCGTACCAGGCGGCCGGGTTCGCGGCCAACCGCTCCCGGTTCATACCGGGCCGGGCCCTGGAGGTGCTGCCCCGGCTCGCCGACGGCCAGTACGACCTGGTGTTCTGCGACGGCGACCCGGTCGAGTCCTGCGAGTACCTGCTGGAGGCGCTGCGGCTGCTGCGGCCGGGCGGGATGGTCTGCTTCGAGGGGGTCTTCCAGGAGGGCAGGCTGGCCGAACCGGAGCTCCAGGACCCGCAGACCGGCGCCGTCCGGGACCTGGTCCGGGACGTGCGGGAGAGCGAGGCCCTGCTGCCGGCCCTGCTGCCGGTGTCGGACGGGCTGCTCTGCGCCATCAAGCGCTGAGCCCGGCGCCATCGAGCGCCGAGCCCGGCGCCCCGCGGGGACCGGGCCCGGAAAACGTGCGGACCCGGGCCGACATGACGTCGTACCCGGGCCCGGCAGCACATCTCCAGGAGATGGCGAGCACCTGCTGCGGTCAGCCGCAGGCCTTCTTCAGGGCCTCGCCGAGGGCGTCGGCCTCGTCAGGCGTGAGCTCCACCACAAGGCGTCCGCCGCCTTCGAGCGGAACGCGCATGATGATGCCCCGCCCCTCTTTGGTGACTTCGAGCGGGCCGTCACCCGTCCGCGGCTTCATGGCCGCCATGCTCGTTCCCCTTCCTGCAACCGCTCAGCTACGCACCGGCAGTCCGTCCACCGCCGGTATCGAACGCATTGATCGGAAGCCATTATCCCGCATGCCACGGGCTGATGACCAACATCACTCTCGGTGCAACCACGGCCGGACCGCCCCCAACCGCCGCAAACCGCGTCATAAGCCCCGGCGTGGCGGCGGCACGGACAGCACCGGAAGGTGCGATACCTCACACTCCCCAGGCCCCCGTGTGCTCCGGCATCCTGACACACACGACCGACACCGCCTCGACCCCGGGAGCCCTCACCCATGTCCGATTCCGTGCTGTACGAGCTGGACGGCGGCCTGGCCGTCCTCACCATCAACCGCCCGGAGGCGATGAACGCGCTCGACGTCGCCACCAAGATCGCGCTGCGCGACGCCGTGACCGCCGCGGCCGCGGACCCGGCGGTGCGGGCCGTCCTGCTGACCGGGGCGGGCGAGCGGGCCTTCTGCGTCGGCCAGGACCTGAACGAGCACCTGACCCTGCTGAAGCGGGCCGAGGAGACCGGCGAGGGCGCGCTGCGGACCGTCGCCGAGCACTACAACCCGCTGGTGCGGGCGCTGGCCGGAATGCGCAAGCCGACCGTCGCCGCGGTCGGCGGGGTGGCGGCCGGAGCCGGCGCCTCGCTCGCCTTCGCCTGCGACTTCCGCTTCCTGTCCGACCGGGCCGGCTTCAACACCGCCTTCGCCGGGATCGGGCTGACCGCCGACTCGGGCGCCTCCTGGACGCTGCCCCGGCTGGTCGGGCACGCCAGGGCCACCGAGCTGCTGATGCTTCCCCGGACGGTCAAGGCCGCCGAGGCGATGGAGCTGGGCCTGGCCACCAAGGTGGTGCCGGCCGAGGAACTCGCCGCCACCGCCCGGGCCTTCGCCCGCGAGCTGGCCGAGGGCCCGACCGTCGCCTACGGCGCCATCAAGGAGTCGCTGGCGTACGGCGCCTCCCACTCGCTGGACGAACTCCTCGACAAGGAGGACGAGTTGCAGACGCTGGCGGGCGAGAGCGAGGACCACCGGATCGCGGTGCGCGCCTTCATCGCCAAGGAGAAGCCGAAGTACCTGGGCCGCTGAGGCGCGCGGGGGCCGACCACCCGGCCCCGCGCCGGCGGTCAGCCCTTGGCGCCGGTGCGGACGTGGCAGTCCGCCAGGTGGTCGTCGACCAGCCCGCAGGCCTGCATCAGGGCGTAGGCGGTGGTCGGGCCGACGAAGCGGAAGCCCTCCTTCTTCAGCGCCTTCGCCAGCGCCGTCGACTCCGGCGTGACGGCCGGCACCTCGCTCAGCGTGCGGGGGGCCGGCCGGTCCGGCTCGGCGGCGAACCGCCAGATCAGCGCGTCCAGGCCGCCCTCCAGATCGCGGGCGACCCGCGCGTTGGCGATCGCCGCCTCGATCTTGGCCCGGTTGCGGATGATGCCGGCGTCGGCGAGCAGGCGCTCCTTGTCCGCCTCGCCGAACTCGGCGACCTCGGCGATCTCGAAGCCCGCGAACGCGGCCCGGAAGCCCTCGCGGCGGCGCAGGATGGTCAGCCAGGACAGGCCGGACTGGAAGGCCTCCAGGCAGACCCGCTCGAACAGCGCGTCGTCGCCGTGCACCGGTCGGCCCCACTCGGTGTCGTGGTAGACCCGGTAGTCGTCGGTGGAATCGCCCCAGGCGCAGCGGCGCAGCCCGTCCGCACCGAGCACCGCGCCCTCGACCTCACCACTCATGCGCACCCGTTCACTTGTCGGCCCCCGGCTTCGCGTCCTCGGGGGTCTGCTCCCCGGCCGGCTGCTTGGCGAGCACCACGGCCGGCTCGACCACCTGGGCGAACTGCTCCAGGCCGGGCAGCGGCTCGGCCGCCGGGTCGGGGGCGGTGGTCGCCTCGACCGCGCCGCGCAGGTGGGCGGCGGCCTCCAGCTCGGCGATCCGCGCGTCGCGGTAGGCGAGTTCGGCGCCGAGGCGGTCCAGGACGTCGTCCACCTCGTCCATCCGGTAGCCGCGCAGCGCCATCGGCAGGCGCAGCTCGTCCACGTCCGCCTTGCCCAGCGGGCGGTCCTGCGGCAGTCGCGCGGAGATGCGGTCCGGTACCGCCTCCGGCATCGACCCACCCCCACCCAGCGCCACCAGGGCGGCACCACCGACCACCACGGCCATGGCGACCACGATCACCCAGAACACGAGCTGTCCTCCCGAACTCCCGGCCGGTCCGCTATGTGGTGGCAGGTAACCACACTGATCATGACAGCATGGTCCCTTAGTGAGGCCGGGGGCCATCATCGCACCCGCAGGAGCTGTGGAGGAGACATCGGTGGCACTGCGCCTGGGACCGCGGGAATTCGGTGACGACGAGCTGGTGATCATGGCGATCGTCAACCGGACGCCGGACTCGTTCTTCGACAAGGGCGCGACCTTCGCCGACCAGGCCGCCTTCGCCGCCGCGGACCGGGCGATGGCCGAGGGCGCGGCGATCCTGGACATCGGCGGGGTGAAGGCCGGGCCGGGAGACGAGGTCACGGTCGAGGAGGAACTGCGGCGCACCGTGCCCTTCGTGGCCGAGCTGCGCAAGCGCCACCCCGAGGCGGTCATCAGCGTGGACACCTGGCGGCACGAGGTCGGCGAGGCGGTCTGCGAGGTGGGCGCGGACCTGCTGAACGACGCCTGGGGCGGGGTGGACCCGGAGCTCGCCGAGGTGGCCGCCCGGTACGACGCCGGGCTGGTCTGCACCCACGCCGGCGGCGCCGAACCCCGCACCCGGCCGCACCGGGTCGGGTACGAGGACGTGATGGCGGACATCCTGCGGGTGACCGTGGGACTGGCCGAGCGCGCGGTGGAGCTCGGCGTGCGGCGGGACGCGGTGGTCATCGACCCGGGGCACGACTTCGGCAAGAACACCCGGCACTCGCTGGAGGCCACCCGGCGGCTGCCGGAGATGACCGCGACCGGCTTCCCGGTGCTGGTCTCGCTCTCCAACAAGGACTTCGTCGGCGAGACCCTGGACAAGCCGGTGAACGAGCGGCTGCTCGGCACCCTCGCCACCACCGCGGTCTCGGCCTGGCTGGGCGCGCGGATCTACCGGGTGCACCAGGTCGCGGAGACCCGCCAGGTGCTGGACATGGTCGCCTCGATCCGGGGCACCCGCGCCCCGGCGGTCGCCCGCCGGGGGCTGGCCTAGACCCGGGGCCTGCCCGCTGGTCCGGCCGACGGGGCGGGGCGGCCGGGCGGCGGGGCTAGATCTCGCCGGCGGGCCGGCGGGCGTCGGCGAGGATCTTCATGACCTCGTCGATCTCGTCGGTGATGTGGAACAGCTCCAGGTCGTGCGGGGCCGCCTTGCCCTGCGCGACCAGGGTGTTCTTCAGCCACTCGTAGAGGCCGCCCCAGTAGGCGCTGCCGTAGAGGATCACCGGGAAGCGGGTGACCTTCTTCGTCTGCACCAGGGTGAGCGCCTCGAACAGCTCGTCCAGCGTGCCGAGGCCGCCGGGCAGGACCACGAAGCCCTGGGCGTACTTCACGAACATCGTCTTGCGGACGAAGAAGTAGCGGAAGTTCAGACCGAGGTCGACGAACTCGTTGAGGCCCTGCTCGAAGGGCAGCTCGATGCCGAGCCCGACGCTGAGGCCGCCGGCCTCGGAGGCGCCGCGGTTGGCGGCCTCCATCGCGCCCGGGCCGCCGCCGGTGATCACCGCGTAGCCGGCCTCGACGAGGGCCCGTCCGATCTCCACGCCCGCCTGGTACTCGGGCGAGTCGACCGGGGTCCGGGCGGAGCCGAAGACGCTGATCGCGGGCGGGAGTTCGGCGAGGGCGCCGAAGCCCTCGACGAACTCGGAGGTGATCCGCAGGACCCGCCACGGGTCGGTGTGCAGCCAGTCGGTGGGGCCGGTGGTGTCCAGCAGGCGCTGGTCCGTGGTGCTCGTGCCGACCTGGTCCCGGCGCACCAGCACCGGGCCCTTCTGCTTCTCGGGCCAGGCCTTCTTCTTCCGCGGCACCCCGACCTGCTCGGGACCGTGACCGTAGTGCTTCTCGTCTCCTGTGCCTGTCATGACGAAACCCTACGCCGATCTTCCCCCGTTTTCAGGCAACGGGGGAAGGTCGGTTGAGCAACCGGAAGGTGGCGTTCGGCCGCTGATCGTACGAGCTGAGCCGCGCGCGGCTCAGCTGGTCAGCCAGGCGCGCAGCCGCTCCTCGACCTCGGCGATGGCGCTCAGCGAGCAGTGCTCCTCGCGCTTGTGCGCCAGGTTCGGGTCCCCGGGGCCGTAGTTGACGGCCGGGACGCCGAGCGCGCTGAAGCGGGCGACGTCGGTCCAGCCGAACTTGGCCCGGGCCTGGCCGCCGGTGGCCGCCAGGAAGGCCTGGGCGGCCGGCTGGGCGAGTCCGGGCAGGGCGCCAGCGGCGAAGTCGGTGACGGTGAGCTCGAAGCCGTCGAAGACCTCGCGCACGTGCTTCTCCGCGTCGGCCTCGCTGCGGTCCGGCGCGTAGCGGAAGTTGACCGTGACGACGCACTCGTCCGGGATCACGTTGCCGGCCACGCCGCCGTCGATCCGGACCGCGTTCAGGCCCTCGCGGTACTCCAGGCCGTCGATCTCCACCCGGCGCGGCCGGTAGTCCGCGAGCCGGGTGAGCACCTCGGCGGCGTGGTGGATGGCGTTGTCGCCGAGCCAGCTGCGGGCCGCGTGGGCGCGCACGCCGGTGAGCCGCACCTGCGCCCGCAGGGTGCCCTGGCAGCCGCCCTCGACCATGCCGCCGCTGGGCTCCATCAGCACCGCGAAGTCGCCGGCCAGCCACTGCGGGTGGTCCTCGGCGAGGTGGCCCAGGCCGTTGCGGTGGGCCTCCACCTCCTCGCAGTCGTAGAAGACGAAGGTGAGGTCGCGGTTGGGCTCGGCGAGCGTGGCGGCCAGACGCAGCTGGACGGCCACGCCGGACTTCATGTCCGAGGTGCCGCAGCCGTAGAGCAGGTCGCCCTCGACGTACGAGGGGAGGTTGTCGGCGATCGGCACGGTGTCCAGGTGGCCGGCCAGGACGACGCGCTCGGCCCGGCCCAGGTTCGTCCGGGCGACCACGTTGTTGCCGTGGCGGTCCACGGTGAGGTGCGGGTAGCCGCGCAGCGCGGCCTCCACGGCGTCGGCGAGCGCCTGCTCGTCGCCGCTCACCGAGGGGAAGTCGACGAGGCGGGCGGTCAGCGCGCCGCCGTCGAGAGTGAGGTCCAGGGGCGTCGGGTTCGGGCTGCTCATGGGCGCCAGCCTAGTCCGCGGCCCGGTGCGGGCCGGTGCGGCCGCCCGGTGACACGGAGCGGCCCCCGCCGTCCCCGGGGGCGGCGCCCTGACGGCGAGTGGGCGGCGAGTGGGCGGGCAACGGCAACCGGGAGGCGCCGCACATCCGTCCGAGTGGGTACGGTGTCGGATCAAGGAGCAGGCGCGAGAGGGGCGACGGTGGCCAGGAGAAGGAGCAGCGAGGAGCTGGGCGACGAAGAGGAGCCCACTCGCCGCCGCGGGCCGCTGCGCGCCCTGCTGATGGTGATCGTCGGGCTGCTCGGCCTGGCCCTGGTCGCCGGTCTGGCCGTGGTCGGGATCTGGTGGTTCGGCTTCAAGCCGGGCGCGTCCGAGGAGTGCACGGTGAAGACCGCGGCGGGCAGCGGCACGCTGGAGCTGCCGCAGGCCGCCAACGCCGCGACGATCGCCGCGGTGGCGCGCTCGCGCGGGCTGCCGGACCGGGCCACCACGATCTCGCTGGCGACCGCCATGCAGGAGTCCAAGCTGCGCAACCTGGCGGGCGGCGACCGGGACTCGATCGGCCTCTTCCAGCAGCGGCCGTCGATGGGCTGGGGCACCCCGGCGCAGATCTCGGACCCGGTGTACGCGACCAACAAGTTCCTGGACGGCCTGGTCAAGGTCCCCGGCTACACCCGGATGCCGCTGACCGACGCCGCGCAGACGGTGCAGAAGAGCGGCTACCCGCAGGCCTACGCCAAGCACGAGACCAAGGCGACCCTGCTCACCTCGGCGCTGGCCGGCCGGGAGCCCGCCTCGTTCTCCTGCGTGGTGCACGACTACGCCAAGCCGGATCCGGCGGACTCCGCCTCCGCCTCCCCGGGCGCGACCCCGGGCGCCACCGCGACCCCGGCCGCGGCGCCGGACCGGGCCCAGGTGCTGTCCGACCGGGTGCGCCGGGAGTTCGGCCGCACGGTGACGCCGGCGACCGGCTACACCTCGACCATCAAGGGCGCCGAGAACGCCGTCTCGCTGACCCCGGACCCGGCCACCGCCGCGCTGACCTCCTCCTCGGACGCGGGGGCGGACGGCGGAGCGGTCGCCGAGCGGGCGAGCGGCTGGGAGGTCGCCCACTGGGCGGTCGCCCAGGCCCAGCAGCTGGGCATCGCGACGGTCGCCTACGACGGGAAGATCTGGCGCAAGTCCAAGTCCGAGGACGGCTGGCAGAGCCAGACCTCGGGCACCTCGACCAAGCTCGTCCAGGTCACTCTGGCCCCGGCCGACAAGGGCTGACGCACTGGTGTTCGGGTTGCCGCCGGTCGGGTGATTCCGGTCAACCCCGGTGGACCGACCCCCCGTTCCGGCGAACCGGGATGGAGAACCGTCACTGCCCTTGGCCGGGGCCGGTTCGGCGACGTCCGACCGGGCCCGGCGGGCACCCCTGTCGTGGTCGTACGATCCGATGATCGGCCAGGAAGCTTCCTTGCACCGGCCGAAACCTTCTGGCTTCTCAAGCGGTAACAACGTCGTCCGCCCGATCGGCCACACCCGGCCCCCGGGGCGGACGGGACGGACCCAGACCCCTTCGAGGAGCCCCATGTCTCACCCCCTCACGCGCCGGATCGCCCAGGCCGCGCTCGTCGTGGCCGCCGGAGCGACCCCGCTGCTCGCCGCCGGCTCCGCGTCCGCCCTGGGCGGAGACGCCCTGCTGCCCAAGAGCGACCTCGCGGCACCGCTGGGCCAGCTGACCAACACCGACACCGGCTCCACCCTCCAGCACACCACCCACCAGCTCGGCCAGGCCGCCGGCACCACCGGTGCGGCCACCGTCGCCGCGGGCGTACCGGCCTCCGCCGACGCCGCCGGCAACATCGTCGCCCAGCAGCTGCCCGAGGCCAACGAGAAGGCCGGCTCGCTGACCGCCCCGGTCGACCAGACCGCCGCGACGGCCGGCCAGCTCTCCTCGGTCACCCCGAAGGTCACCTCGGCCCTGGCCGGCAAGCTCGGCGAGGCCGTCACCGGCAAGAGCACGGCCACCCGCAGCGCCACCGCCGGCACCGGCCCGCTCGACGGGCTCACCTCGGGCCCGGTCACCCAGACCCTGCCGGCCGCCGGGACCCTCACCGGCGCCGTCCCCGGCGGCACCGCCGTCGCCGACGCCCTGCCCGTCGGCGCGGTGCAGCGCGCGCTGCCGCTCGGCTCCGTCGAGCAGGCCCTGCCGGCCGACCTGCCCGCCACCGACGTGCTCGGCCTGGCCGAGCACGGGTCGGCCAACCGCCTCGGCGGTGCCGACCTCGGCTCGAACAGCCCGCTGTCCGGCCTGACCGGCGCGCTCGGCCCGCTCGGCGGCCTGCTGGGCAGCCTCAACGGCGGCGGCCTCAACGGCCTGCCGCTGTAACCCCCGCCTCCGCGGAGAACCCCGAAGGGGGCCGGTGTCCGTGACACCGGCCCCCTTCGCCGTACAGTCGTCCGGGTGCGGTCAGCGCGCCGCGCCCAGCCGCTCCACGGCCGCGGCGACCCGCTCGTCGGTCGCCGTGAACGCGACCCGCACGAAGCGGTCGCCGGCCGGCCCGTAGAAGTCGCCGGGCGCCACCAGGATGCCCAGCCCGGCCAGTTCGGCCACCGTCTCCCAGCACGGGCGGTCCTGGGTCGCCCACAGGTAGAGGCTCGCCTCGGAGTGCTCGATCCGGAAGCCGTACGCCTCCAGCGCCGCCCGCAGGGCCGAGCGCCGGGCCGCGTACCGCTCGCGCTGCTCGGCCACGTGCGCGTCGTCCGCGAGCGCGGCGACCGTCGCCGCCTGGACCGGCGCCGGCACGATCATGCCGCCGTGCTTGCGCACCTCCAGCAGCTCCTTGACCACCACCGGGTCGCCCGCCACGAAGGAGGCGCGGTAGCCGGCCAGGTTGGAGCGCTTGGAGAGCGAGTGCACGGCCAGCAGGCCCTCGTGGCCGTCGCCGCAGACGTCCGGGTGCAGGACCGAGACCGGGTCGGCCTCCCAGCCCAGCTCCAGGTAGCACTCGTCGCTGACCAGCAGGGCCCGGTGCTCCCGGGCCCACTCGACGGCGCGGCGCAGCTCGTCCGCGCCCAGCACCCGGCCGGTCGGGTTGGACGGCGAGTTCACCCAGAGCAGGCGCACCCGGGAGCCGTCCAGCTCGTCCACCGAGTCGTACTCGACCGGCTCGGCGCCGCACAGCCGGGCGCCCACCTCGTAGGTCGGGTAGGCCAGGCGCGGGTAGGCGACCTGGTCGCCGGGGCCGAGGCCGAGCTGGGTCGGCAGCCAGGCCACCAGCTCCTTGGAGCCGACGGTCGGCAGCACGGCCTGCGGGCCGATCCGCGCGCCGAGCCGGCGGTGCAGCCAGCCGGCGATCGCCTCGCGCAGCTCCGACGGCCCCCAGACGGTCGGGTAGCCGGGGGTGTCGGTGTGCGCGGCCAGCGCCTTCTGGACGACCTCGGGGACCGGGTCCACCGGGGTGCCGACGGAGAAGTCGCAGAGCCCGCCCGGGTGGGCCAGGGCGGTCGCCTTGTACGGTTCCAGCTTGTCCCAGGGAAAGACCGGGAGCTTGTCCGAAACGCGACGCGCCGCCCCCGGGTGGCCCGGGAACGGCGCGCGCGTGCTGTTGGTGCTCACAGCTGTTCTGCCACCGATCGTCAGTGGTCGGCGTTCTGCGGCGGCAGAGCGGCGATGAACGGGTGGTCACGCTCGATCAGGCCGAGCTTCGAGGCGCCACCGGGCGAACCCAGGTCGTCGAAGAACTCGACGTTCGCCTTGTAGTAGTCCTTCCACTCCTCCGGAGTGTCGTCCTCGTAGAAGATCGCCTCGACCGGGCAGACCGGCTCGCACGCGCCACAGTCGACACACTCATCCGGGTGGATGTAGAGCGATCGCTCGCCCTCGTAGATGCAGTCAACCGGGCACTCTTCGATGCACGCCTTGTCCTTCACGTCGACACAAGGCTGCGCGATGACGTAGGTCACGCTGTCGTTCCTCCTCGGAAGGGCCTGGTGGCCCGTTCTGTTCTGCTGCCGTGCGCGGTGAGCGCGGCGTCGTCGATGCCCGCCCCTAGTATCGCGGGTCGGAGACCGCAAATGCACAGGAGGTGGCCAGATGGCGACGGTCAACCCGGTCGGCGACCGTCCGGAGGTCCGGATAGATCGCTCTGACGTGGGACGACGCGTGTCGGTCCGACGCCTCGCGGAGTTCGTGGACGACCGGCCGGTGTTCCGGGATTCGATCGGCGTGCTCACATCGTGGGACGATCATGGGCTGACGATCGCCCCGCGTTCCGGCGATCCGGTGCACTTGCCGGAGAAGCTGCTGGTCGCGGGCAAGGTCGTGCCGCCGTTTCCGGTTCGGCGGGCCCCGTTGCCGGTCACCGCGCCGGTCGAACTGCAGCGGATCGCGGGCCGCGGCTGGCCGGCCGTCGAGCAGGAGCCGCTCGGCGAGTGGACGCTGCGCGCCGCCGCCGGGTTCACCCGGCGGGCCAACTCCGTCCAGGCGCTCGGGGACCCGGGGCTGCCGCTGCCTCAGGCGCTGGCGGCCGTCCGCGCCTGGTACGCGGCGCGCGGGCTGCCCGCGTACGTCGAGGTGATCTCCCCCGGCTCGCCGACCGCGCTGGTCGCCGAACTCGACCGGCTCGGCGCCGGGTACGCGCCCACCCTGGTCCGCACCGCCCCGCTGGCCGGGCTCGCCCGGGTCGGCACCGGGCACGAGCGGGTCCGGCTGGCGCGGACCGCGGACGACCGGTGGCTGTCGGTGTACCGGCGGGTGAGCGGCGACCCGGCCGTCGAGGAGGCCGCCCGGCAGGTGCTGCACGGCGGGCCCTCCGTCTGGTTCGCCACCGTGCCGGGCGCCCCCGGGCAACCCCCGCTGGCGATCGGACGCTGCGTCGTCGAAGGGGACTGGGCCTGCTTCGGAGCGATCGAGGTCCAGCCGTACGCCCGGCGGGCCGGGCTGGCGACGGCGGTCATGGCGGTGCTCGCCTCGCGCGCGGCCGAGGAGGGGGCGAGGGGCGGGTACCTCCAGGTCGAGGCGGAGAACGCGGGGGCGATCGCGCTCTATGACGGACTCGGCTTCACGACCAGTCACACTTACCACTACGCCCTTCTTCCCCAGGGGTAGCCGCCGGGCCGTACCGTCCGACCGATCACCCGCCTGTCCGCCCGACCGTCCGTCCGCCGCCTTGTCCGTCCGCCGTACGAAAGCCGTCGCCGTCACCGTGACCGAGCAGAGCAGAGACCGCTTCCGGACCGCCGCCCGCGCCGAGCAGCCCGACCCGGTGCTGCTGTGCCTGCTCGCCGCCGCCGAGCACGGCATGGTGCCCGACCCCGGCGACCCCGGCGAGCCGCCCGGCGTGGACGCACTGCTCGCCGCCTGCGAGGCCGCGCTGGAGCGGCACGCGGCGGCCGTCCGGCAGGCCGTCGCCGAGCGGGCGCCCACCGGGCCGGAGGAGACGGCCGCCCTGCTCGCCGCGGTGCTCGGCGGACGGGAGCGCTTCCACGGACGGCAGTCGGACTACCGGCGCCTGGAGTCCTCGCTGCTGCCCGAGGTGCTGCGGCGGCGGCGCGGACTGCCGATCACGCTCTCGCTGGTGTGGACGGCGGTCGGGCGGCGCGCCGGGCTGACCGTCCACGGCATCGCGCTGCCCGGCCACTTCATCGTCGCGGTGGGCGGCCCGGCGGGCGGCGATGACTACGTCCTGGCCGACCCGTTCCACGGCGGGCGGCTGCTCGACCCGGAGGACGTCGAACGGCTGGTCGCCGCCGCCGGGCAGGAGTTCACCCCCGCCCTGCTCACCCCGGCCCAGCCGCTGGAGATCGTGCTGCGGGTGCTCGGCAACATCCGGGTCTGGGCCGCCGACCGCCCCGAGCACGCCCGCACCCAGCTGTGGGCCACCGAACTCTCCCTGCTGCTGCCCCGGCACCCGGCCCAGCTGCGCCTGGAACGGGCCGAACTCCTCGTCCGCACCGGGGACTTCCTCGGCGGATCGGCGGAGATGGACGCCTACGCGCAGATCCTGGACACCTTCGACCCGGACACCGCCGCCAAGGTCCGCCAGGAGGCCCGGGCGGCCCGGCACCGGCTCAACTGACCCGCCCGCCTACAGCCAGCCCTTCTCGCGGGCGATCCGCACCGCCTCGGTACGGTTGCGGGCCCCGGTCTTCTGGATCGCCATCGACAGGTAGTTGCGCACCGTCCCCTCGGACAGGTGCAGCCGCCGGGCGATGTCCGCGTTCACCGCGCCGTCGGCGGCCGCGCCCAGCACGTCCCGCTCGCGCGGGGTCAGCGGGTCGGCGCCCTCCGCCAGCGCGGCGGCGGCCAGCACCGGATCGATCACCCGCTCGCCGCGCAGCACCCGGCGGATCGCCTCCGCCAGCTCGGCGGCCGGCGCGTCCTTCACCAGGAAGGCGTCCGCGCCCGACTCCATCGCCCGGCGCAGGTAGCCGGGCCGGCCGAAGGTCGTCGCGATGACCACCTTCGTCCCGGGCGCCCGGCCGCGCAGCTCGGCGGCCGCCTCGATGCCCGTCATCCCCGGCATCTCGATGTCCAGCACGGCGACCTGCACGTCGTTCGCGAGCACCGCCGCCACCACCTCGTCCCCGCGGCCGACCTGCGCGACGACGTCGATGTCCCCCTCCAGCCCGAGCAGCGCGGCCAGCGCCTCCCGGACCATCCCCTGGTCCTCGGCGAGGAGGACTCTTACACATTGTACGGGCGTCTCTGACGCATCGTCGTCCATATGACCAGCCTAGACAGCACGAAGCCCCGCCCTGATCGGTCCGGGCGGGGCGAGGTGCGGTCTTACTCGGGGCAGGTCGGCGAGCACGCCCACACGGCGTACCCGGGGCCGCTCGCGACTTCCTGGTGGCTCACCAGAGCCGGGTTCGCGGCTTCCCTCTTGCACCGGGTGCAGAAGATCGGGCCCATGCGCGGCCAGTCTTCACCAAGGGCGTTCGTGTGGTTGTTCGGGTGGAACGGGTCGAGCTTGCAGGGGGAAGCCTGAGCGCGGCGGAGGGCGCCGCAAGTCGGCCTCATGGTGGTTGCCGGGGTCATCACGCCACCGCCCCGGCGAGAGTGTGCGCGCCCGGGTAGGCGTACCCGGTGTCCGGCCGGTTCTTGGCCGCCGCACGCAGCGCTTCGCGTCGTTCGCGCTGACACTGCCTCTCGTTGTAGTCGCGCTGCATTTCGTCCAGCTCGGCGAGCCATGCGCCGTGGTCGATGTGCGGGCGGATCAGCGGCCCCATGTACAGGCGTTCCGGCTCCGGGGTCGGTCCGTACGGGGCAGGGGTCGACGACTCGGGAGCGGGGGCCGACACGGGGACCACCCGGGTCTGCGTGGCGCGGTGTTGCCCGTGAGCCGGCAGGCAGAGAACCAGGGCGCGGCGTATGAACCAAACGATAAGATGACGCATGTCGGACAGCTCCTCGAAAGCTGGTCGGCTTCACCCTCGGCGGCCGGTCCTAAGCGGCTTCCGGGGGTCTTTCGTTGGCGACGATAACCAACCTGTCCATACCTGTCCATGGGCAACCATGGCTATGCCTGGCTGACCGCTGCGGTTACGGTCGGGGAGTGTTCGAGTTCAGCCCCGCCCGCTCAAAGTGGGAACAGATTGCCGAGATCGTGACGGAGAGGATCGCAACCGGCGAACTCGGCCCGGACGACAAGCTGTCCGAGGTCGAGTTGACCGAGGAATTCGGCGTTGACCGCAAAACGGTCCGCAAGGCAGTTGCCGCCCTTCGGGCTGGTCGCCTGGTGGTCACCCGTACCGGCATGGGCAGCTTCGTGACGCACCCGAGCGAGCGCGGCGAGCGGTAGGCCCCGTTCACGGGCTGCTCACCATGAACGGGGCCGGGCAGGCGTCAGATAGCCGCTCTAAGGATGCCTGTAGTCCCTGGTTCAGCGTTCCGTATCGGCCTTGCGATGCCGCCCACTCCCCTTACGGAGCAACGCAACGGGAGTGTCGTCCTGTGGCGGCGCGAACCCCTCGCCGCGCCGGACGATCATCGGGTAGGCGTCGGCGTAGGTGGCGGCGACCCCGACGGGTTGCCACGTGATGCCGTCCCACTCCACCACGGCGCGAGGGGTGTCCTCGAACAGCCCACCGTGCCGGATGGTCGGGTCAAGTGCCAGCGCATCCCTTGTTCCCGGCGGCCGGGTGCCATCAGCACGTGCTGCGTACCAGTCGGACACGGTTTCGTCGTCGGGTTCGAGCACGGCTGATCCTCTCGCGCGGCGGCACTTCGAGGTTATCGGCCAACGTCGTCCGGCGGGATGGTGCCGGGCCAACCGAACAGGCCGAGAATCGGACGGTTCCGCAGCGCATCGGCGTACGCGGTCGAGTCGTCGAACTCCCGGAAGCGGGTGATCGGGTCGTCCGCCGCGTGCAGCATGGCAAGGGCGCAGCAGAGGCAGAAGTCCTTGCCGGTGTCCAGGTCCCGCAGGTTCGCGTAGTGCTGGCAGCCTGACCACTGGCACCGCCTGCGGTGCTTTCCACCGTTCGTCCCCGCCATGCTCCGATGGTCCGCCGATCTACTTGGGTTCCTGGCCGAGCACCGAGAGCCGCTGTGCCGAGCGGAGCCGGAGAGCGACTGCGTCGGTCGGCAGCTCGGCCAACCCTCCACCGAACAGTGCCACGAGTTCGCCGGCCAGCTTGGTGAAGTCCTGCCCGCCGAGGTTCGGCGGGAGGGCATCCCGGAGTCCCTCGCTGTCCTCGCACAGCTCCCAGAGCTTGCGCAACGCCCAGTGCTTCGTAAGGAGTTGCACGCCGAACGTGATGTGCAGGCTGTGTTCCTCGGTGCTCCGCCCCGCATGCACCCACCCGCGGGGAATGAACAGCACTTGCCCGGCCGTCAGCTCGAACTCGTAGTCAGGGTCCGAGTTCTCGAACCGGTCCTTGTCCTCGGGGCCGAACCCGATCTTCGACCAGTTGTGGTGCTCCAGCGGGTTGACGAAGGTCGGCCGGAAGAGGCGCCACAACTTCGCGCCCTCAGCCTGCGCGATGAAGACGTGGTGACAGTCCCAGTGCCACCCGAAGCCCTGGGCCTTCCCGCCGGGGGTGAGGTAGAAGTTCCCCGTCACGGGGTGGCCGAGCAGGGACGACAGTTCCTTGCAGAACTGCATGATGGGCGGGTACGACCGGTGGAGTCCGTTGAGGACCAGGGTGTCCGTCGGGTGGTCGGCGGACGGACGTTCGGCGGTCAACACCCCGTTGCGGACCATGCCGAACCCGCCCGGACGGATATCCGGGTCGGTCAGGATCTCGCGGGCCGCCTGCCTGGTGGCGAGCTGTTGCAGGTCGGCTTCATCGCGGTCGAACACCGCGGGCACCGCGGGCCACGCGGTGCGGAAGGTGTCCGGGTCGGTGACCAGCCTTGAGAGTGCGGTCTGCACGATGGCGCTCCCTTCTCGTAGGGTGGGGAGGGGCGACCGCCCCAATTCAGGTGGGGCGGTCGCCTGTTGATCACTTTCTGGTGCGTCAGGCGCCGATCAGGTGGTCGTACTGACCGGCGGCGAAGGCGTCGCGCAGCTTGCGCAGCTCACCGGGGGTACCGGTGATCACGGCGCCGTCGTTGTTGATGTTGGCGAGCGCGACCAGGCCGTTACCGGCGGCGGCGATCGCGAAGCACTCCACCTTGTCGTCCAGGTGGGAGTACGACGCCACCGACCACTCCAGGCCGGGGTACGACGCCGGGTTGAACTCCACGGACTTGTTCATGTGCATTCCTCCTCTTGTCGGCGGGCACGGCGGCACCGTGCCCATAGGTGGTGCTGCCGCTGCGCCACGGGGGCGTAGCGGGGCAGTGCCCCGCTCCAGGTACGGGGGTTGGCTGTACCCGGAGCAGGAGTTGGGCCCCGTCCTGGCGGGTTTGATTCCCGACTCCGCCAGGACGGGAGTTCATGGGGCTACAGCTAGGTGCGCTCGGCGTAGCGGGTCTTGCGAACCGGCGTCGGCTTGCTGGGGCAGCAGCACGGGCTCGCCAGGACGGCCGGCCCGGCGCCAACCACGACGGCCAGGGCGCCGGTCACGATGCTTACGCGCTGCACCCCAATTCCCCCGATCAGTGGCGGCCGTTGCGTGGATCACCAGTACAGAGCCGCCGTTCACGCTTGGACAGAGCAGAGATGACGCATCCGTGTGGCATCCATGTCTCAGAATCTCTGCATCGGGTGCTTTGACCTGCTAGAACGGATAGTCAGAGACCGGGAGGCGGCATGGCAGAGCGACGCAGGGCCTTTATTGAAAGGCGAAAGGCTCTCGGGTTCACTCAGGAATCCCTGGCCCAGAATTTGGGTGTCGACCGTTCCACAGTGGCAAGATGGGAAAGTGGAAACGTGGACCCCCAGGATTGGCAGCGCCCCAACCTGGCTAAGATTCTACGGGTCACCCTGATCGAGCTTGGCTCCCTCCTGCATGGCGCAGGAAATCTGGAGACTTCACAAGCCACCAACGTGCCCGTCGTCGCACTGGACTATGACGATGAGATCGAATCATTGGAGCTTGCGCGCAGAGTTTCGGCCAGTGACGTCGGAAAAGAGACGCTTGAACGTCTTGAGCTGACATTTCATGACCTTGCGATCAAATATCCGACTGTCGCCCCTCAGGAGCTGCTGGGGCAAGTGCGTAAATATGCGGCATACGTGACCAGTCTCATGGACGCCAAAAAGACCCTTGCCGAACACCGGAAGCTGCTAGTGATAGGCAGCTGGTTTTCCCTGCTTGGCGCCACTCTGCATATTGATCTCAATCAGCAGGACGCTGCAACAGCGAGACTGCGAACAGCGATGACTCTAGCGCAACACGCCGATCACCCAGAAATTCAAGCATGGTGCTTTGAAACAGACGCTTGGCGGGTCCTGACCGACGGTCATTATTCCCGGGCTGCGGAACTCAGTGCAACGGCACAACAATTGGCTCCTGCTGGAAGTTCGATTGAGATTCAAGCCCTTGCGCAGCAAGGTCGAGCGTTCGCGCGACTGGGACACTCATCCGAAACCTACTTCGCAATAGACCGGGTGCAATCCCTTTCCTCGGCAATCGGCACACCGAGTCAGCCGGAACACCACTTCCAGTACGATCCGGCAAAAGCCATTGCATACGCAGCCACAACCCTTGCATGGCTTGGAGATCCGGCAGCGGAGACCTACGCAAGAGAAGTGATTTCGCGGCTTGCTCCATCGGACGACTTGACCAAGTGGCCACGTCGCGTCGCGTCGGCAAACATTGATCTCGCCCTCTCTCTAGTAGCTACTGACCGGCTCGACGAGGCATGCCATTCGGCACAGCGCGCCATGCTCTCCGGCCGAGTTGCGCCATCGAACCACTGGCGGGCACTGGAAGTGGTTAAGGCCGTGGAAGTTCGAAAGATTTCCGACGCACGAGACCTGCGGGAAGTATATGAAGAAATGCGCCTCCAGATAGATCCTTCAGTCAGCTAACTGACGACAAAATAAAAGGGCCCCGTCCTGACTTCCACCAAGAGAAGACAGGACGGGGCCGATGCGTTCCGCCAATACGGTCTAATGCGCCATGCGAATTTTATCCCTCCCTGCCGGTCGAGGTCGGGAGCGAAGGGAGGCGCCCGCCTGGGGGTACCCCACGCAAACACCGGAAGCTGCGATGGAGGCGAGCGCGCTCCCTGTGGGACGACACGGCCGTACCCGCGCTCTGTTGCAGTGCCTCGTTGCTGCTCTGCCTCGCGCTGGCGCCGCGGACAGCGGCCACCACGGGCGGTCAGCTCGGGACACCGCAGGACGGAGCACGGGGCGGGGTCTTCGCGGCATGGGGACTTCCGTTCGAACCAACGATGTAGCCGCCGTGAGCTAAAGTCCCTGTGGACATGCGACGCGGGGAGGAGTGCGGATGGTCGGCATCAAAGAAGTCGCAGCAATGAGCGACAGGGAGTACTTCGAATATCTGACAGCAACTCCTGCCATCGAAAGGCCAGCGCATGTGCTGGGAATCGGTCGACTCGTCAGAGCGGATCACCACTCGAAAGAGAGATTTAGATTCACCAGGGCAAGACTCTGGCTCACTGGCGCAAGTCTGCAAACCGCCATTAATGAGCAGTGGAATTATAAATTCTTTGTGGAGCAATTCCTTGCCGCACTCGCAGAGCTTGCCCTAGGTCTACTGACTCTTGCGGCGGAAGGAATAATGCCCCTGCTGTCCAAGTTGCTTAGCGGCTTCGATGAGGATGAACCACTCCTCTGGAAGCCCGTTCCCATCGATAAGTCTCCACAAAATGTACCCCGAGGACCCAACTCCGCCTTCCCCGTGCGCACTTACCGGGGCGGGCGTCGTGGCAGCGCGTTGGGGAACGTCGTAGTGACTGCCTAGGTGACCCGCCGACCGCTTCCGGTCGGAAGGCTTGTCGTGTCTCAAGAGCTAGAGGGCGAGCAGCGCCCGCAGGTCACGTCTCAGAACCCCGAGGGCGAGCAGCATCCACAGTTCGAACTCCGATTCGGTGGACTGCACTTGACCATCCAACGCATCCCTGGGTGGCTGATCACCCTGCTTGTAGCAGGCGGCACCACCCTTGAGGAGTGGCTCCGACGGCGGTGACTTCCCCGGCTGTCCTCGCCCTGTGATGGTTGTCTGCGCCGCGAGCACCGCGCCCTCCTGCGAAGGCAATCGGCGCCGCTCCACTATCTGGCCATCCAGACAGTAGAGCGGCGCCGATCTCATGCTGTGTAGTAGCAGAACGCGCAGACACCCCGAAGGTGAGCGGGCGCGTCCGGGAACTGCGTCCCGTTCGCGATCAACTGTTCCCGGGTGTGTGGGAAGTGCTGAACCAGTTCGGCCCGTTCCTCACCGCACACCCGGCACAGCGGGTTCATATTCAGGAACGCTCTACGGATAGTTGGCCAGTCCCGGCTCCCGGTGGTCTTGTGCGCCGTTCTCGGGATCTCTGGACGGGCTACCGCTCGGCGTCTCATCTGGCGGCGCCTGGAGGGATGACCGGCGGGTCGATCAGTTCCCCGTTTGGGTCGCGGGGCGTCAGGTCGATAGCCAGCAGCCGGCCCGGGTGGTGGGGGTCGCGCATGTGCTGGACTCCGCGCAGCATCGGAGCCCCACCGCTGACCGGTGGTAGTCCTGTCTGTGAGTCCGACCAGACGGGCCGCCCCTGCGCATCCCGAGGGAAGTAGGGGTAGGTACCGTCCGGGCCGGGGTCGAGTGCGTCAACGGCCATTCAGTCCGCCGCTTCGATGTAGGCATCCCGCTTGGCGTCCAACTCTTCGCTGTAGGCCTCGCCGACGGTCTCGGCGGCCTGGTCGACCGCATTGGCTATGTCCTCGATGATGCGCACGTCGTACCGGCGAGGCTCGGGGACAGTCCGCACGATGCCGAGGTGCGACTGGGCATTCTGCGCGGCAATCAGGATCTTCTCGCGCTTGTACCGTTCGGCGCGGTGCGCCACGTACGCCTGAAACCACGGCTCGGCGGACAGGAGCTCAAGGAACTCGGCGTGCAGCGTCTTGCCCTGCTCGGACCGTTCGTCGGCCTGCTCCATCCACGTCTTGACGAACGCGCGGTCGTACTCGGCAGCGCGCTCGGCGCGACGGGCCTGCTCGGCGCCCTGCGCGGCCGCCAGGGCGGCCTCGGCCTCCGCGAGCGGGGCGGCGAACTTGTCGGCCTGGGCGCGGAGCTTGGCCACCTTGTCGGCGGCTCGGGTCACATCGTTGCTCATTCTCAGACCTCGCGATCGGTAGGGGCGGAAACGTTGCGGCCGAGCTGTACCGCGGCGGCCTTCGCGGTTTCGTAGTGGCCGAGCGAAATTCGGGTGACGGGAGGCATCTGGTCGTACCGCTCGGGGCGGTTGCGCTTCATCTCGGCCAGTTGCTCCATGGCAGCGCTGTACTGGAATGCGTCGGCGTGAGAACGGAGCCTCCTGGTCTCGTGATCCTCGTACGTGTAGCGGGAACTGCTCGGGTTGGTCATGGCTCTACCTCCGGTGGGCCGCCTGTCGGCGGGCATGAAAAAGCCCCTGCCTGGATTCCGGGAGGGGTTGGGCTCCTGCGGTCGTCGCGCTACGCGGCATCGGCCTTGCGAACCCAGTAGGCGGCCTGCTGGCACGCGTCGCAGCAGTAGAGGCGGCGGCGTCCATTCGTACGGTTGACGACCCGGTTGGGGCACCCCTCGCGCCGGCACGGCCCGCCGTCCCGAGTCGGTGCCAGCAGGCGCGCGGCTTCCGCGGCCTGGCGGTGCGCTTCGCCGGCTGCCGCCGCCTCACCGGACAGGGCCCGCAGGGTGGTCTCCTCGGCGCTGCGGATCAGTTCCAGCGCGCGAGCGTGGTCGGTGTTCATCTCAAAGCCTCCATGGCTGTCGGTCGGCCGGGCACGGAGCCCTGCTTCTCGGAGTAGGTGGAGGGCGAGGGTTTCCCGCCCCCGGGATAGGAAGAGGGGGACGAGTTCCCCTACTGCGTTGGGAGTGCAAGGATTTCCCCTCCCACTGTCATGAGAGTGGGGCGATCTCCCGATGCCTCTATTGCGTTGGGATCGCAAGGAATTCCTAGGGATTGCTTCCCTCGCCCTCACTCTGCTGGGGAGGCCAGAGGTGCCCCGGCGCGTCGCTGCCCGCTCTGAGGGTCCGCCTGCCGGTCGACCGCCTCACAGCAGGGTGACGAGGTGACGTTTGAGGGGTCTGTTCTGGTTTCTCTTAGACACCTGCACACAGAGAAGAACCTGAAACAGACCCCTCAAACGTCACCTCGTCACCCACGACGGCTCGCCTGCTGCTCGGAAGGGCGAGGCCAGGGCCGACCGGCGTGCCCGCGAGCAGCCCTCTGCGGGCACGAAAGAGCCCCGGCGGTCTCTGGGGACCAGCCGGGGCTTCTCGGGGGCTGTACGGGCTACTCAGCGTCGTTATCGTCCGGCTCCGGCTGTGCCCACTCGATCGTGAACCGCTTCATCCCGTCGAACTTCGCTCCCTGGTGGGGGGCCTTCGCGACAGTGATTCGGTCGATGACCAACCGGAGAAGATCGCGCTTCATGGGCAGGTCTGCCGCTTCCCACGATGAGGTGAGGATTTCCTCCTCCACCACCAGGAAGGGCAGTTCGAGTCTGCCCGGCGCGCTGTAGCGTGCCACCTCGAACCGGGCGTTCTCGACTGCTTCCGTGGCGTCCTTCAGCAGCGGGGCGAAGTACCGGGCGGCGGGTCCGTCGTAGACGCCGTTCTGCCGGTCGTTCAGCAACCTCTTGAGGTTGGCTTCGGCTGCCCGGAGCGCAGTCCGCGCCGCCTTCTCCTCCTCCGTCTCCTCCGGTCGCATGCGCGCTGCCCACCGTTCCGAAGCCGCGTGCAGGATCGGATCTTCGTCATCGGCGGCCACGAGTCGGCTCAACCAAGCCTCGAAGACAAACGCCTCGGCTCGATCAGCCCTCACGGACGCTCGGCCGGGGCAGCCCCGTCCGCCGTTCGCGGCCCCGCAGACATAGGACGTGCCACCGAACGGCATCGACCGGCCACACCCTCCGCAACGCAGGAGCCCGGTCAGCAGGTGCTTCGGGCGGGTGTCCCGCTTGTTGTCCACCGGTACCCGGTTCTGCTGGGTCAGCGCCGTCTGCGCGGCCTGCGCGGTCTTCTCGTCCACCAGCCCGACAGGTGAGCCGTCGGCACTCTTGAGCGCTACGCGCCGCCCCTTCGCGTCCCGGTAGGCCTCGGGGTGCCCTGCCCGGATCTGGATCACCTGCCACCCGACGTACGCGGGGTGCCGGAGCATCCGGTGAACGTAGTTGTACCGCCAGAACGACCCGCCCGGCGAGGGCACACCTGCGTCGTCCAACCACCGGCAGATGTCACGGGTGGAGGCACTGTCCTCGGCCACTCGCCGGAAGATCTCGCGCACCACGTCGGCACGCGACGGCATCCCTTCGGCCGCCGGTGTCCGGTCCGGGCTGAGGAAACGGTCCCGCGAGACCTGGTACCCCCACGGGGCTCGACCGGCGACCCACAGACCGCCGTCCCGCTGCTCCTCCTTGGTGTCCTTCACCCGGCGTGACAGGTTCTCGCTGTACTCCCGCGCCTCTTCCGCCCGGTTGATGATCCAGCGCCGGTCCCGCGGCTCATTGGAGTCGAGCCCGTCCATGTCGAAGATCACCCGGGCCTTGCCGATGACCTTCAACAGGTCCTCGGCTCCCTTTCGGCTGAACCGGTCGACCGCGTACGCCCAGAGCGCCGGTACGACCCCGGCCGCGAGTGCCTTCAAGGCCCGGTCGAAGTCCGCCCGTTCCACGTCCTTGAAGCCGCTCGCGATGTCCTTCCAGACCTTCCGCACGGCGTAGCCCTCGCGGTGCGCGCGGCGGTGCCCCTGCTCCTCCTGAGCGTCCGTGCTCAGCTCCTGCCGGTGTCCCCGGACCAGCTTCGACTTACGGCAGTACAGGTCGATGCTCTGCGCCTCCGGCTTACCGCACAGAACGCATATGTAGGTATCGCTGTCTTGCATGGTGGTGCTCCAACTGACCGTTTCCGCTGGTCACAGCATGCTATGCATGTGTCCACGCCTCCTCGGCGAGCAGCACGCGGATCGAGGCCCCGTTGTCAGTGTCGTTCATGGCCACGACCTTAGGGCGTGCCCGGCGACGGCGACGGGCTTGTGTCTCCGGTAAGGGGAGGGTCCAGAGTGAGGTCCATGGACGGCAGCGACACGCTCTACTCGATCGGCGAGCTCGCCCGGCGCACCGGACTCACCGTCAAGGCCATCCGGTTCTACGCCGACACCGGCCTGGTGCCGCCCACCGACCGCACCGCGGCCGGCTACCGGCGGTACGACGTCCACGCGCTCGCCCGGCTGGACCTCGTCCGCACCCTGCGCGAACTCGGTCTCGACCTGCCCGCGATCCGCCGGGTGCTGGAGCGGGAGGCCCCGCTGCGGGAGGTCGCCGCCGCGCACGCCGAGGCGCTGGAGGTGCAGATCCGCACCCTCCGGCTGCGCCGGGCGGTGCTGCTCGCCGTCGCCCAACGCGGTTCCACACCCGAGGAGATGAGACTCATGCACAAGCTCGCCGCACTCTCCGACGCCGAACGCCGGCGCCTGATCCACGACTTCGTCGACGAGGTCTTCGGCGGCCTGGACGCCAACCCGGAGTTCGTCGCCATGATGCGCTCGGCCATGCCCGAACTGCCCGACGAGCCAAGGGCGGAGCAGGTCGAGGCCTGGGTGGAACTGGGCGAACTCGTCCAGGACCCGGACTTCCGCGCGGCGGTGCGCCGGATGGCCGAGCACCAGGCCGCCGAGCGCGCCGACGGGGACCGCACCGGCCTGCACGTCGAGCTCACCGGGACGGTGACCTCCCTGGTCCGGGCCGCACTGGCGGCCGGCGTCGCCCCCGCCTCCCCCGAGGCCGACCCCGTCGTCGCCGCCCTCGCCGCCGCCTACGCCGAGGCCTTCGACCGCCCGGACGACACCGCGCTGCGGCGGTGGCTGCTCGACCGCCTCGGAACGGCCGACGACCCCAGGGCCGAGCGCTACTGGCAGCTGATGGCGACCGTCAACGGCTGGCCGGTGCCGGAGAACCTGCGGGACGTATTCGAGTGGTTCACCGGGGCCCTGCGGGCCAGACTGTCGGAATGATCACTCTGGAACCGCTGCGCCCCGACCACGCCGAGGACCTGCTCGACTTCGAACGCGCCAACCGCGCCCACTTCGCCCGCAGCATCCCGGACCGCGGTGACGACTACTTCACCGGGTTCGCGGACCGCCACGCCGCCCTCCTCGCCGAACAGGCCGCGGGCACCTGCCGGTTCCACGTCGTCCGCGACGCGGCCGGCGAGCTGGTCGGCCGCGTCAACCTCGTCGACCTCGCCGACGGCGGCGCCGAGATCGGCTACCGGGTCGCCGAGTCCGCCGCCGGCCGCGGCGTCGCCACCGCCGCCGTCGCCGAGGCGTGCCGGCTCGCCGCCACCGCGTACGGACTGCGCTTCCTCACCGCCGTCACCACCCGCGACAACCCCGCCTCGCAGGCCGTCCTCGCCCGGAACGGCTTCGCGTTCCGGCACGAGTTCCTCCTCGGCGACCGCCCCGCCCTCGCCTACCGCCGCGACCTGACCGACCTCGGCTGAGGCACGCCGACGGGCGGACCCGACAGTCCGGCGGGCAGGGCGACCGGCCGAAGGGCCCGTGCCGCGCCGGGGAGTACGGGAGCCGGGTGGAGCGGGAGGCCGGCCGGGCCGGCCTCCCGCTACGGCAGCCAGCGCCGGGCGGCCTCGACGCTGTCGGCGGGGCTGGTGTTGAAGGCGATGGCGGCCTGCGGGGCGTGGCGGCAGACGAGGTTGACGACGAGTTCGAAGAAGGGCAGGGCCGGCTCGGGCTTGCGGATGCCGCCGCCGATGACGACGACGTCCCACCCGCGCCCGGCGAGGGCCGCGACCACGGCGGGTTCGGCGGTGTCGTCGGGCGCGACCAGCGCGACGGCGGCGTCGATGCCCTGCTCGGCGAAGCGGGCGAGTTCGGCGTCGAGGAGGGCCCGCACGGCGTCGCCGTCCGCGCCGGGGACGGTGTGCGGGTCGAAGCCGAGAACGAGAACGGTGGGCATGTCCGAAAGGACGCTCACCCCGGCTGCCCGGGTTCCCCGCGCAGGAAGCGGGCCGCGTCGGCGAGGGTGAGCTTGGGGTCGCTCCAGGAGCAGACCTCCAGCCAGGAGAGCCGGCCGTCCTCGGCGAAGAGCAGGATCTCGCCGTCGGAGCCGATCGCCGCCTCGGCCACCACGTCCGAGCGGGCGCCGTCCGCGACGCCGGCGAAGAGGGCCGTGCTGCAGCCGCACCGGCAGCGGGACTCCACGCGCAGGTGCGGGACCTGGGCGCGCAGGGGGTGGCCCTCCGGGAGGAGGACGTCGAGGACGCGGGCGACATCGGTGGGAAGGAGAGTCATGGGCGTCTGCGCAATCGTGTGGTGAGGGCCGACAGTTCGTCGACCCGCAGGAGGTGGGCGAGCAGGAGGTAGCCGACAACGAGGGTGGCGGCGGCCGGCGCCAGGCCGTACCGCGCGGTCCACCAGGCCGCGGTGGCGGCCGGGAGGGCGGCGAGCAGCAGCCTGGCGTGGTCGCCCAGGACCCGCACCGGGCCGAGGCGCCGCCGCAGCAGCAGGGAGGCGCCCAGGACGGTCAGCAGGAACGAGCCCCCGTAGCAGCCGGCCATCCCGGTGACGGCCCAGCGCAGCGGCAGCAGCCGGTGGCAGAGCACCGCCCCCAGGGCCGTGGCGGCGACCGGCAGCAGGTTGAGCAGGAAGGGCGTGCGGCTGTCGCCCAGCGCGTAGAAGGCGCGGGTCAGCGCGTAGGAGGCCGAGTAGAGGACCAGGCCGGGCGCGAAGGCGGTCAGCATCCCGGCGATGGCCCGGACGTCGGCGGGGTCGGTGCTCCCGTGCCCGAAGGCGAGCGCGCACAGCTGCGGCGCGAGGACCGCGAACCCGCAGGCCGCCGGGACGGTGACCACCGCGACGGTGCGCACGGTCCGGGCGAGCAGCGCCCGCACGGCCCGCGGGGAGTCGGCGGACGCGCTGAGCGCGGGCACCGCCGCCGTCACCAACGACACCGTGACGACCCCGTGCGGCACGATCCACAGCAGGTACGCGCTGCTGTAGGCGGTGTACCCGACGCCCGGCAGCCCGGCCGCGGCGGCCTGCGCGCCGACCGAGGTCGACAGCCTGGTGACCACCCAGTAGCCCGCCTGGTCGGCGAGCACCAGCAGCAGCGTCCACCCGGCGGCGCGCAGCGGCTCGCCGAGCCCCGCCCGCCGCCAGTCCCAGCGCGGCCGCAGCCGTACCCCGGCCGCCCGCAGGCAGGGCAGCAGCACCAGGCCCTGAGCCACCACGCCGGCCGTCGTCCCGGCCCCGAGCACCGTCAGGTCCCGCTCGTCGAAGGAGCGGTGGCCGACGAAGGCGCCGAACACCCCGATCACCACCAGGTTGTTGAGCACCGGCGCCCACGCCATCGGCGCGAACCGCCGCCGGGCGTTGAGGAGTTGACCGAGCACCGTGAACAGCCCGTAGAAGAACACCTGCGGCAGGCACAGGTACGCCAGCAGCACCGTCCGGTCCAACTGGGCACCGTCGTACGAGGTGTAGGCCCGCACCACGTACGGCGCACCGGGCACCACGACCGCCGTCAGCACCAGCAGGGCGACCACCAGCACCGTCACCAGCCGGTCGGTGTGCGCCGCCCCGCCGTCCGCCGACTCCTTGGCGGCGCGCACCAGATGGGGCACCAGCGCGGTGTTCAGCGCACCGCCGATCAGCAGCACGAACAGGATGTTGGGCACCGTGTTGGCCACGTTGTACCCGTCCGCGAGCAGCCCCGAGCCGAGGACCGCCACCAGCAGCGCCGAGCGGACGAAGCCGGTGGCCCGGGAGACCACCGTCCCGGCCGCCATCACCAGGCCGGGCGGGAGCGCACGGCGCGGCCTGCGGTGCCGGACGGGCACCGCGGGGCCTTCCGGAACACTCATCCGCCGGTCCCTCCCGCTCCGAGCAGCGCCGACCCGGACGGATCGGCGAAACCGGCGAGAGCATGCTCCGGCTCCCCTGAAGCGAGGCTGAGAAAGCTGAAGGCGGCTTAAGGAACGGATCCGGCGCCGATGGCATCCTGATCCGCATGGAGATTCTGGTGGTGGAGGACGACGCCCAGGTCGCGGCGGCCGTACGGCGCGGTCTGGAGGCGGAGGGCTACACCGTCGACCTCGCCCCGGACGGTCTCACCGGCCTGCGGCTGGCCCAGCGGCACGCCTACCGGGCGATCGTGCTCGACATCATGCTGCCCGGCCTGAACGGCTACAAGGTGTGCGAGGCGCTGCGCTTCGACGGCGTCACCACCCCGATCCTGATGCTGACCGCCAAGGACGGCGAGTACGACGAGGCCGAGGGCCTGGACACCGGCGCCGACGACTACCTCACCAAGCCGTTCTCCTACCTGGTCTTCCTGGCCCGGCTGCGCGCCCTGCTCCGCCGCAGCCAGACCCCGGGCCCGCTGCTGCGGGTCGGCGACCTCTGGCTGGACCCGGCGGGCCGCCGCTGCGGCCGGGGCGGCGCCGAGATCACCCTCACCGAGCGGGAGTTCGCCGTCCTGCGCTGCCTGGCCGAGCACCCCGGCGAGGTGCTCTCCAAGCGCCGGATCGTCGACGAGGTGTGGGACATCGCCTTCGACGGCGAGGAGTCCATCGTCGAGGTGTACGTCAGCATGCTGCGCCGCAAGGTGGACACCCCGTTCGGCGTCCGCTCGATCACCACGGTGCGCGGCGCCGGCTACCGACTGGAGACCGCACCGTGCTGAGCCGCCTCTCCACCCGCCTGCGCACCTCGCTGGCGGCCGGACTGACCGCGCTGCTGCTGCTCGGCGGCGGCGCCTGGTGGCTGCGCGGCCACCTGTACGACGCCCAGTTGGAGGCCGCCCAGGCGGAGGCCAAGTCGCAGTCCCACGACCTCAGCAACGGCTACAAGCTCGGCCAGCAGCTGGTGGACAACTGGAGGCTGCCGTACGTGGTGCTGGGCGGCGACGGCCAGGTGCTGTTCATGGGCGGCACGCTGACCACCCAGCACCTGGCCGGGCCCCCGCCCGCCTCCGTGCCGCACCTGGCCCGGGACGACTGGCAGTCCGTCCAGCGGATCACCATCGGCCCCGCGGGCACGGCCGCGGCCAACCGCTACTCGGGACGCACCTTCACCGCGATGGGCAGCTGGAGCCCCCTGCTGCGCAAGGACGGCGACCAGACGAAGCCGATGGCCGGCCCGTTCACGGTGTACGTGCTGGTCACCCCGTTCGCCGCCGAGGCCTCGCTGCACACCATCGACCCGGTGCTGCAGCTGGGCGTGCCGGCCGCCGCGCTGCTGGTCGCACTGGTGGCCTGGGCGGCGACCAGCCGGGCGCTGCGCCCGGTGGAGGCGATCCGCGCCGGGCTGGCCGAGATCGGCGAGCACCGGCTGGACCGCCGCGTCCCGGTGCCGCGCGCCGGCGACGAGCTCACCCGGATGGCCCGGACCACCAACGCCACCCTGGACCGGCTGGAGCGCTCCGCCGTGCAGCAGCAGCGCTTCGTCGCGGACGCCTCGCACGAGCTGCGCAGCCCGATCGCCGCGCTGCGCACCAATCTGGAGGTGTCGCTGGCGCACCCCGAGCGCACCGACTGGCCGGCCACCACCCGGGAGGCGCTCACCTCGGTCGAGCGGCTCCAGCAGCTCACCGAGGACCTGCTGTTCCTGGCCCGGGACTCGCACCCGGCGTCGGCCGGCCGGCTCACCGACGTCGACCTGTCCGCCGTGCTGCGCGAACTCGCCGACCAGTACCGCCCGGTCGTCGGCGCCCGGCTCGCCCTGCTGGTGGACGCGCCCGAAGCGGTGCTGGTGCGCGGCAGCCGCATCCGGCTGCACCGGCTGGTGCGCAACCTGCTGGACAACGCCCAGCGGCACGCGGCCGCCGAGGTGGTGCTGTCCGTGCGGCACACCGTGCACGGCTGTGTCCTGGAGGTCCGGGACGACGGCCCGGGCGTGCCGCCGGAGGACCGCGAGCGGATCTTCGAGCCGTTCACCCGGCTCGACGAGGCCCGCAGCCGGGACGCCGGCGGCAGCGGTCTGGGCCTGGCCATCTCGGCGGACATCGCGACCCGGCACGGCGGCACCCTGCGGGTCGCCCACGCCCCGCACGGCGCCCGCTTCGTGCTGGAACTGCCGTCGGCCGGACGGGACTCCTAGTCCGGGGCGTGGCCGGGGCGCCTCTAGGGGGTGGCCGCGGACACCGTCCGCAGCGGCACCGAGGCCCTCAGCCGAAAGCCCCTCCCCCGCTCCCCCGGCCCGGTCTCCAGCCGCCCGCCGACCAGGGCCAGCCGCTCCTCCAGCCCGGACAGGCCGTTGCCCGGTTGGGACTTGCCCGGCCCGCGCCCGTTGTCGGTGATCTCCAGGACGGCGCAGCGCTCGCCGCTCGCCTCCCAGCTCTCGTCCGCCGTCACCGTGCAGACGGTGGCGCCCTCGCCGTGCCGGACCACGTTGGTGACGGCCTCGCGCAGCGCCCAGGCCAGCGCCCCGGTCTCCTCGTCGGCCAGCGACGGCCAGGCGTCCACCAGCTCCGGCGCGGCCTCCAGCCGGACCTGCGCGGCGGCCAGCGCGGTACGGGCGGCGGCCAGTTCGACCGGCAGGGTCGGGCGACGGAAGCCGGTCACCGCCTCCCGGACGTCGATCAGCGACTGCCGGGCGACCTGCTCGATGTCGGCGACCTGCGCCCGCGCCGCCTCGTCCTTGCCGGCGTCCATGAACCGCCCGGCCAGCTCGCTCTTCAGGGTGATCAGCGACAGCGAGTGCCCGAGCAGGTCGTGCAGGTCGCGGGCCAGCCGCAGCCGCTCCTCGGAGGCCGCCAGGTGGGCGACCGCGGCCCGGGCCTCGCGCAGCTCCTTCATGGTGGCGACGAGCCGCTGCAGACCGGTCATCGCGATGCCGGAGAGGAAGGCGCTGAGCGCGAAGGTGGAGACGTTGTCGACGCCGGCCCCGATGCCCGTCCCGACGGCGGCGGTGAGCACGGCCATGGCGACCAGGGCGCGCAGCGCGTAGTGGGTCGGCACGATGATCGCGACGCACACCGAGGCGTAGATGAACAGCGTCAGGAACGCGGCTCCGAGGCCGACCGGGGCGGCGACGGCGAGCCCGACCATCGTCGTGACGACCACCAGGCAGGCCCGCGGCCGCATCCCGGCCTGCGAGCGGAAGACCACCAGCAGCACGTAGGCGGCCACGAACCCGGCCAGGCAGCACCAGCCGAGCACCGTCCCGGCCGTGGTGTGGCCGCCGTTCAGCAGGTCGCCCGCCGGGTAGGCCAGGTAGAGCATCCACAGCATCATCCAGGCGACCTTGACCAGCAGCTGGCGCCTGCTCTCCACCGGGGAACCGGGCACGTTCATGAAGGACGCGCGCGCCACGCCCGCCTCCGGCGGTTCGTCGGGGCGGTGGGCCTGGCGCGCGTCACTCATGTCGATCATCATGCCTGGCGGCTGTCGCGGCGGTACAGGGCCGCCGCGGCGGCGCCGAACACCACGAGGAAGGCGGCCAGCCCGGCGACCGCGCCGGTGTCCAGGGAGTGCCCGGGCCGGGTGAAGTCGGCCAGCCGGTTGTACAGGTACACCGGGTTGAAGCGGGCGAACCTCTCCAGCGAGCCGCTCACCGGGAACCAGGTGCCGCCGAGCAGGGCCATCGCCATGTAGGTGATCATCACGATCGGCTGCACCGCGTCCGGCGCCGCCGCGTACCCGAGCGCCACCCCGAGCGCGGCGAAGACGAAGCTGCCCAGCCAGAGCGCGGCCGCCAGCCCGAGCCACTGCGGCACGCTCAGCGAGACGCCCTGGCTCGCGCCGACCGCGAAGACCACCAGGATCGCCGGCAGCGTGGTGACGGCGGTCGCCGCGATCTTGCCGACGGTGTACGCCCGGCCGGGCAGCGCGGTCAGCCGCAGCTGGCGCACCCAGCCGCTCTTGCGCTCCAGCGAGATCCGCTGCGCGCTGCCGGTCAGCACCGCGCCGACCGCGCCGAAGGTGGCCATCGAGACCATGAAGTAGGTCTTCACCGGCAGGCCCCCGGCGAGCTGGGTGGAGCCGTAGGCGTTGATGAAGAAGAAGTACATCAGCGCCGGGTAGGCGACGGTGAAGAGCAGGTAGCGCCGGTTGCGGAGGGTCCGCAGGATCTCCAGCCGGATCAGGGTGGTCATCGCACGGTCTCCTTCTCGGTGCTCTCGCGGCCGGCGTCCCCGGCGCCGTCCTCGCGGTCCAGTTCGCCGGTGATGGTCAGGAAGGCCTGCTCCAGGCCCACGCCGGCGACCTCCAGCCCGCGCGGGTACAGCCCCGCCCGGTAGATCCCGGCCACGGTGGCGTCGGCGTCCGCGGTCCGGATCCGTACCGTCCGCACCCCCGGGACCCTCGCGGTGACGTCCAGCGACCGCACGCCCGGCAGGGTGCGCAGCACGGGCTCCTCGAACCCACCGTCCGCGTCGTGGAGTTCGAAGGCGACCCGGCGGGCGCCGGCCCGCGCCTTGATCTCCGCCGAGCTGCCGTCGGCGATCAGCCGGCCCCGGTGCAGCACCAGGACGCGGTCGGCGATCGAGTCGGCCTCCTCCAGGTAGTGGGTGGCGAACAGCACCGTGCGCCCGGCGTCGGCCTGCGCGCGCATGCTCGCCCAGAACGACTGCCGCACGCCGACGTCCATGCCGGTGGTCGGTTCGTCCAGCACGATCAGGTCGTTGTCGCCGGCGATGGCCAGGGCGAAGCGGACCCGCTGCTCCTGGCCGCCGGACAGCTTGTCGACCCGCCGCTCCGCCAGCTCGGTGATCCCGGCGTCGGTCAGCACCTCGGTGACCGGCCGGCCGCGCGGGTGCACGTCGCAGGCGAGCCGCACCAGCTCGCGCACCTTGACGTCGGTCATCAGCCCGCCGCTCTGCAGCATCGCGCCGACCCGGCCGGCCTCGATCGCCGCCCGCGGGGTGCCGCCGAACAGGGTCACGCTGCCCCGGTCGGGCTCGCGCAGGCCGAGCAGCAGGTCCAGGCTGGTGGACTTCCCGGCGCCGTTCGGCCCGAGCAGGGCGACGGTCTCGCCCGGCCTCAGCACGAGGTCCAGTCCGTCCACGGCGCGCACCCGCCCGTAGCTCTTGCCCACGCCGCGGAAGGCGGCCACCTCGGTACCCATCGCCCGGCTCCTCTCCCTGATGGTGTCACGCTCGTGGCGTCACGGTCGGTGCTGTTCGCACCACCTCAGAGTCCCGCGCGGGCGGGTGGCGGCGGCAGTGTCCGCCGTCGTGCCTTCGGCATGACGGATGTCATGCCGGCGGCCGGTACCCCCGTCAGGGGGCACCGGCCGCCGAAAGCGCTGGTCGGACGGGTGTCACACCCCCAGCGAGCGCTTCACGAAGTCGACCTGGAGCAGCAGCAGGTTCTCCGCGACCTCCTCCTGCGGGGTCATGTGGGTGACGCCGGACAGCGGCAGCACGGTGTGCGGGCGCCCGGCGGCGAGCAGCGCCGAGGACAGCCGCAGGGTGTGCGCGGCCACCACGTTGTCGTCCGCCAGCCCGTGGATGATCATCAGCGGGCGCTCCAGGCCGGCCGCGTACCCGCTCAGCGAGTTGGCGGCGTACACCTCGGGCCGCTCGGCCGGGTCGCCCAGGTAGCGCTCGGTGTAGTGGGTGTCGTACAGCTCCCAGTCGGTCACCGGCGCCCCGGCCACCGCCGCGTGGAAGACGTCCGGGCGGCGCAGCACGGCGAGCGCGGAGAGGTAGCCGCCGTACGACCAGCCGCGGACGGCGACCCGGTCGAGGTCCAGCGGGAACTCCCCGGCGAGCGCCCGCAGCGCCTCCACCTGGTCGTCCAGGGTGGCCCCGGCGAAGTCGAAGGCGATCGACTTCTCCCAGGCCGGCCCGCGCCCGGGCGTGCCGCGCCCGTCGGCGACGACCACCGCGAAGCCCTGGTCGGCGAACCACTGCGAGTTGAGGTGCGGGTTGTGCGCCTGGACGACGCGCTGGCCGTGCGGGCCGCCGTACGGGTCCATCAGGACGGGCAGCAGGCCGTCCCGCTCCCGGTCGTAGCCGGTGGGCAGGAAGACGGCGGCGGGGATGCGGCGCTCGCCGGCGAAGCGGAAGACCGGGCGGGCGGTGATGACCGGGGTCTCGGCGTACGAGGCGATGGTGGCGACGTCGTCGACCGCCAGGCCCTCGGGCAGGTCCCGGGCGACCTGGACCAGGGTGCCGGGCAGGTCCGGCTCGGCGGTGGCCCGGACGGTGATCCCGCCGCCGTGCACCGCGCTGGTGACGGAGGTGAACGGCCGCCCGTTGGCGGACTCCCAGCCCAGTCGCGTGCCGTCGTGGCTGATCCGGCCGACGCCGATCCAGCCCGGCTCGGGGTCGGTCTCCTCTGCGCCGCCGGCGGCGCCGAAGAACACCTCCCGCTCGGTGACCGCGACGACCGAGCGGACGTGCAGGTCGGCCCCGGTCACGGTGCGGTCGCCGATCACCAGCGCCCGCACGCCTCCCTCGTCGGAGATCCGGACCAGCTTGCCGTCCGGGGTCCAGGCCGGCGCGCCCGGGAACAGCTCCAGCCAGGCGCCGTCCTTCTCCTCGTGCAGCACCTCGGTGGCGCCGGTGGCGGCGTCCAGGCCGAGGATCCGCTGGCCGCGCTGGTCGCGGGTCTGGACCAGGAGCAGCGGCACGCCGCCCTTCGACCAGTGCACCCGGCCCAGGTACGGGTAGGCCTCGCGGTCCCAGACCACCTCGGTGCGCCCGCCGTGCAGGTCGAGCAGCCAGAGCCCGACCTCGGCGTTGGCGCCGCCGGCCGCCGGGTAGGCGACCTCGGCGGGCTCACGGTCCGGGTTCGCCGGGTCGGCGATCCACCAGCGGCGCACCGGGCTGTCGTCGGCGCGCTCGACCAGCAGCCGGTCGCCCGCCGGGGACCACCAGAAGCCGCGGTCGCGGTCCATCTCCTCCTGCGCGATGAACTCGGCCTGGCCCCAGGTGACGTTCGGGCCGTCCGGCTCGGCGAGCACCCGGTCGCCGCCGCCGTCGGTGCGGGTCAGCCGCAGCTCGCCGGCGGTGTTGGCGTACGCGACGTAGGCGCCGTCCGGGGAGAGGCGCGGGTCCAGCAGCGGCCCCTCGGCGGGCAGTTCGGCGGTGGCGCCGGTGGCCAGGTCGGCGGTGAACAGGCGGCCGGAGAGGGCGAAGGCGGCCAGCTGCCCGGCCGCGTCCAGGGCGTAGCCGACGATGCCGGCCGAGCCCTCGCGGCTGCGCTCGCGGCGGGCCCTCTCGGCCGGCGAGAGGTCCTCCTCGCCGCCGCCGAGCAGCGCGGCCGGGTCGGCGGCGACCCGCTCCTCGCCGGTGGCGGTGTCGAGGGTCCAGAGCAGGTTGGCCCGGTCGCGGCCGGATCGCGAGCGGAGGAAGACGACCCGCGAGCCGTCCGGCGCGACGGAGAAGGAGCGGGGCGCGCCGACGGTGTAGCGCAGGGTCCGCGCGTACTGCCTCGGGAAGGTGTCGGCAGAGGTGTGGGAGGTCATGGCACCAGACCTTATGACGACGGACCACCACCCCCGGGTGTGCGTTGATCACTCGTTCGGAGCATCGTCGACAAGTACGCCCCAAAGAGGTCCAAACCGCCTCCGACCGGCCCACGCGCCCCTCGGATGCCACGATGCCCCGGCGCGCGCGGACTCACCGAGGGTAATGACACCCTCACCCATCGGGTATGACTTGTCGCGCGAGTGAACGTCCGGCCCCGTCCCGGACCGCGGTCACCCGCAGCCCCCAGTCCCGCACCGTCCCTCGCCGCTCTCCCCCGGGCGGCGTGCCCGAGAAGGGGTGTGAGCCGACATGGCCATGAACATCTCCGCCGCCGTGCTGATGCTGGTCATCGTGGTGATCCTGATCCGCCGGTCCGGCCTGAAGCTGGCGCACGCGATCGTCTGCGCGCTGCTGGGCTTCTACCTGGCCTCCAGCTCGATCGCCCCGTCGATCAGCCAGGTCACCAGCAACCTCGCCGGAATGATCAACGGCCTGAGGCTCTGACCCCGCCGCCGCGGCCGCGAGGGCCTGCTCGTCGCACGCGCGCCCGCCCCCGCCTCCCTCCGGGCGGACGACGGGAGCGTGACGACAGGCCCTAGGCTTCCTCCCATGACCGCGACTACCGGCCGCCGCCTCCTCCTGGTGCACGCGCACCCCGACGACGAGTCGATCGGCAACGGCGCCACCATGGCCCGGTACGCCGCCGAGGGCGCCCGGGTCACGCTGGTGACCTGCACCCTCGGCGAGGGCGGCGAGGTGATCCCCGCGCGACTGGCCCACCTGACGGCCGATCGGGACGACACCCTCGGCGCGCACCGGATCGGCGAGCTCACCGGGGCGATGCGCGCCCTCGGCGTGACCGACTTCCGCTTCCTCGGCGGCCCGGGGCGCTACCGCGACTCCGGGATGATGGGCGTGCCCGAGAACGACGTGCCCGGCTGCTTCTGGCGGGCGGACGTCGAGGAGGCGGCCGGCCACCTGGTCGCGGTGATCCGCGAGACGCGCCCGCAGGTGCTGGTCACGTACGACCCGGACGGCGGCTACGGGCACCCGGACCACATCCAGGCGCACCGGGTCGCGATGCGCGCCCACGAGCTGGCCGCCGACCCGGCGCACCGGCCGGAGCTGGGCCCGGCCTGGCGGATCGCCAAGGTGTACTGGAACCGGATGCCCCGCTCGGTGATCGAGGCCGGGCTCGCCGAGGCCGCCGCCAAGGCGCCCTTCCCGGGCGTGGCGCAGCCCTCCGACGTCCCCGGCGTGGTCGACGACGAGGTGGTCACCACCGTCCTGGACGGCGCGGCGTACGCGGGGCGCAAGGCCGCCGCGCTGACCGCCCACGCCACCCAGATCACCGTGGACGGCGCCTTCTTCGCGCTCTCCAACGACCTCGCCCAGCCGCTGTTCACCACCGAGTACTACCAGTTGGTGCACGGCCAGGCCGGGCCGGGCGGGCCGGAGGACGACCTGTTCGCCGGCCTTCCGCTCGACGCCGCCCACGCCGAGGAGGGCACCCGATGAGCAAGTCCGACGCCACACCGCCGCGCCGCACGCTCGCCGCCGCCGTCCTCGGCACCCGCGAGGAGCGGCTGGCGGAGCCCCAGCCCCCGCGCGCCGCCCGGATCGGGGCCTACGTCCTGTTCTTCCTGCTGGGTGCCGCGGTGTCGGTCTGCGGATCCTTTGTGCAGGCCCTGTGGCCGCCGGTGGGAGTCCTGTTGGCGCTCGCCGCGACCGGCGCCACCTTCTACGGCGGCCTGCGGGTCACCGGCACCCGGCTCGGCGCGGGCGCGCCCGCGGCCGGCTGGTTCCTGGCGATGCTGCTGCTGATCGTGCCCCGGCCCGAGGGCGACAACGTGCTGTGGTCCAACGCCACCTCGCTGGCCTGGCTGTTCGCCGGGTCGGTGCTGGGCGTGATCTGCGCCACCCTGCCCACCCGCACCAGCTGGTTCCCCGGGGTGCCCGGCCCCCCGCGCTGACCCGGGTCGTGCACGGCGTACCGTACCGCGTACGACGAGCAGTCAGGAGCGTACGGCCTTACTCTCATACCGGAGGAACCGGACGTATCAGGATCTGTCCGAAGCCGTTCGCCGCTCAGTTCTTCCCAGTATGGTGGTCCCGCAGAACGCCGTACCCGACCGCCGCCCGCCCCAGCCAAGGCCCGGCGACCACGAACCGCGGTCGCGCCGCACGGCCCGCCCGCGAACCCGGAGCAGAGCAGCATTGAGCAGCCGCGAATCTGACAACGCCCACCCGACGCCCCGGCGCACGGGCCCGGACGCCTACCCGTCGGGCACACCGCCCTACGGCACGCCGGGGCTCCCCGGCGGCGACCGGGCCGACGCCGGACCGGGCGCCGCGTCGGGCGGCGAGGACGACGGTCCGAAGACCGAGACCACCCTGACCACCCGGGTCCGGATCAACATCCCCGGCTCGCGTCCGATCCCGCCGGTCGTCGTCCGCAGCACCGTCAAGAACGAGGACGGCCCGGGCGATGACGCCCCGGCCGCCGCCGCCGAACCGGGCGGCCCGCGGCACCGCTCCGCGCCGACCTCGCCCGTCCTCGGTGTGATGGACGACGGCGGCCGCCAGGCCGCCCCGCCGAACCTGCCGCCGGAGTGGCAGATCCCGCCGATCCCGCCGGCGACCTCGGAGTCGGAGTCCACCGGCGCCTGGTTCCGCCCGCGCCAGAAGAAGGCCGCGACCGCCGAGTCCGCGCCGGCCACGGCTCCGGCGACCGTTCCGGCCGGTGCCGTGGGCACGACGGAGGCCCCGGTCGCCCCCGGCGGCGCCGAGCCGCGCCCGCAGGGTGCCCGTCCGGCCGCGGGCCGGCCCGCCCGTGCCGACGGCGCGCGGAACGGCGCCCCGAACGGCCGGCCGGTGCCCGCCCAGGGCAAGCAGCCGAACCCGGCAGCCGCGCCCGTCGCGCCGTTCCACGCCGAGGCCCCGGTGGAGGAGCCCGGCGTGTACGAGGCCGCCGACCCGTTCGCGCCGGTCACCGACCCGTTCGGCACCTCCGTTCCCGACGCCGGCGCGCAGGGCCTGCCCCGGCGCGACGGCGGCCAGCAGAGCCGCGGACAGCAGAACGGGCAGCAGAACGGGCAGCCGCAGAACCGTCAGCAGCGCAAGAACCGGCCGGGCGGGCCGCAGCAGCCCGGCCCGCAGAACGGCTTCCAGCCGAACGACCACCAGGCGCCCGCGCCGCACCCGCAGGCCGAGCCGAACCCGGAGGACACCTCCGTCGACGGCTTCGCGCCGATCCGCGACAACACCCCGCCGCCCGCCGCGATACCCGGCCTGCCCCAGAACGGCGCCCCGCACGGCGCCGACGGCCGTCCGCAGCCGGGCCTGTTCGCCTCGGCCCCGACCGGCACCGACCCGTTCGCCGCCCAGCGCCCGGCCGCCCCCGGCCACGGCCAGGAGGTCCCCGCCGCTCCGGCGGGCCCCGGCGCCCTCTTCGCGGGCGCGCCCGGCACCGCCGCGCAGCCCGGCGACCCGGAGGCCACCGCGGTCACCCCGCTGCCGGCCCCGGCGCCCGGCCCCCGGCCCGAGGGCTCCGAGGAGACCCGGAACGCCAAGGGTGGCAAGGGCGGCAAGGGCTCCAAGGCCGCCCCGGCCCCCGCTCCGGCCCCCGCCAAGGCGAAGGCCGAGCCCGCCGCCCCGGCCAAGGCCAAGCGCGGCGGGGCCGGCAAGAAGCTGGTCAAGCTGGGCGTCTACGGCATCGTCGCGGTGCTGTTCCTCGGCGCCGCCGCGTACGGCACCGGCCTGATGCTCAACCAGTCCGACGTCCCCAAGGGCACCGTGGTGCTCGGCGCCGAGATCGGCGGCAGCAGCCGCGACCAGGCGATCCACCAGCTGGACGAGTCGGTCGGCAAGGCCGGCCAGCAGCCGCTCAAGCTGAAGATCGGCGACCAGGCCGTGGACCTCGACCCGGCGGTCGCCGGCCTGAGCTTCGACACCACCGCCACCGTGGACGGCCTGGCCCAGCACAGCTACAACCCGCTGGACGTCTTCAAGTCGCTCAAGGGCGGCACCAAGACCGTCGCCCCCGAGGTCAAGGTCGACAAGGCCAAGCTCAAGGCCGCCCTCGACACCCTCGCGGCCGGTTCCGGCCAGGGCCTCCAGGAGGGCTACGTCAAGTTCGGCGACGTCAACGGCGAGCCGATCGTCGTGCCCGGCCGGGCCGGCCAGGCGGTGGACTCGGCGAGCGCCCTGGACGTGATCGCGCAGGCCTACCGCGACCGCGCCGACGGCAAGCCCGAGCAGCCGATCGCCCTGGCCGTCACGGCCGCCCAGCCGAAGATCTCCACCCAGGCCCTCCAGGGTGCCGCCGACACCCTCGGCAAGCAGATCGCCGCGGGCAAGGTGCACGTCGTGGCCGGCGCCAAGTCCTGGGACTTCGGCCCGAAGACCGCCGCCAAGGCGCTCACCCTCGTTCCGGACGCCTCCGGCAAGATCGTGCCCAAGTGGGACCTCGACGCGCTCGCCGCCCAGCTGGGCACCGCGTTCGACAAGGTGAAGGTCAAGAAGAACGGCCAGGTCGCCGCGATCACCCCGCAGGACGTCGCGGACGGCATCACCTCGGTGCTCGACAAGACCGGCGACAAGGACCGCACCTTCAAGTTCGTGGTCTGACGCGGTCGGGGGCCGGCGCGTCCGCGTCCGCCGTACCCGCACCGCACGAGGGGCGGGCCCGCATCCGGGCCCGCCCCTCGACAACACCCGTCCCGGTCAGCAAGATGTGACGCCACACCATCCGCCACATCCACCCCGGGGAGCACGCCGATGCGCCGCCGCCTCCAGCACCACGGGACGGCCCTGCTCGCCGGTCTCACCGCCCTCACCCTCTCGCTGGCCCTCTGCTCCTGCACCTCCGGTCAGGACGCCGCCGAGGCCCCGACGGCCGCCCTCGCTTCGCCCAAGCTCACCTCGGTCGACATCAACCCGCACGACCGGGCCCAGCTGCGCCAGGGCGGCACCCTGAACCTGGCGATCGCCCAGTTCTCCCGCCAGTGGTCGCCGATCCACACCGACGGCAGCGAGTCCTCGACCGTCATGGTCAGCAAGCCGCTGCTGCCGACCTTCTTCCGCTCGGACGCGGCCGGCACCCAGACCCCCAACCCGGCCTACCTGCAGGAGGCGCACGCCGAGCTCAGGGACGGCCGGCAGGTGGTCACCTGGACGCTCAACCCGAAGGCGCACTGGTCCGACGGCACCCCGATCACCTGGCGCGACATCGAGGCCAACTGGCGTGCGCTGAACGGGAAGGACCCGGCCTACAAGTCCTCCAGCAGCACCGGCTTCGAGCTGGTCTCCGCGGTGGAGCGCGGCAAGGACGACTTCCAGGCGGTGATGACCTTCGACCACCCGTTCTCCGAGTGGCAGTCGATGTTCAACAGCGCCGGCAACGCCCCGCTGCTGCCCGCCGGCCGGATCTCCACGCCGGAGCTGTTCAACTCCTCCTACCTGGACGCTTTCCCGGTCACCGCCGGCCCGTTCAAGGTCGAGCAGCTGGACCGCGCCGCCCAGACCGTCACCCTGGTCGCCGACCCCTCCTGGTGGGGCGACAAGCCGGTGCTGGACCGGATCGTCTTCCACGCGATGCTGCCCGACGCGATGCCCGCCGCCTTCGCCAAGGGACAGCTCGACCTCGTCAACATCGGCCCGGACGTGGCCGGCTACCAGGTCGTCAGGAACACCAAGGGCGCCGCGGTGCGCCGGGCCGGCGGACCGGACTTCCGCCAGCTCACCCTGAACGCCCGCACCCCCGCGCTCGGCGACGCGACCGTGCGCCAGGCCGTCTTCCAGGCGATCAACCGGGACGTGGTGATCCGCTCCGACCTCAGCGGCCTGGACTGGCCCGCCGTCCCGCTCAACAACCACCTGCTGGTCACCAACCAGAACGGCTACCGCGACAACTCCCTGGGCCTGGCCCGCTACGACCCCGCCGAGGCGGCCCGCAAGCTGGACGCGGCCGGGTGGAAGCTGGACGGCGACGTGCGGAGGAAGGACGGCCGCGAGCTGAACCTGCGGATGGTCGTCCCGGCCGGCGTCAACCCGGCCCAGGCCGAGGCCGCCAACGCCACCAGAATGCTCAAGGACGTCGGCATCAAGGTCACCACCGTGACCGCCCCCGCCAACGAGTTCTTCGACAAGTACGTCAACCGCAACGACTTCGACATCGCCGCCTACTCGCTGATCGGCACCCCCTTCCCGGCCAGCGGCAACCGCGCCAACTTCGTCCAGAGCGGCGGCACCAACCACGTCGGGGCGGGCAGCCCGGCGGTGGACGCCGCGCTCGACCGGGCGGCGGCCGCGGGCGACGCCGCCACCGCCACCGAGGCGATCAACCAGGCCGACGGGGAGCTCTGGAAGGTGGCCGGCGTCCTGCCGCTCTACCAGCGCCCGCAGCTGTACGGGGCCCGCGCCGACCTCGCCAACATCGGCGCGCAGGGCCTGTCCGACATCGTCTGGGAGAACGTCGGCTTCGCGAAGTAGCCGCCGGCCGGGCCGGGCGCGGCCTCAGCCGTGCAGCGTCTCGCGCCAGTAGTGGCAGGCGCTGCGGCGGCCCGCCAGCTCCGTCCCGTGCTCGCCGGTCACCGGTGTCAGCGCGGGGAGTTCGGTCCGGCAGCGGTCCTGGGCGCGCGGGCAGCGGGGGTTGAAGGCGCAGCCCTCCGGGGGGCTCAGCAGGCTCGGCGGCAGGCCCTTGATGGCGTGCAGGTTCCGGCCCTTCTGGTCGAGCCGGGGGATGGAGTCCAGCAGTCCCCGGGTGTACGGGTGCGCGGGCCGGGCGTACAGCTCGTGCACCGGGGCGGTCTCGACGATCCGGCCCGCGTACATCACCGCGATCTTGTCCGCGACGTCCGCGACCACGCCCAGGTCGTGGGTGATCAGGATCAGGCCCATGTTGTACTCGGCCTGCAAATCGGCCAGCAGGTCCATCACCTGCGCCTGCACCGTCACGTCCAGCGCGGTGGTCGGCTCGTCCGCGATGATCAGGTCCGGCTCCAGGGCCAGCGCCATCGCGATCATGATGCGCTGGCGCATGCCGCCGGAGAACTGGTGCGGATAGTCGTTCACCCGCTGCCTGGCGGCCGGGATGCGCACCCGCTCCATCAGCTCCACGGCCCGGTCCCGGGCCTCCTTGCGGGAGACCCCCCGGTGCGCCCGGAACATCTCCCCCAGCTGGTAGCCGACACTGAGCACCGGGTTCAGCGCCGAGAGCGCGTCCTGGAAGATCATCGCGATGTGCCCGCCCCGGACGGACCGCCGGGCGTTGGCACCCATGGTCAGCAGGTCCTCGCCGCGGAACAGGATCCGCCCCGCGGTGATCCGCCCCGGCGGCATGTCCAGGATGCCCATGATCGCCTGCGCCGTCACCGACTTGCCCGAGCCGGACTCCCCCAGCACCGCCAGCGTCTCCCCCGCCGCGACGGAGTAGCTCACCCCGTTCACGGCCTTGGCGACGCCGTCCCGGGTACGGAACTCCACGTGCAGGTCGTCGACCTCCAGCAGCGGCGTCCCGGGTTCCGCGCTCCCCCGACCGCCGCCGATCAGCTCCACCGCGTCCATCAGAGCAGCCTCCCCGGCGCCGCGGCACCCACCGCTGGGCGCAGAGCAACTATCAAGGAAGGGACCGCACTTGGCGAGCCCGCGGCAGATCTCTTTTCCGTCACGGGAAAGGGCGCGTCCCCGCCGGCGGGGGCGCGCCCTGGTCGTCGACCGGTCTCAGCCGGCGCCCTTCCCGGCCTCCCTCTCCGCCGCGAAGTGACACGCCGAGTCGTGCCGCGCCGCGCCGTCCAGCCAGGACGGCGCGGCCAGCAGCGGCTCCTCGACCTCGCACCGCTGCTGCGCCTTCCAGCAGCGGGTGCGGAAGCGGCAGCCGGACGGCGGGTTGGCCGGCGAGGGCACGTCGCCGGTCAGCACGATCCGGTCCCGGACCTCCCGTGCCCTCGGGTCCGGCACCGGCACCGCGGAGAGCAGCGCCTGGGTGTAGGGGTGGGTGGCGTGGTCGTAGATCTCCGCGTCGCTGCCGATCTCGACCATCTTCCCCAGGTACATCACGCCGACGCGGTCGGAGATGTGCCGGACGATGGAGAGGTCGTGCGCGATGAACATGTACGACAGGTTGAACTCGCCCTGCAACTGCTCCAGCAGGTTGATCACCTGCGCCTGGACGGACACGTCCAGCGCCGAGACCGGCTCGTCGCAGATGATGACCTCCGGCTTGAGCGCCAGCCCCCGGGCGATGCCGATGCGCTGGCGCTGACCACCGGAGAACTGGTGCGGATAGCGGTTGATGTACTCGGGGTTGAGCCCGACCACGTCCAGCAGGTCCTGGACGGCCTTGCGGCGGTCGCCCTTGGGCGCCACCTCGGGGTGGATCTCGAACGGCTCGCCGATGATGTCGCCGACCGTCATGCGCGGGTTGAGCGAGGTGTACGGGTCCTGGAACACCATCTGGATGTTCCGGCGGACGGCCTTCAGCCCGGCCCCGGAGAGCCGGGAGATCTCCTCCCCCTTGTAGCGGACCGATCCCGAGGTGGCCGGTTCCAGGTTCATCAGCACCTTGGCCAGCGTGGACTTGCCACAGCCGGACTCGCCGACGATCCCGAGCGTCTCGCCCTGCATCAGGTCGAAGGTGACCCCGTCGACCGCCTTCACCGCGCCGACCTGCTTCTTGAACAGGACGCCCTTGGTGAGCGGGAAGTGCTTGACCAGGTCCCGGACTTCGAGGATCGGCCGGCCGCGCGGCACCTCCTGCTCGAAGGCGACCTCCTCCGGCATCGCCGCGCCCAGCGCGCTGGACCCGTTAACGGTCATGGAGGGTCTCCTTCCAGAAGAAGCAGGCACTGCCGCGCCCCTCCAGCGGCGTCCCGTCCTCCTCGGTGACCGGGAACAGCTCCGGCACCTCGGTCCGGCAGCGGTCCTGGGCGCGCGGGCAGCGGGGGTTGAAGGCGCAGCCCTCGGGGATGCGCAGGAGGTTGGGCGGCAGGCCCTTGATCGCGTAGAGCTCCTGGCCCTTCTGGTCGAGCCGGGGGATGGAGTCCAGCAGTCCCCGGGTGTACGGGTGCGCGGGCCGGGCGTACAGCTCGTGCACCGGGGCGGTCTCGACGATCCGGCCCGCGTACATCACCGCGATCTTGTCCGCGACGTCCGCGACCACGCCCAGGTCGTGGGTGATCAGGATCAGGCCCATGTTGTACTCGGCCTGCAGCTCGGCCAGCAGGTCCATCACCTGGGCCTGCACCGTCACGTCCAGCGCGGTGGTCGGCTCGTCCGCGATGATCAGGTCCGGCTCCAGGGCCAGCGCCATCGCGATCATGATGCGCTGGCGCATGCCGCCGGAGAACTGGTGCGGATAGTCGTTCACCCGCTGCTTGGCGGCCGGGATGCGCACCCGGTCCATCAGCTCCACGGCCCGGTCCCGGGCCTCCTTGCGGGAGACCTTCCGGTGCGCCCGGAACATCTCCCCCAGCTGGTAGCCGACACTGAGCACCGGATTCAGCGCCGAGAGCGCGTCCTGGAAGATCATCGCGATCTTCTGGCCGCGGATCCGCCGCCGCTCCTCCTTGCTCATCCTGAGCATGTCCTGGCCCCGGTAGAGGATCTCGCCGCGCGGGATCCTGGCCGGCGGCATGTCCAGGATGCCCATGACCGCCTGCGCCGTCACCGACTTGCCCGAGCCGGACTCCCCCAGCACCGCCAGCGTCTCCCCCGCCGCGACGGAGTAGTTGACGCCGTTGACGGCCCTGGCGACGCCGTCCCGGGTGACGAACTCGACGTGCAGGTCCCGCACGTCGAGCAGCGGCCCCTGGTACGGCGCCTCCTGCACGCGCCCGGTGGTGTCCACCGCTGTACTCACGATGCGCTCCCTCGCTCAGCGAAGCTTCGGGTCGAGGGCGTCGCGGACCGCGTCGCCCATCATGATGAAGGCCAGCACGGTGATGGAGAGCGCCGCGGCCGGGAAGAACATCACGTACGGCGCGGTCCGGATCACCTTCTGGGCGGAGGAGATGTCGATGCCCCAGGAGATGGTCGGCTCCTGAAGACCGATGCCGAGGAAGCTCAGCGTCGCCTCGGTCGCGATGTAGCCGCCGAGCGCGATGGTCGCCACCACGATCACCGGCGCGACCGCGTTCGGCAGGATGTGCCGGAGCATCAGCCGTCCGGTCCCGGCCCCGAGGGCCCGGCCCGCCGTCACGAAGTCGGACTGTTTGACGGTCAGCACCGCGCCGCGCATGACGCGGGCGATCTGGGTCCAGCCGAGGACGGCCAGGGCGACCACCACGGTCCACACCGTGCGGACGGTGAACGCGTTCAGCAGCACCAGGGCGCCGAGCAGCAGCGGGATGCCGAAGAAGATGTCGACGATCCGGGACACCACCGCGTCGACGACCCCGCCGTAGTACCCCGCGACCATGCCGGTCAGCCCGCCGAGCAGGGTGACCGCGGCGGTCACGAAGATGCCGACGGTGATCGAGGCCCGGGCGCCGTAGACCACCCGGGCGTAGATGGACCGGCCCTGGGCGTCGTAGCCGAACCAGCCGGCGCCGAAGAAGTCCGTCCAGTCCGGCCGCCGGAGGTAGTCGTGCACCAGGTCGGCCCGGCGCGGGTTGGCGTCGGTGAAGGCCCAGGGGAAGATCGCGACGAGCACCAGCAGCACGATCAGCACGACCGAGAGCAGGAAGATCGGCCGCCGGCGCAGGTCCCGCCAGGCGTCGCCCCAGAGGCTGCGGGCCTCCTCCCGCTTCTCCACGTCGGATTCGACCAGGGTCTCCTGCTCCACCGCCATGCCCTGCTCCCCCGCGTAGTCGAGACGGGAGACACCAGGTTTGGGATGTGGTTCGTAGGAGTCCTCGTCGTGGATGTCAGACATAGCGGATCCTCGGGTCCAGGACCGCGTAGAGCAGGTCGACGAGCAGGCTGGCGACCAGGTAGATGATCACCAGGACGGTCACGATGCCGACCACGGTCGGGCCTTCCTTCTGGTTGATCGCCCGGTACAGGACGTTGCCGATGCCCTGCACGTTGAAGATGCCCTCGGTGACGATCGCCCCGCCCATCAGCGCGCCGAGGTCGGTGCCGAGGAAGGTGACCACCGGGATGAGCGAGTTGCGCAGCAGGTGGCGGGAGATGATGGTCCGCCGGGGCAGGCCCTTGGCGGTCGCGGTCCGGATGTAGTCGGCCCGCAGGTTCTCGCCGATGGAGGTCCGGGTGAGCCGGGCGACGTACGCGAGCGAGAGCGAGCCGAGGACGACCGCCGGCAGGATCAGCTGGGAGAGGTCGTAGCTGTCCTGCACCGTCGGCGTGACCCAGCCCAGGTTGGTGGCGAACACGGTCTGCGCGATGTAGGCCAGCACGAAGACCGGGATCGAGATCACCACCAGGGTCAGGACGAGCACCAGGGTGTCCGCGATGCTGCCGCGCTTCAGCCCGGAGAGCACGCCGAAGGCGAGGCCCACGATCATCTCGAAGAGAAAGGCCATCAGCGCCAGCCGGATGGTGACCGGGAAGGCGTCCGCCATGATGTCGGAGACCGGGCGGCCGGTGAAGCTGGTTCCGAAGTCCCCCTGGAAGAGGTTCCCCATGTAGTGCAGGTACTGCTTCCAGAGCGGCTGGTCCAGGTAGTACGTGTGCTTGATGCTCGCGACCACCGACGGGTCCGCGGCCTTCTCGCCGAACAGCGCGACCACCGGGTCGCCCGGCAGCGTGTAGACCATCACGAAGATCAGCAGCGTGGTGCCGAAGAACACCGGGATCATCTGCAGCACCCGCCGCAGCACGTAACTGCCCATCCGAGCCTCCTTCCTGTGTGGCCGACCGGGCCGGGCCGGTCGGCCGGGAGACCGCGCCCCGCCATCCGTGCGGGGAGGGCGGGGCCGGTGCGCGGGGATCAGGGTCCGGGGATCAGCCCTTGACCTCGACCTGCGTCCAGGCCGGGTTGCCGAAGGAGTCGAACTTCACGTTCTGCACCTTGGTCGAGTAGCCCGAGTTGGTGCGGTAGTACCAGAGCGGGACGGCCGGCATGCCGCTCTGCAGCACCGCCTCGGCCTGCTGGTAGCCGGTCACCGTGTCGGCGACGCTGGCGGCCTCGTCGGCCTGGGTCGCCGCCTGGTCGAACTGCGGGCTGCTGTACCCGGTGTCGTTGGACGCGGCACCGGTGCGGTACACGTCGGCCAGGAAGTTGGCGTTCAGCGGGTAGTCCTGCACCCAGCCGGTGCGGAAGGCGCCGTTGAGCTGGTGCGCGGTGATGGCCTGGCGGGCGGTCTTGAAGTCGGGCTTCGGGTCGCCGAGGCAGTCGACGCCGGTGTTCTGCCGGATCGAGTTGCAGACCGCGTCGACCCACTCCTTGTGGCCGCCGTCCGCGTTGTAGGTGATCAGCACCTTGTTGCCGGGGACGCCGCCGCCCTGCTGGATCAGCTGCTTGGCCTTGGCGGGGTCGAAGTTGCAGAAGTCCCCGCAGGTGCCGGCCTTGTAGCCCTCGACGCCCTCCGCCACCCAGGCGCTGGCCGGCGCGCGGGAGCCCTGCAGCACCGTCTTGGTGATGGTCGCGCGGTCGATCGCCATCGACAGGCCCTGGCGCACCTGGGCCTTCTCCGGGGCGGCCCAGTCGGCCTGGTAGAGGGTGAAGCCGATGTTCTGGATGGCGCCCTGCGGCGCGTCCACCGCGCGGTCGCCGAGGTCGCTCTTGTACGTGGCCAGCGCGGACGGCGGCACCTGGTCCATCACGTCCAGGTTGTTGGACTGGAGGTCGGCGTAGGCGGCCTCGGAGGTGGTGTACATCTTGAAGACGACGCCGCCGTTCTTCGGCTTGTCCACGCCCTGGTAGTCCGGGAAGCTCTTGGTGACCACCTGGCTGTTGTGCGCCCAGCTGACGAACTGGTACGGGCCGTTGCCCACCGGCTTCTGCCCGTACCCGGCCGGGTCCTTGAAGAAGCCCTCGGGCAGCGGCGAGAAGGCGATGTAGCCGAGCTTGTACTCGAAGTACGAGACCTTGTGGTTCAGCTTGACGGTGAAGTGCAGGTCGTCGGTGACGGTCAGTCCGGACATCTTGTCCGAGGTCGGCTGGCCGGAGGCCGGGTGGACGTCCTGGTAGCCCTCGATGTCGGAGAACCAGGAGCTGTTGATCTGGTTGTTGGCGGGGTTGGCGCCCCAGTTCCAGGCGTCGACGAAGTTCTGGGCGTGCACCGGGGTGCCGTCGTGGAACTTCCAGCCGTCCTTCAGGGTGACGGTGAAGGTCAGCGAGTCACTGGTGTCGATCGTGTCGGCGACCTGCATCCGGATCTTGGCGGTGGCGGGGTCGTAGTCGACCAGCCCCTTGAAGAGGTTCTGGATGATGCGACCACCGCCGACCTCGTTCGCGTTGGCGGGCTGCAACGGGTTCTGCGGCTCGTTGCTCTGGTAGCTGAAGGTCTTGCTCGCGTCCGACGAGCCGCTGCCTCCTCCGCCGTTGCTGCTGCTGCACCCGGTGGCCACCAGGACCACGGACGTCGCGACGGCGAGGACCCAACGAGCACGGGCGGCTTCGGGCATGGAGGTCCCTCCTCAGGGTGTGTGTCGCATCACACCCCATGAGAAGCGCGCCCCGGCGACGGCGCGAGTCAGGTGCACCCGGACGGGTGCCGTGACCCAGGGCCGAGTTGACGCGGCGCCGGATCGCCGCAGCACCGGATCCACGCGGCGCCGGATCCACAGAATGCCGGAAGGGCCCGCGGCGCGAACGCCACGGGCCCTTCCTGGGACCAACGGGGGAATCAGGCCGCGGCCTGCTCCCGGACCTCGGGGAAGTGGCAGGCCGACTCGTGCGCGGCCGGGCCCTTCAGCAGCGAGGGGACCGCGAGCAGCGGGACCTCCTCGGAGCACCGCTCCTCCGCCTTCCAGCAGCGGGTGCGGAAGCGGCAGCCGGACGGCGGGTTGGCCGGCGAGGGGATGTCCCCGCTGAGCACGATCCGGTCGCGGGTCTCGCGCGCCGCCGGGTCCGGCACCGGCACCGCGGAGAGCAGCGCCTGGGTGTACGGGTGGGTGGCGTTCTCGTAGATCTCCTCGTCCGAGCCGATCTCGACCATCTTGCCCAGGTACATCACGCCGACGCGGTCGGAGATGTGCCGGACGATGGAGAGGTCGTGCGCGATGAACATGTAGGAGAGGCCGAACTCGCCCTGCAGCTGCTCCAGCAGGTTGATCACCTGCGCCTGGACGGACACGTCCAGCGCGGAGACCGGCTCGTCGCAGATGATGATCTCGGGCTTGAGCGCGAGGCCGCGGGCGATGCCGATGCGCTGGCGCTGGCCGCCGGAGAACTGGTGCGGGTACCGGTTGATGTACTCCGGGTTCAGACCCACGACGTCCAGCAGGTCCTGGACGGCCTTGCGGCGGTCGCCCTTGGGCGCCACCTCGGGGTGGATCTCGAACGGCTCGCCGATGATGTCGCCGACCGTCATGCGCGGGTTGAGCGAGGTGTACGGGTCCTGGAACACCATCTGGATGTTCCGGCGGACGGCCTTGAGGGCCGCCCCCTGGAGCGTGGAGATGTCCTCGCCCTTGAAGAGCACCTGGCCGGAGGTGGCCCGCTCCAGGTTCATCAGCACCTTGGCCAGCGTGGACTTGCCACAGCCGGACTCGCCGACGATCCCGAGCGTCTCGCCCTTCTTCAGCTCGAAGGAGATGCCGTCGACCGCCTTGACCGCGCCGACCTGCTTCTTCAAGAGGATGCCCTGGGTCAGCGGGTAGTGCTTGACCAGGTCCTTGACCTCCAGGATGTTCTCAGCCATGGAGGGTCTCCTTCCAGAGGTGGCACGCGCTGCGGCGGCCGGTGAGCTCCTTGCCGTCCTTGTCCGTCACGTGGTGCAGCGCCGGGGTCTCGGTGCGGCACAGGTCGGTGGCGACGTCGCAGCGGGGGTTGAACGCGCAGCCGGCCGGAACCTTGAGCAGGTTCGGGGGCAGGCCCTTGATCGCGTACAGCTCCTGGCCCTTCTGGTCCAGGCGCGGGATGGAGCGGAGCAGGCCCTTGGTGTACGGGTGCGCGGGGTTCGCGTACAGGTCGTGCACCGGGGCGGTCTCCACGATCCGGCCCGCGTACATCACGGCGATCTTGTCCGCGACGTCGGCGACCACGCCGAGGTCGTGGGTGATCAGGATCAGGCCCATGTTGTACTCGGCCTGGAGCTCGGCCAGCAGGTCCATCACCTGGGCCTGGACGGTGACGTCCAGGGCGGTGGTGGGCTCGTCCGCGATGATCAGGTCGGGCTGGAGGGCCAGCGCCATCGCGATCATGATGCGCTGGCGCATGCCGCCGGAGAACTGGTGCGGGTAGTCGTTCACCCGCTGGCGGGCGGCCGGGATGCGCACCCGGTCCATCAGCTCGATGGCCTTCTCCTTCGCCTCCTTCTTGGAGGCGCCCTGGTGCACGCGGAACATCTCGCCGAGCTGGTAGCCGACGCTGAGCACCGGGTTCAGCGCGGAGAGCGCGTCCTGGAAGATCATCGCGATCTTCCGGCCGCGGATCCGGCGCCGCTCCTCGCCGCTCATCGTGAGCATGTCCTGGCCGCGGTACAGGATCTGGCCCTGGGTCACCTTGCCCGGGGGCATGTCCAGGATGCCCATGATGGTCTGCGCCGTCACGGACTTGCCGGAGCCGGACTCGCCGAGCACGGCGAGGGTCTCGCCGGCCGCGACGGAGTAGTTGACGCCGTTCACTGCCTTGGCCACGCCGTCCCGGGTGTGGAACTCCACGTGGAGGTCCTTCACCTCCAGGAGAGGAGTGCCGACTTCGAGCCGGTCATTCTTCTGGTTGTTCTCGATCACGGTGGTCATCGGGTCGTCACCTCTTCTCTCAGCGGAGCTTCGGGTCGAGGGCGTCGCGCACCGCGTCGCCGAGCATGATGAACGCCAGCACGGTAAGGCTCAGCATTCCGGCGGGGAAGAACAGGGCGAACGGAGCCGTACGGATCACCTTCTGGGCCGAGCTGATGTCGATGCCCCAGGAGATGGTCGGGTCCTGGAGACCGATGCCGAGGAAGCTCAGCGTCGCCTCGGTGGCGATGTAGCCGCCGAGCGCGATGGTGGCGACGACGATCACCGGGGCGATCGCGTTCGGCAGGATGTGCTTGAACATGATCCGGCCGGTGCCGGCGCCGAGCGCCTTGGCCGCCGTCACGAAGTCGGCCTGCTTGACCGTGATCACCGAGCCGCGCATGACACGGGTCATCTGGGTCCAGCCCAGGGCGACCAGCGCGAAGACCACGCTCCAGACGGTGCGCGAGGTGAAGGCGTTCAGGACCACCAGCGAGCCGAGCAGCAGCGGGATGCCGAAGAAGATGTCGGTGATGCGGGAGATGATCGTGTCGACCCAGCCGCCGAAGTAGCCGGCCACCATGCCGGCGAGGCCGCCGAGGATGGTCACGCCCAGGGTGACGCAGATGCCGACCACGACCGAGGCGCGGGCGCCATAGATGATGCGGGCGTAGATGCTGCGGCCCTGGAGGTCGTAGCCGAACCAGTCCGCCTGGAAGAAGTGGCTGTAGTTCGGCTTCGACAGGTAGTGGTTGCGCAGGTCGCCGGCCCGCGGGTCCACCGAGGTGAACAGCCCGGGGGCGATGGCGATGACGATCAGCAGCAGGATCAGCAGCGCGGAGATCACGAAGATCGGCTTGCGACGCAGGTCGTGCCAGGCGTCCGAGCCGAGGCTGCGGGCCTTCTCCTGCTTCGGCGCCGGGGCGTCCGCCGCGCGCTGGGCCGGGATGTCCCCGGCGGTCTTCTTCTCGGTCAGGTCAGGCATAACGGATCCTCGGGTCCAGGACCGCGTAAAGCAGGTCGACGATCAGGCCGGCGGCCAGGTAGACGATCACGAGGAAGGCCACGAAGCCGGAGACGGTCGCGCCCTCCTTCATGTTGATCGCTTGGTAGAGCGCGTGGCCCACGCCCTGGACGTTGAAGATGCCTTCGGTCACGATCGCGCCGCCCATCAGGGCGCCGAGGTCGGTGCCGAGGAAGGTGACCACCGGGATCATCGAGTTGCGGAGCAGGTGGGTGCCGATCACCTTGCGCCGCGGCAGGCCCTTGGCCACCGCGGTGCGCACGTAGTCGGCCTTGATGTTCTCGGCTATGGAAGTACGGGTGAGGCGCGCGACGAAGGCCAGCGAGAGCGAGCCGAGCACCACGGCCGGCAGCACCAGCTGGGTGATGTCGTTGCTGTCCTGGACGGTCGGGGTGACCCACTTCAGGTTCTGCCCGAAGACCGTCTGGAAGATGAAGCCCAGCACCGGGACCGGGATCGAGATCAGCAGCAGGGTGAGGACCAGGGCTCCCCGGTCGAACAGCTTGCCGCGGCGCAGACCGGAGTACAGGCCGATGCCGATGCCCAGCACGATCTCGATCACGAACGCGAACAGCGCCAGCCGGACCGTGACCGGCAGTGCCTCGCTGATCTTGTCGATGACCGGGCGCTGGTCCAGACCGGTGCCGAAGTCACCGGTGAGCAGCTTGCCCATGTAGTCGAAGTACTGCTGGATCAGCGGCTTGTCGAAGCCCTGCTGGTGCTTGAGAGCGGCGAGCTGCACCGGGTCCGGTGCCTTGTCGCCCCACAGTGCTGCCACCGGGTCACCAGGCAGCAAGTGCACCATGAAAAAGATGAGTGCGGTCGTTCCGAGGAACACCGGGATCATCTGGAGCAGTCGCCTTGCGACAAAGCGCCCCATCGTGCCTCCATGTATGGCCCTGCCGAGCCCGTCAACTCGGCAAGAGAAAAGTCGGCGTGCCAACGGCCGGTGCCAGTCCTCGCCCTTGTGGGGATGGACGGGCACCGGCCGTTGTCACCGGGTCAGGCGGTGCCGACCGATTACTTCTTCTTCTTGACCTCGACGTCGGTGTAGACCGGGTCGCCGAAGGAGTTGAACTTCACGTTCTGGACGTTCTTGGAGTAGCCGGAGCTGGTCTTGTAGTACCAGAGCGGGATGGCCGGCATGTCCTTGGCCAGAACGGCCTCGGCCTGCTGGTAGAGCTCGGCGGTCTTCTCGACCGTGGTGGCGGCGTCCGCCTCCTTCGACAGCTTGTCGAACTCGGGGCTCGAGTAGCCACCGTCGTTGGCCGCGGCACCGGTGCCGTAGACGTCGCGCAGGAAGTTCGCGTTCAGCGGGTAGTCCTGCACCCAGCCGGTCCGCATCATGCTCTGGACCTGCTTGTTGGTGATGATGTCGCGCGAGGTCTTGAAGTCCGGCTTCGGGTCACCGAGGCACTCGACGCCGGTCGCCTGGCGGATGGAGTTGCAGACCGCGTCCACCCACTCCTTGTGGCCACCGTCGGAGTTGTACTGGATGAGGACCTTGCCGCCGGGGACGCCGCCGCCCTCGGTGATCAGCTGCTTGGCCTTCTCCGGGTTGTACTTGCAGGCGTCGCCGCAGGTGCCGGCCTTGTAGCCCATGACGCCGGGCGCCACGAACGAGTCGGCGGGCAGGCGGTTGCCGTTCAGCACGGTCTTGGTGATCGTCTCGCGGTCGATCGCCATCGAGAGGCCCTGACGGACCTTCTCCTTGCCCGCCTCGCTCCAGCCGCCCTGGTACAGCGCGAAGCCGATGTTCTGGATGGCGCCCTGCGGCTGGTCGACCGCGCGCTTGCCCAGGTCGTCCTTGTACTTCGGCAGGTCGGTCGGGTCGACCTGGTCCAGCACGTCCAGCGTGTCGGACATCAGGTCCTTGTACGCGGCCTCGCCGGCGGTGTAGTTGCGGAAGACGACACCGCCGTTCTTCGGCTTGTCGATGCCCGTGTACTTGTCGAACGCGGCCAGGGTGATGGCCTTGTTGTGCTCCCACGAGACGAACTTGTAGGGGCCGTTGCCGACCGGCTTCTGGCCGTAGCCGGCCGGGTCGGCGAAGAAGCCCTCGGGCAGCGGGAAGAAGGCCGAGTAGCCGAGCTTGTACGTGAAGTACGAGACCGGGCTGGTCAGTTCGATCGTGAAGTGGGTGTCGTCGACGATCTTCAGACCGGACATCTCGGTGGCGGTCGGGTCACCCTTCTCCGGGTGCACGGCGTCGTAGCCGACGATGTCCGAGAACCAGTCCGAGTTGATCTGGTTGTTCTTCGGGTTGGCCGACCAGTTCCAGGAGCTGACGAAGGACTTGGCGGTGACCGGGGTGCCGTCGTGGAAGGTCCAGCCGGACTTCAGCGTGACGGTGTAGTTCTTGGCGTCCGTGGTCTCGATCTTGTCGGCCACCTGGTTGCGCAGGGCACCGGTCGCGGGGTCGTAGTCGACGAGGCCCTTGAAGAGCTGCTTGACGATACGGCCGCCCTGGTTCTCCATGGCGTTCGCCGGCTGGAGCGGGCGCTGCGGCTCCGCGCTCTGGTAGCTGAAGCTGGCCCCGGGGTCGACCGCAGCGCTGTCGGAGCTACCCCCGGAGGAGTCGCTGCTGCTGCACGCAGTCGCAGCGAGGGCGACAGCAACAGCTGCGACAACCCACTTGGCCTGGCTCGCACCGCGCATCGGTGTGCCTCCTGAATTCGACGTTGCAACGAGGAGGGCACTGCGGAACGGTGATCACCGGGCCCGCTGTGCCGTCCGCGCTCGTGGTTTCGGCGCGCACCCCTGCGCGTTCACCCTTGACCCGAGCCTGACTGCACCCACTATCCGTCACGCACGGACACGAAAGTGACCAGTGACGATCTCAATTAGGTCACATGAACAGTCGGTAAGTTTCGAAAACCGGACATTTGAGACATAGCCAGACAGGCACCAAACGGACAGTCGTCACGGATGACGAACTGTCACGTCCGCTCAGCGGACACTCGGCGGTGATGAGCGCTATTCCGTGAATAGCGGCCCCGACAACTTGGAGTAGTTGAAAAAGTTCGCCCCCCTCTCCATGGGAAAGGGGGGCGAATCATTCCGGCCAATGGCCGTTCAGTGCGTCCGGATCACGCCTTCTTGGCGCGCGAGGCAGTGCGTCCGCGGTCCTTCTGGTCAAGGACGACCTTACGGATGCGAACCGTCTCCGGGGTCACCTCGATGCACTCGTCCTCGCGGCAGAACTCCAGCGACTGCTCCAGCGAGAGCTTGCGCGGCGGGACGATCGACTCCGCCACGTCGGCGTTCGCCGAGCGCATGTTGGTGAGCTTCTTCTCCTTGGTGATGTTCACGTCCATGTCGTCGGCACGCGAGTTCTCACCGACGATCATGCCCTCGTACACCTCGGTGCCCGGCTCGCAGAAGAGCACGCCGCGCTCCTGCAGGTTGGTCATCGCGAAGGCGGTGACCACGCCGGCCCGGTCGGCGACCAGCGAGCCGTTGTTGCGGGTGGTCAGGTTGCCGAACCACGGCTCGTGACCCTCGTGGATCGAGTGGGCGATGCCGGTGCCGCGGGTGTTGGTGAGGAACTCGGTGCGGAAGCCGATCAGGCCGCGGGACGGCACGACGAACTCCATCCGGACCCAGCCCGAACCGTGGTTGGACATGTTGTCCATCCGGCCCTTGCGGATGCCCATGAGCTGCGTGACCGCGCCCATGTGCTCCTCGGGCACGTCCACCGTGAGGCGCTCGACCGGCTCGTGGGTCTTGCCGTTGACCTCCTTGGTGACCACCTGCGGCTTGCCGACGGTCAGCTCGAAGCCCTCGCGACGCATGGTCTCGATCAGGATGGCCAGCGCCAGCTCACCGCGGCCCTGCACCTCCCAGGCGTCCGGACGCTCGGTGTCCAGGACGCGCAGCGAGACGTTACCGATCAGCTCGCGGTCCAGGCGGTCCTTCACCTGGCGGGCGGTGACCTTGCGGTCCACCTTGCCGGCGGCCTTGGCGTCCGCGCCCTTGCCGCTGCCACCACGGCCGACCAGCGGGGAGGTGTTGGTGCCGATGGTCATCGAGATGGCCGGCTCGTCCACCGTGATCAGCGGCAGCGCGATCGGGTTCTCCGGGTCGGCCAGGGTCTCGCCGATCATGATCTCGCCGATGCCGGCGACGGCGCAGATGTCACCGGGGCCCGCCACCTCGGCCGGCTTGCGGGTGAGCGCCTCGGTCATCAGCAGCTCGGAGATGCGGACGTTCTGGATCGAGCCGTCACGCTTGATCCAGGCCACGGTCTGGCCCTTGCGCAGCTCGCCCTGCTCGACGCGGAGCAGCGCGATGCGGCCGAGGAAGTTGTCGGCGTCCAGGTTGGTGACGTGGGCCTGGAGCGGCGCGGCCTCGTCGTAGCTGGGGGCCGGGACGTGCTCCAGCAGGGTGGAGAAGAACGGCTCCAGGCTGGTGCTGTCGGCCGGGACGGTGCCGTTCTCCGGCTTGGTCAGCGACGCGACGCCGTCACGGGCACAGGCGTAGACGATCGGGAACTCGATCTGGTCCTCGTCCGCGTCCAGGTCCAGGAACAGGTCGTAGGTCTCGTTGATGACCTCGTCGATCCGGGAGTCCGGACGGTCGGTCTTGTTGATGCAGAGGATGACGGGCAGGCGGGCCGTGAGCGCCTTGCGGAGCACGAAGCGGGTCTGCGGCAGCGGGCCTTCGGAGGCGTCGACCAGCAGGACGACCGCGTCCACCATCGACAGGCCGCGCTCGACCTCGCCACCGAAGTCGGCGTGGCCCGGGGTGTCGATGATGTTGATGGTGATCGGCGCGCCACCATCCTTGGGGTGGTACTTGACCGCGGTGTTCTTCGCGAGAATGGTGATGCCCTTCTCGCGCTCCAGGTCGTTGGAGTCCATCATCCGGTCATCGAGGTGCTGGTGGGCGGCGAAGGCGCCGGCCTGCTTGAGCATGGCGTCGACCAGCGTGGTCTTGCCGTGGTCGACGTGGGCGACGATGGCGACGTTACGGATGTCGTTGCGCGTGGGCATGCCTAGCGGATTCTCCCGGAATCGTGGGTTACGGCGCCCGGCCGCGAGACGCGCACTTGCGACCGCTTCGGTCGCCGCCACCCGTTCCGCCTGCTACTACCGGTCCACCCGCCGGGCATATCGACATGCCTCGGCTTCCTCCTATCGTACGGGGAAGCGCCCAGGTGAGCAGAAACGGGCAGGTCGCACGGGATCAAGATCACAGGTGGGTCACACACCCTTCACCCCGCGGCCCGCCTCCGACACTCTTCCGTTCGTGATCCAACACCTCCGGGCCTCGCTGCCCTGGCTGTTCCGTGCCGTCGGCGCCGTGCTCCTGTACCTGGCGGTCCTCCGCGACCTGCCGGGCCCGACCGCTCTCGGCTGCGTGATCGGCTTCCTGGTGGGCCAGGAGCCGCTGTCCGACCTCTGGTTCCTGCTCACCCACCGGCTCTGCGGCGGGTGGCTGTACAGCGCCTCGTACGGCAGGGGCCGGACCCTGTGGAGCGGCTCGGTCGCCGGAGTGCCCGTCGAACTGGGGCTGCGGCCGACGAGCGGATTCCTGTTCCCCTGGGGCCTGCTGCCGGTCCGCGCGCCCCGGCTGCGGCTGTGGCTCGTCTCGGTCGCACGGTTCGGAGTCCACGCGGGGCTCGGGGCCTGGCTGGCGGCCTCCGCCACGGAACTGCCCCGGGGCATCGGCCTCGGGCTGCTGTTCTCCCTCGCCATGACCGCGGTGACCTCCGCGACGAGCCCGGTCAACTCCCTCTGGGCCGTGTTCGTCATGCCCTTCCGGCCGGGATCCGTGACGATCGACGCCGAGTCGCCGAGCGCCGTCGAGGCCGAGCGGTTCCTGATCCGGGGCCGGATCTCCGAGGCGCGCCGCGAGCTGGGCAAGGGCACGCCCATGGTCCTCACCGCTGCCGGGATCGCGCTGGCCGAGGGCCGGCACGAGGAGGCCGAGCGGCTCGCCGACGAGGCCTTCGAGCGGGGCCACACGCCCGCCGACTCGACCGTGGCCTTCATCGCCGCCATGACCTTCGTGGGCCGCGTCGACGCCGGGGAGCACTCCCCCGCGCGGGCCGGAGCACTGCTGGAGCCGTATCTCGTCCGACTGGGCGTCCACGACCGGACGCTCGCCCGCGACTTCCTCCCGGCGGCCGAGCTCGCCCGGTTCCAGAACGATCCGCAGGCCGCCGTCCGCATGGCCCGCCGTCTGTCGAACAGGGTCGGCTCCCGCTTCCACCGGTCCCTGGCCTGCTGCTCCCTCGCCGCCGCCCTCATCGCGGCCGGGCGTCCGCAGGAGGCCCGCGAGGCACTCGCCCGGGCCCGCCGGGAGTGCCCCGAACTGGCCCGGATCGCCGATGTCGAACGCATGCTGGAGCCGGTGGAGGCGGCCCGGTGAGTGTCCCGATCGTCCTGGTGCGCGGCACCCGGGAGCTCTAGTCGAGCAGGCCCACGTCCTGGAAGCGCGGCCACCCGTAGCCGTACGCGCCCGCGCCGGCCACCCCGGTCCGGACCCCGACCAGCTCCGGCCGCTGGTAGAGCGGCACCGAGTGGCCGAGCTGCCAGATCCGTACGTCCGCCTCCTGGAGCAGGCCCAGCCGGGCCGCCGGGTCCGGTTCGGCGGCCGCCCGGTCGAACAGCCGGTCGATCTCCTCGGTACCGCTGCGGCCGAAGTTGCCACCCGGCTCGGGCACGCCGTCCAGGTCCGGCCGGGGCTTGGCGTAGACGGAACGCTGTTCGACCGCCGGGCTGGGGCCGGCCGGCCAGGAGAGGAGCGCGAGGTCGTAGTCCCCGGCCGCCAGGTGCTCCCCGACGAAGGACTCGGCGGGCGCGGGCACCCGCTGCACCGCGATCCCGGACTCCCCGAGCTCTGCGATGAGCGCGTCGGCGGTGCGCTCGGCGGTCGCCGAACCGGCCGGGACGAGCAGCGAGAGGGCGAGCGGCTTGCCGCCCTTGGCCCGGGTGCCCCCGCCGGCGGGCCGCATCCAGCCCGCCTCGTCGAGCAGCAGGCCCGGGTCCGCCGGACCGGCCGCGTCGCTGTTGTCCCGGTAGCCCTGCTGGTCGCCCGCGAACAGGTGGCTGCCCAGCGGGGCGGCGGGCAGGCCGAGCGGGGTGAGCGCGGCGTCGGCGATCCGCCGCCGGTCGACGGCCCGGGTGAGGGCGCGGCGCACCAGCGGGTCGGTCAGCGGGCCGCGCGCCGCGTTCAGGGTGAGCTGGGTGAGCGAGGCCGCGGCGGCCCGGTGCACGGTGACGCCGGGCAGCGATTCGGCCCGCCGCAGCGCCAGTGCCGCGGCCTCGGGCGCGGCCGCGGGCGGCGGCGCGGCGGAGGCGGAGGCGGACGCAGAGGCGGAAGGCTCGGGAGGGGCGGCCGGCGCCGCCCGGTCCACCGCCGCGGTGAGCGGGGCGATGTCCAGCCGCTCCTGGTCCAGCGCGTCCAGCCGCTGCTCGGGCCGCACGGCGAGGAAGTCGATCCGGTCGGCCTTCGGCGGATCGCCCCACCAGAGCGGGCTGCGCACCACGGTGACCGTCCCGCCCTCGGCGTCGTACCGGGAGAGGGTGTACGGGCCGGCGCTCGGCCGGCCGCCGTCGGCCGGCGGCCGGGTGGAGGCGTCCGGGCCGGCCGTCTCGGCGGCCGGGTAGAGCGGGCCGAACAGTGCGCGCCACTCCGCGTACGGCCGCCGGAAGGTCACCCGCACCTCGTACGGGTCGGCGCCCTGGGCGACCGAGTCGATGGCGTCGTACCCGGCCGCCTTCCCGGTCCGGCGGGCCGGGTCCGGGCCGGACAGCGCGATCCGCTGGGCGTCGAGGTCGGCGGCCGAGATCGGGGTGCCGTCGCTCCAGACGGCGCGCGGGTTGAGCCGGTAGGTCACCACCTGCGGCTGCTCCCCGGGCGGGGTGGAGTCGAAGCCCGCCAGGTAGTCGGGGTCGGGGACGAGCCGGCCGTGCTCGTCCGGCCGGAACAGCGAGGGGTACAGCGCGTGGGCGAGCAGCGCCGAGTCGGCGGTCGCCGCGCCCTGGTAGACGTTCAGCGTGGCCGGGACGCCGTCCACCGCCCAGCGCAGCGTGCCGCCGTCCCGGACGGCGGTGCGGTCGGCGGGCCCGACGTCCCCGGTGGTGGCGGTGGGATCGGCCGGGGCGGGCACGGGGGCGGGGGCCCGGGGGCCGGGGTCGTCGGAGCAGCCGCCGAGAGCGGCGGAGAGCAGCAGCGCGGCGGCTGCGGCGGTGAGCTGGCGGACGCGCATGGCGGCCATCGAACGCCGCCGCGGCCGCCCTGCCCATGCCGACACGGCGGGCCGCCGGGCGACTGCACCCGTCCGGCCCACCGGTGCGGGCTGCTACAGGGCCAGCTCGAACCAGACGATCTTGCCCTTGGGCGTGCGCCGGCTGCCCCAGCGCTCGGCCAGCAGGCTGACCAGCTGCAGGCCGCGCCCGCCCTCGTCGGTCTCCTGCGCGCGCCGCTGCCGGGGCTGCGCGTAGCCGTCGTCCCAGACCTCGCAGACCAGGCTGCGCTCGCGCAGCAGCCGCAGCCGGATCTCGCCCCGCCCGTGCTTGAGCGCGTTGGTGACCAGCTCGCTGACCAGCAGCTCGGTGGTGTCGACCAGCTCCTCCAGCCCCCGGGCGAGCAGCCAGCTGCAGGCCAGCTCCCGGGCCTTGGCCACCGAGGTGGGCTCGGGCGGCAGGAACCAGTTGCCGACGGCGTCGTCGGGGAAGGCGTGCACCTTGGCCATCAGCAGGGCGATGTCGTCCTCGCCGTGGTGCGGGTTGAGCTCCCCGAGCACGTGGTCGCAGAGGTCCTCCAGCCCCTTGCCCTCGTCGGAGAGCGCGGAGCGGAAGGCCCGCAGGCCCTCGTCCAGCTGGTGCTTGCGGCTCTCCACCAGGCCGTCGGTGTAGAGGCCGAAGACGGCGCCGTCCGGGAGGTCGATCTCGACCTCCTCGAAGGGCTCGCCGCCGACGCCGAGCGGCAGGCCGGGCGGTACGTCGAGCATCCGGGCGCCCTCGCCGGGGCTGAGCAGGACGGGCGGCAGGTGGCCGGCGTTGGCGATCCAGCAGCGCCGGCTGACGGCGTCGAAGACCGCGTAGACGCAGGTCGCCAGGTAGACCTCGCGGGCCTCCTCGTCGGCGGTCGAGGTGAGCCGGCCGTACGGGGTGGGCGGGCCGACCGGCACCGAGTCGTCGCCGAGGCCGCGGGCGATCTCGTCCAGGGCGGTGAGCACCTCGCCCGGCTCCAGGTCGAGCATGGCCAGGGTGCGGACGGCGGTGCGCAGTTGGCCCATGGCGACGGCGGCGCGCAGGCCGCGGCCCATCACGTCGCCGATGACCAGCGCGGTGCGGTTGCCGGGCAGCGGGATGACGTCGAACCAGTCGCCGCCGACCTCGGTGTTGTTGTTGCTGGGCAGGTAGCGGCAGGCGATCTCCAGGCCGCTGGCGGCCGGGTTGCCCGGGGGCAGCAGGCTGCGCTGGAGGATCAGCGCCCGCTCGTGCTCGCGCCGGTAGAGCCGGGCGTTGTCGATGCAGACGGCGGCGCGGGCGACGAGTTCCTCGGCGATCGCGACGTCGCGGGCGTCGAAGGGCTCGCTGCCGATCGCCCGGGAGAGCTGGACGAGGCCGAGCACCTGGTCGCGGGCGACCAGCGGGACGATCAGGGTGGAGCGCAGCAGCGGGTCGCGCCCGGGCTCGGGGACGACGCTGCGGCCGGTGCGCAGCGCCCGGGCGTGCGGGGAGCGGCGGGGGTAGCAGAGGGTGCCGCCGGCCTCGGCGATCGGCAGGCCGGTCACCGAGCCGAGCACCGAGGAGGCGCCGCCGACCACGCTGGACACGGCGACCCGGCGCAGTTCGCCGCTGCCGTCGGTGAGCACGGTGTCGCCGAGCCGGCCGGCGCTGGGCACGGTCTCGCCGGAGAGCAGCGCGGTGTAGAGGTCGACGGTGGCGAGGTCGCAGAACGGCGGGACGACGACGTCCAGCAGTTCCTTGGCGGTGGTCTCCAGGTCGAGCGTGGAGCCGATGTGCGCGCTGGCCTCGTTGAGCAGGGCCAGGTTGCGGCGCACGCCGTCGGCCTCGCGCTCGGCGACGTGCCGGCTGGTGACGTCGGAGACCTGCCCGGCGACGCCCATGGTCTGCCCGGCGGAACCGTTCAGGCGGTACAGCGAGACGGCCCAGAGCCGGTTGCCCTCGCGGGTCGGCACGGCACCGTGGAAGCGCAGGTCGAAGACGGGCTCGCCGGTGGCCAGGACCTTGCGCAGGGCGGCGGAGAGCCGGTCGGCCTCGGACGACGGGAAGAGGTCGTGCGGGGTGAGGCCCTCCAGGTCGGTGGGGACCAGGCCCATGCCGGAGGCGAAGGCGTCGTTGACCCGCTGCAGCCGCAGCCGGTCGTCGAACAGCACGAAGCCCGTGGGGGTCTGCCCGAAGACGGCCTCGGAGGCGGCCAGGTCGGTCTCGATCCGGCGCAGCCGTCCGAGGTCGACGGCCAGGCAGGTGGCGCCCGCGGTGGGCAGGGAGCTGTCGGGCATCAGGTAGAGCTCGGCGAGGCCCTCGCCGCCGTCGGCGTCCCGGTACGGGGTGGTGCCGACCCATTCCTCGCCCGCCAGGGTGCGCTCCAGCCGGGCCCGGCCGCGCTGCCAGAGCTCGCGGGGGACGAAGGTGGAGATCGGGTCGGCGCCGACGGCCTCGGCGGCCGGGACCCCGAAGAACTCGGCGGCGCGCTCGCTCCACTGGCTGATCCGCCCGTCGGGGCCGATCGCGAAGGTGGCGACCCGGATGTAGTCGTAGATCGAGCCGGGGTCGCCCGCGCCCCAGGGCCGGCCCTCGGCGACGGGGTGGTGGCCGCGGCCGGCGGGCGCGCCGTCCGGTACGGGCAGGTGCGAGGAGCCGGCCTGCCCGGGTACAGCGGCATGACCGCTGCTCCTCGGCGACACGCTCCGCGCCGGAGTGCTGTTCAACGGACCGACCCCTCCAACCCGCGACCGTCCGGATGTCGAGAAGACCGAGTATTCATCATCGAGGGGTACGTTCACACGCCCTCAACATCACAACATCAGATCGGGCGAAGGTTTTTGTCCTACCGCCCGCGCAACCACAATGCCACGCCCGCGCCCCCTTCCGGAGCGCGCGCTCCCCCTGAGCGCCCGCTGGCACTGGCGACACCCCCTCCTCGCTGTTCGCTCCGCTCACGATCCGTCCGGCTCATTACCCGGCAGCGCCTGCTCGAACCAGACCACCTTGCCGATCCCCTCGGCCCGGGCGCCCCAGTGCAGGGCCAGCCGGTGGACCAGCTCCAGACCGCGCCCGCCCTCGTCGGCCTCGGCGGCGTGCCGCTCCTGGGGCGGGTCGGGCAGCGGATCGGAGATCTCCACCAGCAGCGTCTCGCCGAGCGTCAGCCGCACCCCGATGGGGGCGCTGGCGTACCGGACGGCGTTCGTCACCAGCTCGCTGACCAGCAGCTCGGCGATGTCGGTGAGCTCCTCGACGCCCCACTCGGCGAGCGTGGCACGGACCAGCCGGCGCGCCCGGGAGACGGCGGTGGGCTCGGCGGGCAGGGTCCAGCCCGCCGTCGGGGTGCCGGCCTGGCCGTGGCCGAGCCGGGCCAGCAGCAGCGCGACGTCGTCCGGCTCCCGGCCCTGCTCCATGGTGTCCAGCACCGCCTCGCAGGCGGCCTGGATGGAGGCGTGCGGCTCCTGGAGCACCGTGATCAGCCGGCCGAGGCCGACGTCCAGGTCCTTGTCCCGGGACTCGACCAGGCCGTCGGTGCACAGCGCCAGCAGGCTGCCCTCGGGGATCTTCAGTTCGACCGATTCGAACGGAACTCCGCCCACCCCGAGCGGGGCGCCGGAGGGCAGGTCGAGGATGCGGCCGGCGCCGCCGCGCAGCGGGCCGCCGTTGCGGGTCGGCTCCGGGGCGGCCTCGCCGGGCACCACCAGCACCGGCGGGATGTGTCCGGCCTTGGCGACGGTGAGCCGGGCCGTCGTCGGGTCGAAGACCGCGTAGACGCAGGTGGCCAGCAGCGCCTCGTCCGGGCCCTGGGCGAGGTCGTCGGCCAGCTCGTGGACGTGCCGCAGCAGGACGTCCGGCGGCAGGTCGAGGGCGGCCAGCACCCGGACGGCGGTGCGCAGCCGTCCCATGGTGGCGGCGGCCCGCAGGCCGTGGCCCATCACGTCGCCGACCACCAGCGCGGTGCGGTCGCCGGGCAGCGGGATGACGTCGAACCAGTCGCCGCCGACCTCGGTGCCGCTGCTGCCGGGCACGTACCGGTAGGCGACCTCGACACCGGTGGGCTGCGGGACCTGCTGCGGGAGCAGGGTCCGCTGGAGGGTGAGCGCGGCGGTGCGTTCGCGGGCGTAGAGGCGGGCGTTGTCCAGCGAGCTGCCGGCCCGGTCGGCCAGCTCGACGGTGAAGGCCAGGTCGTCCCGGTCGAAGCCCTCGCGGTAGCCGGACCGGCTGACCAGCAGCAGGCCGATCACGATGCCCCGGGCGCGCAGCGGCACGACCAGCATCGAGTGCACGCCGAGGTCCCGGGCGGCCTGCATCTTCGGGTCGCCGGGGTAGGTCACCTCGTCCAGCTGGTCGGCGCCGGACAGCGGCTCGGGCACGCCGGTGCGCAGCACCCGGCCGCAGACGGAGTCCTCGGCGAAGGTGATCCGGGCGCCGCGGCGCAGCATCACGTCCACCTCGGGGCCGTCCTGGACGGAGGCGGTGCCGAGCTGGAGCAGCGAGGTGCGCCGGTCGTGGCCGTGCCAGGGCAGGTCGTCGCCGTGCGCGACGGCCTGGAGCAGGATCACCGCCGAGAGGTCGGCCAGCCGGGGGACGACCGAGCCGGCCAGCTCCTGGGCGATCCGGGAGGCGTCCAGCAGGTCGCCGACCCGGGAGCCGAACTCGTTGAGCAGCGAGAGCCGGCGCCGGGCGTGCTCGACCTTGGCGACCGCCCGGTAGCGCTCGGTCACGTCCATCACGGTGCCGGAGATGCCGAGCACCCGGCCGGAACGGTCGGTCATCCGGCTGTAGGAGATCGAGCGGTAGCCGGCCCGGGTGGTGACCGGGGAGGCCAGGGTGACGTCGATGACCGGCTCGCCGGTGGCCAGCACCTGGCGCTGGATGGCGGTGATCTCGTCGGCGGCCCGCTCCGGCAGGGTCTCGCCGGTGGTGCGGCCGACGTGGTCGTCCAGGGCGACGCCGTTCATCTCGGCGAGGGTCTGGTTGACGGCGGTGTAGCGCAGGTCGGTGTCCATGATGGCGATGCCCAGCGGGGACTGCTCGAACAGCGCGTCGCGCACCGCGAGGTCCCGCTCGACCGCCTGGACGGCGGCCGCCTCGGCCATGTTGACCTGGAGGAACGGGGTGCCGTCGCCGTCCACCAGGAGGGAGATCCGGGCGTCCACGGCGACCGGGGAGCCGTCCCGGTCGCGCAGCTCGGCGGGGCCGGCCCAGCGGCCGTGCCGCAGGGTGTCCTGGATCGCGCGCCGGATCCGGGCGACCTGCTCCCGGTCGGGGATCAGCTCGTCGATCCGGCGGCCGACCAGCAGCTCGTTCGGCCAGCCGAGCAGTTCCTCGGCGGCGGGGCTCCAGAGCACCACCCGGCCCGCGGTGTCCAGGATCGCGATGGCGACCCTGAGCATGTCCAGCAGGCTGCCCTCGGCGGGCGTGCCCGGGCCGCCGGGACCGCCCGTGCCGACCGGACCTCCCTGGGCGTCGGCGGGCCCGCCGGGGAACGGCCGGCCGGGACGGCCGCGCAGATCGGACCGGGCGCCGGGGCCGGCCACCGGGGTCGGCGCCGGCTGGTCGGGGCCCGCCGCGCCGGGAGCCCCGCCGGTGCCGCCGCGGCGACGGCCGGCCGGTGGCCGGGGAACGGCCGGACGGGCGGCGCGGCGCAGTCGGGCGCGGGCGGCGGCGCTCCCCGCGGAGCCTGCCCGCCGCTCTCCCCCGGCGCCGTTCCCGGTAGTCGACACCGACGGGGCCTCCGGCTCTGGTCGGGATCGGCGTCGCCGGCTGGGGACGGCTCACCGATGGTGACGAATAGTGCCGAAAAGTGACATACCCAGCAGCCTCCAGGCTATCCCGGCCCCTGGGTCGTCTTGTCCGATTGACCTACCCGGCGGACGGCGCGTCGCCCCCGGTCGGGACGCCGCCCGCCCCCGCCGTCCCGCCCTCCGTGAGCAGCCGGGCGACGTGCGGCAGCACGTCACGGTCGTGGTCGATCCAGTCCACGGCGTCCAGTTCGTCCGGGCCCAGCCAGCGCAGCGCGTCGTGGTCCTCCAGCGCGCGCGGCTCGCCCGCCAGCAATTCGGCGGCCCAGAAGCGCAGCTCCAGGCCGGGGCGCACGGCCCACGCGCCCGGCAGCCGGGTCAGCGCGCGCGCCCGGACGCCGAGCTCCTCCAGCAGCTCGCGCTCCAGCGCCTGCGCCTCCGTCTCCCCGGGCTCGGCCTTCCCGCCGGGGAACTCCCACCGGCCGGCCACCGCCTCGGGCGCGCTGCGCCGGGCGGCGAGCACCCGGCCGCCGCGGACCAGCGCGCCGCCGACCACGATCCGGGGAGCGGCCGGAGCGGCCGGGGTCGCGCGGGGGTCGGGGGTCTCGGGGGTGTCCGTCGTGGCGTCCATGGGGCCGACCCTACGGGTTCAGGCGTTGCGGACCGTCCCGTCCGCCGCTTCCGGCCTGGCCTCCCCGTCCGCCTCGACCCAGTACATCTGCTTGTGGCCGCGGGCCTCGAACCCGGCGGCCAGCCGCCGGGCCTCGGCCCGGTCGAGGTCCTTGGCGACCAGGAAGCGGTTGCCGTTGTCGTCCTGCCGCATGACCCGGTAGGTGCCCATGGCGGGAGGGTACCCGGGGCCTCCCGCCGGGCGTCCCGCTCCGGGCCGGACCCGTTTCCACTCGCGTGGGACGGGCCGGTCCCCGGCTCGCGTGGGGGTCGGGCCGGGGACGCGCCCACGACGGTACGGCCGGCGGGTTACCGGCAGGTACGGGCCCGGTCAACGGCCGGTAACCAGGGGCGCGGGCGGCTCAGACCCGCAGGTCGGGCGCCTGCTCACCGGTGGACAGGCCCAGCCCGCGGCGGATGTCCAGGATCGTCGGCGCCGTCCTGGCCTCCGTCGCCCTGGCCCGGCGGAGGTCGCCCGCCAGGTCGCTGCCGGAGGCCGCGGCGTCCCAGGCGGCGGCCGCCTGCGACTTGGCCTCGACCAGCTTGGCGATCTTCGGCTGGACGTCGGCCGGCCAGGGCACCGACGGCCCGCCCAGCACCGCCGCCTGGGTCCGCGAGGCCACGGCCATCCGGCGGGCCCACGCCCGGTGGTCGGACTCGGCCTCGGCCACCTCCGCGTCCGGCGGGTCCAGGTAGACGTCGTTGAAGCTCCGGGCGGCCTCCAGGTAGGCCAGCTGGGGCGCGGTCAGGCGGCTCCGGTCGGTGCGGACCGTTCCCCGGTGCCGGTCCTCGCGGTCCTCGTAGGCGCAGGTGACGTACCGTGAGCCGGACGCCCAGTTCCTCGCGGTCGGGTAGAGGTAGACGTCGTCCATGCCGTCCGGGACGGTCCACTGGTCGAGCGCGTAGCCGTTCAGCACCGCGCGGCACAGCCGGCCGGCCGACTCGCGGGCCGCGCCCTCGCCCGGGTAGAGGCCGTTGCCGCTCGGGAGTTCGGCGGTGCCCGCCACCTCGCCGTGGTGCGGCTCGGTGCAGGCCACCCGGTGCACCCAGTACACCGTCTCGTCGCCGCCCCCCTGCGTCGTCGAACCGCCCTGGGGGGAGTCGTAGCAGTCGCCGGCCTTGAGCTCGGACCAGTGCACCGAGCCGGCCGGCGCCTTCGGGGCCTGGCCGAAGCGGCCGGCCCGCGCCGAGCTGAAGTCGGCCGCGCCGAGCGCGAGGGCCAGCAGGACCGTGCCGATCGTGCCGAGCACCAGGCCGGTCACCGCCATGCCGGAGCCGCGCTCCTTGCGGCGGTTGATCTGCACCAGCGCGAGGATGCCGAACACCAGGGCCACCGGGGACACCAGGAGCAGGCCGGTGACCAGGGAGCCGACCGCGAAGCCGTTGGTGGGGGCGGGCCCGGGACCGGGGCCGGGGAGGAACCCGGGCCCGGGGACGGCCTGCCCCGGACCGGGGGCCTGGGCGTACGGGTGGCCGGGCGGGAAGCCCGACCCGGCGGGGGGAGTGACGGAGGCCCAGCCACCGGCGGGCAGCGGGTACGGCGGCTGGGGCGGGGCGGCCGACGGCGGGACGGCCTGCGGGGCCGGGGCGACGGACGGACCCGCGGGCGGGCCGGCGGAGAGGTCGGGCGCGGCCCAGGGGTCGACGGCGGCGGGCGGGGCCCAGGGGTCGGCGGCGGGCGGGGCGGGCTCCGACCCGGCCTGGTCCTGCTCGGCCGCGGCGGCCCCGGCCTGCTCGGGCTCGGGCTCTACCGGGCTCGCGGGCCCCGCGGACCCCGCGGTGACCTTGCGGAAGTCCACCCGGGGATCCTGACCGGCCGTCGGCGCCTGCGTCGGGTCCGGGTCCGGGTCCGTGCCTGTCCCCGTACCGGTGTCCGTCCCCGTACCGGTGTCCGTGCCCGCCCCCGGGCGGGTGTCCGTGCCCGCGTCGGCCCCCGTGGCCGCGGGCGACTCCGGCCCCGGAACGGGCGGCTCGGACTCAGGCTTGGACACGTGGACTCCCCCAACCCACCGGAACGGGCATCGGCTCGGCACTCGGCACCATGGCTCGGACCCGAACGGGCCCGATCTGAACGGTCGCGCGACTTTACCCGATCTTTCCGAACGCCTGCCCGCCCTGCCCGGACCGCCCGGCCCGCCCCGCGGCGGTTCGGCCGCATCGGCTCAGCCGCGGGCCAGGATCTCGCCGTGCAGCATCGAGAACCAGCCGTCCCCGGCGGCGCTCCACTCCCGCCAGCCGTCCGCGATCCGGCCCAGCTCGTCCTGGTCCGCGAAGCCCCGCTCGACCGCCGTCCGGCCCAGCGCGGTGCCCGTCACCCGGTCCGCCCACAGCCCGCCCCACCAGGCGCGCTGCCCGGGCGTCGCGTACGTCCAGGTGCCGGCGCTCGCGGTGACCTCGGTGAAGCCGGCCGCGCGGGCCCAGGACAGCAGCCGCCGGCCGGCGTCCGGCTCGCCGCCGTTGGCGCGGGCGGTCCGCCGGTACAGCTCCAGCCACCGGTCCAGCGCGGGTACCTCCGGGAACCAGGTCATCGAGGCGTAGTCGACGTCGCGGACCGCGACCACGCCGCCCGGCGCCGTCACCCGTCGCAGCTCGCGCAGCGCGGCCACCGGGTCGGCCACGTGCTGCAGCACCTGGTGGGCGTGCACCACGTCGAACTCGCCGTCCGGGTAGGGCAGTCGGTGCACGTCGGCGCAGGCGAGGGCGACGTTGGACAGGCCCCGGCCGGCGATGTGCCCGGCGGCCTGCTCCAGCACCTCGGCGGAGGCGTCCACCGCGACCACCCGCCCCCGCGGGCCGACCAGTTCGGCCAGGTCCGCGGTGATCGTGCCGGGCCCGCAGCCGACGTCCAGCAGGGCCTGCCCGGGCCGCAGTTCGGGCAGCAGGTAGCCGGCCGAGTCGGCGGCGGTGCGGGAGCGGTGCGAGCGCAGCACGGCCTCCTGGTGGCCGTGGGTGTAGACGGCGGCGGGCTGCGGTCCGGTCATGAGATCCCCCTCGATGCGGTCGGCCGCGGGGCTCCGCGGCGCCCCCGACGCTACCCGCCGTTCCGCATTCCGAGAAGATCCGTCTCGAATGCCGGTCACGGCGGGCCCGGGCCGCACCCCGCCGCCGTACCGTGGAGGCGCCCCCGACAGAACGGTCCCCGCCCATGCCCGGCCCGCGCCCCCACGTCCTGCTGAGCGCCGCCGTCTCGCTCGACGGCCACCTCGACGACACCTCCCCCGACCGGCTGCTGCTCTCCAACGCCGCCGACTTCGACCGGGTCGACGAGGAGCGCGCCGCCGCCGACGCGATCCTGGTCGGCGGCAACACCCTGCGCGCCGACAACCCCCGACTGCTGGTCAACGACCCCGCCCGCCGGGCCGCCCGACTGGCGGCCGGCCGGCCCGAGTACCCGCTGAAGGTGACGCTCAGCGCGAGCGGCGCGCTCGACGCCGGGCTGCGGTTCTGGCACACCGGCGGCGCCCGCCTCGCCTACACCACGGACGCCGGGGCGGCGGTGCTGCGCCCCCGGCTGGACGGACTGGCCGAGGTGGTCGCACTGGGCGACGCGGTGGACCTCGGCGCCGTGCTGGACGACCTGGGCGCCCGCGGGATCCGCCGGCTGATGGTCGAGGGCGGCGGGGGCGTGCACACCCAGTTCCTGGCCCAGGGGCTGGCGGACGAACTCCAGCTGGCCGTCGCCCCGCTGCTGGTCGGCCAGGCCGAGGCGCCCCGGTTCGTCCGCCCCTCCGCGTTCCCGGGCGGGCCGGCCCGGCGGATGCGGCTGCTGGAGGCACGTACCGTGGGCGACGTCGTCCTGCTCAGGTACGCCCCGAAGGAGCCCGCGCCGTGACCCCGTCCGCGTCCACCGACCTCGACCACCTGCGCCGGGCCGTCGAGCTCTCCCGCCGCTGCCCGCCGTCCGGGACGGCCTTCTCGGTCGGCGCGGTGATCGTCGGCGCCGACGGCACGGTGCTGGCGGAGGGCTACAGCCGGGAGACCGACCCGCACGACCACGCGGAGGAGGCGGCGCTGGCCAAGCTTCCGGCGGGCGACCCGCGGCTGCGCGGGGCGACCGTCTACAGCTCGTTGGAGCCCTGCGGGCAGCGCGCCTCGCGGCCGATGCCGTGCGCCCGACTGCTCGTCGCGGCGGGCGTGCCGCGAGTGGTGGTCGCCTGGCGCGAGCCGGACCTGTTCGTCACCGACTGCCAGGGCACCGCGCTGCTGACGGCGGCCGGCATCGAGGTGGTGGAGCTGCCGGAGCTGGCCGCGGAGGCCCGCGCGGTCAACGCCCACCTGCTCGGGTGATCTTTTGTATCATTGAGAAACAAAGAGCTCGCATTCTCCGGCTCTGCTGTCGTCGCACCCCCCGAGGAGCCGCCCCATGCCCGCTACCCCCGTCCGGCTGACCGCCCGCGCCGTCCTCCTGGACATGGACGGCACCCTGGTCAACTCCGACGCCGTGGTCGAGCGCTGCTGGAGCCGCTGGGCCGAGCGGCACGGCCTGGACCCCGCCGAGGTGCTCGCCGTCGCGCACGGCCGCCAGGGCCACGCGACCATGGCCGCCCTGCTGCCCGAACGCCCGGTCGAAGTCAACCTGGCCGACAACGAGCGGATGCTCGACGAGGAACGCGCCGACACCGAGGGCGTCGTCCCGGTGCCCGGCGCCGCCGCCTTCCTCGCCTCGCTGACCGGCCTCCCGCACGCCCTGGTCACCTCCGCCGACCAGCCGCTCGCCCGGGTCCGGATGGCCGCCGCCGACCTGCCGCTGCCGCCCGTCCTGGTCACCGCCGAGTCCGTCGGCGCCAGCAAGCCCGACCCCGAGGGCTTCCTCAAGGGTGCCGCCGCCGTCGGCTTCGCCCCCGCCGACTGCCTCGCCTTCGAGGACTCCGGCGCCGGCATCGCCGCCGCCAAGGCCGCCGGCACCCGCGTCATCGGCATCGGCCCGCGCGCCCTCCCCCACCACCCGGACGCCCACGCCGACACGCTCGCCACCGTCACCGTCACCGCCGCCCCCGACGGCCTGCTCACCGTCACCATCGGCTGACCCGGACCGCCGGACCCCGGGGCCCGCACAGCACCGGACCGGCACCGGAAAACGGACGGGGCCCGCCTCGGAGGAGGCGGGCCCCGTCGGACCCGCACAGGCGGCGGATCCGGTCGGCCCAGGGAGCGGGTCGATCAGACGTTGAAGCGGAACTCCACCACGTCGCCGTCCTGCATGACGTACTCCTTGCCCTCGATGCGGGCCTTGCCCTTGGAGCGGGCCTCGGCGATGGAGCCGGTCTCGACCAGGTCGGCGAAGGAGATCACCTCGGCCTTGATGAAGCCCTTCTGGAAGTCGGTGTGGATGACTCCGGCGGCCTCGGGGGCGGTGGCGCCCTTCTTGATGGTCCAGGCGCGGGTTTCCTTGGGGCCGGCCGTCAGGTAGGTCTGCAGGCCGAGGGTGTCGAAGCCGACCCGGGCGAGGGTGGCGAGGCCGGGCTCCTCCTGGCCCATGGACTGGAGGAGCTCCAGGGCCTCGGCGTCGTCCAGCTCGATCAGCTCGGACTCGATCTTGGCGTTCAGGAAGATCGCCTCGGCCGGGGCGACCAGCTCGCGCTGGGCGTCCTTGAAGTCCTCGTCGGCCAGCTCGTCCTCGTCCACGTTGAAGACGTAGAGGAAGGGCTTGGCGGTCAGCAGGTGGAGCTCACGGATCGGGGCGGTGTCGAAGCCGGCCTCGAAGAGGGTCTTGCCGGTCTCCAGGATCGCCTGCGCGGCCTCGGCGGCGGCCAGCACGGGGGCGGTGTCCTTCTTGAGGCGCGCCTCCTTCTGGAGCCGCGGCAGGACCTTCTCGATGGTCTGGAGGTCGGCCAGGATCAGCTCGGTGTGGATGGTCTCGATGTCGTCCTTGGGCGACACCTTGCCGTCCACGTGCACCACGTCCGGGTCGGTGAAGGCGCGCACGACCTGGCAGATCGCGTCGGACTCGCGGATGTTGGCGAGGAACTTGTTGCCCAGGCCCTCGCCCTCGCTGGCGCCGCGCACGATGCCGGCGATGTCGACGAAGTCGACGGTGGCCGGGAGGATGCGCTGGGAGCCGAAGATCTCGGCGAGCTTGGCCAGCCGCTCGTCCGGGACGCCCACCACGCCGACGTTCGGCTCGATGGTGGCGAACGGGTAGTTGGCCGCCAGCACGTCGTTCTTGGTCAGGGCGTTGAACAGGGTCGACTTGCCGACGTTCGGCAGGCCGACGATTCCGATCGTGAGCGACATGAAGCGCAGTCCCGTGGGCTTGGAGGAGTTGGGTCGGCACCGTACGGGCCGACCCCCAAGTCTACGGGCAGCCCCCGCCCCGCCTCACAGCTCGTCGTCCCACCGGACGCGGACGGGCCGTTCGAAGGTGAGATCCGTCATGCCGTCGCCGGCGGGGAGACCCGTGCGCGGATCCGGTGACCGTGGTGCGCCGAGCCGACGGGGCAGGTCAGCCGACCTGAGTGACGATCACATCACTGCTCCGTCCGGAGACACGGGCCGGGCCCTGAACGGTCCATTACACAGTGTGGCGATGATCGGACCGTACGTTGGACGGGTGGAGCAGAGCATCCGTACCCAGCCGCCAGGGCCCAGACGCCGTCCCCCGACCCGCGCGACCGCCCCCGCCGTCCCCGGCCCAGGCCGGGCTCCCGAGACCGCCGCAGCCCCCTCCGGGCCCGCCCCCGCCTCCCGGCCGCGCCCGGCGCCCGGACCGTCCGCCGCCGCCCGCCCGGCCGGCCCCCGGCTGCGCCTGCGCCTGCCGCTGCGCGGGCGCGGGCGCGGCGACGAGCAGCTGTACGGGCGGCGGCGCACCGGCCGGCCGGCCCGGCTGACGGCCATCGGCACCGGGGTGGTCGCCGTCCTGACGGTGCTCGCGGTGGCGGGCCTGGACCGGCTGCTCTTCGACGACCTGGGCTGGCTGTTCGGCCTCGGCTACCTGGTGGTCTGCTTCCAGCTGGCCGTCCGGGTGCGCTACGCCGATCTGCTGGCCGCGCCGATCAGCGGGCCGATCGCCTTCGCGCTCGCGCTGCTGCTGCTCGAACCGGTGAGCTCCCCCGGCGTCACCGCCCAGGTGGTCTCGCTGGCGACCGGGCTGGCGCTGCGGGCCGGCTGGCTGTTCTCCGGCACCGGGCTGGCCACGCTGATCGTGCTCGCCCGGTTCGTCGCCCAGCGCCGGATCCACCGCGCCCGCTGAGCCCCGCCCCGCCGGTCGCGGCCGGCGGCCCGCCCGTCAGCCCTCCGCCCGGGCCGCCGCCATGGCGGCTCCGACGATGCCCGCGTCGTTGCGCAGCTCCGCCGGCACCACCCGTGCCTCGCGGTCCTTCAGCAGCGGCAGGAACTTCTCGTGCTTGCGGCTCACCCCGCCGCCGATCACGATCAGCCGCGGCGAGAACAGTCCCTCCACCAGGTCCAGGTACTCGTCGACCCGCCCGGCCCACTGCTCCCAGTTCAGCCCGTGCCGCTCCTTGGCCGCCGAGGAGGCCCGGCGCTCGGCGTCCTTGCCGCGCAGCTCCAGGTGGCCCAGCTCGGTGTTGGGCACCAGCGTGCCGTCCACGAACAGGGCGCTGCCGATGCCGGTGCCGAAGGTGAGCACCAGGACGACGCCCGGCTCGGCCCGTCCGGCGCCGTGGGTCAGCTCGGCCAGCCCGGCCGCGTCCGCGTCGTTCAGGACGGTCGCGGGCATGCCCAGCGCCTCGCGGAAGAGGCCCGCCGCGTCCAGGCCGATCCAGCCCTTGTCGACATTGGCCGCCGTCCTGGTGCGGCCGTCGACGACCACGCCGGGGAAGGTCAGCCCGACCGGGCCCTGGTGGCCGAAGTGGCGGACCACCTCGCAGACGGCGTCGACCACGGCCCCGGGGGCGGACGGCTGCGGGGTGAGCACCTTGTGGCGCTCCTCGGCGAGCACGCCCCGGGCGAGGTCGACGGGCGCGCCCTTGATCCCCGAGCCGCCGATGTCCACGCCGAATACCGCCGTCATCACGTCACCCTCCGCCGTCGGCCGCGGACCGGGCCGGTTCGCGGCCGGTGAATTGTCCACAGCCTGTGCACAAAACTACGAGAGTGCGCCGGGGCCCGCACAGCAGGAAGCCGCACCGCAGCAAGCCGGGCGGCACGGGGCCGCACGGCGGAAGGGCCGGCACCCCGTGCGGGGTACCGGCCCTTCCGGGTGGGGTCAGAGCTTGCCCGCCGCCTCGGCGCGCAGGTCGCGGCGCAGCTCCTTGGGCAGCGAGAAGACCAGGTGCTCCTCGGCGGTCTTGACCGTCTCGACCGTGTCGTAACCGCGCGCGGCCAGGAACTCCAGCACGCCGTCGACCAGGATCTCCGGCACCGAGGCGCCGCTGGTCAGGCCGACCGTGGTGACGCCCTCCAGCCACTCCTCGCGGATCTCCTCGGCGAAGTCCACCAGGTGGGCGGCCTTGGCGCCGTACTCCAGGCCGACCTCGACCAGGCGCACGGAGTTGGAGGAGTTCTTGGAGCCGACCACGATCAGCAGGTCGGTCTCCGGGGCCAGCTGCTTGACCGCGACCTGGCGGTTCTGGGTGGCGTAGCAGATGTCGTCGCTGGGCGGGCTGACCAGCTGCGGGAAGCGGTTCTTCAGCTCGCCGACGGTGGCCATGGTCTCGTCCACGGACAGGGTGGTCTGGGACAGCCAGACGACCTTGGACTCGTCCCGGACCTGCACGTTGGCGACGTCCTCGGCACCGTCCACCAGGTGGATCCGGTCCGGGGCCTCGCCCATGGTGCCGATGACCTCCTCGTGGCCCTCGTGGCCCACCAGCAGGATGTCGAAGCCCTCGTCGGCGAAGCGGACGGCCTCCTTGTGCACCTTGGTGACCAGCGGGCAGGTCGCGTCGACGGTGGCGAGCTTCCCGGCCCGCGCCTCGTCGTGGACGGACGGGGCGACGCCGTGCGCGGAGAAGACGACGATCGAGCCCTCCGGCACCTCCTCCGTCTCGTCGACGAAGATCGCGCCCTTCTTCTCCAGGGTCTGCACCACGTACTTGTTGTGGACGATCTGCTTGCGGACGTAGATGGGCGCCCCGTACTGCTCCAGGGCCTTCTCCACGGCGATCACGGCGCGGTCGACTCCCGCGCAGTAGCCCCGGGGGGCGGCGAGCAGGACACGGCGCTGCGCGGTCTTGGACATGGCTCCATCGTACGGGCGGCCGCGACCCGCGCTCGTCCTCCCGGCCTCCCGCCGGGCCGCCCCACCAATGGCGGACACTTTCCGCGCAGACCCGGTCAATTGCGCTCAAAATATGGTGTCTATGAGCTCTGTGAGCGAGCAGGCGACGCCGAGCGGCCTGCGCCGCAGCCTGGGCGTGCGCGATCTGATGGTCTACGGACTGCTGTTCATCGCCCCGATGGCCCCGGTCGGCGTGTTCGGCGTGCTGGACGCCAAGAGCCACGGAGCCGTCGCCACCGTGTACCTCGCCGCGACGGTCGCGATGGCCTTCACCGCCTCCTCGTACGCCCAGATGGTGCGCGCCGTGCCGCAGACCGGCTCGGTGTTCGCCTACGCGCGGGCCGGGCTGGGCGAGGGCCCGGGCTTCATCGCCGGGTGGATGGCGATGCTCGACTACCTGCTGATCCCCGCGGTGGCCTACCTGTTCTCCGGGATCGCGCTGAACTCCCTGGTGCCGGACGTCTCGCGCTGGGTCTGGACGGCGCTCGCGGTGGTGGTGACCACCGCGCTCAACCTGGCCGGGGTGCGGACGGCGGCGACGATCGGCTTCGCGGTGCTCGCGATGGAGATCGCGGTGCTGGTGGTGTTCATGGCCGCCGCCGCGGTGGCGCTGGCCCAGGACGGCGCCCGGCGCGGCTGGGACACCCCGTTCACCGCCGTCGGGGACTTCTCGCTGACCGCGGTGATCTCGGCGGTGTCCGTCGCGGTGCTCTCCTACCTGGGCTTCGACGCGATCGCCACCTTCGTGGAGGAGGCGGTCGGCGCCTCGGCGGCGGTGGCCCGGGCGGTGCTCTGGTGCCTGGCGCTGGCCGGGGTGCTGTTCGTCGCCCAGACCTACCTGGCGGCCCTGCTGGAGCCGACCGGACCGCAGCAGCTGGCCGCCGACCCGGCGGCGCAGGGCTCGGCCTTCTACGACACCGTGGAGAGCGGCGTCGGGCACTGGCTGCACGTACTGGTGGCGGCCAGCAAGGCGATCGGCGCGGCCTTCGCGGCCCTGGCCGGGCAGGCCGCGGCCGGGCGGCTGCTCTTCGCGATGGCCCGGGACGGCCGGCTGCCGCGGGCGCTCGGCTCGGTCGACCCGGCCAGCGCGGTGCCGCGCCGGGCGCTGCTGGCGGCCGCGGTGATCACGATGGCGGCGGCGGTCTGGGCGGCCAACCGGGACGACGGCCTGGACCGGCTCACCTCGGTGGTGAACGTGGGCGCGCTGACCGCCTTCGCGCTGCTGCACGCCTCGGTGATCGGCTGGTACGCGGTGCGGCACGGCTCGCGGCGGTGGCTCCCGCACGTGGTCGTGCCGGTGCTGGGGATCGCGGTGATCGCGGCGGTCGTGTACGAGGCCTCGGGCACCGCGCAGCTCGTCGGACTGGTCTGGCTGGTGGTCGGCCTGGTGGTGCTCGCCGTCCAGGGCTCCACCGGCCGGGGCTCCACCGGCGGCGGTCCCGGACGTGTCGGCGGACGCCGCTAGCCTCGTACGCATGGCCAACACCAGCTCCCCCGAAGCGCCGCTCCCGGTCGGCAAGGTCTCCGCGCTGATCGGCGGCTGGATCGACCGGCTCGGCGCGGTCTGGGTGGAGGGGCAGATCACCCAGCTCAGCCGCCGCCCCGGCGCGGGCGTGGTGTTCCTGACCCTGCGCGACCCGCAGGCCGACGTGTCGCTCACGGTGACCTGCTTCCGCTCGGTGTTCGACCAGGTCGCGGACGTGGTGCAGGAGGGCGCGCGGGTCGTCGTGCACGCCAGGCCGGAGTGGTACGCGGCGCGCGGGCAGCTGTCCCTGCGCGCCTCGGAGATCCGCCCGGTGGGCCTCGGCGAGCTGCTGGCCCGGCTGGAGCAGCTGAAGCGGCGGCTCGCCGGGGAGGGCCTGTTCGCGGCGGAGCGCAAGAAGCCGCTGCCGTTCCTGCCGCAGTGCGTCGGGCTGGTCACCGGGCGCGGCTCGGCGGCCGAGCGGGACGTCCTGGAGAACGCCCGGCGGCGCTGGCCGGCCGTGCGCTTCGAGGTGCGCAACGTCCCGGTGCAGGGGGTCAGCGCGGTGGAGCGGGTGAGCGCGGCCGTGCGGGAGCTGGACGAGCACCCCGAGGTGGACGTGATCGTCGTGGCCCGCGGCGGCGGCAGCGTGGAGGACCTGCTGCCGTTCTCGGACGAGGGCCTGGTGCGGCTGGTCGCGGCCGCCCGTACGCCGGTGGTGAGCGCGATCGGGCACGAGCCGGACCAGCCGCTGCTGGACTTCGTGGCCGACCTGCGCGCCTCCACCCCGACCGACGCGGCCAAACGGGTGGTTCCGGACGTCGGTGAGGAGCTGGCCAAGGTCCGCCAGCTGCGCGACCGCGCCCGCCGGCAGGTGCTGTCCCGGGTCGAGCGCGAGCAGCACGGGCTGGACGGGGTGCGCAGCCGCCCGTCGCTGGCCGCCCCGCACCGGATGCTGGACGGGCGGGGGCAGGAGGTGGACGGCCTGCTGGAGCGGGCCCGGCGCACCCTGCGGCACCGGCTGGACCACGCGCAGAGCGACCTCGGGCACACCCTGGCCCGGGTGGTGGCGCTCTCCCCGGCGGCCACCCTGGAGCGCGGCTACGCGGTGCTCCAGCGCGCGGACGGCACGGTGGTGACGGACCCGGCGCAGGTCGCGCCCGGCGAGGGGCTGCACGCGCGGGTGGCGGGCGGCGGCTTCGACGTCACCGCGACTCCCGGGTAGTCGCCCGCCGCCGCGGGCCGGGGCTGGGGAGTGTCGGCCCGAGCCCCTACGCTGGCACCCATGGCAGAGCAGCAGGAGCAGCAGGACGCGGCGCCGAACCCGGACGACGCGCTGGGCTACGAGCACGCCCGGGACGCGCTGCTGGACGTCGTCCGGCAGCTGGAGACCGGCGGGACCTCGCTGGAGGAGTCGCTGGCCCTGTGGGAGCGCGGCGAGCAGCTGGCGAAGGTGTGCCAGCGCTGGCTGGACGGCGCCCGGGCCCGGCTGGACGCCGCGCTGGCCGCCGAGGAGGGCGCGGCTCCCGGCGGGGAGTGAGGCGGATCACATCCGCTTGGGGAATCGTTGAATCTTCACCTATGTTGGAGGAAGTGAACGGCTGCGGCCGATCGCCCCGACGAACCCCTTTTCCGCATGAGGTGCAGAAGCATGACCACCGACGCCCTGGTACTCGACGCCGCCGCTCAGGACCTCCTGTTCCGCGAGGCCCGCACCGCCAACACCTTCACCGACGAGCAGGTCTCCGACGAGCAGGTCCAGGCCATCTACGAGCTGGTCAAGTACGGCCCGACCGCCTTCAACCAGCAGCCGCTGCGCGTCGTCCTGGTCCGCTCGGCCGAGGGCCGCGAGCGCCTCGTCCGGCAGATGGCGGACGGCAACAAGGCCAAGACCGCCGCCGCCCCGCTGGTCGCCATCCTGGCCGTGGACAACGAGTTCCACGAGGAGCTGCCGACCCAGCTCCCGCACTTCCCCCAGGCCAAGGACCTGTTCTTCTCGGAGCGCAGCGTCCGTGAGCAGTCCGCCACGATGAACGGCGCCCTGCAGGCCGCCTACTTCATCATCGGCGTGCGCGCCGCCGGCCTGGCCGCCGGCCCGATGACCGGCTACGACGCCGAGGGCATCAACAAGGAGTTCTTCGGCGACGGCGAGCACTCGGTGCTGGCCGTGGTCAACATCGGCCGCCCGGGCGAGGACGCCTGGTTCCCGCGTTCGCCGCGCCTGGCCTACGACGAGGTCGTCACCACGGCCTGATCCGCCCCGCGCACGCCGAAGGGCCCCGCACCGGTTCGTCCGGCGCGGGGCCCTTCGGCATGCCCGGGAAGGCGGGCGGAAGCGGGGCTACTTGAGCGCCTGCGCCAGCTCGGCCAGCTCCTCGTAGGAGGCGGTGCCGGTGAGCAGGGTGGTCCCGGGGCCGGTCTGGACGGCCAGCGCGCGGTCCTTCTCGCCCTGCACCCGGTCCCAGGTGCGGCCGGCCACCTCGGAAGTGCCGTCCGACGCGGCGCCCTTGACGTGGTCGGCCAGCAGGGAGTCGCGCGGCACGTCGCTCTGCTCGATCGCCGCGTACCGGCCCGAGGGAGTCACGAAGCCCAGGTGCCAGGCGTTGCCCTTGCCGTTGTTCTGGTCGGCCGGCCGGTAACCGACCGAGGTGGCCCGCCACTTGTCCGACAGTCCCTCCGGGGAGAGCAGCGGGTACGGCGCGGCGCGCTTGGCGGAGGCCGCCTCCACCCGGTACCCGACCACGCGCACCGGGTCGCCGCCGGATCCGTGCGGGAGGAACAGGTACCCGATCCCGACGACGAAACCGACGGCCAGCATCGACAGGACCATGTCCCGTACGGTCTGCCGGCCCCTCATGCCCTTGCTGTCTGCTGCCACCCCCACATGGTGACTCATCCACATCCCCGGGCGGTCACCAGGGGTGTCCACGGACGGGTGATACCGGGCGAATCGGTGGTTTCCGCCACAGAGCAGCGACCTGCGCCACAGACAGTCATCTCGTGGGCAGATACGATCGCAATACCCTCACCACGGCGTTCGACCTGGCAGTAGTCGGGCGCTCACTGGCCGTCGCGTACAGAGAGGTAACGACGATGACCACGCAGTACCCGCACCACCTTCCCAGTGCCCTGGAGGTCGCGCCCGAGGCTCCGGACCGGAACCTCGCGCTCGAACTCGTCCGGGTCACCGAGGCGGCCGCGATGGCCGCCGGCCGGTGGGTCGGACGTGGCGACAAGAACGGCGCGGACGGTGCCGCCGTGAAGGCGATGCGCACCCTCGTCTCGACCGTGTCGATGAACGGCGTCGTCGTCATCGGCGAGGGCGAGAAGGACGAAGCCCCGATGCTCTACAACGGCGAGCGGGTCGGCGACGGCACCGGCGCCGAGTGCGACGTCGCGGTCGACCCGGTCGACGGCACCACGCTGACCGCCAAGGGCATGAACAACGCGGTGGCCGTACTGGCCGTCGCCGACCGCGGCACCATGTTCGACCCCAGCGCCGTGTTCTACATGGACAAGCTGGTGGCCGGCCCGGAGGCCGCCGAGTTCGTCGACATCACCGCCCCGGCGGCGGTCAACATCCGCCGGGTCGCCAAGGCCAAGGGCAGCGCCGTCGAGGACGTCACCGTCGTCGTGCTCGACCGCCCGCGCCACGACGGCCTGGTCCGGGAGATCCGCGAAGCGGGCGCCCGGATCAAGTTCATCTCGGACGGCGACGTGGCCGGCGCGATCATGGCCGCCCGCGAGGGCACCGGCGTCGACCTGCTGATGGGCATCGGCGGCACCCCGGAGGGCATCATCGCGGCCTGCGCGATGAAGTGCATGGGCGGCGTGATCCAGGGCCGGCTGTGGCCCAAGGACGACGCCGAGCGGCAGAAGGCCCTGGACGCCGGCCACGACCTGGACCGGGTCCTCACCACGGACGACCTGGTCAGCGGCGAGAACGTGTTCTTCGTCGCCACCGGGATCACCGACGGCGAGCTGCTGCGCGGCGTGCACTACCGCTCGGAGACCGCCACCACCAGCTCGCTGGTGATGCGCTCCAAGAGCGGCACCATCCGCGAGATCAACTCCACCCACAAGCTCTCGAAGCTGCGGGCGTACAGCGCGATCGACTTCGACCGCGCCAACTGAGCCCCACCCGAGCGCGCTTCGCGGCCCCGGCGGAATCCCCCTCCGCCGGGGCCGCGGTGCGTCGCCGTCCCGCTCTCGGGCCCGCTCCCGGGCCCGTCGTCACCCGGCTATCCGGCGCCGCGCGGCCGCCGTCACCAGGGCCGCCTCGCGCAGCTCCGTGTCCCGGCGCCGCCGCCGGGCCAGCACCACCCGCCGCTCGGCGGCCGTCAGCCCGCCCCAGACCCCGTACGGCTCCGGCTGGGCCAGCGCGTGCTCGCGGCACTCCAGCAGCACCGGGCAGCGGGCGCACACCTGCTTGGCCTGCTCCTCGCGCGACAGCCGGGCCGCCGTCGGCTCCTTGGAGGGCGCGAAGAACAGCCCCACCTCGTCCCGCCGACACGCGGCGCCGGTGTGCCAGGGGTTGTCCTCGCCCGCGGGGGAACCCGCCGGGCCGCCCTGCGGCTGCGGACGGACGCCGGAACGGCGCTCCAGGACCTGCGCAGCGGCGACTGGCGAGGTGGTGCGGGACTCGATCGGATGCAGCACGGCCGTACTCCTGACGAGGCTCTCGGACACGGGGACCCCTCGCTCCCCCGCCGGCCGCGAGCCCCCGCTGTCCTGCCCGGGCACGGCCGCTCGGCCGCCTCCGGTGCGCAGCCGTCCAAGAAGCGATGTGCGGAAGGAACTACCCCGCCCGGCCGCGATTCATGCACACTGCACGCAATCGACTACGCAGAGCACCGGCCACAACGTCGAGCGCCCGACCGGGAGTTGATCCCCGATCGGGCACTGTGCAGGTCAACGACGGTCAGTCGGTGCCGAGTTGGCGCCGCACCCATTCCTTCAGCTTCTTGCCCCGGCGCGGCTTCGCCTCGCAACCACCGAACAGCGCAAGGCCCTTGATCCGGACAACCGGAGCGTACGGGTCCGCCGCGGTCGTCTCCCGGACGTCGAAGCCGCCGAAGATGCCGATGCCGGATCCCTGCAGGCTCACGTTCTCCGGGACCCTGACCTGGACCCCGCCGAAGATCGCCGTCACCGTGATCTCCACCTCGGGGGACTCGAACACGGCGTCGGTCAGGTCGATCTCCACCCCGCCGAACGCGGCGAAGGCGCTCAGGTGCGAGCCCACCCGCCAACGGCCCTTGCGGGCCGCGCCGCCGAAGACCGCCACCACCGTCGGCGACTCCTGGCGCGCGGGCGGCTGCGGCGGCGGGCCCTGCGGGGCGCTCAGCGGCTGCTTCTCGAAGGACAGCGGGCGGGCCGGCAGGTCCCGGGTCAGCGGCACGAGGTCGCCGAAGGTCTTCGCGGCGTACGCGGCCTCGATCCGCTCCGCGTGCTCGTCCGCGTCCAGGCGGCCCTCGGCGTAGGCGTCCCGCAGCAGCTCCGCGACCTTCTCGCGGTCGGCGTCGGAGACCCGCAGGTCCGCCTCCGCGACCGGCGCGTGCGGCCGCGGCGCGGCCTCCGCCCTGGTCTCGGGCTTGAGTTCCGGCTCGGGTTCGGGCTTGGTCATCGGTACGGGCGCCGGCACCGGCGGCTGCCCCGAATCGTCGTGCGACGGCGAGTTGTCCACGGGGTCAGCCTAGTCGCTCGCACTCCTGCACGAGTGAGCCCGGTCACGCAAGGCTGCCCTGTCCGCATGCCGACTTCCACCGGGTCCTACCCTGGATGATGCTTCGCCGACGCAGCCGGACCAACTGGACAGCTAAGGACCGCCCCCATGGCTCCCACGCCAGACTTCGAGTACAGCGACCTGCTCCCCCTGGGCGCTGACCCGACCCCCTACCGCAAGATCACCTCCGAGGGTGTCTCCACCTTCGAGGCCGGCGGCCGCACCTTCCTCCAGGTCGAGCCCGAGGCGCTGCGGCTGCTGACGGCCGAGGCGATGCACGACATCTCGCACTACCTGCGCCCCGCCCACCTCGCCCAGCTGCGCCGCATCCTGGACGACCCGGAGGCCAGCCCCAACGACCGCTTCGTGGCGCTCGACCTGCTGAAGAACGTCAACATCTCGGCCGGCGGCATCCTCCCGATGTGCCAGGACACCGGCACCGCCATCGTCATGGGCAAGCGCGGCCAGAACGTGCTCACCGAGGGCGGCGACGAGTCCGCCATCGCGCGCGGCGTCCACGACGCGTACACCAAGCTCAACCTGCGCTACTCCCAGATGGCCCCGGTGACCATGTGGGACGAGAAGAACACCGGCAACAACCTGCCGGCCCAGATCGAGCTGTACGCCACCGACGGCGACGCGTACAAGTTCCTGTTCATGGCCAAGGGCGGCGGCTCCGCCAACAAGTCGTACCTGTACCAGGAGACCAAGGCCATCCTGAACGAGGCGAGCATGCTCTCGTTCCTGGAGCAGAAGATCCGCTCGCTGGGCACCGCGGCCTGCCCGCCGTACCACCTGGCCATCGTGATCGGCGGCACCAGCGCCGAGTTCGCGCTGAAGACCGCCAAGTACGCCTCGGCGCACTACCTGGACAACCTGCCGACCTCGGGCGACGCCAGGACCGGCCACGGCTTCCGCGACCTGGAGCTGGAGGCCAAGGTCACCGAGCTGACCCAGAAGATCGGCATCGGCGCCCAGTTCGGCGGCAAGTACTTCTGCCACGACGTGCGCGTGGTGCGCCTGCCGCGGCACGGCGCCTCGCTCCCGGTCGCGATGGCCGTCTCCTGCTCCGCCGACCGCCAGGCGCTCGGCAAGATCACCGCCGAGGGCGTGTTCCTGGAGCAGCTGGAGACCGACCCGGCGAAGTACCTGCCGGACACCACGGACGAGCACCTGGACGACGACGTGGTGCGCGTCGACCTCGACCAGCCGATGTCCGCGATCCGCGCCGAGCTGTCCAAGTACCCGGTGAAGACCCGGCTCTCGCTCACCGGCACCCTGGTCGTCGCCCGCGACATCGCCCACGCCAAGATCAAGGAGCGCCTGGACGCCGGCGAGGGCATGCCCAAGTACCTCCAGGACCACCCGGTCTACTACGCGGGCCCGGCCAAGACCCCCGAGGGCTACGCCTCCGGCTCCTTCGGCCCGACCACGGCCGGCCGGATGGACTCCTACGTCGACCAGTTCCAGGCCGCCGGCGGCTCGATGGTCATGCTGGCCAAGGGCAACCGCAGCAAGCAGGTCACCGACGCCTGCGCCGCGCACGGCGGCTTCTACCTCGGCTCGATCGGCGGCCCGGCCGCCCGCCTCGCCCAGGACTGCATCAAGAAGGTCGAGGTGCTGGAGTACGCCGAGCTCGGCATGGAGGCGGTCTGGCGCATCGAGGTCGAGGACTTCCCGGCCTTCATCGTCGTCGACGACAAGGGCAACGACTTCTTCCGCGAGACCACCGAGGGCCCGCTGATCACCAACCTGCGCGTCCGCTCCAAGGAGTAGTCCCGCACGCCCCCGCCCCGCCCCGGTCGCCCCTGCGGCCGGGGCGGCGGTGTTCCCAGGCGGTGGACGGCAGCCGGCCGCGGCCGGCGGGCGCCGTCCGGCACTCAGGCGTCGTCCGGCGCTCAGGCGTCGAAGTCGTACTCCAGGACGTAGGAGGCGGCGTCCAGGATCATCTCGTTGAGCTCGACGACCTGGCCCTCGTCGGCGAAGGCGGTGCGGCAGATCAGGATGACGGGGGTGCCGGCGGACAGCTCCAGGCGGGCGGCCTCCTCGGCGCCGGGCATCCGGGAGCGGACCTCCTCGCGGAAGTGCACGGGCTTGGCGCCGATCTCGGCGAGCCGGGCGTAGGTGCCGCCGGGGCCGGTGTCCTCGCGGGTGATCGCGGTGCCCGCGACCAGGACGGCGGGCAGGTAGGAGGTCGACAGCAGCACCGGCTTGCCGTCGAGGACGAAGCGGCGGTGCCGCACGCACATCGGGGCGCCCGGGGCGGCCCCGAGCATCCGGGCCACGTGCTCGGGCGCGCCCTGCTCGGTGACGGACACCTGGTCGACCACCAGGCTGCGGTTGTCGATGTCCGCCGACCATATCGACCGGCCGGACCCCCACTGCCCCTGCGCCAGCCGCTGGATGCCGCGCCGGCGCAGCGGCCGGAAGTCCCGGACGAAGACCCCGGCGCCGCGGCGCGCCTCGGCGATGCCCTCGCTCTGCAGCACGCCCAGGGCCTGGCGGGCGGTCATCCGGGCCACGCCGTACTCGTCCATGAGGTCGTTCTCGCCGGGCAGGCGGTCGCCCGCGCGGTACCGGCCGCTGTCGATGGCCGTTTTCAGCGCTTCGGCGATCCGCTGGTACTTGGGCTGCTTGTCGCCATTGCTGCCGGTCATCGCCGCTCCCTCTGCCTCGGACAAATCGTAGGCGTGCCCGCGGTCGCCGGTAAGGAGATACGACCGTTGACATCTCTAGAGATATTAGCTTCTCTAGAGATGCTGGCCAGTCGCCGACCAGAGCGAGGAGCAGCACGGTGAGCACCCGACAGCGAAACACCCCGGCCTACCGGCCCCACGTGGGTGAACTCGTCCTCGACCGGAGGACCGGACGCACCGGCATCTACATGGACACCATCGGCGGCGAGCACTACCTGCGCCCCGAGCCCGGCGGCCGGGAATGGACGGCCGACCCCCACCAGGTCGCCCCCGCCCCCGGGGCGGGCGATTCAGCCGAATACGATCTTCCTCGGCAATTTCGGCAAAACGCGGGCAAACGGCGGCATTCCGACCACCGCAATACCCCCGGGTGAATCCGGAATTCCGGAACGTCCCGCACCCGCCGTCGGGCACGTTACGGATATCGCCGGTCACCATGAGTGCACCGCGGGCATGTTTCGGCCACCCGGTTGACACCTATGGGGAATTGGCGTGCCCATAACCACCGGTGCCCCCGCGCCCGGACGGGGGCGACGGGGGCACGCGACCGGCACGGCTCACGCGTGGCCGAAGACGATGCTCTCCGGCTCGTACTTCTCGCCCGGCTTGCCGGTGTCCGGCTTGGCCGGCTCCAGCAGGTGGTCGGCCTCGTCGCCGAAGATCCCGTTCTCGATCGCGTTCTTCCGGTCGGCACTCGGCTCGGTGTACTCGGTCGGGTCCGAGGTCGCGGCGACCGCGCCCTCGACAGCCTGGCCGGCCTCCACAGCGGAGTCCGGGGCCGGGGTCTGCGCCTGGTTCTCGGGCGTCGACGGCACCGGGGTCTCGCTCTGGTCGTTGGCCATTGGCGGCCGCCTTTCGGTCATCAAATGTCGTCAGCCCGACCGGCTTGGCGCGGGCGCGGGCACAGTATCGTAGGGTTGATTAAATGTCCGATAAACATCGTGCGGCTTGCGGGACCGTCCGGCAGAGTCGGGCGTCCGCCTAAGCTGAAGCACCGCGGCGGACCGCCGAGCGCCCTTTCACGAAATCGACACCACAGGCCATCGGGGGACTTCATGGAGTTTCAGGAGACGCCGCCCTCGCCCGCGCTGCGCTTCCAGGTCCTCGGCCCGGTCCAGGCCTGGCTCGACGGGAAGCCCGTCTCCCTCGGCTCCCCCCAGCAACAGGCGGTCCTGAGCGCCCTCCTGCTGCACGCCGGCCGCCCGGTCACCACCCAGGACCTGGTCGACGCCCTGTGGGGCGATCGCCCGCCGGCCCAGGCGGTCGCCGCCCTGCGGACCTACGTCTCCCGGCTGCGCTCGGTCATCGAGCCGCGCCGCGAGGTCCGCGCACCCGCCGAGCTGCTGGTCTCGGTCGCCGACGGCTACGCCTTGCGCATCCCGGGCGAGGCCCTCGACCTGACGGTCTTCGAGCGGCTCTGCGCCGAGGCCGCGGCCGCCCGGACGAACGGCGACAAGCAGGACGCGCACCGACTGCTGACCGAGGCACTGGGCCTGTTCAGCGGCCGCCCGCTCACCGGCATCCCCGGCCCCTACGCCGACACCCAGCGGCTCCGACTGGCCGAGCGCCAGGTGGCCGCCGCCGAGGACCTGTGCGCCGCCGCCCTCGCCATCGGCCAGCACGCGGAAATCGTCGGAGAGCTCAACAACCTGACGACGGAACATCCGCTGCGCGAACGGCTGCGCGAACTCCTGATGCTGGCGCTGTACCGCTGCGGCCGCCAGGCCGAGGCCCTCGGCGTCTACACCGACACCCGCAAACTGCTCATCGAGGAACTCGGGGTGGAACCGGGCGTCGGCCTGTCCACGATGCACACCCGCATCCTCGCGGCCGACCCCGCGCTCGCCCTCCCGGCCGTGCCCGAAGCGGCGGCGAAGGACCGGCCCACCGCCCCGGCACCGGCCCAACTCCCGGCCGACGTGCTGGACTTCAGCGGCCGCACCGAGCTGGTGAGCGACCTCTCGACGGTCCTGATGAACGCCACCGGCCAGGCCGTGGTGGTCACTTCGCTGGCCGGCATCGGCGGCGTCGGGAAGACCACCCTCGCGGTCCACGTCGCCCACCGGGTCCGGGCCGAGTTCCCGGACGGACAGCTGTACGTCGACCTGCGCGGCGCCGGCGCCTCGCCGGCCGACCCGGTCGTCGTCCTCGGCGACTTCCTCCACGCCCTCGGTGTCACCGAGAACCCGGAGTCGATGGAGCAGCGCGCGGCGCTCTACCGCTCGCTGCTCGCCAACCGGCGGATGCTCATCCTGCTGGACAACGCGCGGGACGCCGACCAGATCCGGCCGCTGATCCCGGGCGTCTCCGGCTGCGCGGTGCTCGCCACCAGCCGTTCCCGGCTCGCCGGCATCCCCGGCGCGCAACTGTTCGACGTCGAGGAGCTGACTCCGCGGGAGGCCCTGGCACTGTTCTCGGCCATCGTCGGGGAGCAGCGGGTCGCCGCGGAGCCGGAGGCGGCCATGGCGGTGGTCACCGCGTGCGGCTTCCTGCCGCTGGCGGTCCGCATCGCCGCCGCCCGGCTGGCCAGCCGGCCGCGGTGGAGCGTCTCCGACCTGGCCCGTCGGTTAGCCGACCAGCGTCACCGCCTGGACGAGCTCCAACTCGGCAACCTCGCCGTGGAGACCACCATCGGGCTCGGCTACGGACAGCTGTCCACGGCCGAGGCCCGCGCCTTTCGACTGCTCGCGCTGATCGACTCCCCCGACATCCCGCTCGCGGCCGCCGCGGCACTCCTCGGCGTGGACGAGGACACCGCCGAGGAGCTCGTCGAGGCCCTGGTGGAGGCGAACATGCTGGAGTGCTTCACCCCCGGCCGCTACCGCTACCACGATCTGCTCCGCCTCTACGCCCAGCGGCAGAACGACCGGTCGGGCGACGGCGGGGAGCAGGAACGGGCCGTCCTGCGGCTGCTCGACCTGCTGATCCCGACCGTCCGCAACGCGGCCCGGACCCTCGAACCGGACGACCCCGAGCCCGAGCTGCTCACCACGCCGTCCTCGCCCGGGATCGGCCTGCCGACCAGCGGTTCCGCCCAGTCCTGGCTCCGGAGCGAGAGCGCCCTCCTGCTCAACTCCACGGCGGCGGCGGCGAACGGGCCCCGCTCCTCGCAGCACGCGGCGATCGACCTGTTGATCCTGCTGTACGGCCTCGATCCGGACCCGACCCACGGCCCCCAGGTACGACCGGTGCTGGAAGCCCTCGGACGCGAGGCGGAGCTCCGCGACGACTCCGCCGCACTCGCCCGGGTGCACTTCGTCCTGGGTGCCCTGAACTACGTCACCAGTGACTTCCAGGGCGCCGAGCACTCGCTGCGCCGCAGTCTGGACCACCAGTCACCGGACGTCCCGACCGTCCAGCTGCTGGCCACCGCCAACATCCTGGGCGTGATCCTGAGCCTGGGCAACCGCCCGGCCGAGGCCCTGCCGTTCATGGAACAGGCCCGGGCCACCAGTCAGGCGGTCGGCGCGCCGACCGCCGAGGCCCGCATCGTCAGCAACATGGCCCGGGCCCAGCACCGGCTCGGGATGACCGAGACGGCGGTCCGGTCCGCCGGTGACGGTGTCGCCGCCGCCCGGGAGTCCAAGAACGGCCCGCTGCTCGCCCAGACCCTCTACCAGCTGGGCGTGGTGCTCTCCGGCGGCGACGCCGTTCCGCACCTGCGGGAGGCGCACCGGCTCTACCAGTCGCAGCAGAACCCCCTGTGGGAGGGCTACACCCTGGCCAGGCTCGCCTCGGCCCTGCTGGTCGCCGAGCAGCCCGCCGAGGCGGCCTCGGCGGCCGGCGAGTCGCTGGCGATCGGCCAGGAGCTGGGCTCCGCCTACTGCCAGGGTCTGGCGAACGCCGCACTGGGCGAGGCCCTGTTGGCGCTCGCCCAGCCGGCTCGCGGACTCGCCTGCCTCCAGGAGGCCCATGCGATCTTCACGCGGCTCGGTGTGCCTGAGGCCTCCCCCGTGGCGGACCTCATCTCCCAGCAGCACACCGAGCCCCTCTCTCCCCCCGCGCCGTAAGGCTTCCGCTCCCCCGCGGAGAACCTCCCCCGTTCCGCGCGTCGGCGCCCCCGCAGCCCCCCGGCTGCGGGAGCGCCCTCAACGCTTCCCCGGCGCTGGACTCCACTGTGCACCGGACCGATTGACGTTCGATAAACGTCCGATAGTCAGCCTGCGGATCGGCAAAACCGCAGGTCATCGACGTTCCCCTGGCGCGCTGTCCGGCGTGCGCGGCCACGCGCACAACCCCGCCCGCACCCCCGTGCTTCCGCAACCCCGGCCACAACCACCCAAGCGCGGCGAGTTGGCCGGAAAGGGACCCCACGGCACAGTGATCACGCATATTCTCAGATGCCAGTACGCACACGAGTGTCTGCTCGGAAACGCATCGGGGTGCCGTCCGTCCGCGTGGTGCGCAGAGCGTGACGTACCGCCACCGGCAGCGGCCCGCGGGGCCGCGGAGGAGCCACCGGAGGCCACGGGTGGAAGGGTGCCTCGCAACGTGACGACCGGACAGATATCGGACCCGTTCCCCGTCGACGAGGACGCCGGCGACGACGAACCCGAGGTACGGCGGCGGCGGGCGGCCCGGGCACTGCAGGCGGTCGCCTTCGACACCATCGGCACGGAGTACGGCGAGGCGTTCCCCGCCAAGGACGGACAGCTGGCCTGCGGCCGGCGGCTGCTCGCCGAGCTCGAACCCGGCGCCCGGGTGCTGGACGTCGGCTGCGGCACCGGCGAACCGACCGTCCGCCAGCTGGTCGCCGACGGTCTGCGGGTGACCGGCGCGGACCTCTCCGACGGCATGCTCACGCTGGCCCGGCGGACCGCCTTCCCAGGCGTTTTCGCGCCGGTGTTCCATCGGATCGACCTGTACGATCTGGCCACCGAGCGTGCGGACCGGGTCTGGAACGCCCCCGAACTGGGGCCGGACGGCCGGGGCCGCTTCGCCGCCGTCACCGCGTTCTTCTCGCTGATCCTGCTGCCGCAGGACGAGATCCCGACCGTGCTGCGGCAGCTGCGCGAACTCCTGCGGCCGGGCGGACTGCTGGCGCTCGGTATGGTCGAGGCGGACCTGGATCACGTTCCGCTTCCGTTCCTTGGCAGAGAGCTGCGGATCAGTGGGTATCTGAGGGAGGATCTGGAGCGGGTTCTGGTCTCGGCCGGCTTCGCCGTCGAGGAGTGCTCGGGGCATCCGTACGCACCGGCCAGTACCTCGCTGCCGCCGGAGGAACAGCTGTTCCTGCGCTGTCGACGCGTCGGCTGATCGAACCGGGACAGGGCCGGCCGCACCCGCGGCCGGTGCAACAGAACAGCTCACCGACCACACCGAATCCAGGACAGGCAGCCGTGCGCGACCAGCTCAAGACCGAGGCGGAGCAGCCGCCCGCCGTCCCGGGCCAGCGCCGCCAGGTCCCGGCCGCGGCACCGGCCCCGGCGACGGCCCTGCCGGCCGCCCCGGTACGACGGGCGGGCGCACGGCCGGAACGCACCGAGATGGCGGACCGCCTGGCGTACCTCGACTCGGCGACCCGGCGGATCAACAGCGCCCTCGACCTCGCCGCGACGCTGCGCAACATCGGCCGGGTGCTGGTCCCGACGCTCGCCGACGCCGCCGTCGTCCACCTGCGCGACCCGCTGCCCAACGTCGAACGCGAACCCGGCTTCCCGGAGGAGCTGCGGATACACCACAGCACCGGCACCCGGATCGGCCGCCGCGGCCGCCCGAGCGGTCTGGACGACCGGCGCCGCTCCCGCTACGGCGCCCGCTCGACCGCCGACGGCGGCCCGGCCACCCCGGTGACCCGCGGCGGGGCGCTCGCCCACGCCCTGCTGAGCCGCCGCCCCGCCGAGGCCGCCGTCCTCGGCACCCCCGCCGCCGAACGCGCCGAGACGCTGCTGCGCGAGCTGTACGGCACCCGCGGGGTGGCCCGGCTGGCCGCCGGCACCTCCGTCCTCGCCCTGCCGCTGCGCGGGCGCAAGGCCGTGCTCGGGCTGCTGATACTGATCCGCCGCCCTCCCGAACGCACCGGCCGCCCGGTCTTCGACGCCGCGGACACCGCGACCGCGGCGCACCTCGCCACCCAGGCCGGGCTGGCCGTGGACACCGCACTGCGCTACGCCCGCGAGTGGGAGATCGCCAACGAACTCCAGCGCAGCATGCTGCCGCTGCGCCTGCCGCAGTCGCACGGCGTCCGGATCGCCCAGCGCTACCTGCCCGGCGAGCGCGGCGCACAGGTCGGCGGGGACTGGTACGACGCCGTCCCGCTGCCCGGCAACCGGGTCGCCCTGATCGTCGGCGACGTGATGGGCCACTCGCTCACCTCGGCCGCCATCATGGGCCAGCTGCGCACCAGCGCCCAGACCCTGGCCGCCCTCGACCTGCCGCCGCACGAGGTGCTCTACCACCTGGACGAACAGGCCCAGCGGCTCGGCCGGGAACAGCACCTGGCCACCTGCGTCTACGCGGTGTACGACCCGATCGCCAACCGGGTGGTGATGGCCAACGCCGGACACGTCCCACCGGTGCTGGTCCGCCCGGACGGCATCGCCGAACTGGTCGAACTGGACTCCGGGGCACCGATCGGCGTCGGCGGGGTGGACTTCAACTCCGTCGAACTGCCCGCACCGCCCGGCTCGGCCCTGCTGCTGTTCACCGACGGCCTGGTGGAGACCCGCACCCGCCCGATCAGCGACGGCCTGGAGATGCTGCGCGCCCGGATCGCCGCCGCCCGCTGGCAGTCCCCCGAGCAGCTGTGCCAGGAGGCGCTGCGGATCCTGCCGCCCGGCGACCGCGGCGACGACATCGCCCTGCTCGGCGCCTGCTTCGACGGCATCCCGGCCGGGGACGTCGCGCACTGGTACCTCCAGCCGCGCAACGAGACTCCGGGCCGGGCCCGCCGACTGGCCGCGCACACGCTGCGCCGCTGGGGGCTGGACGAGCTGAGCGAGGCGACCGAGCTGATGGTCAGCGAGCTGGTCACCAACGCCGTCCAGCACGCGACCCGGCCGGTCACCCTGAGCCTGGTGCGCACCGCCCGGCTGCGCTGCGAGGTCGGCGACGACAGCCCGCTGCTGCCGCGCCCGCGCCGCACCGGGCCGGAGGACGAACGCGGGCGCGGGCTGCAGATAGTGGCCCGGTGCGCGGACCGCTGGGGTGCGACCAGGCTGGGCACCGGCAAGGTGGTCTGGTTCGAACAGCGGCTGCCCGCGGGGATGTGACCGCGCCCCCTCCAACGCGGGGGCGCGAACGCGGGAGCGCCCGGCGGGAACGGATCCCACCGGGCGCCCCGTACGGGTCGTCCGACCACTGCCCCCGGGCCGGGGCTTCTCGGGCCGGGCCTTCTGGGGCCTAGTCTTCTGGGGCCGGGGCTTCTGGCGCCGGGGCCTTCAGATCCGGGTCGGCTCCACGGCCGGCTGCTCGGCCGGCTCCCGCGTCCCGTCCTCGGCCGGCCGTCGCGCGAGCCGGGCCATCAGCTGCTCGCCCTCCATGTCCACCCGCGGCACGACCTTCTCCAGCCGCTTCGGGAACCACCAGGCGGCCTTGCCGAACAGCGCCATCGCGGCCGGCACCAGCGCCATCCGCACCACGAAGGCGTCCACCAGCACGCCCACCGCGAGGGCGAATCCGATCGGCTGGACGACCGGATCGTGGCCGAAGACGAACGAGCCGAACACCGCCACCATGATCAGCGCGGCCGCCGTGACCACCCGGGCCCCGTTCCGCACCCCGGCCACCACGGCCTCGCGCGGCGCCGCGCCGTGGACGTGCTGCTCCTTCATCCCGGAGACCAGGAACAGCTCGTAGTCCATCGCCAGCCCGAACAGCACGCCGATCAGCAGGATCGGCACGAAGCTCACCACCGGCCCGACCTTGGGCACGTCGATCAGCCCGTCCAGCCAGCCCCACTGGTAGACCGCGACCACCGCGCCGAGCGAGGCGGTGACGCTGAGCAGGAAACCGGCCACCGCCTTGAGCGGGACGAGCACCGAGCGGAACGCCAGCGCCAGCAGCACCACCGCGATCCCGACGATCACCGCGAGGAAGGGCGGCAGCGCCTGGCCGAGCTTGGTGGAGACGTCGATGTTGGCGGCCGTGGTGCCGGTGACGGCGATGTCCGCGCCGGTCTCCGCCTTCAGCTCCGCCTTCCGGTCGCGGATCTCGTTGACCAGCGCCTCGGTGTCCGCGTGGTCCGGACCGGTCTGCGGGATGACGGTCACCAGCGCGGTGCGGCTCTCCTGGTCGACGGTCGGCGGCAGCAGCGTCCCGACGCCCTTGAGGGTCTGGAGCTTCGCGGCCACCTCCCGCACCGCCTGCTCGGGCTGCGGCGCGCCGTGGGCGTCCACCACGACCACCAGCGGAGCGTTGAAGCCCGGCCCGAAGCTCTCGCCGACCAGGTCGTACGCCTTGCGCGCGTCCGTCCCGGCGGCCTGCGAACCGCCGCTCGGCAGACCGAGGTTCAGGCTCGCGGCGGGCACCGCCAGGGCGCCCAGCCCGGCCAGGGCGACCAGCAGGACGGGCAGCGGGCGGCGGACCACGAAGCGGCCCCAACGCTCGCCCATGGTGGTGCGGTTGTTGGCGGTCAGGGCCCGCTTCCAGATCGGCAGCCGGTCGATGGACCGGCCGGTGAAGCCCAGCACGGCGGGCAGCAGCGTGATCGCGACCAGGACGGCCACCACGACGGCCCCGGAGGCGGCCAGACCCATCACGGTGAGGAAGGGCACGCCCGCGACGGCGAGTCCCGCGAGCGCGACGACCACGGTCAGACCGGCGAAGACGACGGCGCTGCCGGCGGTCGCGGTGGCCCGGGCGGCGGCCTCCTCCGGCTCCAGGCCCTCGTCCAGGTGGCGGCGGTACCGGAAGAGGATGAACAGCGCGTAGTCGATGCCGACCGCGAGGCCGACCATCAGGGCCAGCACCGGCGCGGTGGTGATGATCTCGAAGGAGCCGGTGAGCGTCAGCAGGCCGGCCATCGTCACGCCGACGCCGACCAGCGCGGTCAGCAGCGGCAGCCCGGCGGCGACCAGCGTGCCGAGGGTGACCACCAGCACCAGCCCGGCCACCACCAGGCCGATCGCCTCGCTGCCGCCCTCGATCCGGGCCATCGTGTTGTACGCGTCGCCGCCGAAGGCCACGTCCAGCCCGGCCGCGCGGGCCGGTTCGGCGGCGGCCTTCACGGCGTCGCGCTGCCGGTCGGTGACATCGGCGAGCTTGTGGTCGAAGGAGACCAGCGCGAGCGCGACCTTCCCGTCCGGCGAGAGCGCGCCGGTGGCGTACGGGTCCGGCACCGCGGCCACGCCCGGCACCTGGGCGATCCGGGCGACGGCCTCGCCGACCGCCCTGCTCGCCTCGGGCGTCCCGATGCCGCCGGGCGCGCCGGCGGCGAAGACGACCTGCGCGGAGCCGTGGCCCTGCGCCGGGAAGGTGTCCTTGATCCGGTCCAGGGTGGCCTGCGCCTCGGTGCCCGGGACCTTGAACTCGTCGGTGGTCTTGCCGGCGAAGGCGCCCGCGGCCCCGCCGATGGCGAGGAGCAGGGCGATCCAGACGGCGGCGACGGCCCGTCGCCGCCGGAAGCAGTATCGGCCCAGTCGGTACAGGTACGTGGCCATCGGCGGTCCCTCGGGTCGGTCAGGGCAGGTCGCGTCCCACCGTAGACCGAACTTTGTCGGGTGACAAAGTTGACCGACAAGATCGCACGACACAGTTGCCCGCCCGTGGCGCTACCCTGACTGGATGGCCCACGTCCCCGCCTCCGAACGCCGACCGCAACTGGTCCAGGCCGCGATCGACCTGATGACCAGGGAGGGAATCGCCGCCGGCAGCACCCGCGCGATCGCGGCCGAGCTGGGCGTGGCGCAGGCGACGGTGCACTACACCTTCGGCACCAAGAAGGACCTCTACCGGGCGGTCGTCCAGCAGCTGAAGTCCGACTTCGTCGGCGAGGTGCGCGCCGCCTCCCCCGGCGACGGCGCGTTCGGCGAGCAGGTCCGCACCCTGGTGCTCGCGCTCTGGGAGGCCGCCACCGGCGAGCACGGACGCTGCGTGCTGCTGAGCGAGTTCGGGGCGCTGGCCATGCGCGACCCGGACATGCAGGAGATCATGCTCGGGCTCCAGCACGACATCGAGGGCACCGCCACCGAGATGCTCGACGCCCTCGCGGCCGCCCACGGCCTGAGCCTGGCGCTGCCCGCCCGCCGGATCGCCGTCCACTTCCTCGGCGGCTTCGACGGCCTGACGGCCCGCCACCTCACCCTGCGCCGGCCCGGCGACCGGCCCGACCAGGACACCCTGGAGGCACTGGAGCTCCTCGTCGCGACGACGGTCGGACTCTGCCTGGGCACCCCGGCGGCGGAACTCCGCCGGCCGGACGCCCTGCGCGCTGCGCGCTAGCTAGGAAACGATCCGGACCGGCAGCTCGACCAGCACCTCGCGCAGCGCGGCCGCGAAGCGCTCGTACTCGGCGTTGCGGGCCGAGCCCGGCCGGACGGCCAGCCCGATCCTGCGGCCGGGCTGCGGTGCGGCGAAGCGGACGGCGGCCAGCCGGTCGGTGCGCCCGGCCTCGACGTCCAGCGCGGTGGCGGGCAGCAGGGTCACCCCGAGGCCGCCGGCGACCAGCTGGACCAGGGTGGACAGGCCGGCCGCGCGGGTGGTCGAGCCCGCCGGGTCGGCGCCGACCTCGCGGCAGATGTCCAGCGCCTGGTCGCGCAGGCAGTGGCCCTCCTCCAGCAGCAGCACCTCCAGGTCGAGCAGCACGTCGCGCGGGACGTCGATCCGCCCGGCGAGCGGGTGGCCGGGCGGGGTGAGCAGGACGAAGTCCTCGTCGAACAGCGGGATGTCCTTGGTCGGCGAGGCCCCGCCGGCCGGCAGCGCGAGCAGCAGGACGTCCAGCCGCCCGGCGGCCAGGCCCTCCAGCAGCGAGGGGGTGCGCTCCTCGTGGACGTGCAGCTCCAGGTCCGGGAAGCCGTCGCGGACCAGCCGCAGCACGGTGGGCAGCAGGTAGGGCGCGACGGTCGGGATGACGCCCAGGTGCAGCGGCCCGGTGAACGGACGGCGGGCGGCCTCGACCTCCTCGGTGAGGGCCTGCAGCGAGGCGAGCACCCGGCGCGCGTGCTGGTGCACACGCTCCCCCAGTGGGGTGACGATCACCTTGCGCGTCGTACGCTCGACCAGCTGTGCGCCCAGCGACTCCTCCAGCGCCGCGACCGCCCCGGACAGCGCGGGCTGGCTGGTCCCGGTGGCGGCGGCGGCCTCCCGGAAGTGCCGGTGCTCGGCCACCGCGACGAAGGCGCGCAACTGGGCGACGGTCGGGGTGCGCGGGCTGCGGGCTGTGGCGCTCGACACAGTCGGGTCGCCCTTGGGGCCGCCGTTCCGGCGGGGAACCGGCCGCGACGTGGGGGATTCAGTACTGATAACAATCTCCGATCAGACACATCCAGTGTAGCTATTTCCCTGATCAGTCCACGATGTGGAACTGTGAGTGGTGTCCGGATTCCGGACAAGCTCCCCTCATCTCACTTCAGGAGAAGCGAACGTGCTCACGATCGGTGACAAGTTCCCCGAGTTCGACCTCAAGGCCTGTGTCGACCTGGACGCCGCGAGCGCCTTCGCCGATATCAACCACAAGTCCTACGAGGGCAAGTGGAAGATCGTCTTCTTCTGGCCGATGGACTTCACCTTCGTCTGCCCGACCGAGATCGCCGCGTTCGGCAAGCTGAACGACGAGTTCGCCGACCGCGACGCCCAGGTCCTCGGCGTCTCCGGCGACTCCGAGTTCGTGCACCACGCCTGGCGCAAGGACCACAAGGACCTGCGCGACCTGCCCTTCCCGATGCTGGCCGACATCAAGCACGACCTGATGCGCGCCTGCGGCGTCGAGGGCGAGGACGGCACCGCCCAGCGCGCCGTCTTCATCGTCGACCCGAACAACGAGATCCAGTTCGTCATGGTCACCGCCGGCTCCGTCGGCCGTAACCCCAAGGAGGTCCTGCGGGTGCTGGACGCCCTGCAGACCGACGAGCTGTGCCCGTGCAACTGGAACAAGGGCGAGGACACCCTCGACGCCCAGGCCCTGCTGGCGGGCTGACCCATGGCTCTCGACGACCTGAAGGCCGCCCTCCCGGACTACGCCAAGGACCTCAAGCTCAACCTGGGCTCGGTCATCGGCAACTCCGACCTCCCCGCCCAGCAGCTCTGGGGCACCGTGCTGTCCTGCGCGATGGCCACCCGCAGCCCCGGCCTGCTGCGCGAGCTGGAGCCCGAGGCCAAGGCCAACCTGTCCCCGGAGGCGTACAACGCCGCCAAGGGCGCGGCCGCGATCATGGGGATGAACAACGTCTACTACCGGACGCTGCACCTGCTCTCCGACAAGGAGTACAGCACGATGCGGGCCGGTCTGCGGATGAACATCATCGGCACCCCGGGCGTCGAGAAGGTCGACTTCGAGCTCTGGTGCTTCGCGGTCTCCGCCATCAACGGCTGCGGCCAGTGCCTCGACTCGCACGAGGCCGTGCTGCGCAAGGCCGGCGTCGAGCGCGAGGTCGTCCAGGCCTCGATGAAGATCGCCGCCGTCCTCCAGGCCGTGGCCGGCGTCCTCGACTCCGAGGCCGCCCTCGCCGCCGTCACCGCCTGACGCACCCGGCACCCCGACGGGCCCTCCCGGACACCATGTCCGGGAGGGCCCGTCGTCGTTCTCCCCACCACCGGCAGTCCGGCACGGCGGAGGTTCAGTCGGTGGCGGGTGCGGCCGGCGGGGCGGAACCGGTGGCCGCTGCACGCTCGCCGGTGCGCTCGGCGCTGCGCCCGGCGGCCTGTCCGGCCGTCCGTTCGGCGGCCTCGCGGGCGGCTTCGAGCGCGGTGAAGACGGCCTGGCCGGCCTCGTTGCGCCGGCGCAGATGGGTGACCACGGTGTTGGTGACGGCGATCAGCGGGACGGCGACCACCGCGCCGCCGATGCCCCCGATGATGCCGCCGGCCGCGACGCCGAGCACCACGCCGAGCGGGTGGACCCTTACGGCCCGGCCGAGGATCAGCGGCTGGAGGATGTGACTCTCCACCTGCATCACCACCACCAGCACCACCAGCACCATCAGCGCCGTCCACGGCCCCTGGGTGACCAGCGCGATCAGCACCGCGACGGTGCCGGTGACCAGTGCGCCGACCAGCGGGACGAAGGCGCCCAGGAAGATGATCACGGCCAGCGGCAGGGCCAGCGGCACGCCCAGCAGATCGACGCCGATGCCGATGCAGAGCGCGTCGATGAAGGCCACGCAGACCGTGCCGCGCACATAGGCGGTGAGCGTCGCCCACGCCTTCGGGCCGGCCCCGGCCATCGCGAAGCGGGAGTGCCGCGGCAGCCCGCGCAGCGCCCAGTTCCAGATCTTCGCCCCGTCGTAGAGGAAGAAGAAGGTGGTGAAGAAGGTCATCAGCAGTGCGGTCAGCACCTCGACGGCGATCTGCGCGCCGGTGATCGAGGCCGAGGTGAGCTGATCGGTGTTGGTGGTGATGGCCTTGGTGATCTGGTTGGCGAAGTCGGTGATCTGCTGCTGGGTCAGGTGCAGCGGCCCGGTGACCAGCCAGTCCCGCATCTGGTTGACGCCGGTCTTCACCTGGGTGGTGACGTCCGAGAGGTTGGTCGACACCTGCCAGACCACGAACCAGCCGACCAGTCCGATCCCGGCGAGACCGCTGAGGAACACCCCGCCCGCCGCCAGCGAGCGCGGCACCCCGCGCCGGCGCAGCCAGGAGACCGAGGGCTCCAGCAGCGCGGTGATCAGCAGCGAGGCCAGCACCGAGAAGGCGACCAGCCGCAGCATGTCGACCACGTAGAAGACGACGTAGAGCGCGGCTCCGAGCAGCAGCAGCCGCCAGGTCGACTCCGCGGCCACCCGCAGCCCCCACGGCACCGCCTCGGCGGGGGTGGCCGGGCGGCCGGGGTGGTACTCCCGCCCGAACCCGGCGTGCGCGACCGGCGCGGGCGCGGCGACCGGGGCCGCCGCGGCGGACGGCGGGACCGCCTCGGCCGCCGGGGCCGGGTCGGCCCGCGGGACCGGGACCGGTCCGGGCGCCTCGACGAGTGCCGGGACGAGTGCCGGGACGTGCCCGTCCACGAGCGCCGGAACGTTCCCGGCGGCCGGCCCCGGGAGGGCCGGCTCGTGCGGGTCGGCCGCCATCGCGGCCCGCCGGCGCCGTTCGATCACGGCGGCCGCGCTCGCCACCACGGCCATGCCCTTGGCCACGGCCTTGAAGGCCTTTCCGCCCCGCGCCATCCTCGCTACCACCGCTCCGCTGCCGAACCCGCCGAACCCGCCGTGCCCGGCGGTACGCCGCGGGTCCCGCCGCGGCCGTCAGGGATGACGCTACCCGGCGAGGGCGCGGCCAGTCCGGCCGCGGGCCCGTTCGACTCGAACCTCCCATGCCGACGAACCGGACAAAACGCAAGGTTCCATCCGGTTTCGGATGCGGTCGGCTGGGGAGGAGTCGGGACGAGACCCCGGAGCCCGGCCACCGAGGTCGCCCCGCGGCCAACTGCCGGCGGACCGGCCGGTGCGGGAAGCAACCAGGACCCCTTCCCGCGCCCCGCGTCCGCAACCGGGACCGCACCGCCCGAGGGCGCACTGGTCAGCGCAGCCCGGGCGGCGCGGTCCGCCCCCCGGCTCACGCCCCTCGGGCCAGCGCCCGCGCGACAGCCGTGCCCGAGAACGCCGCGGCCCCCGGCCGCTCGCCCGGGGAGGGCGAACGGCCGGGGGCCGCGGGAACCGCGCCGCCGGGGCGGCAGCCGGTCCTAGTACCAGTTGTGGGCCTGCCAGAACGACCACGCGCCACAGGGGCTGCCGTAGCGGGAGTTCATGTAGCCGACGCCCCACTTGATCTGGGTGGCCGGGTTGGTGCGCCAGTCGGCACCGGCCGAGGCCATCTTGGTGCCGGGCAGCGCCTGGACCAGACCGTACGCGCCGGAGCTCTTGTTGGTCGCGGTGTAGTCCCAGCCGCTCTCGCGCTTCACGATCTGGCTGAAGCACTGGAACTGCGCGTCGTTGCCGACGATCTGCCGGGCCAGGTCCTGGACCGAGCCGGGGCTGACCGAGACGGGCGGAGCGCTGTCCTCGACCGCGGTCATCGCGGAACGGGACTTGGACCGGTTCGCGGCGGCCTCGTCGGCCTTGCGCTTGTCGTCCGCGGCCTTGGCGGCCTTCTCCGCGTCGGCCTTGGCCTGGGCATCGGCCTTCGCCTGGGCGTCCGCGGCGGCCTGCTGGCGCGCGGCCTCCTCGGCGGCCTTCTGCTCCGCGGCGGCCTTGGCGGCGGCGTCGGCGGAGGCCTGCTGGGCGGATGCCTGCTGGCCGATGTTGTCACTGATGGTCTGCGCCTGGGCGCCAGAGGGGACTTCGGCAAGCAGGGTCGCGCCGGCGACGTCGACCGTCTGCGTGGTCTTGCCCTCGCTGCCCGAGGCCATACCCACGACGGCACCGACAGCGGTGACGGCGGTGGCGGAGGCCACAGCAACTCCCCGGACCGAGATCCGAGTCACATGGTTTCCTTCCAGCATCGCCCACGCGTGACCGTACGGGCGCAACATGCCCCTTGGCACGGACCTCCGCACAGTGCTCTGGTCACGGGAGGTGCTGGCCCGGCGTCCGGCCGAGGTGACCGGGCGTTGAAATCGGGCGGCGTACGGCTCAACGGTGTTCAATTGTGTGTCCACCGACCGGAGTTGGCGAACCTTCCCGGGCCTGACTCCCGGAGTCCGGAAGCCCTGCCGCGCCGTACGCGGGGCCTGACAGAACCCTCACCATGCCGCACCGGGCACGGTCGACGCAATTCCCCTTCGCGTGGCGCATGTCACATTCACCGTACGGCGGTTTCCCGGACGGAAAGCACTCGATGTGATGAAACGGGCGGAGCCCGCTCCGTCAGGAGCGGGCTCCAGGTCATGAGTTGACCACATTGTCCCACTATGCCCCGATCAGGGGCGGATCACGGGTGGATGTCCTCCAGCATCTCCGTGACCAGCGCCGCGATCGGCGAACGCTCCGAGCGGGTGAGCGTGATGTGGGCGAAGAGCGGATGACCCTTCAGCTTCTCCACCACCGCCACCACGCCGTCGTAGCGGCCCACCCGGAGGTTGTCCCGCTGCGCCACGTCGTGGGTGAGCACCACCCGCGAGCCCTGGCCGATCCGGGACAGCACCGTCAGCAGGACGTTCCGCTCCAGCGACTGCGCCTCGTCCACGATCACGAAGGCGTCGTGCAGCGAGCGCCCCCGGATGTGGGTCAGCGGCAGCACCTCCAGCATCCCGCGGGAGATGACCTCCTCGATCACGTCCGGGGTGGTGACGGCGGAGAGGGTGTCGAAGACCGCCTGCGCCCAGGGGCCCATCTTCTCCGCCTCGGAACCGGGCAGGTAGCCCAGCTCCTGGCCGCCGACCGCGTACAGCGGCCGGAAGACCATCACCTTGCGGTGCTGCCTCCGCTCCAGCACCGCTTCCAGCCCCGCGCACAGCGCCAGCGCCGACTTCCCGGTGCCGGCCCGGCCGCCCATCGACACGATCCCGATCTCCGGGTCGAGCAGCAGGTCCAGCGCCACCCGCTGCTCGGCGCTGCGCCCGCGCAGCCCGAACGCCTCGCGCTCCCCGCGCACCAGCCGCACCCGGCCGTCGCCGGTGACCCGGCCGAGCGCCCGGCCGCGCTCCGAGGTCAGCACCAGTCCGGTGTGGACGGGCAGCTCGGTGGCGCCGTCGACGTCCACCCCCGCGTCGTGGCCGGCCGAGAACAGCGCGTCCACCTGGTCGGCCGGGACGTGCAGCTCGGACATGCCCGTCCAGCCCGAGGTGATCGCCAGCTCGGCCCGGTACTCCTCGGCGAGCAGGCCCACCGAGCTGGCCTTGATCCGCAGCGGCAGGTCCTTGGACACGACGGTCACGTCGTAGCCCTCGGCCTGGAGGTTGCGGGCGACCGCGAGGATCCGGGTGTCCGCCTCACCGCCGGCCCGGTAGCCGGCCGGCAGTATCGACACGTCGGAGTGGTTGAGCTCGACCCGGATGGTGCCGCCGAGCTCGCCGACCGGGATCGGCTCGTCGAGCCGGCCGTGGCGGATCCGGTAGTCGTCGAGCAGCCGCAGCGCCTGGCGGGCGAAGTAGCCCAGCTCCGGGTGGTGTCGCTTGGCCTCCAGCTCGGTGACGACCACCACCGGGAGGACGACCTCGTGCTCCTCGAAGCGGGTCATGGCGAGCGGGTCCGCCAGGAGCACGCTCGTGTCGAGAACGTACGTGCGCCGGTCTGGTGTCCGGCGGCTCTTCGAACTGACCACTAGGCCTCCAGAGCGGATGACCCTGCGTCATCCGCGGCATGCCGGCCCCCGCTGCCCCGGTGGCCTCGGGACCGGACTGACTGGAGTATTCCCAGGCGGGGAGCGGTGCATTCGCGCCCCCGGAGAACTGACGGATCATTGCCGGTGAACGTTTGGCCTCGCGCCGGCACCGGGTAGGCCAGGCCTACGGCGGTCATTTCCTCCGGACGGGCCGGTGGCCGGGGCCGCCGTGCCGGGGTTACAGCCCCAGCCGCCGGTGGCGCTGCTCGTACGCGCGCAGCGCGCGCAGGAAGTCGACCTTGCGGAAGGCCGGCCAGTACGCCTCGCAGAAGTAGAACTCGCTGTGCGCGCTCTGCCAGAGCAGGAAGCCGGACAGCCGCTGCTCGCCCGAGGTGCGGATGATCAGGTCCGGGTCGGGCTGGTTGCGGGTGTACAGGTGCTCGGCGATGTGCTCGACGGTCAGGACCTCCGCCAGCTCCTCGATCGAGGTGCCGCGCCCGGCCTGCTCCTGGAGCAGCGAGCGGACGGCGTCGGCGATCTCGTGCCGACCGCCGTAGCCGACCGCGACGTTGACCGTTATGCCGTCGATGTCGGCGGTCTGGTCGGCGGCCCGCTTGAGCACGTCGGCGGTGTGCTGCGGCAGCAGGTCCAGCGCGCCGACCGGGTTGACCCGCCAGCGGCGGGCGGCGGCCAGGCCGGTGACGGCGTCCTCGATGATGCCGAGCAGCGGAACGAGCTCGTCGGCCGGGCGGTCCAGGTTGTCGGTGGAGAGCATCCAGAGGGTGACGACCTTGACGTGGGTCTCGTCGCACCAGCCGAGGAACTCGCTGATCTTGTCGGCGCCGCGCTGGTGGCCGTAAGCGGTGGAGCCGCCGGCCGCCTTGGCCCAGCGGCGGTTGCCGTCCAGGATCACGCCGATGTGGCGCGGGGTGCTCGCGAGGTGGACCTCGACCCGTCGACCGTAGAGCCCGTACATCCCGCCGAGCAGGGTGCGCAGCCCCGGCGTCCGTTCGGCGACATCGCGCAGACCCATCTTTCCCGGCCCCTCCGTGCTCGTTGCAACTGGTGCGTCTCCGCCCCGGGCGCAGCCTACTCCGGCGCGCAGGTGCACAGTAAAGCCGCAGGTAGCGGTCTGGTCACGGTCCTGTACGAAGTCTGTCCCGACGGGCGTGTCGGGGGTCGTCCGGGCGGGCCGCGGGGCCGCTGCGGGGCTCCCGGGGCGCGGACACGGAACGGTCTCCGAATCCTTAACGGAACCGTAAGCCGTTCTTCCGATGCTTGACGACCAGCAATGGTCTAGTCCAGCTTTTGATCCGGGACGGAACGATCCTCCGGCTCCGCCCCGCAGGCTCACTTCGGACCTCCCCTCCCCCACACGCGGCCGCCGCGCCCCCCACCGCGGCGGCCGCTCCTCCCCCAGGAGCGTCGCCCCATGGCCCGTACGCTGAACCAGCCCTCGCACAAGCGCCGGCGCAGCCCCCTCCCGGCCGTCGCGGCCGGCGCCACCGCCCTCGCCCTGGCCGGCGGCGGCCTCGCCCTCTTCGCCGGCGGCGCCAGCGCGGCGGTCGGCAACCTGGTCGACAACGGCGGCTTCGACGGCGGGCTCGGGGGCTGGACCTGCACCGGCGCCGCGACCACGGTCTCCTCCCCGGTCCACTCCGGCACCGGCGCGCTCCAGGCGACCCCGGGCGCCGGCGACACCGCCGAGTGCACCCAGACCATCAGCGTGCTGCCCAACACCAGCTACACCCTGAGCGCGTGGGTCCAGGGCCCGTACGTCTACCTCGGTGCGCGCGGCACCGGCGGCACCGACCCGTCCGCCTGGTCGAACCAGAACAGCTGGAACCAGCTGTCCAGCACCTTCACCACCGGGGCGAACGCCACCAGCGTCACCGTCTACCTGCACGGCTGGTACGGCCAGAGCGCCTACCTGGCCGACGACGTCGCGCTGATCGGCCCCGGCGGCACCGGCACCCCGTCGCCGACCGCGACCCCCACCCCCACCGCGACGCCCACGGCCACCGCCTCCCCCACGGCCACCGCGACGCCCACCCGGACCGCGACCCCGACGCCCACCCAGACCCCGACGCCCACTCAGACCGCGACGGCGACCCCCACCGCCACCCCGACCAGCACCACCCCGCCGGTCACCGGCCTGCCCGCCCACGTGGTCACCGGCTACTGGCAGAACTTCGACAACAACTCGACCGTGCAGCGGCTGAGCGACGTCCAGAGCGCGTACGACATCATCGCGGTGTCCTTCGCCGACGCCGTGCCGACCAGGACCGGCGCGATCAGCTTCACCCTGGACCCGGGCCTGTCCAAGGCGCTCGGCGGCTACACCGACGCCCAGTTCCGCGCCGACATCAAGGCCAAGCAGGCGGCCGGCAAGAAGGTCGTCCTCTCCATCGGCGGCCAGAACGGCGCGATCACCGTCGGGGACGCCACCGCCGGCGCCAACTTCGTCAACAGCGCCTACGCGATCATCAAGGACTACGGCTTCGACGGCATCGACGTCGACCTGGAGAACGGCGTCCAGGCCGGCCCGCTCGGCGACGCGCTGCACTCCCTGCAGGCCAAGGTCGGCCCCGGCTTCGTCCTGACCATGGCCCCCGAGACCATCGGGATGTACAACACCTCCGGCGCCTACTTCCAGCTGGCGCTGAAGACCAAGGACATCCTCACCGTCGTCAACACCCAGTTCTACAACTCGGGCGGCATGAACGGCTGCGACGGCAAGGTCTACAACCAGGGCACCATCGACTTCATCACCTCGCAGGTCTGCACCCAGATCCAGGGCGGCCTGCGGCCGGACCAGGTGGGCATCGGCGTCCCGGCCTCCACCCGGGCCGCGGGCGGCGGCTACGTCGCGCCGACCGTGGTCAACAACGCGCTGGACTGCCTGGCCACCGGTAACAACTGCGGCAGCTTCGTGCCGCCGGCCAAGTGGCCGACCATCCGCGGCGCGATGACCTGGTCGACCAACTGGGACGTCAACAACGGCAACGCGTTCTCCAACGCGGTCGGCCCGTTCGTCCACAAGATGCCGTAACGGCACCCGGCCGCGGCTGCCACGGGCCGCGGCCACCCGAGCTCCACTCCCCCGACGCGCCGCTCCTTGAGGGTGGGGCCTGCGCGTCGGCGGCGGGGCCCGTCGCACCGACCGGTGCGGCGGGCCCTTCCGTTCCCCTCCCTTCAACGCGTTCGATGTCCCGGCGGCGCGCGCTCACCGCGCCAGGACCGCGGTGAGCGCGCCGAGCAGCAGGAACGGGCCGACCGGGAGGTCCAGTCCGCGCACCGGGCGGCGACGGACCAGCGCGGCGGCGGCCCGCAGGGTGCCCCACAGCCCGGCGAGCACCATCGCGGCGAACAGCCCGCCGAGCGCCACCGACCAGCCGTACCAGCCGAGCAGCCCGCCCAGGGCGAGCCCGAGCGGGGAGTCCCCCGGGCCCAACGCGCCCAGCCAGACGGCCAGTTCGAGCACACCCCCGACCGCGAGCGCGACCAGCAGGCAGCGCAGCGCCACCCCGGGCCCCGCGCTCGGCACCGCCGCCAGCAGCAGCGCCGTCACCCCGCCGAGCAGTGGCAGGGTCAGCCGGTACGGCAGCCGGCGCACCCGCGCGTCGACGAAACCGAGCGCCACGCCGAGCGCCGCCGCCCAGCCCATCGCCAGGGTCACCAGCACCAGCCGGTCCGCCGCGTTCGCCACCGCGACGGCTACCGCCACCGCGACCGCCTCCACCGTCCAGGCGCCGGCGCCCAGCCGCTCCCGGCAGCCCCGGCAGCGCCCGGTCGGCGGCAGCAGGCGCACCCGGCGCCCGCAGGCCGGGCAGTCCTCGCACCGGGGCTCGCCCTCCGGCACCGCGAACCGGGCGATCAGCCCGCGCAGCGGTGGAGCCGCCAGGAGACCGACCAGCACCGCCGCCACCACGACCGGGACCACCGGCGCACCCCCACTTCGACCGACGCGACCGACACGACCGACGCCATCGGCGCGACCGGCCCCATCCTCCCGCGCCGGGCGGTGTGCCGTCCGTCTCGTTCCGCACGAAAGCGCGACAGCGCTCCTCGCATACACGAGCATTCCGGACATTCGACTACTGGTTCGGAAGGCCGTCCGCCACCCCCGCCTGCCGATCCAAGGGGGCTGTTCGGGCCCCCGAAAGCACCCCCGCGGAGACCGGCCGCACGGCCCCTCCGTACCCCTAAAGTAGGCGGACATGCAGGTCATCCAGTCCAGCAAGCTCGCCAATGTCTGCTACGACATCCGCGGCCCGGTGCTCGACGAGGCGATGCGGCTGGAGGAACAGGGCCACCGCATCCTCAAACTCAACACCGGCAACCCGGCCACCTTCGGTTTCGAGGCGCCCCCGGAGATCCTCCAGGACGTCCTGCGCAACCTCGCCGACGCGCACGGCTACGGCGACTCCAAGGGCCTGCTCTCCGCCCGCCGCGCGGTGGTCATGCACTACGAGGACCGCGGGCTGCACGGCCTCTCCGTCGACGACGTCTTCCTCGGCAACGGCGTCTCCGAGCTGATCCAGCTGGCCATGACGGCGCTGCTGGACGACGGCGACGAGGTGCTCGTCCCGGCCCCGGACTACCCGCTGTGGACCGCCTCGGTCTCACTGGCCGGCGGCACCGCGGTGCACTACCGCTGCGACGAGCAGTCCGAGTGGTACCCGGACCTCGCCGACATCGAGGCCAGGGTCACCGACCGGACCAGGGCCATCGTGGTGATCAACCCGAACAACCCGACCGGCGCGGTCTACCCGCGCGAGGTGCTGGAGGGCATCGCGGAGATCGCCCGCCGGCACGACCTGGTGGTCTACGCGGACGAGATCTACGACAAGATCCTCTACGACGACGCCGAACACGTCCCGCTGGCCACCCTGGCCCCGGACCTCTTCTGCGTCACCTTCAACGGACTGTCCAAGGCGTACCGGGTCGCCGGCTTCCGCTCCGGCTGGATGGTGCTGTCCGGCGACCGGCGCCGGGCCCGCAGCTACATCGAGGGCCTCACCGTGCTCGCCTCGATGCGGCTGTGCGCCAACATGCCCGCCCAGCACGCGGTGGCCGCCGCGCTCGGCGGACGGCAGTCGATCCGCGACCTGGTGCTGCCCGGCGGCCGGCTGCACGCCTCGCGGGACGCCGCGTACGAGCTGCTGAACCAGATCCCGGGGGTCAGCTGCGTCAAGCCCAAGGGCGCGCTGTACGCCTTCCCCCGGCTGGACCCCAAGGTCCACAAGATCAAGGACGACGCCCGGATGGTGCTGGACCTGCTGCGCTCCCAGCGCATCCTGCTGGTCCAGGGCACCGGCTTCAACTGGCCGGAGCCGGACCACTTCCGGCTGGTCACCCTGCCCCGGGCGGAGGAGATCACCGACGCGGTGACCCGGATCGGCGACTTCCTCGGGGGTTACGTCCAGCCGTAGCCCGGGCGGGAAGCCCCGGGGAAAAACACTACGGCCGGAGTCCCGGCCCGGGCGATCTCCTTGGTCGGGGGAAAATCGCCCGGCGGAACTCCGGCCGTCCTGCCGCTCGGCGGGGCGCGCGGTTCGTGCCGCGCGCCCGCCTCTCTCCCGGCTGAGGCTCAGGCTCAGCCGAGGCGCGCGACGAGGTTCCGGTACTCGTCCCACAGCTCCTTCGGGGTGTGGTCGCCGAAGGTCTCCAGGTGGGCCGGCACGAGCGCGGCCTCCTGGCGCCAGAGGTCGGCGTCCACGGTGAAGAGCAGGTCGAGGTCCTCCTTGGACAGGTCCAGGTCGCCGAGGTCGAAGCCCTCGACGGTCGGCAGCACGCCGATCGGGGTCTCGACGCCCTCGCCGGTCCCCTCCAGGCGCTCGACGATCCACTTGAGCACGCGGCTGTTCTCGCCGTAGCCGGGCCAGACGAACTTGCCCCCGGCGTCCTTGCGGAACCAGTTGACGTAGTAGATCTTCGGCAGCTTGGCGGCGTCCGCCCGGGCGCCGACCTTCAGCCAGTGGGCGAAGTAGTCACCCATGTTGTAGCCGCAGAACGGCAGCATCGCGAACGGGTCGCGGCGCAGCTCGCCGACGGTGCCCTCGGCGGCGGCGGTCTTCTCGGAGGCGATGTTGGCGCCGAGGAAGACGCCGTGCTGCCAGTCGAAGGACTCGGTCACCAGCGGGACGGCGGTGGCGCGGCGGCCGCCGAACAGGATCGCCGAGATCGGCACGCCCGCCTGGTCCTCCCACTCCGGGGCGATGGTCGGGCACTGCGCGGCCGGGACGGCGAAGCGGGCGTTCGGGTGGGCGGCCGGGGTGCCGGACTCGGGGGTCCAGTCGTTGCCGCGCCAGTCGGTCAGGTGCGCCGGGGGCTCCTCGGTGAGGCCCTCCCACCACACGTCGCCGTCGTCGGTGAGGGCGACGTTGGTGAAGACGGTGTTGCCCCAGAGGGTGTCGATGGCGTTGGCGTTGGTGTCCACGCCGGTGCCGGGGGCGACGCCGAAGAAGCCGGCCTCGGGGTTGATGGCGTACAGCCGGCCGTCGGCGCCGAAGCGCATCCAGGCGATGTCGTCGCCGATCGTCTCGACCTTCCAGCCCGGGACCGTCGGCTGGAGCATGGCCAGGTTGGTCTTGCCGCACGCCGAGGGGAACGCGGCGGCGACGTACTTGGCCTCGCCGTTCGGCGGGGTGAGCTTCAGGATGAGCATGTGCTCGGCCAGCCAGCCCTCGTCGCGGGCCATGGTCGAGGCGATGCGCAGCGCGTAGCACTTCTTGCCGAGCAGGGCGTTGCCGCCGTAGCCCGAACCGAAGGACCAGATCTCCTTGGTCTCCGGGAAGTGCGAGATGTACTTGGTGCTGTTGCACGGCCACGGCACGTCCGCCTGGCCCTCGGCGAGCGGGGCGCCGACGGTGTGCACGGCCTTGACGAAGTCGCCGTCCTCGCCGAGCTGGTCCAGCACGGCCTGGCCCATGCGGGTCATCACGCGCATGGAGACGGCGACGTAGGCGGAGTCGGTGATCTCGACGCCGTACGCGGCCAGCGGGGAGCCGACCGGGCCCATCGAGAAGGGCACGACGTACATCGTGCGGCCCTTCATCGCGCCGCGGAAGAGTCCCTGCTCGCCCTGGAAGAGCTCCCGCATCTCGGCGGGGGCCTTCCAATTGTTGGTCGGTCCGGCGTCCTTCTCCTGCTCGGAGCAGATGAAGGTGCGGTCCTCCACGCGCGCCACGTCCGTGGGGTCCGAGGCGGCGTAGTAGGAGTTGGGGCGCTTCTCCTCGTTGAGCTTCTTGAAGGTGCCCTGCGCCACCAGCAGGTCCGCGAGGCGGTGGTACTCCTCGTCGGAACCGTCGCACCACTCGATGCGGTCCGGCTGGGTGAGCTCGGCGATCTCGCTCACCCAAGCGAGCAGCTGCTTGTGGCGGGTGGGCGCGGATGCGCTGAGAGCAGAGATCTCGTACGACACGATCGCTCCGTTTCACGCCATCTCGGCGAGGAGACGGCGTCGCGGGGGTCTGAGGGTGCTTGCAGCGTAGCTCCGGACTCAAGGCCGGAACGCGGCGAAGCGTCGAAATTGACGCACCTTTTACTCCAGCCAGTATGATTACTGACCAGTAACAGAGCGGCCCCACCCGGGACGGAGTGTGCGGCGCCACACTCCTATTACTCCAAAACGTCCAACAGTGACGATCGCCACTTCCTACGCGCCAGTAACCTACGGATCCGTAGGTAACGGGTAGCATGCTGCGCATGACTGCTGCTGCGCTCGCGGAGAGTGCACTCATGGAGAGCAAGCCGAAGTGGCGCGGCTGGCTGCACGCCGGGATGTTCCCCGCCACGGTGGCCGCCGGGATCGTGCTGATCTGCCTGGCCGACTCCACGCCCGCCAGGATCGCCTGCGCGATCTACTCGGTCAGCGCCTGGCTGCTGTTCGGGGTCAGCGCGGTGTACCACCGCTTCGACTGGGGCCCGCGCGGGGACGCCGTGCTGCGCCGGCTGGACCACGCCAACATCTTCCTGATCATCGCGGGCACCTACACGCCGTTCACGATGCTGCTGCTCAAGGGCGCCGACCAGCAACTGCTGCTCTGGGCGGTCTGGGGCGGCGCACTGGCCGGGATCGCGTTCCGGGTGTTCTGGGTCGGCGCGCCGCGCTGGCTGTACACACCGGTGTACCTCGCGCTGGGCTGGGCCGCCGCCTTCTACCTGCCGGACTTCCTGCACACCGGCGGGGTCGCCGTCCTGGTGCTGATGATCGTCGGCGGAGTGCTCTACAGCATCGGCGGCGTGGTGTACGGGCTCAAGCGGCCCAACCCCTCACCGCGCTGGTTCGGGTTCCACGAGGTGTTCCACGCCTTCACCCTGGGGGCGTTCATCGTCCAGTACATCGGCGTCTCACTGGTGGCGTACAGCACGGCCGGCTGATCCCGGCGCACCCCGACGGGCGGTCGAACGGTCCACGGACCGGCCGGCCGCCCGTTCCGCCGTCCAGGGCCGCTCGTACGGGGCCCGGAGCTGCGGGCGGCGCGGGACGGCCGAGTGGTCGACGGCGCCGGACTCCGACTGCGGGCCCGGATCCTGCAGCAGCCCGTGCGCGTGGTGGTGCTCGCCGTGGGCGTAGTACTGCTCCCCGCGGGCGTGGTGCTGCTCCCCGTGCGACTCCCGGCGGGGCTCGCGCGACTCCCGGTACGGCTCGCGCGGCGACCCGGCCGCCGTCGGGAGCGCCGCGGACCCGGACCGCCCCGGCGCACCGGCCGAGCGGGCCCGCACCTGCCGGGCGTCGAGCGCCTCGCGGGCCCGGCGGCAGCGCTCGCAGTGCGCGGCGTCCGGGATGCCGCGGCGCGGGCGGTGCCGGACCGGGGCCCGATCGCCGTGCATCGCGCGCCAGCGGCGGGCGACGTACACCATGAGCAGCAGGGTCTCGACCCCGGCGACCGCCAGGACCAGCAGGGCGCCGTTGATCAGATAGGCCGCGACCACGGCCAGCGCAGAGCCCACCACCACCGCCGAACCCCACACCTGGGTGCTCATCTGCTTGTCGTCCGCGTCGGCCACTTCGGTCCCCTTTCCCGGTGCCGGGCTCGTGGTCGGCTCCCGCCGCCCCACCTCTTCTCCGCTCTCGGCACGCGTCGGCCAGCACTGACCGATTGCCACATGGTATCTACCGACAGTCATGGCCAACTGCCCCGGGGCGGCGAACGACAGATCAACGTTGCGTCAATTCCTCGTGCGGAAGCAGCACTTCCAGGACACATCACGGAGCGTAGCCGCGGTTCGCCTCCGTCGGACGCGCCGGACGCGCTGGACGTGCTGGACGCACCTGCGGCAGCACGCAGGGCGCCGAACCGGCCGCCGACCGGACGGTCGGCGGCCGGTTCGGCGCCTGTGCGGTTGTCCTCTTCTGTTCGGTGCACGGGTTCATCACGTGTGCGGGTTCATGACGCGTGCGGGTTCATCACGTGTGCGGGTTCATCACGTGTGCGGGTTCATCACGTGTGCGGGTTCATCACATGTGCGGGTTCATCACGTGTGCGGGCAGCGGGGCCCGGCCCGACCGACCGGACCCCGCCCGCCGTCAGCCGCGGCGGACGCCCGTCCTCCGCCGCAGCACGGCACCCGCGCCCACCAGCGCGGTGGCTCCCAGGGCGGCCGCCGCCGTCACGGCCGGCAGCTCCGAACCGCCGCCCGGGGCCTGCGGGGCCTGCGCCACGGCGGCGAGTTCCGGCGCGGCGTCCACCTGGTAGCCGCCGCCCTCGCCCGACCGGTCGTACGCCGAACCGGGCAGCTTGTCCCCGTACCGCTGGTGCACCAGCTGCTGGTACGCGGTCAGGGTGACCCCGCCCGCGCCCACCGAGCGCCGGGCCTCGTCGTCCAGCGGCAGCACCCGGCCGTCGCGCAGCACGTACCAGGCGTTGACCTGAGGCTCGCGGAAGGCGGTGCCGCCGCCGCTGCCCGCCGCCTTCGCCGCGTAGTCGCTCTCGTCACCGCCCGAGGCGATGTTGACGACCTTCCAGGCGCCGCCCTGCCGCACGGTCCAGACCGAGGCGCTCTGCCCGTCCGCCGCGACCACCTTGCTGGCGGTGAACTCGGCCTTCGCCACCGGTGCGCCCGGGGTACCGGCCACGAAGCCCGGGTCCAGCAGGTACACCGGCACCGTGTCGCCGGCCAGCCGCGGCGCGGCCTCGCTCGCCGCCCGGGCCTCCTCGGCGGCGCCGATGGTCAGCTGCCGGGTCGGCGGGACGCCCTTGCGGGCGAAGAAGTGGCCGACCTTGTCGAGGACGGCCGCGTCCTGGACGGCGCTGCGGGCCTGCGCCAGCTCGGCGGCGGGCACCGGGGCCGGGGCGGACGGGGAGTCCGCGTGCGCGGCCGGGGCGAGCGCCAGTGCGAGACCGGCGGCGAGCAGGACGGTGACGGCGGCCGTGGAGGCGGCGGAGGTGGCGGCCCGACGGCGGTTCTTGATCTCGGTCATGGTCGCCCTCACGCGCCGATCCGGTACAGGGAGTGGGTCCACGAGAACGTGTCGTTGTTCACGTAGTACTGGTAATCCGCCCAGTTGTAGCGGTAGTTGGAGGGCCACGGGTCGCCCCAGTAGACCCAGTTGCTCCCGGTGTCGTAGCCGTACAGGACGTGCATGTGGCCGCCGCCCGAGCTCCACTGGATGCGCGTCTCGATGGGGCGGTTGGCGTTCACCTCGGACTGCACGGTGCCGTAGTTCAGGTACCCGTTGACGTACGAACCCGGGTTGATGCCGACCCAGCTCAGCCCGTTCTGCACATCGCCCAGCGTGGCCTGGCTGTTGGGGCAGCTGGAGTTGACGGAGCGGCCGAACGCGGCGTTGCAGAACTGGTTCTGGCTGTAGTTGTAGCCGAACCAGGTGGCGATGGTGTTCCCGCTCGCCGCCCAGCACCAGTTGGTCTGCTGTTGCTGCTGCATGGTGATGTTGAGCTTCTTGTACGTGCCGGCCAGGTCGGCCGTGCTGCCGGGCGCGGCAGCCTGGCGGACCTGGTGCGCGGCCCGGTCCTGGGCCTGGGCCTGGGCCCGGTACTGGGCCGGCTGCCCGGCCGGGGCGGCGATCGCGGGTGCGGCCATCGCGGCGGTGAGCGCCGGGCCCAGCACGCCGAGGGTGAGCAGCGAGACCGCGCGGCGCAGCCGTATCCGTGGAACTGGCATGGGGGAATGCCTCCTTGCGCGAGTGGAGCGAGGGGCTGTGTGGGGGCGCGGTCCGGATCGCGCCCCGAGCATCGCGCCTCGTCAGGTACGGGTCAACGGGCCTCGGTGCGGCCCGGACCCGGATGTGAACGGGCCGGCGCGGATGTGAACGACGCCCCGGGAACCCCCGCGCAGCAGGCCCGGACCGGTGACAAACCGCTTCATCGATGTGAATATTCACGGTCAAACGGCGGCCCGTCCCAGCCGTCGGCGCCGGACCGCCCGCACACCCGCACGCCCGCACGCCCGCACGCCCGCACGCCCGCCCCAGGAGGCCGCCATCCACAGGAGCGACCCAGCCGACCTCGCCGCCGCCCTGCGCACGGGACCCTTCCACCTCGCCCTGCGCACCGCGATCTCCGCCCGGGGCCTCGCCCTGCACCGCATCCGCCGCCACCTCGCCCTGCGCGGCGTCAACGTCGGTCTCACCAGCCTCAGTTACTGGCAGCAGGGCCACCGCCGCCCGGAACGCGCCGAGTCACTGCGCGCCGTCGCCGCCCTGGAGGAGGTCCTCGACCTGCCCGAGCACTCCCTGACCCGGCTGCTCGGCCCCCGTCGCGCCGCCGGCCCCGCCCCGGCCGGCCCGCCGGTGCGCCCCTACCGCGACCTCATCTCACCGGCCGTGGCCGTCGACGGACTGCTCGCCACCCTCGCCGGCCCGCGCGACACCGGGCTGCACACCATCACCCACATCGAGCGCATCCGGGTCGGCCCCGACCGCCGGATCGCCCGCCGCGACTCCCAGCACGCCCTGCGCGCCCACCGCGACGGCATCGACCGCTACCTCGCCCTCTACCAGGGCGACCCGGGCAGCGACATCACGCGCGTCGGCGTCCGCGCCGAGGAGAACTGCCGCCCCGGCCGCATCCGCCGCGACCAGGCCCACCACCTGCTCGCCGCCGAACTCCTCCTCGACCGCCGCCTGCGCACCGGAGACACCCACCTGCTCGGCTACGGCTTCGACGACTCCCCCTCGCCCGACCCCAGCTGCGAGTACGTCCGCGGCTTCAACTCCGGCGCCGGCCAGTACGTCCTCCAGATCACCTTCCACCCCGCCGCCCTCCCGGTCCGCTGCCACCGCTTCGCCCTCCACTCCCCCGGCGCCGCCCCGTACGAGACCGAGGAGCTCACCCTCGACGGGCACCAATGCGTCCACCTGGTGGCGACGGCGGTGCGGCCGTGCCTGCTGGGGATCCGCTGGGACTGGGAGTGAGGGGCGGCCGGCCCGGTGCCCGGCCGGGGGGCGCGCGACCGGACGCCGGGCGGGGACGCGCGACCGGACGCCGGGCCGGGGGCGCACGACCGGGCACCGGGCGGGGACGCGCGACCGGGCACCGGCACCGGCTACGCCCGGCGGAAGTCCATGATCAGGGAGTCCTCCACCGGCAGGTAGCCGATCTGCTGGTAGATGGAGTTGCTGGTCGGGTTGGCGAGGTCGGTGTAGAGCAGGACCTCGGTGGCGCCGCGGGAGAGGAGGTGGGCCGAGACGGCGGCGGTGACGGCGGTGCCGTAGCCGCGGCCGCGGCTCTCGACGGGGGTGTAGACCGGGCCGATGCGGGACATCCCGGCGAGGATCGGGCTGCTGCCGGCCAGGGCGACCGGGCGGCCGTCGTCCTCCCACAGGTGCAGGCAGCCGCTCGCGGTCCGCTCGTCCACCGCCCGCGGGACATCGGGGACGTCGACCCCCGCCTCGGCCAGGAACTCCTCGTACCAGCGGATCGCCCGCTCGCGGTCGGCCGGTCCGGCCAGCCGGTGGCGGCCCGCGGGCGGGCGCGGCGGGTCGGTCAACTCGCCGAGCCGGTAGAGCCGTTCGTCGAAGCGGACGGACTGCTCGGTGCCGGTCGCCGCCGTCCACGCGGCGGCGAAGGCGCGGACCGCCTCGGCACCCCCGCCGACCCCGGTCACCGTGGTGAACCCGGACCCGGCGGCAGCCAGGTCGACCGCCAGCTCGGCGGCCGCGGCCGGCGGCATGAAGGAGAGCCTGGGATCGAACGGCGGTGTCCGGAGGAAGGCCCCGGCGACCGGACCGTCCTCCTCGGCCCGCCACCAGCCGAAGACCGGCGGCTCGCCGAACACCGTCAGGCCGGACACGGCCAGCCGGTGCGCGATGGTGAGCAGGACGGTGTTCTCGGCGGGGCGGGTGGCCAGGAAGGCGCCCGCCTGGTCGCGGAACTCGTCGAGGGAGGTGCTGAAAGTCCAGGTCATGGCCCATGGTGGACCGCCCGGGGCCGGTTCGCCAACGAATTCTCGGCCGCCGCCGGGGCTCCCGCTACTCGACCGCCACGCCCAGCTTCCCGGCCAGCGCCGCCGGATCGGTGGTCGGGGCGTCGCAGGCGAAGTGCCGGCAGACGTACGCCGCGGGCGCCCCGCCGACCAGCGGCCGGTCGGCCAGCAGCGGCACCTCGGGCTCCCCGGGCGCGCCGACCGCGACCACGGCCCCCGGCGCCGTCCCGAGCAGCGCGGCCCGTCGCAGCGCCGCGGTGGCCGGATCGCCGTCCGGGCCGACCACGGCGACCTCGCGCGGCCCGTCGAGCAGCGCCTCGGCGACGGCGAGGCCCCAGCCGATGAACCGCGGCGCCCGGCCGGCGAGCGCACCGACCACGCCGAGGGCCCGCTCGGCGGCCGTGCGGTGCCGGTCGGAGCCGGTGTACGCGGCGTACGTGAGCAGGGCGCCGGCGGCGGCCGTCCAGCCGGACGGGGTGGCGTTGTCGGTCGGGTCCTGCGGGCGGCGGATCAGTTCCTCGGCGTCGTCGGCGGTGTCGTAGAGCGCGCCGGAGGCCTCGTCGGTGAAGTGCTTGAGCACGGTGTCGAGCAGGCCGCCCGCCAGCTGGAGCCAGGAGGACTCGCCGGTGACGGCGTACAGCGCGAGGAAGCCCTCGGCGGTGTCCGCGTAGTCCTCCAGCACGCCGGCGTTGGCACCCGCCCGGCCGTCCCGGGAGGTGCGCAGCAGCCGGCCGTCCGGGGTGAGGTGGACGGCGAGCAGCAGGTCGGCGGCGCGTTCGGCGGCCTCGACCAGGTCGGGGCGGTCCAGCAGCGCGCCGGTCTCGGCGAGCGCGGCGACGGCCAGGCCGTTCCAGGCGGCGACCACCTTGTCGTCCCGGGCCGGGGCGGGGCGGGCCCCCCGGGCCTCGGCCATCCGCGACCGGATCGCCTCGTACTCGGCGAAGTCCTCCGGGTCGGCGAGGAGTTGGAGCACCGAGGTGCCGTGCTCGAAGGTGCCCTCGGCGGTGACGGTGAACAGCCGGGCGGCGGTGGCCGCGTCGGCGGGGCCGAGCAGGTCGACCAACTGGCCGGGCTCCCACACGTAGTAGGCGCCCTCGGCGGACTGCCCGGTCTCCTCGTCGAGGCTGTCGGCGTCCAACGCGGAGGCGAACGCACCCTCGGGCGTGCGGAGTTCGCGCAGCAGGAAGTCCGCGGTGGACAGCGCGACCCGGCGGGCGAGGGGCGATCCGGTGGCCCGCCACAGGTGCAGGTAGGCGCGCAGCAGCAGGGCGTTGTCGTACAGCATCTTCTCGAAGTGCGGCACCACCCAGCCGGCGTCCACCGCGTACCGGGCGAAGCCGCCGCCGAGCTGGTCGTGGATGCCGCCGCGGGCCATCGCCCCGCCGGTGCGGACGGCCATCTCCAGCGCCGCCTCCGAACCGGTCCTGGCGTGGTGGCGCAGCAGGAACTCCAGCACCATGGCCGGCGGGAACTTGGGCGCGCCGCCGAAGCCGCCCCGGCTCTGGTCGAAGTCCCGGCTGAGACTCACCAGCGCCTGGTGCAGGTCCGCCTCGCCGGGCGGGTTGTGGGCGCCGGCCGAGTAGACGGCGGCCCGCTCGGCCAGGTCGGCCCGGATCCGCCCGGCGACCTGCCCGACCTCCTCCCGGCGGTCCCGCCAGGCGGCCTCCACGCCCTCCAGCACCTGCCGGAAGGACGGCATCCCGTGCCGGGGCTGCGGCGGGAAGTAGGTGCCGAAGTAGAACGGCTCCTTGTCGGGGGTGAGGAACACCGTCATCGGCCAGCCGCCCTGCCCGGTCGCGGCCTGCACCGCCTCCATGTACACGGCGTCGACGTCCGGCCGCTCCTCCCGGTCCACCTTGACCGGCACGAACCGCTCGTTGAGGTACTCGGCGAGCCCGGCGTCCTCGAAGCTCTCGTGCGCCATGACGTGGCACCAGTGGCAGGCCGCGTAACCGACGGACAGCAGCACCGGCACGCCGCGCCGCTCCGCCTCCGCGAAGGCCTCGGGGCCCCAGGGCCACCAGTCGACGGGGTTGTCGGCGTGCTGGAGCAGGTACGGCGAGGTCGCGTCCGCGAGACGGTTCGGCATGCGTCCATCCTCGCGCATCCGGCGCTCGGCGCGCGGCAGGTCAGGCCGGTCCGGACCAGTAACTGATCCCGAGGTTGGCGTCGAAGGTGCGCATCCGTCCGAGCACCTGGTCGGGGGTCGGGCCGAGGAGCTCGTCGACGATGCGGCCGTCGGCGAGGAAGACGACGCGGTCGGCGTACGAGGCCGCGACCGGGTCGTGGGTGACCATCACGACGGTCTGGCCGAGCTCCCGGACGCACCGGCGCAGCAGCGCGAGGATCTCGGCGGCGGAGCGGGAGTCCAGGTTGCCGGTCGGTTCGTCGGCGAAGACGATCCGGGGCCGGCCGGCCAGCGCCCGGACGCAGGCGACGCGCTGCTGCTGGCCGCCGGAGAGCTGGGCCGGGCGGTGACCGAGCCGGGCGCCGAGGCCGGCCGCCTCGACCAGGGTGCGCAGCCACTGCTGGTCGGGGGTGCGGCCGGCCAGGGTCAGCGGCAGGGTGATGTTCTCCGACACCGTCAGGGTGGGGATCAGGTGGAAGGCCTGGAAGACGAAGCCCACGTGGTCACGGCGGAGCCTGGTCAGTTGGCCGTCGCTCAGCCGGGTGAGGTCCACGTCGCCGATCCGGGCCGCGCCCGAGGTGCAGGACTCCAGCCCGGCGAGGCACTGGAGCAGGGTGGACTTGCCGGAACCGGACGGGCCCATGATCGCCGCGAACTCCCCCTCCCGGAAGGCCACCGAGACCCGCTCCAGCGCCACCACCCGGGCGTCTCCCGACCCGTGCACCTTGGTCAGGTCGACGGCCGCCGCGGCGGCCGGGGCGTGGTTCGCGGCGGCGCGGGGCGGGCCTCCGGGACGGGACGGGCCTCCCGCGAGGGAGTGGGGCTCGGTCATCGGTGGTGCTCTCCTCGGCTGGACACGGGCGAAGGTCAGGACTGGGGTCTGGGCGGCCGGGGGCCGGACGGACCGGCGGGCGGGCCGGTGCACGGGCCGACGGGCGGCACCAGGCCGGTGCCGGCGCCCAGCAGGGCGAGGGAGCGGACCGCGAGCTCCCGCCCGGCCGCGGCCGGGCGGCCCTGGTGGCCGCCGCTGTCGTGGTGGTCGAGCAGGACCGGCGCGGCCCCGGTGCCGGCCCGTCCGAGCGCCGCGCAGAGCTTCCAGGCGTGCCAGGGCGGCACCCGCGCGTCGTTCGCCCCGGTGGCGAACAGCACCGCCGGGTACGCCGTCCCGGGCACCACCCGGTGGTACGGGGAGTAGTCGAGCAGCGCCCGCAGCGCCTGCGGGTCGGCCGGATCGCCGTACTCCTCCGCCCAGAGCCGGCCGAGGCCGCCGACCTGGTAGCGGGCCAGGTCGGTGAGCGGGGCCGCGCACACCGCGGCGGACAGCAGACCGGGCTCCCGGGTGAGCGCGGCGGCGACCACCAGGGCCCCGTTGCTGGCGGCCAGCGCGCCCAGCCCGCCGGCCGGGGCCTCGCCGCGTTCGACCAGCATCGCGGCGGCGGCCCGGAAGTCGTCCACGGTGGCGCTCTTGCCGGCGCCCCGGCCGGCGGCCGCCCAGGCGGGGCCGAGTTCGCCGCCGCCGCGCGCGTGCACCCAGGCGATCCGGCCGCCGGCCCGCAGCCAGGCCTCCAGGGCCGGGTCCCAGGCGGGTTCCAGGGGGAGGCCGAAGCCCCCGTAGACGGTGAGCAGGGTGGGTGCGGGGCGGCCGCGGTCCTGCGGCCCGGGGTCGCAGACCGTCACCGGGACGGGCGCGCCGTCCCGGCCGGCGGCGGTGAGCGTGCGCAGCGCGGCGCGGGGCTCGGGGGGTTCGACCGGGCCCGAGCCGTCCAGGCTCCTGGTCCAGGTGCCGTACCGGGGGTCGTCGGCGAGCAGCCAGACCGACCCGCCGACCCGCCCGTGCCGGTCGTACGGGGTGGCGCCGAGGCGCAGCCGGGCGGGCCAGTGCAGTGCGGTGGCACCGCCACCCGGCGCCCCGCCCGCCGCCTCTCCCAGTGCCCCCTCCGCCGACCCGTCCGCCGACCCGCCCGGCCGGTGCACGTCGAGCCGGTGGGCGGTCCCCAGCCGGCGGAGCAGCGCCAGGCCGGGCCTCCGGCCGGGGCCGAGCACCCGCAGGGCGGTGACCGGGCCCGCGGGCGCCTCACCGACGACGGGCGATTCGCCGGCAGCGGGCGGCCCGCCGACGGCGAGCGGCGCGGGCCGGCCGGTGGCGCCCCGGGCCAGCTCGTCCAGGTCCAGCGCGAGCAGCTCGTCGCCGGCGAGGAAGCAGACGGTCTCGTTCAGGTCCAGGGCGGTGACCCGCCGGCCGTCGAGGTCCAGCGGCTGCCAGTCGGGCACCGCCCGGCCGGTCCACCGGGTGGCCCACCAGCGCACCGGGCCGGACGGCTGCGGGCGGGTGCGCAGCAGCAGGTTCCCGCCCGGTCCGCCGTGGAGGGTGAGCCGGACCGGGCCGGGCACCGGCAGGGCGAGCCGACGGGCGGGGCCGTCGGCCGGGTGGCGGGCCACCAGGGTGTGCTCGGTGCGGGTGCCGGCGGTGTACACCAGCGCCTCTCCGGTGAAGGCGAGGGTCGCGTACGGGGCCGCGTCGGGCAGGTGGCGGGTCCGGTCGCCCGGGTGGGTGGGGAGCAGGTGCAGGCCGCCGGTCTCCGTTCCGTCCCGGTGCAGCTGGACGGCGATGAACCGGCCGTGCGGCTCGGGCTGCCAGCCGGCGATCCGGTCGCCGGGGCCGATGACGCCCTCGGTCGGTGTCCGGCGGGTGCCGTCGGGGTGCCGGACGGTCAGGACGTCGCCGTCCGGGCCGCGTTCGTGGCGGAAGAGCAGGCCGCCGGCCTCGGCGGGCGGGGTGGGCGTCCGGTCGGGCGCCTCCCGTTCCACCCGGTCGAGCAGGGCGGCCCAGGCGGGCTCGTCGGAGCGCTGCGGGCGGGCGGCCAGCAGGCGCCGCTGATCGGCGAGCCAGGCCCGGGTGCGCGGGGCGTCCGCGTCCTCCAGCCAGCGGTACGGGTCCGCCGGCTCTGGGTGCGCCGCCCGGTGGTCGAGGTCAGCCATGAACGGCCTCCGCGGGGTTGTCGCTCCGTCGTTCCGGGTCGCCTCCCGGCCCGGCCGGGCCGGGAGGCCGGTAGCCGGACCGGCCCGCGGTGGCGGCCGTCCCGGCCACGGCGAGGAGCACCACGATCACGGCCGCGCCGGCCACCGTGCCGGTCAGTCCGAACGCGTGGGCGCACAGGCCCGCGAGGGTCGGCCCAGCGGGCGCGACCAGCTGGGCGAGGAAGCCGATGCCGCTGTGCACCCGGCCCTGCAGACCCGGCGGGGTCACCTCCATCTGGGTGACCGCGATCAGCACGGTGACCACCGGCCCGGCGGCCGCGGCGAGGGCCAGCGGCAGGACCGCCGCCCAGTGCCCCTGGGCCAGGGTGAAACCGGGCAGTGCGATCGCGACGACGGCGGTGCCGAGGGCGATGCCCCGGGCGGGCGGCAGCCGCCGGGCCAGGGCCGGCGCGAGCAGCGATCCGGCCAGCCCGCCGGTGCCCAGGGCCGCGGTCAGCACCCCGATGTGCAGGGCGCCCCCGCCCGAGGCGACCACCACGATCAGCAGCCCGTTGAACACCAGGTTGAGCACGGCCGCGTTGACCACCGCGTAGCGCAGGAAGGGCACCCGCCAGATGAACCGGACGCCTTCGGCCAGCGCGGCCCGGACTCCGGGCGCGGCCGGCTCGTCCTCGGGGCGCTCCCGCCTTCCCCCGGGCAGCAGGGCCACGCAGCAGACGGCCGCGAGGTAGCTGCCGGCGTCGACGGCGAACACCCAGGACGGGTGGACGGCCAGCAGCGCGCCGCCGGCCAGCGGGCCGGCGGTCGTCGCGACGGCCGCCCTGCTCTGCAGCAGGCCGACCGCGCGGGGGAGGTGCTCGGGCCGCACGAAGCACCGCACCACGACGTTCTCGACGGGCGCCAGGGTGCTGCCCACCGCGCCGAGCAGCAGGGCGGCGACCAGCAGCGCCCACAGCGGTGGCGTGCCGCCGGCGGCCGACAGGGCCAGCACGGCCAGCACGACCGCGCCGGCCGCGTTGCCGAGCAGCAGCACGGTCCGCCGCTCGCAGCGGTCGGCGAGGACGCCGGCCGGCAGCCGGGCCAGCAGCACCCCGACGGAGAGCGCCGTGCCGGCCAGTCCGGCCTGCCGGACGTCGCCGCCGGCCCGCAGCGCGACCACCGGGAGGGCGATCACCGAGGCGGCCGTCCCCAGGGCCGAGGCGGACTCGCCGCCGTAGAGCAGCCAGAACGACCGCCCCAGCCCCCCGACGGCCGCCGCGCTCACGCCGACCCCGTCGCGAACTGGCTCCGGATGCCGCGCAACGGACGGGCCGCCAGCGCCGCCGGGACGGCGGTGGCGGCCAGCACCCCGAGCAGCACGCCGACCGTCCACGGCACGTCCAGGGCGGGCAGCACCCCCTGCCCGACGGCCCCGGCCAGCGGCACCAGGCAGATCCCGGCCGTCGCCACCGCGAGGACCGTCCCGACCAGCGCCGAGGCCAGCACCTCGTACACCACGCAGCGCAGCAGCTGCCCGCGGCCGAGGCCGAGGGCCCGCAGGTGGGCGCGCTGGGAGCGGCGGTCCCGCTGGGCGATGGCGCAGGTGTTGGCGACGGCGAGCAGCGCGTACCCGCCCACCACGGAGACGATCAGCCGGGAGGCCATGTCGTCCTGCACGTTGCGCGGCCGCAGGTGGGCCAGGTAGTCGGCCCGCGTGGCGAGCCGCTGGCCGGGCCGGAGCTCCCAGGCGCTCGGGTCACCGCGGAGCAGCACCCGGTCGGCGTACGGGGCCGGGGTGTGCGCGAGGGCGAGGTCGGCGGGGAGGACGTAGGAGGGAAAGGCCAGATCCCGCTGGTAGACGGCGACGAGCCGCAGCTGCGCCGCCTGCCCGTCGGCGAGCGTGAAGGTGACGACCTGGCCGAGGTTCCAGTGGTGCGAGGTGGCCTCGGTGCTGCCGGCGGCGAACGTACCGGGCGCCAACTCGTCCAGCCGGCCCTGCTGTTCACCGAGGTCCAGGACACTCCGCAGGGCCGCCCCGTCGACGCCCCAGGCGCGGGTGGGCTTGGGCTTGTTGTCGTAGAAGCTGGGCGGCGCGGTCACCCGGGTGGCGATCGGCGCGACGGTGCTCCCGCCGGGCAGGCCGGCGGGCCGGGCGGGCAACTGGTTGCCCGGCTCGGCCGTCACCACCGCGTCGGCCCGCAGCGCCTGCTCGGTCTGCTGCTGCACGGCGGCCCCGATGGTCGCCCCCGAGCCGAGCAGGCAGACCACGGTGCCGACGGCCAGCAGGACGGGCACCGCGATCGCGGTGGTCCGGGCGGGCGCGGCCCGCAGCCCGGCGGCGGCGATCCGGCCGGCCTTCCGGTCCAGCCGCAGCACCGCGCAGCAGGGGCCGACGAGCAGCGGCACGAACCAGGGCGCGAGCACCGCGAGCGTGGGGATGACGACCGTGGCCAGGCCCATCACCAGCGCGCCCTGGAGCACCGGCGGCAGGTCCATCGCGACCATCAGGGCCACGAGCGGACCGCAGAGCATGAGGACCATGGCGATGCCCGCCACCAGCCGGCCGACGTTGCGGCGGGGCGGGGCCAGGGCCAGTGACTGGTCCTTGAGGAGGTCGATCGGCTGGACCCGGCCGGCCGCCAGCACGCTGGCCAGCGCGGCCAGCACCGCGACCGCGCAGGTGCCGAGGCAGGCGCCGGCCGCGATCGCCCAGGTCTGCCCGGCGGAGGGCAGGTCTACCGCGGCGGGGAACAGCTCGCGCTCGATCAGCAGGCGACGGCCGAACCCGGCCGCCGGGACCGTCCCGGCCACCGCGGCGACGGCGGAGGGGGCCAGCGCGACCAGCGCGACGTCCGCGACGACCAGGGCCCGCAGCCGGCCGGCCGTCACCCCGAGGGCGCGCAGCACCGCGAACTGCCCGAGCCGCTGGTTGGTCCAGAGCGCGACCGTCGACCCCGTCACCAGCACCGCCGACATCAGCAGCAGCGTCAGCAGCAGGCCCAGCAGGCTCTGCGCGTCCTTGGCCGCCGCCCCGGCCGCCGAATCCTCCGGGTAGGACGGGCCGCTGACCGCCGCGAGGAGCAGCAGGCAGGCGCCCACGCCGGTGGCGGTGAGCGCGCAGGCGACCGCGACACCTATGACCCGCCCCGGGTACGCCCGTACCTCGGCGACGCACAGTCGCAGCGCGCCGAGCGGTCCGCTCGGTCGGGTAGTCGGTTCCGATGCCACGGCCACGGTTATCTCACCCCAAAACGGTAAATAGGATGCAGAGTTGGGGAAGGCCGCATGTGCCGCGGCCTTCCCCACCTGCCATCCGGTACTGCCGGACCCCGAGGGTCAGCAGCTGAACAGGCTGTACGAGCTGAACGGGGCGTCGACGACGATCTCCTCGTCGAGCTCCTGAAGCGCCAGAATGTCGGCCATCACAATCACCTCCTCCTCACCGTCTCGCCGGAACACGACACCGAGGTGCCGGGATCAGCAGCTCCAGTAGCTGAGCGAGCTGAACGGGGCGTCGACGACGATCTCCTCGTCGAGCTCCTGAAGCGCCAGAATGTCGGCCATCAAAGTCACCTCCCCTCGCCATCTCGCCGGAACACGACACCGAGGTGCCGGGATCAGCAGCTGAAGTAGCTGAGCGAGCTGAACGGGGCGTCGACGACGATCTCCTCGTCGAGCTCCTGAAGCGCCAGAATGTCGGCCATCAAAGTCACCTCCCCTCGCCA
>NZ_JBICVH010000016.1:0-26802 GCF_043198905.1 Kitasatospora sp. NPDC048715 | reverse complement strand
CCATCTCGCCGGGACGTGGCACCGGGCCACGGGAATCAGCAGCTGAACGCGCTGATCGAGCTGAACGGGGCGTCGACGACGATCTCCTCGTCGAGCTCCTGAAGCGCCAGGATGTCGGCCATGTCAGTCACCTCCCCTCGTCATCTCGCCGGGACGTGGTACCGGGCTCGGCCGGCTCCGGCGTCCACCCGTGAACGGGGTGGGCGCCGGGGAGCAGGCACTGCCCGGGGCTCTTGGCGGCGGCCAGCGCCAGCAGGGCGCCGGCGGAGCCGGTGGCCAGGTCGGTGGAGAGCCGGATCAGCTGGTCCCCGTGCAGGACGCTGCCGTCCTGGTGGGGGGCCAGGTGCAGCTCCACCAGCCGGAGTTGGTCCTCCGCCTCGGCCTGCCAGTGCGGCAGGCGGGCGGCGACCTGGAACAGGGTGTAGGCGAGCCCGGCGCGGCCGTTGAACAGCCCGCCCTGGACGACCACCCGGACCGCGCCGGCCCGGGCCGCGGCCTCCAGCACCCGCTCGGCGCCGAGGGCTTCGGCCTGCGCGTCGGGCAGGGCCAGGACGGCGAGCGCCACTCCGGCCGAGCCCTCCGCCAGGTACGGCAGCAGCCGGCCCGAGCTGTACGTCTGCAGCATGTCGTCGACCAGCCGGCCGTGCCGCAGGTCGCAGCGGACGGCGCGTTCGGCGGCCTCCGCCCAGGCCGTGTCGCCGGTGAGGCGGGCGCAGCGGGCGAACAGCACCGCCGGCCCGGACCAGCCGCGCAGCAGCCCCGGCCGGTCCAGCAGCCCGGCCTCGCCGATCCGCCCGGCGGCCTTGGCGGCCAGGGCGAGCGCCTCGTCCGTCGCGCCGGCCTCCAGCAGCAGCTGGGCGACGCCCGTCAGGCCGCCGTACAGGCCGAGCGAGGAGGGCAACGGGCCGGCCAGCAGCCGGTCCACCACGTTCGGGGCGTCCGGGTGCCCGAGCCGGTGGAACAGCCAGCCGGCTCCGGCCAGTCCGTCGTACAGCCCGGCGGGCGTGTCCGCCGGGGCGCGCCGTACGACGGCGGCGAGCCAGTCCAGTTGCTCCTCGTCCGGTGCGGCCCCGGCCAGGTGCCGGGCGAGCAGCACTCCGGAGGAGCCGTACGCCAGCCCGAGCGCGCCGCCGGGGCGCAGCCCGGCCACGTCGCCGGGATGGAGGCGGTCCTCCCGCCCGGGCGTCGCCGCCCCGTCGATGCCGCGCAGCAGGGCCGCGGCGGTGAGCTCCGCCCGGGGCCCGGCCGCGGGCCGGGCCCCGAGGTGGGGCCGCAGCGCCGGGGAGAGGGCGAGCCGCTCCGCCATCCGTTCGGCGAAGCCGGCGGGCACCGTCGGGAAGGACTCCGCGACGAGCTCCAGCAACCCGCCGACGACGGCCGGGTTGCGCCGGGTGAGCGCGGTCAGCGAGACGAAGGCGGCGAGCTGGCAGCAGCCGAGCGCGAACAGGTCGGCCTCGCGGGCGTCGGTGATCGCCGGGTCGGTGAAGCCGGGGGCGCCGAGGGTGCGCCGGCGCGGGGTGTCGAGCGGCGTCGAGAGTTCGAAGTCGACCAGGGCGACGGTGCCGTCCGGACGGATCATGATGTTGCGGTGGTGGAGGTCCCCGAACGCCACCCCCTCCCGGTGCAGTGCCGCGACGCACTCCTCGACCAGCGCGAGCCGGGTGACCGCGAGCCCCGCGAAGTCGGCCAGTGTCCGGGCGTCCGGGCGGTGCCGGGTGAGCGGGTACTCCCGGCCCAGCCAGGCGCTGAAGGACTCGCCGGGGATGTACTCCATCACCAGGTAGTGGTGCTCCCAGCTGGTGAAGTACTCGTACAGCTCCGGCACGAACGGCAGGTGGCCGATCCGCTCCAGGACGTCCCGCTCGACCAGCAGCCGGGCCACCGCGTCCGTCTCCGAGGCGTCCAGTCCGGCGTGCGGACGGGCCTCCTTGATGACGACCTGTCGGCCGTCCTCGTCCTCGGCGAGGTAGACCCCGCCGGCGTTGGAGAAGTGCAGCGCCTTGACGACCCGGTAGCGGCCGAGGCCGGCTCCCGCGTCGGCGGCGGCCGCGGCGATCCGCTCGGCCAGGAAGTCCGGGGTGGAGGCCCACTCCGGGACGGTGAAGCGCGGGCGCCGGGCGTCCGGCACCAGCCGGCCGTCCGGGTCCTCCACCGCGGGCACCCTGGTGCCGTCCGGCAGCTCGCACCACATCAGGGCGAAGCCTCCGTAGCGCACCGACACCGGGCCCTGGTTCCACCGCAGGTCGGACAGGACGTACGGACCGGGGCGGCCGCCCAGCGCCTCGTCCAGCTCGGCGAGGACGGTCTCCAGCTCCGCGGCCGTCCGCGGGTAGACGGTGACGACCTTGCCGCTGGCGGACCGGTCGGCGTACTTGGCGTTCGTCACCGCGACCACCAGCCGGCTGCGCAGGTACTTCCAGGGCAGCCCGAGCCGGCGGCAGACCCGCCAGGCCGTCTCGATCGTCTCCTCGGCGGATTCGGGCGTGGCGCTGACGTGGACCTTCCAGCCCTGCTCCGGCAGCCGGGGGCCGCCGGGCGGTGCCAGCACCTCCCACACCCCCTGGGTGCGGCCGCGCCAGCCCTCGGGCAGCAGGCCCCCGCCCGGAGCGAACCGGGAGTCCCGGTCGTCACACCGCTCCAGGGCGTCGTACCACACCGGGTCGGCTATCGCATACGACTCGTATTTCGCGTCCACTTCGCCCTCCGCCCCCTTTCGAATATCCGCTGAACCGAATTCCGGTTTTCGCCGGAACTTTCGAAGCCTCGGTGCCCCGTTCCGACAGGAACCATCCTTCCCGGACGCCCCGTCATGTGACAACAGTGTTAAGCGGGAACTGAATCCGACGCATACCAGGCGGAATCCCGGCCTTCACTTCGGGGGCGCCGAAAGCCCGTGCGATCATGACGCCATGAAGACGCGTGTCGTGATCGCCGACGACCAGGCGAGCGTCCGCCAGGGGTTCCGGCACATCCTGGCGGCCCAGCCCGACATGGAGGTCGTGGCCGAGGCCGCGGACGGCCTGGAGGCCCTGGAGGCCGTCCGCACCCTGCGGCCGGACGTCCTGCTGGTCGACATCCGGATGCCGGAGCTGGACGGGCTGGAGGTCACCCGCCGGCTGACCGGCATCACCCCCGAGGTGAAGGTCGTGGTGGTGACCACCTTCGACCTCGACGAGTACGTGCACACCGCGCTGCGCAACGGCGCCTGCGGCTTCCTGCTCAAGCACTCGGGGCCCGCGCTGCTCGCCGAGGCGATCCGCTCGGCGGTGGTCGGCGACTCGCTGATCAGCCCGCAGATCACCACCCGCCTGCTGCACCACTTCACCGGCCCGCGCCGGGTCGACCGCTCCCCCGTCGAGCCGCTGACCGGCCGCGAGGAGGAGATCGCCGTCCTGGTCGCCGAGGGGCTGACCAACTCCGACATCGGCGCCGAGCTGTTCATCTCGCTGAGCACCGTCAAGACCCATCTGGCCAACCTCCAGCGCAAGTTGAAGGCCCGCAACCGGGTGGGCATCGCCACCTGGGCCTGGGAGTCGGGCCTGACCGAGCGCGGCTGAGCCGGCCCGCCCGCGACCGGCCGCACGGCCCGGGCTCCTCATCGCAGCGCCCGCCGACGGCCCTCGACCCACCGCGGGGCCGCGCCGCCGAGGGGCCGGCCCTCCCTGCCCGACGGGGCCTCGCCGCGCAGCAGCGCCCGCCCCAGCGGGGTGACGGTGTGCAGCACGCCGTTGCCGCAGCGCCGGGTGTCGATCAGCCCGGCCGCCCTCAGCACGGAGGTGTGCTGGCTGACCGCCGAGGCGGTCACGCCCAGCCGCCCCGCCAGCTCGCCGGTGGTACAGCCGTCCAGCACGGCGTGGAGGGCCGCGGCCCTGGTCCGGCCGACCAGGGCGGCCAGCGGCTCGTCCCCGCCCCGGCGCGCGCACCGCGCCGCGTCCGGCGCACCCGCGGGCACGGGAAGGCCGATCCGGTCTGGACGCATCGCGAAGAGCAGCGTCGGGGCCTCCTCGGGCTCCCCGCGCCGGGGCCGGAGCACCACTCCGGCGCCCTGCAGGAAGAGCGACGGCACCAGCCGCAACCCCCGCCCGTCGAGGGCGAGTTCGACGTCCCGCTCGGCGGGGATCTCCAGCACCGGGGCGGCCCAGCGGATCTGCGGGTGCAGCGTGCCGAGCAGCGCGTCCACCCCGCCGCGGCCGGCGATCTGGCGGCGGACGTCGCGCTCCGCCTCCAGCCGGGACCGGACGTCCGCCCAGCAGGGCTCCAGCGCCACCCGGTGGAACTCACGGACCGCCGCGGCCACATCGGCCCGCTGGACCACCGGCCCGGCGCCGCGGCCGGACGACACGATCCGGCCATTCGCCCACACCCGCAGTACGTCCCGGAAACCACCGTTGGCTCCCGAAAGGCGCCGCAGCCGCTCGGCCAGCACCGGCTGCCGCGCCAACTGCCCGCGGACGGCCCGCTGCCAGGGGCGGAAGAATTCCCCGCCGCTCCGCCACGCCTCCAGTGCCAGCACCGCCTCCATCTCCTGGTCGACATTTCCAGCAATTCGTACACGAGCCAGATCCTCGGCAGACATCGCAATGCGAATCACAGGCTGTTCCCCCGCTCGGGATTCTTGCGTCGGGACGGCCCAGGGGAACCCCGCGCCCTGATCGCCGCACCGACATCCTTGCCCGCCCACGAGGCACGTCGCCATCGGCCGATCGGCCCATTTGATCGTTCGGAACACCGAATCGGCCGCCGCCGGATGTGCCGAATGGCCTGGATGGACCCGTCGGCAGGCTCGAATCAGCCGTCCGGCCGGGACCGACGGAACCGCCCCGCCCGGTCAGCCCCCGAGGCCCGCCACACCCTCCGTCGGCAGCACCGCGCCGACCCGCCAGCCGCCCTCCGGCCCGGGTCCGGCCGTCAGCTCACCGCCGGCCGCCTCCACCCGTTCCCGCAGGCCCGCGAGGCCGAAGCCGCCGCCCTCCCGCTCGGCCCCGCCCAGCGCGCCGCCCGCACCGCCGCTACCGCCCGCGCCATCACCACCGCCCGCACCGCCGGAGTCCCCCGCCCCGCCCGGCACCCCGTCGTCGGTGACCGTGACGCGCAACGCCGGCCGCTCGCCGCACCGGTCCGGGCCGACCTCGATCGCCACCTCCCGGGCCTCGGGCGCGTGCCGGCGGACATTGGTCAGCGCCTCCACCACCAGCCGGTAGCCGAGCCCGCTGATCGCCGCCGGCACCGCCGCCAGTTCGGCCTCCGTGGGGGCCTCCAGCCGCACCCGCGCGGAACCGCTGCGGGTGAACCGCTCGGCCAGCGCGGGCAGTTCGCTCAGGTCGCGGCGCAGGGTGCGCGCACCGGGCCCGCCCGCCGCCGCCCGCCCCGCGCCCCGTCCGGCTCCCGGGGCCGCCCCCCGGTCCGCCGTCGCCGCCGCCCCGGACCGCCCGCGCGGCTCCGGATCGGCGTCGTCCGCCGCGAAGACCTGCACGGTCCGGTCCATGGTGACCAGCGCCTGCCGGCCGGCCGCCTCGATCCCGGCGAGCAGCTCGACCACCCGTTGGGGGTCCTGCTGGGCCAGCACCTGCGCGGCCTGGGCCAGCACCACCACCCCGGTGACGTCGTGCGCGGCGAAGTCGTGCAGGTCGCGGGCCAGGTCCAGGCGCTGCGCCCGCCGCTCGGCCACCACCGCCGCCCGGGCCCGGGTGTCCATCGAGCGCAGGTAGCAGCCGACCCCGACCACCGCGCAGGCCAGCAGCGCCGAGATCAGGCAGAGTTTGGTGGTCACCGCGGGCGGGGCCGGCGGTTCGGCCCAGACCCCGATCCGCAGCGGTATCAGCGCCACCGCCGCGACCAGCAGCGCGCCGTAGCCGAAGGCGGCCGCCGCCGGGGGCCTGCGCACCGCGGGGACGACCGGCGCGAGCAGCGCGACGGTCTCCAGCAGCCACCAGGACTCGATGCTGCCGAACACCGGCCCGCGGTAGCCGGCCGTCACCAGCAGCGACACCGCGCAGGCGGCCAGCACCGAAGGGCCCACCGCGCCGACCCGCCCCGGGGCCCAGAGCACCGGGAACAGCCCGGCCACCACCGCCACCGCGCCGGAGAGGACGATCAGCGGCCCCGGGTTCCCCAACCCCGCGACCGCGGCCGCCAGCACCCCCGCCGCCGCCGTTCCGTACCCCGCCCTGCGCACCACGGTGTGCCACGACCACGTCATGGTTCGGGATCCTACGAAGCCCGACGGCCCGCCAGGGCGGCTTCACCGAAGGCCGGTCCCGCGGGACCGGCCGACGGCTCACTCCTTCGGCGCCTCCGGCTGCTCGACGAAGTCGACCTTCTTGAACTGCCGGTTCATCGACTTGGCCAGGAACCAGGTCGCGACGCCGAGGGCCGCGAAGACGAGGAAGCCGAGCAGGCCGGGGGTGACCTTGGCGTCGTCGACGGCGAGGTCAGCGGCGATGTTGATGAGGTTCACGGAGGCGCTCATATCTCTATGGTGGCCCGGCTCACGCGGAGCCGGGCCGTCGGGGGGTGGTTCAGTCGCGCGTGTCGGCGGCCTCGGCCGCCAGGGTGGGGGTGCGCAGGCCGGTGAACAGGTCGTCCTCCGGCAGGTCCACGTCGACCAGGGTACGGGCGAGCTCGTAGTCCTCGGTGGGCCAGACCTCGCGCTGGACCTCCAGCGGGACGCGGAACCACGGGCCGTCCGGGTCGATCTGGGTCGCGTGGGCGATCAGCGCGCGGTCGCGGGTCTCGAACCAGTCGTCGCAGCGGACCCGGGTGGTGATCTCGCGCTCCTTGCGGCCGCTCTTCTCCCAGCCCGCGATCCACTCGCCGTACGGCGACTCGTGGCCGTGCTCGGTGAGGTACTCGTGCAGGGCCCGGATGCGGCCCATCGGGAAGCCGTGGTTGTAGTACAGCTTGAGCGGCTGCCAGGGCTCGCCGGCCTCCGGGTAGGCGTCCGGGTCACCCGCGGCGTCGAACGCCAGCATGGTGATCTTGTGGGTCATGATGTGGTCCGGGTGCGGGTAGCCGCCGTTCTCGTCGTAGGTCGTGATGACCTGCGGCTTGAACTCGCGGATCAGCCGGACCAGCGGCTCCGCCGCCTCCTTGACGTCCTGGAGGGCGAAGCAGCCCTCGGGCAGCGGGGGCAGCGGGTCCCCCTCGGGCAGGCCGGAGTCCACGAAGCCCAGCCAGGCCTGCCCGACGCCGAGGATCGCCCGCGCCTCGTCCATCTCCTTGCGGCGCACCTCGTGGATGTTCTCCTCGATGTACGGGTCCCCCTGGAGCTTGGGGTTGAGGACCGACCCGCGCTCGCCCCCCGTGCAGGTGGCCACCAGCACGTCCACGCCCTGCTCGACGTACATGGCCATGGTGGCCGCGCCCTTGCTGGACTCGTCGTCCGGGTGGGCGTGCACCGCCATCAGTCGCAACTGCTCAGTCAACGCCTTGCGTTCCTTCCACACTCGTCGGGCGTTCCGCGAAGTCCGGGTCTGCCCACCGTTCGAACCGCTCACTCCGGGACCGCGTCGCCGCGGGGCCGGGCCGCGGAACGTCACCGGCGCGGCCGAGCCCTGCCCCCGCCGGACCGGCCGCGGGCGTGCCCCTCCTATAGTGACGGACTGGAGGAGCGTCGCATTCCCCCGCACCACCCCGCGCCCCCAGGAGAGGACGGAGTCCGATGAGTGCAGACACCACCGCCACCGGTCTGCCCGAGGGGCGCTACGGCCGCGGCGGCGACCGCGACTCGGACCGCCGCCTCAAGGTGATCGGCGCGGTCTGCGGCGTGCTCGGCCTGGGCCTGATCGCCTGGCTGGGCGGCTCCTACCTGCTGCGCGAGTCGAAGATCAACGGCTCGGTGCCGACCTTCCAGGTGCTCTCCGACTCCGAGGTCCAGCTGCACCTCACCGTGCGCAAGGGCGACGGGCAGGCCGGTACCTGCACGGTCCGCTCGCAGTCCGACGACCACGCGGTGGTCGGGGTCGCCGACTTCCCGGTCCCGGCGGCCGGCTCCAGCTACGACGCGGTGGTCACCCTGCGCACCACCGCGCGCGGCACCACCGCGGAGCTGCTGGGCTGCACCCCGGCCAAGTAGCGCGCCCGGGCAACGCGCGCCCCGGGCGGCGCACCCGCCCCCGGTAGCGCGCATATTCGATCCGGGGAGCGGGCATCCGTAGAGGGTCCCGCACACCACTGCCGTACACCAGGGCGTAACGCCGCCGTCAATGGCGCGCAAACGCCCCTCCCGCTTGTCAGCAGGACTTGTTAGTCTCGTGGTTTCGCCCCTTCCGCACCGGATGGTACGGGAGCGGGCGTTGCTTTGTAGTTGAGACCGATATCACCACCGACCCCTGCTGACGACTCACACCCTCAGCACAGCCCCCAGCACCTACGAGGAGCACCCGTGACCCAGACCAGCGAGAACGTGACCTGGCTCACTCAGGCCGGCTACGACCAGCTCAAGGCCGAGCTGGAACACCTGACCGGGCCCTGGCGCATCGAGATCGCCCAGAAGATCGAGGCGGCGCGCGAGGAGGGCGACCTCAAGGAGAACGCCGGTTACCACGCGGCGAAGGAGGAGCAGGGGAAGTACGAGCTGCGCATCCGTCAGCTGACCCAGCTGCTGGAGCGGGCCAAGGTCGGCGAGGCGCCGGCCGACTCGGGCGTGGTGGCCCCGGGCATGGTCGTCACGGTCGCCTTCGACGGCGACGCGGACGACCTCATGGAGTTCCTGCTGGCCTCCCGCGAGGTCGCGGGCGCCGACGACCTGGACGTCTACTCCCCGCAGTCCCCGCTGGGCCGGGCCATCGACGGCAAGCGGATCGGCGACGAGGCCACCTACGAGCTGCCGAACGGCAAGCCGGCCATGGTGAAGATCGTCAAGGTCGTGCCGCACGCCGGCTGATCCGGCCGCACGACAGGGGGCGGCCGCGGAAGTCAGGGACTTCCGCGGCCGCCCTCCGGTGTTCCGGGCGGCGCCCGGTCAGGCGGTCGAGGAGCGGTACTTGCGCACCGACAGCCAGGAGAACACCGCGGTGATCACGATCGACCACAGCACCGACACCAGCGCCGCGTGCTGCATCGGCCAGGCGCTGTCCACCGGCCCGACCTGGTTGCCGAACAGCACCCGGCAGGCCTGCACGGTGGCGCTGAACGGGTTCCAGTACGCGACCGGCTGGAGCCACTCCGGCATCGAGGTGACCGGCACGAAGGCGTTGGACACGAAGGTCAGCGGGAACAGCCAGATCAGCCCGGCCGAGGTGGCCGCCTCGGGGCTGCGCACCGACAGGCCGATCAGCGCGCCGATCCAGGAGAAGGCGTAGCCGAGCAGGAGCAGCAGTCCGAACGCGGCGAGCGCGTTGAGCAGGCCGTCGTGGATCCGCCACCCGACCAGCAGCGCGACCATCGCCAGCACGACCAGGATGAACGCGGTCTGGCACAGGTCCGCGAGGGTGCGGCCGACCAGCACCGCAGAACGGGCCATCGGCAGCGAGCGGAACCGGTCCACCAGCCCCTTGCTCATGTCCTCCGCGATGCCCGCCGAGGCACCGGCGACGGCGAAGGTGACGGTCTGGGCGAAGATGCCGGCCATCAGGAACTGGATGTACGTGTCCGAGCCGGAGTTCGTGCCGGGGATCCTGATCGCCCCGCCCATCACGTACGAGAACAGCAGCACGAACATGACCGGCTGCATCAGCCCGAAGACCACGATCTCCGGAATGCGGGTCATCCGGCGCAGGTTGCGCTTGGCGACCACCCAGGAGTCGTGCAGGGCGGCGGCGGCCCCCCGGCGCTGCCTGGGCATCGCCGGGCCGATGGCGTGCTCGGTGGCGCTGCTCATCTCAGCTCTCCTTCCCGGCCGCGACGGCCTGCTTGTCCGACCCCGGGCCGCCCTTGCCCCGGCCGCGCGCCTTGCGGCCGGCACCGTTCTCCTCCTCGGGGCGCTCCTCGGCGACGTGGCCGGTGAGGGTGAGGAAGACGTCGTCCAGGGTCGGGCGGCGCAGGCCGATGTCGTCCATCTCGATCCCGCGGGAGTCCAGTTCGCGGATCACGTCGGCGAGCACCCGGGCCCCGCCGGTGACCGGCGCGGTGATCCGGCGGGTGTTCCGCTCCACCGTCGGCTCGTTCAGCGCGTAGCCGGACAGCGCGGCGACCGCGTCGGCGACCCGGCCGGGCTCGTGCACCACGACCTCGATCCGCTCGCCGCCGATCTGCGCCTTGAGCTGGTCGGCGGTGCCGCGGGCGATCACCCGGCCCTGGTCGACCACCGCGATGTCGTGGGCGAGCCGGTCGGCCTCCTCCAGGTACTGGGTGGTGAGCAGCAGTGTGGTGCCCTGCTCGACCAGCGTCTCGATGACCTCCCAGAGCGCGAGCCGGTTGCGCGGGTCGAGGCCGGTGGTCGGCTCGTCCAGGAACATCACCGGCGGCCGGACGACCAGCGCGGCGGCGAGGTCCAGGCGCCGGCGCATGCCGCCGGAGTAGGTCTTGGCGGTGCGGTCCTTGGCCGCGGTGAGGTTGAACCACTCCAGCAGCTCCAGCGCCCGGGCCTTCGCGGCACGGTTGCTCATCTGGTAGAGCTCACCGACCATGGTGAGGTTCTCGAAGCCGGTCAGGTACTCGTCGACCGCCGCGTACTGGCCGGACAGGCCGATCAGGCTGCGGACCCGGTTGGGGTGCTTGAGCACGTCGACCCCGGCGACCACCGCGCGGCCGGAGTCGGGGCGGAGCAGGGTGGTGAGGACCCGCACGGTGGTGGTCTTCCCGGCGCCGTTCGGGCCGAGCAGCCCGAGCACCGTGCCCTCGGGGACGTCGAGGCTGACGCCGTCCAGGGCTCGTACGTCGCCGAAGGTCTTCACCAGGTTCTCGGCTTGGATGGCTGGCGCCATGGCCTTGCCTCATCTCCTCGAACATATGGGGCGATCTGTCCCACTTTGCCCTGATATTGGGCGCACGGGCGACCCGATTCTCGGCCCGCGGGGCCAGAACGCGATGTATCGCGAGTCTCCCAGTACGCGATATATCGCGTCAAGGGAGGGGGCTCAGCGGGAGACCACGTACCCCGCGTCCCGCAACTCCCCGACCACCAGCGCGCAGTGCTCCGGTCCCTTGGTCTCCAGGTGCAGGTCCACCTCGACCTCGGTCAGCCCCAGCCGCGGGTCGATCCGCACGTGCGCCACGTCCAGCACGTTGGCGTCCACCCTGGTCAGCACCGACAGCAGGTCCGCCAGCGCGCCCGGCCGGTCCGCCAGTCGCACCCGCAGCGACAGGTAGCGCCCGGCCGCCGCCAGCCCGTGCCGCAGCACCCGCTGCATCAGCTGGGGGTCGATGTTGCCACCGGACAGCACCGCCACCACCGGGCCCTCGAAGGAGTCCGGCTGCTCCAGCAGCGCAGCGATCGGCGCCGCCCCGGCCGGCTCCACCACCAGCTTCAGCCGCTCCAGCCCGAGCAGCAGCGCCCGCGACAGCGCGTCCTCGGAGACCGTACGGATGCCGTCCGCCAGCGTGTTGACCACCTCGAACGGGATGTCACCGGGGCGCCCGACCATGATCCCGTCCGCCATGGTGGCGAAGTGCTCCAGCGACACCGGCCGCCCGGCCGCCAGCGAGGGCGGGTACGCGGCCGCACCGGCCGCCTGCACCCCGACCACCCGCACGTCCGGCCGCAGCGGCTTGACCGCCGCCGCGATCCCGGCCAGCAGCCCGCCGCCGCCCACCCCGACCAGGACGGTCCGCACCTCCGGGCACTGCTCCAGGATCTCCAGGCCGACGGTCGCCTGCCCGGTGACCACGTCCCAGTGGTCGAAGGGGTGGATGAACACCGCGCCGGTCGCCTCCGCGTACCGCTGCGCGGCCTGCAGTGCCTCGTCCACGGTGGCGCCGTGCAGCCGCACCTCGGCGCCGTACTCGCGGGTCGCCGCGACCTTCGGCAGCGGCGCGGCCACCGGCATGAACACCGTGGAGCGCACGCCCAGCAGCGCGGCCGCCAGCGCCACCCCCTGGGCGTGGTTCCCGGCGCTCGCCGCCACCACCCCGCCGGCCCGCTGCACCGGCGAGAGTCCCGCGATCCGCACGTACGCCCCGCGCAGTTTGAAGGACCCGGTGCGCTGGAGGTTCTCGCACTTCAGGTGGACCGGCGCGCCGATCAGCCCGGAGAGGTACCGACTGCCCTCCATCGGGGTCACCCGCGCGACCCCGGCGAGCATCTTCTGGGCACCGCGGACGTCGTCGAGGGTGATCGGCCAGGTGTGCATGGCGCCAGACTACGGGTGGGGGCGGCGGCAATCCGGGATGTCGGGCCTGTTCCCGGGCCCGCCCGGCCCGCGTACTCTGCTGCTTCTGAGCCTCCCTCACCGCACGACGATCGTGAGCCGCGATGACGACGACCTCGCCCCAGGCCACCGACCGCATCGACCCCGTGCACGCCCGACTCCAGTACCAGCTCGCGGTGTTCGCGCGCCGGATGGAGCAGGTCCGGACCTCCGGCGGCGGGGTCGGGGCGCTGGACCGGGCCGCCTATCTGCTGCTCGACCGGCTGGAGCGGCACGGGCCGGCCAACGTCAAGGCCCTGGCCGAGGCCCTGGGCGTGGACTCCTCCACGGTGACCCGCCAGGTCGCCCCGCTGGTCGCGGCCGGGCTGGTCGGCCGGGTGCAGGACCCGGCCGACCGCCGTGCCGTACGGCTCGCGCTGACCTCGCACGGCGTCGGCCGGCTCACCGAAGTCCGGGACGGCCGGGCCGAGTTGACCCGCCGCCTGGTGGCCGACTGGCCACCGGAGGAGCAGCACGCGTTCTGCGCCCTGCTGGCCCGCTTCAACCTCGCGATGGAGACGTACACGGCGGACCAGCAGGGGCAGTGAGCGGCGACGAGGGGCCGCGGGGCCCCTACCGCCTCAGCCCAGCGCCTGCTTGAGGTCGGCCAGCAGGTCGTCGATCGACTCGATGCCGACCGAGACGCGCACCAGGTCGGACGGCACCTCCAGTGCCGAGCCCGCCACCGAGGCGTGGGTCATCCGGCCGGGGTGCTCGATCAGCGACTCGACGCCGCCGAGCGACTCGCCGAGGGTGAACAGCTGCGCGCGGTTGCAGACCTCGACGGCCGCCTCCTCGCCGCCGGCGACCCGGAACGAGACCATGCCGCCGAAGGCCTTCATCTGCTTGGCCGCGATGTCGTGGCCGGGGTGCTCGGGCAGGCCCGGGTAGAGCACCTGGCTGACCTTCGGGTGGCTCGCCAGCAGCTCGGCGACCTTCTCCGCGTTGGCACTGTGCCGGTCCATCCGGACGCCCAGCGTCTTGATGCCGCGCAGCACCAGCCAGGCGTCGAACGGGCCGGAGACGGCGCCCATCGCGTTCTGGTGGTACGCCACCTCCTCGCCGAGGCCCGCGTCGGCCAGCACCAGCGCACCGCCGACCACGTCCGAGTGGCCGCCCATGTACTTGGTGGTGGAGTGCACCACGGCGTCCGCGCCGAGCGCGATCGGCTGCTGGAGGTACGGGCTGGCGAAGGTGTTGTCGACCACCAGCAGCGCACCGGCGCCGTGGGCGACCTCGGCGAGCGCGGCCAGGTCGGTGATGCCCAGCAGCGGGTTGGACGGGGTCTCCACCCACACCGCGCGAGTGTTGGGGCGGATCGCCTCGCGGACGGTGGCCAGGTCCTGGGTGTTGGCCACGGAGAACTCGACGCCCCAGCGGGTCAGCACCTTGGCGAACAGCCGGAAGGTGCCGCCGTAGGCGTCGTTGGGGATCACGATGTGGTCGCCCGGCTTGAGGATGCTGCGCAGCAGGGTGTCCTCGGCGGCCAGGCCGGAGGCGAAGGCGAGGCCGCGGGCGCCGCCCTCCAGCGCCGCGAGGCACTCCTCCAGCGCGGTACGGGTCGGGTTGGCGCTGCGGCTGTACTCGTAGCCGCCCCGCAGGCCGCCCACCCCGTCCTGCTTGTAGGTGGACACCTGGTAGATCGGCGTGACGACGGCCCCGGTCTGGGGGTCTGCCTCCTGACCCGCGTGGATGGCGAGGGTCTCGAAGCCCTGAGGAAGCTGGTGCTCGGTCATGGGTCCGAGCCTAGTGTGCGAATGCCGTCGAGCCCGCACGAACCGACGATCGGGACGAACCCGCAGGTGGGAGCGGGGGTACGGCGGGCCGCAAGCGCGGCGCGCGGGCCCCTTCGGCCACCGCGACCCCATCGGTCGAACACGCGTTCAGCGCCGGGCCCGACCGCCCGCCGCCGACGGCCGCGACGACCCCTCCCGGAATCCGGGGGCGGCCGTTCGCGTTGCACACCGTGCCAGGATCCCCGACCCGCTGGAGCAGGCCGTGCTGTTCAACCGCCACAAGACCTCGCTCGTCCCCGCCGACCAGGCGCTGCCCGGCCGGCCGACCCCGGCCTTCACCCTGACCGAGCCGCACACCGTGCTCGGGCACCCGCTGTCCGGCCCGTACCCGGACGGCCTGGAGGTGGCCGACTTCGGGCTCGGCTGCTTCTGGGGCGCCGAACGCGTCTTCTGGCAGCTCCCCGGCGTCTGGACGACGCTGGTCGGCTACCAGGGCGGCCACACCCCCAACCCGACGTACGAGGAGGTGTGCAGCGGGCTGACCGGGCACACCGAGGCGGTCCGGGTGGTGTACGACCCCGCGGTGATCACCTACGAGCGCCTGCTGAAGACCTTCTGGGAGGCGCACGACCCGACCCAGGGCAACCGCCAGGGCAACGACGTGGGCACCCAGTACCGCTCCGCCGTCTACACCCACTCCCCGGCCCAGGCCGAGGCCGCGGCGGCCACCCGGGACGCGTTCCAGCCCGCGCTGACCGCGCTCGGTTACGGCCCGATCACCACCGAGATCGCCCCGGCGGGCCCGTTCCACCCCGCCGAGCCGTACCACCAGCAGTACCTGTCGGAGGCCAAGAACCCCAGCGGCTACTGCGGTCTCGGCGGCACCGGGGCCTCCTGCCCGATCGGCGTGGCCCGCACCCGGGGCTGACCTCCCGGGCGCCGGGAAGGCCCGGGGGCGGGCTCGGAGCGGCCCGGGGCGGGCCCGGGCGCGGCCACTCAACGTGAGCGATCCCCGATCGGGGCGCAGACTGGAAGGGCCAGCAGGGCCGGCCCGGCCACCCGCTGGTGGCCGGGCCGTCCTCGTGCGAGAGGAGTGCGCCATGTCCGGTCTCTACCAGCGGAACTTCGACGATCCCGAGGAAGTCCGTCCCTTCGAGGAGGGCACGGGGGAGCTGCGGCTGGTCCACCTGGACGGCGGCCCGGTGGGCCGGGCCGTGTTCGAACCGGGTTGGCAGTGGTCCAAGCACGTGAAGCCGATCGCCGGGACCGACAGCTGCCAGGCCTCCCACGCCGGGTACGTGGTCTCCGGCCGGATGAAGATCGTCATGGACGACGGCCGGGGATTCGAGGTCGGCCCCGGCGACTTCATGCTCTGTCCGCCCGGGCACGACGCCTGGACGGTGGGCCCGGAGGCCTGCGTGATCGTCGACTGGCAGGGCTTCGCGGACTACGCGAAGCGGTGAACGGAACGCCTCAGAGCATGGCGGGCGGCTTCTCCGAGGCCCCGTCCGCCGCCTGGCCGGGGCTTCCCGCCAGGAGCTTCCCGGCGGCGTCGTAGGCCCCGACGGCCGGGACGGCCTGCATCCTCCCCGTCCGGAGGTCTGCCCGCGGCAGGTCGCCGTAGTAGGAGATCCAGCCCTGCATGCCCGGGGTGGTGAGCAGGGTGGCGACGGTGGGCCTGCCGCCCACGAAGAGGACGATCCGGGCCGGGGTCGGCCCCCGGTAGTAGCTGTGCACGACGAGGCGGTCGGCCGTCTCGTTGTAGGCCAGGGTGATGCCGGGCCGGTCGAACGGCATGCCGGGGGCGGAGAGGACGTCGGTGCACGCCGTGCGCCCGTAGGTGCCGGTCGCCGGTTCGACGGTGTCCTGGCAGTCCTGGGTCGGGGTCACCGACAGCCGGATCCCGGGGACCACCTCGACCTTCTCCTTCGCCGCGACCCGCTTCACCGGCGACAACGGCAGCCCGGTCGGCGTCAGTGCGGTGGGCACCGGGACCGCGGGCGCCCCCGCGACCGTCGCCGCCGAGGGCGCCATCGCCGCCCCGGCCTCGCCCGCGATCCGCCCGGCGTGCCGGGCGTTCCCGGCCGTCACCGCCGTCACCCCGCAGACCACGGCCACCGCGACCACGGCGGCCCCGGTCCCGGCCCTGCGCCTGGCCCGGCGGCGTCGGGCGCCCGCGATGATCACCACCGGGTCCGGCCCGACCGCGTAGGGGTCCTCGTCCTTGAGCAGTTCGCCGATCCGGCGCTCGAAGCTCATACCGTCACCTCGATGTGCGTCGTGGGACCCACCGCCACGCCGGAGCGGTCGGCGAGTTCGGGCAGTGCGCGCAGCTTCGACATCGCCCGGTGCAGCGTGCTCTTCACCGTGCCCGGGGCGATGCCCAGTTCGGCCGCGATGGCGGCCTCGGTGAGGTCTCCGTAGTACCGCAGCACGACGACCGTCCGCTCCCGGCGGGTGAGCGTGCCCAGCGCCTGGCGCAGCACGGCCCGTTCGGCCTGCCGTTCGGCGAGGTCGTCGGCGAGCGGCCGGTCGGGGACGCGTTCGATGGGCAGCTCGTGGTTGCGCAGCCGGCGCCACCAGTCGCGGTGCTGGTTCACCACGATCCTGCGGACGTACGCGGTGGGGTCGTCGCCGGTGATCCGGTGCCAGTGCAGGTAGGCGCGTTCCAGCGCCGACTGCACGATGTCCTTGGCCCGGTCCGGGTCTCCGGTCAGCAGCTCGGCCAGCCGCAGCAGTTGGCGGCCGCTCCCGGCGACGAACGCGCTGAACTCGTCGTCCTGTCGCTGCCTCTGCTCGCGTTTCACACCCGTCCTACTCCTCGGGCGGACCGCGAGGTTCGGTCCGCCCGGGAAGTTTTTCCGGCCGGGGTGCGGTGCCGGGTCAGACGGCGGTGCCGGGTCAGACGGCGGTGCCGGGTCAGACGGCGCTGCCGGCCTTCCAGGCGGCCCAGCCCATGTTCCAGCCGTTCAGGCCGTTGTCCGGGGCGACCGTCTTGTCGCCGGAGTTCACGACCTCGACCACGTCGCCGACCATCGAGGACTTGTAGAACTTGAAGCCGTCCGTACCGGTGTCCTGGGCGCCCTGGGCGTCCCGCAGGCCGATGCAGCCGTGGCTGGTGTTCTGGCCGCCGAAGATCGACGGCGAGGACCAGTAGTTGCCGTGGATGAAGGTGCCCGAGGTGCTGAGGCGCTGGGCGTGCGGCACGTCCGCGATGTCGTACTCGCTGCCCAGGTTGACCGTCTGCGAGTTCATCCGGGTCTGGGTGTACTGCTCGGAGATCACCATCTTGCCGCCCCAGGTGGTGTGCTCGGGCGAGCCGCCGGAGATCTTGTAGACCGCGCTGACCTGGCCGTCGGTGGTGACGGTGAGCTTCTTGGTGGCGAGGTCGGCGACGCTGGTCTGGGCGCGGCCGATGGTGAAGCTCACGTCCTTGGACTGGGTGCCGTAGACGCCCTTGGCGCCCTCGACGTCCTTGAGCCGGAGCTTGAGGGTGACCTTGGTGCCCTTGGCCCAGTACTCCTGCGGCCGGAAGTCGAGGCGGGTGCTGGAGAACCAGTGGCCGACGATCTCGACGCCCGGCTCGGCTATCACCGTGATCGCCTGCTGGACGGCCTTGCGGTCGGTGACCGGCTTGCTGAAGTTGATCGAGACCGGCATGCCGACGCCGACGGTGGAGCCGTCCTCGGGGGTGAAGTAGCCCACGAAGGTGTTGGCCGGGGTCGCCGTGGTGAAGACGGCGTTGGAGTCCGCCTCCAGCTTGTCCTTGTCGAGGGCGGTGGCGGCGACGGTGTACTTGGTGCCGCTGGCGGGGGCGGCGGCCGAGGTCCAGCCGGTGCCGTCGGCGGAGAGCTGGCCGGCCAGCTCCTTGCCGGTGCTGTCGGTCACCTTGACGCTGCTCAGGGTGCCGTTGGCGACGGTGACCTTGACCGGCTCGCTGAAGCTCGCGGAGGCGGCGCCGTCGGCCGGGGCGACGGTGATGACCGCGGCCGAGGTCTTCGGGGCGCTGCTCGCACCGCCACCGGCCGGGGTGCCGTTCGCTCCGCCGGAGCCGCTGCCGCCGCCGTTGCCGTTGGCGCCACCGCCGTTACCGCTGCCGCCGCTGTTGTCGTTGCAGGCCGCCAGCAGCAGGACGGGCGCGCCGATCAGTCCCGCGAGGACCCCGCGTCGGCTCCAGTTGCTTCCGGCCACCCGCCCCTGACCGTCCCGTGCCGTCACGTCGCGTCTCCCTGCTGATCATCCCGGGCATTACGGATACAGAAACGCAATACGCCCGTTCACGGTTCCATCACCGAAGGGTAAGCGATCGTATGAGATGACCCAACTTCCCGACGAACAGGGACGAAACGCCCGGCCCGCGGAGCGGACCGGGCGTTCACGGGCGGTGACGGCGAGCACCGTCACCCGGTGGTTCCGTCCTACTCGGCGGACCCCTCCACCTGGTACTCGTCCCACTCCTCGTCGTCCGGGTCGAACTCGGTCTGCGCCGACTCCCAGGTCGCCGAGGCGAGCTCCACGCCGGGCACGTCGCCGAGCAGCGCGACGGGGTCGATGAAGTGGGCGAGCGAACCCGACGGGTCCACCTCGATGGCCTCGACGGACTGGGCGCGCTCCTCGTCGTCGAGGTACTCGTCCGCGGTGACCGCCTCCAGGGCGGCGGCCTTCAGCGCGCCCTCGTCGGTGATCTCCGCGATGAGCTCGATCTTCACCCGGACGTAGCGCGGGGCATCCTGGTCGGTCGTTTCAGTGCTGGTCATGCGTGCGAGCGTACGGGACGGCCGCGCCCGGCGCGGAGCACGGGCGGCCGCCCGGAGCACACCCCGCGCGCCCGGCGCGAACAGCGCGAACGGAAGGGGCCGGCCCCTCGGAGAAGGACCGGCCCCACCGTTGCCCCGCCTGGGCTCCCCCACCCGGGAGCCACGGGGACACGCGCCGTGCGGCGCGGTGCTGCCGCGGGAGCCGCCGCACCCTGTCAGCCGGCCGGAGCCGGGCAGGGGCGGGACGACGGCGCCTCCCGCGGCGGAGGACACAGCGGCCGGGTCAGGGCCACCCGATGTGTCCGGAGCCGACCGCGGTCGCCGGGGAGCCGCTCCCGGACGGTTGCCGTCGCCTCACTCGGCGTCCTGCCGTTGACCACCACGATGCCCGAGCCGTGTTAACCACGTGCTGCGGACAGGTGACGCCGGTGTACCACTTCCGCCGTGGACGAATCCTCCGCGCCCGTCCGCGGCAACGGGAGCGCGACGACAGGGCGGTGACGGGGCGCCGGTGACGCCGGGTCAGTGCTGGCTGCGACCGGTCAGGAAGCCCAGCAGGTCCTGGCGGGTGACGATGCCCTGCGGCTTGCCCTCGACCAGCACGACGGCCGCGTCGGCCTTCTCCAGCACGGTCATCAGGTTGGTGACGGTCTCGCCCGAGCCGACCACCGGCAGCGGCTTGGACATCACCTTGTCCAGCGTGTCGGTGAGCTCGATGTCCTTGGCGAAGATGCCCTCCAGCAGCAGCTTCTCCACCACCGAGCCGATCACCTCGCCGGCCATGATGTCCGGGTGGCCGGCCCCCGGGGAGACCACCGGCATCTGCGAGACGCCGTACTCGCGCAGCACCCGGACCGCCTCGGCGACCGTCTCGTTGGGGTGCATGTGGACGAACTGCGGGACGCCGCCCTGCGCGATGGACTCCTTGCGGGCCAGCACCTCGCCGATGTGCGCCTCGTCGGTGGACGAGGGCAGGAAGCCGTAGTCGGCCATCCAGTCGTCGTTGAAGATCTTCGACAGGTAGCCGCGGCCGCCGTCCGGCAGCAGCACCACCACGACGTCGTCCGGCCCGAGCCCGCGGGCCACCTCCAGCGCGGCCACCACGGCCATGCCGCAGGAGCCGCCGACCAGCAGGCCCTCCTCCTTGGCCAGGCGGCGGGTCATCTGGAACGAGTCCTTGTCGGAGACGGCGACGATCCCGTCCGCGACGCCGCGGTCGTAGGCGGTCGGCCAGAAGTCCTCACCGACGCCCTCGACCAGGTACGGCCGGCCGGTGCCGCCCGAGTAGACCGAGCCCTCCGGGTCGGCGCCGATCACCTGGACCTTGCCGCCCGAGACCTCCTTCAGGTAGTTGCCGGTGCCGGAGATGGTGCCGCCGGTGCCGACGCCCGCCACGAAGTGGGTGATCTTCCCCTCGGTCTGCTCCCACAGCTCCGGGCCGGTGGAGTGGTAGTGCGAGGCCGGGTTGTCCGGGTTGGAGTACTGGTCCGGCTTCCAGGCGTTCGGGGTCTCCCGGACCAGGCGGTCGGAGACGTTGTAGTACGAGTCCGGGTGCTCCGGGGCGACGGCGGTCGGACAGACGACCACCTCGGCGCCGTACGCGCGCAGGGTGTTGATCTTGTCGGTGGACACCTTGTCGGGACAGACGAAGATGCACTTGTAGCCCTTCTGCTGGGCCACGATCGCCAGGCCGACACCGGTGTTGCCGGAGGTCGGCTCGACGATGGTGCCACCCGGCTTGAGGGCGCCCGAGGCCTCGGCGGCCTCGATCATGCGCATCGCGATGCGGTCCTTGACCGAGCCGCCGGGGTTGAAGTACTCGACCTTCGCCAGCACTGTCGCGCTGATGCCCTCGGTGACCTTGTTCAGCTTGACCAGCGGCGTGTTGCCGACCAGGTCGATGATCGAGTTGTGGTACCGCACGGGGATCCTCCCGGAGTGTGGGCGTGCGACTGCTTATCGGTACTGCAAAGCGTAGGGCGTGGCACCCGCCCCGCGGTTCCCCTCCATCCCACCGCCCCCAATGGCCCACCCCCACCGACGCCCCCGGTACTCCCGGCCCCCGCGCGGGTAAGAGCGCTGTGCAGGCATTGCCGTGGCCCGGAGGGGCCGGCAGGAGCACGGGAAGGGGGCACCGGGATGCCAGGGGCGCAGCACTCGCGGGCCCGGGTGGCCCGCCGGATCGCCACCGCGGCGGCGTACGGCGGCGGCGGGCTCGGCCTGCTCGGGGTGGGCCTGGTCGGCCTGCTGCTGACCGAGAGCAAACTCGCGATCCAGGCCATCGGCGTCCTGGAGACCCACCCGCCCAGGGCCGACGGCGTCTACGGCGAGGCCTTCGCCGACCGCTCCGCCGCCCCGCAGGCCCCGCTGGTGCTGGCCGTCCTCGGCGACTCCACCGGCGCCGGCCTCGGCGTGGCCCGCTCCGGCGAGACGCCGGGCGCGCTGCTGGCCGCGGGCCTCGCCTCGGTGGCCGAGCGCCCGGTCCGGCTGGTCAACGTGGCCCGCTCCGGCGGCCGCTCCGCCGACCTCTCCGGCCAGCTGGAGCAGGCGCTGCCGCACCGCCCGGACGTCGCCGTGATCATGATCGGCGCCAACGACGTGACCCGGCACAGCCCGGCCCAACTGGCCGTCCGCCAGCTCGGCGAGGCCGTCGCCGCCCTGCGCGCCAACGGCTGCGAGGTGGTCGTGGGCACCTGCCCGGACCTCGGCACGATCAAGCCGGTGCGGCCGCCGCTGCGCTGGGTGGCCCGCCGGCTGAGCCGGCAGCTGGCCGCCGCGCAGACCATCGCGGTGGTGGAGGCGGGCGGCCGGACGGTCTCGCTGGGTTCGCTGCTGGGCCCGGAGTTCGCCTCGCGCCCCGAGATGTTCGCCGCCGACCGCTACCACCCGTCCGCCCAGGGCTACGCGACCGCCGCGATGGCCGTGCTGCCCTCGGTCTGCGCCGTGCTGGGGCTCTGGCCCCAGGAGGACCGCCCGGCCACGGCCGTCCGGGGCGCCGCGGTGCTGCCGGTCGCGGTCGCGGCCGCCGCGGCGGCCGGGCGGGAGGGCACCGAGGTGGCGGCCGTGGCGGCGGAGGGCGCGGGCCGCCGCTGGGCCCAGCTGAGGCACCGGCTGCGGATCGGCCCGACCGGCCCGGAGAGCGGGAAGGACGCCGGTCCGCGCGCCGGCGGAGCCCCTGGGAATACGTCGGCCAGCTCACACGCTGGTGCGGGTGACGACTGACCTACCAGGCGGTAACTTTCCTCCCGGACGCCAGGTCCGCCGTCACCCAGCGAGGAGCCCGCCATGCCCGAAGCCGTCATCGTCAGCGCTGCCCGTTCGCCGATCGGCCGGGCCTTCAAGGGCTCGCTCAAGGACGTCCGCCCGGACGACCTGACCGCCCACGTCATCCAGGCCGCCCTGGCCAAGGTGCCCCAGCTCGACCCCCGCCAGATCGACGACCTGATGCTGGGCTGCGGCCTGCCCGGCGGCGAGCAGGGCCACAACCTGGCCCGCATCGTGGCCGTCCAGATGGGCATGGACTACCTGCCCGGCGCGACCATCACCCGCTACTGCTCCTCCTCGCTGCAGACCACGCGGATGGCGCTGCACGCGATCAGGGCGGGCGAGGGCGACGTGTTCGTCTCGGCCGGCGTGGAGACCGTCTCCCGCAGCGTGAACGGCACCTCGGACGGCATGCCGGGCACCATGAACCCGGTCTTCGACGAGGCCCAGGCCCGCACCAAGAAGCGCGCGGAGGAGGGCGGCGGCGCGTGGCACGACCCGCGCGAGGACGGCCTGCTGCCGGACGCCTACATCGCGATGGGCCAGACCGCCGAGAACCTGGCCGCGCTCAAGGGCATCACCCGCGCCGAGCAGGACGAGTTCGGCGTCCGCTCGCAGAACCTCGCCGAGGCCGCCATCGCGTCCGGCTTCTGGGAGCGCGAGATCACCCCGGTGACGCTCCCGGACGGCACCGTGGTCAGCAAGGACGACGGCCCGCGCGCCGGCGTCACCCTGGAGGGCGTGTCCGGCCTGAAGCCGGTGTTCCGCCCGGACGGCACCGTGACGGCCGGTAACTGCTGCCCGCTGAACGACGGCGCGGCCGCGCTGGTCATCATGTCCGACACCAAGGCCCGCGAGCTCGGCATCACCCCGCTCGCCCGGGTGGTCTCCACCGGCGTCAGCGCGCTCTCCCCCGAGATCATGGGCTACGGCCCGGTCGAGGCCTCCCGGCAGGCGCTCAAGCGGGCCGGCCTGACCATCGACGACATCGACCTGGTCGAGATCAACGAGGCCTTCGCGGCCCAGGTGATCCCCTCCTACCGTGACCTCGGCGTCGACCTGGACAAGCTGAACGTCAACGGCGGCGCGATCGCGATCGGCCACCCCTTCGGCATGACCGGCGCCCGGATCACCACCACCCTGATCAACTCCCTGCAGTGGCACGACAAGCAGTTCGGCCTGGAGACCATGTGCGTCGGCGGCGGCCAGGGCATGGCGATGGTCGTCGAGCGCCTGAGCTGACCCTCGGGACACCCTCCGAAGGGTCTGGACCACCCATTTGGAGTGACGCAGCGTAATTGAGGGCCGAATCACACCGCGAGGTCGATCCGGCCCTCTTTTCGTTCGTTTTCGACCCGGAAATCGACACTGCGGAGCGGATCAACTCCACTGCGTAGAACGGTGTTACCTAACAATTTGGGGACAAGAGCGAAAGTCCTGGACGAATTGGACATTCGCCACTGCGGTAACAGCCCCGCATGCGGCAATGTGGACACGTAACCCCGTTCCGCTCCTCGCTAGGAGTACGTTCCGTGAGCGCCGTCTACACCATCCTGCTGCTGATCCTGATCGCCGTGTCGACCGCCGCGCTGCTCCACCTCCGCGGACTCTCCCGCCGACTGGACGCGCAGGCCGCGGCCCCGGCCGAGCCCGCCCCGGTGGACGAGGCCGCGATACGCCGGGCCGTCGCCGAGGCGCTCGCCGCCGACCGCGAGCGGGAGATCACCGAGGCCCGGGCGTTCTGGGCCGAGCAGGAGGCCCGCGCGGCCGAGGACGCCCCGCTGTTCGACTCCCCGTTCTCCGGTGCGTTCTCCGGCACCGACGAGTGGCCGCTGTTCTTCCCCCGCCCCACCGGCCCGCAGGACGCCGTCGACAACGCCGGGACGATGGACCCGGAGTTCGGCGAGGCGCTGCGCTCCGCGCTGGAGGACCTGATCAACGAGGGCGGCACCGCCCCGGCCGAGCCCGGCACCGAGGGCGGCGTCCCGCTGCGCCCCGGCCACCCGGCCGGCGAGACCAAGGACGCCCGGGCCCGCCGCGAGGCCGACCTGCTGGCCACCGGCCTGGAGGCCGGGCTGCTGGACGCCGATCAGGCCGTCGAGGAGGCCCCGGTCGCCGCGCCCGACCCGCGCCGCCACCCCTCGCACCCCGACTTCGTACCCAGCCAGGCGCCGTCCCGGGAGTGGACCGACACCCGGCTGGCCACCCTCGCCGAGGAGGCCGTCGCCCTGATCGACGTCCGCCCCGGCCCGCTGGGCACCCTGGACGTGTACGCCTTCGCCGACGGCACCACCCTCTGCGTGGCCCCGGGCGACCGGGAGGCCGCCTACCGGCTGATCGACGCGGTCCGTGCCGGTGAGCACGTCCGACTGCTCGGCGGCTCGCGCTTCTCCGGCTCGTACTCGCTGACCTTCTCCACCGACGAGGAGGCCGTCTACGTGCTCGCCGACCGGGTGGTCGCCAGCATCTGACACCGGCTCACCGGATCGCGGGATCACCAGCGCGCGGCGCACCGAAGGCCGGCCGGGTCACGGGGTTACCGACCCGGCCGGCCTTCGGCGTGTGCGCGTCCCGGGGCCTCAGCCGCAGAGCACCGCCGTCTCCCGCACCGCGGCCACCGCCCCGGCCAGCACCTCGGCCGCCGCCACCGGCCCGTCCGGCAGCGCCACCTCCGCGCCCTCCGGCAGCGCCGCGAGCGCGGCCGCCAGGTCGTGGGCGGCGACGGCCAGCTGGTCCCCCGCCGCGAAGGCCCCGGCGTCCGGGAACTCCCGCCGCGGGCCGCCCTCCGCCGCCGCCGTCAGCGCGACCAGCCGCCGGGCCAGCTCCAGCGCGGCCGCCGCCCGCGACCCGTACCCGGGCACGGCGCCCAGCAGCTTGCTCTGCGGCAGCGAGCGGAAACGATCCGCCAGGGATTCGGCGGCTTCGACCAGGGGATCCACGTCCAGGGGCGCTACGTCATGCATGGCAGCGAGCCTAGGCGAAAAGCCGCCGGGCCCCGGAGCGAGTCGCTCCGGGGCCCGGCGGCAGTGGTTCACGAAGGAAGGGACCGTCAGTCGTCGCCGCGCAGGATCGCGATCAGCCGCAGCATCTCCATGTAGATCCAGACCAGCGACAGGGTCAGCCCGAAGGCGGCCCGCCAGGACTCCCGCTGCGGGGCGCCCTGGGCGATGGCCTCCTCGATCGACGCGAAGTCCAGCGACAGGAAGAAGGCGCCCAGGCCGATGCCGATCAGGCCGACCACGATGCCCAGCGGGCCGGAGCGCAGGCCCATGTCGGCGCCGAAGGCCATCGCGACCATGTTGACCAGCATCAGCAGCACGAAGCCCAGCGCGATCGCGATGCCGATCCGCTGGTAGCGGGCGGTGACCCGGATCTTTCCGCTCTTGTAGGCGAACAGCATCGCCGCGAAGACCGCCGCCGTACCCAGGACCGCCTGGATCACGATGCCGTTCAGCCAGGTGTTGAAGGCGTGCGAGACGGCGCCCATCGCGAAGCCCTGGAGGGCCGCGTAGGTGAGGATCAGCGGCGGGCTGACGCTGCGCTTGAAGGAGACCACCAGGCCGACGACCATGGCCACCAGGCTGGCGGCGATCGCGAAGCCGAAGTTCTCGAACGGCAGCGCGAACCAGGCCACCGCGCCGGCGACGACCAGCGTCAGCAGCGTCATGGCGGTGCGGGCGACCACGTCGTCCAGCGTCATCCGCCCGGTGGCCGCCGGGCCGGCCGACGGCCCGTTGTACAGCTCGTAGAGCTGCTCGTCGGTCATGGGGGCCTGGCCCTGCGGCTGCTGGGCGTAGGGCGTACCCGCGTAGGGGTTCTGACCGTGCGCGTTCTGGCCGTACGGGCTCCCGGCCTGCGCGGTGGTACCGAACCCCGCGTAGCCGGAGTCGCGGGTGAAGGACCCCTCCCGCGAGAAGACCGGGTTGCTGCTTCTCATTGCTCATTCCCTCCGTGGCGGCACTGCACCGCCCGTGTACAAGGGTAATGGCTTGGCAAAAATTCCGGGATACGCCGCGAGGAGGATCCGGTGAACAACGACCGGCGGGGACGCCGTCGGCGCCCCCGCGGTTGTCAGTGCCCGGAGCCGGACTCGAACCGGCACGGCCTCGCGGCCAAGCAGTTTTAAGCTGCCCGTGTCTGCGTTCCACCATCCGGGCTCTTGCGAAACCACCCTGAGCCTAGTCGCCCGGCTCACTCTTTCGCATGTTCCCTGCCCCGGAAGTTGTCATGTTTCCTTGCCATCTGACGAACTGTCCGGGATTCGGCCACGAAGGATATCCGTTCCGGCCATCCCGCCGCCTCAGGGTTCACGTCATACCGCAGGAGGAGGGTCCAGCCCTCCCGTACGCCCAGCGGTGGTAGGGCCAACCGTCCGGCGGAGCGACGCAAGACCATGATCACGTCGCGGAGCATGGAGGTACAAGTCCACGAGCACAAGGAGCCCCCCGTGACCACGCCGACCGCAACCGCCGTCCGCACCGGCCTGGCGGCCGCCCGAGCCACCGGCCTGAACAAGGTCTACGGGGAGGGGGAGACCCGCGTCGTCGCCCTCGACAACGTCACCGTGACCTTCCCCCAGGGCGAGTTCACCGCCATCATGGGCCCGTCCGGCTCCGGCAAGTCCACCCTCATGCACTGCATGGCCGGCCTGGACACCGTCTCCTCCGGCTCCTCCACCATCGGCGACACCGAGCTCGTCGGCCTCAAGGACAAGCAGCTCACCCAGCTGCGCCGCGACCACATCGGCTTCATCTTCCA
>NZ_JBICVH010000015.1:72247-296417 GCF_043198905.1 Kitasatospora sp. NPDC048715 | reverse complement strand
CTGAAGGAGGGGCGTCCGGCGCGTCCGGCGCTGGTGGCGGGCGTGCGGCCGGAGGTGCTGCCGCTGTCGTTCGCCCAGCAGCGGTTGTGGTTCCTGGACCAGCTCGAAGGCGCCTCCGCGACCTACAACAGCCCGTTCGCGTTCCGCCTGCACGGCACGGTGGACGTGGAGGCTCTGCGCGGCGCGATCGGCGACGTCGTCGGCCGGCACGAGGCCCTGCGTACGGTCTATCCGACGGTCGACGGCCAGCCCCGCCAGCTGATTCTGCAGGTCGGCGACGCCCACGTCCCGTTCACGGTCGAGCCGTGCACGGAGGACGAGGTGGCGGAGCGGATCTCCGCCGAGGCGTTCGCCACCTTCGATCTCTCCGCCGAACTTCCGCTGCGGGTGGTGCTGTTCACCCTCGGCGAGGACGAATCGGTCCTGGTGCTGACCTTGCACCACATCGCCAGTGACGGTTGGTCCTCCGGTCCGCTCTGGTCGGGTATCGCCTCGGCCTACCAGGCTCGGCTGGCCGGGCTCACCCCGGAGTGGGAGCCGCTGGCCGTCCAGTACGCGGACTACGCACTGTGGCAGCACAACCAGCTCGGCGACGCCATGGACCAGCAGCTCGCCTACTGGGCGGAGGCGTTGAAGGGCTCACCGCAGGAGCTGGCTCTGCCGTTCGACCGGCCCCGCCCCGCCGCCGCGTCGCATGACGGCGAGCTGTTGGAGTTCGGGCTGGACGCCGAACTGCACGCCGAACTGGACGCGTTGGCGCGCCGCCACGGGGTCACTCTGTTCATGGTGCTGCATGCCGCGTTGGCGGCTCTGCTGTCGCGGCTGGGTGCGGGGACGGATGTTCCGATCGGGACGGTGGTGGCGGGGCGTTCGGACCAGGCGCTGGACGACGTGGTCGGGTTCTTCGTGAACACGTTGGTGCTGCGGACGGATGTGTCGGGTGAGCCGTCCTTCGGTGAGTTGTTGGGCCGGGTCCGTGACACGGATCTGGCGGCGTTCACCAACCAGGACGTGCCGTTCGAGCGGCTGGTGGAGGAGCTGAACCCGGTGCGGTCGCTGGGCCGGCACCCGCTGTTCCAGGTGATGCTGGTTCTGCAGAACAACGACGAGGGCACCCTGCAGCTTCCTGATGTCGTCGTGACGTCCGAATCGTTCGGGACGCCGCCCGTCAAGTTCGATCTCAACCTGACCTGCGTCGAGAACCGGGACGGTTCCAATGCGCCCGCCGGTATCACGGCTGTTCTGCAGTTCGCGACCGATCTGTTCGATCGGGGGACCGCGGACCAACTGGCGGAGCGGTTGGTGCGGTTGCTGGGTGTGGCGGTCGGGGATCCGGAGGTTCCGGTGTCCGGGTGGGAGGTGTTCGATTCTCCTGAGCAGGAGCGGTACTTCCTGGCGCGGGCGGAGCGGGCGCGGGTCGGTGCGGCGGAGGAGGCCGAGGAGGGGCAGGGCGTTGTGCGGGGGCATCGTGGTCCCCGGACGGCGCAGGAGGAGATCCTGTGCGCGTTCTTCGCCGAGGTGCTTGATGTTCCGTCGGTGGGGATCGACGACAACTTCTTCGCTCTGGGCGGTCATTCGCTTCTCGCGACGCGGTTGATCAGCCGGATCCGTACGACCCTGAACGCCGAGCTGGGCATCCGTGACCTGTTCCGCAACCCGACCGTCGTGGGCGTCGTGGAGAAGCTGAAGGACGGTGGCCCGGCCCGACCCGCGCTGCGGGCCGGAACGCGGCCGGAGGTGCTGCCGCTGTCGTTCGCCCAGCAGCGGTTGTGGTTCCTGGACCAGCTCGAAGGCGCCTCCGCCACCTACAACAGCCCCTTCGCGTTCCGCCTGCACGGCACGGTGGACGTCGAGGCCCTGCGCGGCGCGATCGGCGACGTCGTCGCCCGGCACGAGGCCCTGCGTACGGTCTACCCGACGGTCGGTGGTCAGCCCCGGCAGCTGATTCTGCCGGTCGAGGACGCCCGGGTTCCGTTCACGGTCGAGCCGTGCGCGGAGGAGGAGCTGGCGGAGCGGATCAATGCGGAGGCCTTCGGCCTCTTCAGTCTCTCGACGGAACTGCCGCTCCGCGTGGCGCTGTTCACGCTCGGTGAGGGGGAGTCCGTCCTCGTCCTGACTCTGCACCACATCGCGAGTGACGGTTGGTCCTCCGGTCCGCTCTGGTCGGGTATCGCCTCGGCCTACCAGGCCCGGCTGGCCGGTTCCGTGCCGCTCTGGGAGCCGCTGGCGGTCCAGTACGCCGACTACACCCTCTGGCAGCACAACCAGCTCGGCGAGATTCTCGACGAGCAGCTGACGTACTGGCGCGATCTGCTGGGTGAACTGCCGCAGGAGATGGCCTTGCCGTTCGACCGGCCCCGCCCTGCCGCCGCGTCGCATGACGGCGAGCTGCTGGAGTTCCATCTCGACGCCCAACTGCATGCCGAACTGGACGCGTTGGCGCGCCGCCACGGGGTCACTCTGTTCATGGTGCTGCATGCGGCGCTGGCTGCTTTGCTGTCGCGGCTGGGTGCGGGGACGGATGTTCCGATCGGGACGGTGGTGGCGGGGCGTTCGGACCAGGCGTTGGACGACGTGGTCGGGTTCTTCGTGAACACGTTGGTGCTGCGGACGGATGTGTCGGGTGAGCCGTCCTTCGGTGAGTTGTTGGGCCGGGTCCGTGACACGGATCTGGCGGCGTTCACCAACCAGGATCTGCCGTTCGAGCGGCTGGTGGAGGAGCTGAACCCGGTGCGTTCGCTGGGCCGGCACCCGCTGTTCCAGGTGATGCTGGTCCTGCAGAACAATGACGAGGGGTCGCTGGAGCTGCCGGGTCTCACCGCGCAGCCCGAGTCCTTCGGGACCCCGCCCGCGAAGTTCGACCTCAACCTGACCTGCGTCGAGAACCGTGACGGTTCCAATGCGCCCGCCGGTATCACGGCTGTTCTGCAGTTCGCGACCGATCTGTTCGATCGGGGGACCGCGGACCAACTGGCGGAGCGGTTGGTGCGGTTGCTGGGTGTGGCGGTCGGGGATCCGGAGGTTCCGGTGTCCGGGTGGGAGGTGTTCGATTCTCCCGAGCAGGAGCGGTACTTCCTGGCGCGGGCGGAGCGGGCTCGGGCCGGTGCGGCGGAGGAGGCCGAGGAGGGGCAGGGTGCGGTGCGGGGGCATCGTGGTCCCCGGACGGCGCAGGAGGAGATCCTGTGCGCGTTCTTCGCCGAGGTCCTCGATGTGCCGTCGGTGGGGATCGACGACAACTTCTTCGCTCTGGGCGGTCATTCGCTTCTCGCGACGCGGTTGATCAGCCGGATCCGTACGACCCTGAACGCCGAGCTGGGCATCCGTGACCTGTTCCGGAACCCGACCGTCGTGGGCGTCGTGGAGAAGCTGAAGGACGGTGGCCCGGCCCGACCCGCGCTGCGGGCCGGAACGCGGCCGGAGGTGCTGCCGCTGTCGTTCGCCCAGCAGCGGTTGTGGTTCCTGGACCAGCTCGAAGGCGCCTCCGCGACCTACAACAGTCCGTTCGCGTTCCGCCTGCACGGCACGGTGGACGTCGAGGCTCTGCGTGCGACGATCGGCGACGTCGTCGGCCGGCACGAGGCCCTGCGTACGGTCTATCCGACGGTCGGTGGTCAGCCGCGGCAGCTGATTCTGCCGGTCGGCGATGTCGAGGTGCCGTTCCGGGTGGAGCCGTGCACGGAGGAGGGGGTGGCGGAGCGGATCTCGGCCGAGGCGTTCGCGACCTTCGACCTGGCCGCCGAACTCCCGCTGCGGGTCGCGCTGTTCACTCTCGGCGAGGGGGAGTCCGTCCTCGTCCTGACCTTGCACCACATCGCGAGTGACGGTTGGTCCTCCGGTCCGCTCTGGTCGGGTATCGCCTCGGCCTACCAGGCCCGGCTGGCTGGTTCCGTGCCGGTCTGGGAGCCGCTGGCGGTCCAGTACGCGGACTACGCACTGTGGCAGCACAACCAGCTCGGCGAGACCATGGACCAGCAGCTCGCCTACTGGGCGGAGGCGCTGAAGGGCTCGCCGCAGGAGGTCGCTCTGCCCTTCGACCGCCCCCGCCCCGCCAGTGCCTCGCACGAGGGCGAGCTGCTGGAGTTCCACCTCGATCCCCAACTGCACGCCGAACTGGACGCGTTGGCGCGCCGCTACGGGGTCACCCTGTTCATGGTGCTGCATGCCGCGCTGGCGGCTCTGCTGTCGCGACTGGGCGCCGGCACGGACATCCCGATCGGCACGGTCGTCGCCGGGCGTTCGGACCAGGCCCTGGACGACGTGATCGGGTTCTTCGTGAACACGCTGGTGCTGCGGACCGACGTGTCGCAGGCCCCCACCTTCGGCGAGCTGCTGGGCCGGGTCCGTGACACCGACCTGGCGGCGTTCACCAACCAGGATCTGCCGTTCGAGCGGCTCGTCGAGGAGCTGAACCCGGTTCGCTCGCTGGGCCGGCACCCGCTGTTCCAGGTGCTCCTGGTTCTGCAGAACAACGACGAGGGCACCCTGCGGCTGCCGGGTCTCACCGCGCAGCCCGAGTCCTTCGGGACCCCGCCCGCGAAGTTCGACCTCAACCTGACCTGCGTCGAGAACCGTGACGGTTCCAATGCGCCCGCCGGCATCCTCGCCGTGCTGCACTACGCCACCGACCTCTTCGACCGCGCCACCATGACCCTGCTGGCGGAGCGGTTGGTGCGCTTGCTCGCTGTTGTGGCCGGGGATCCGGAGGTTCCGGTGTCCGGCTGGGAGGTCTTCGATTCTCCTGATCAGGAGCGGTACTTCCTGGCGCGGGCGGAGCGGGCGCGGGTCGGTGCGGCGGAGGAGGCCGAGGAGGGGCAGGGCGTTGTGCGGGGGCATCGTGGTCCCCGGACGGCGCAGGAGGAGATCCTGTGCGCGTTCTTCGCCGAGGTCCTCGATGTGCCGTCGGTGGGGATCGACGACAACTTCTTCGCTCTGGGTGGTCATTCGCTTCTCGCGACGCGGTTGATCAGCCGGATCCGTACGACCCTGAACGCCGAGCTGGGCATCCGTGACCTGTTCCGCAACCCGACGGTCGTGGGCGTCGTGGAGAAGCTGAAGGACGGTGGCCCGGCCCGACCCGCGCTGCGGGCCGGAACACGGCCGGAGGTGCTGCCGCTGTCGTTCGCCCAGCAGCGGTTGTGGTTCCTGGACCAGCTCGAAGGCGCCTCCGCCACCTACAACAGCCCCTTCGCGTTCCGCCTGCACGGCACGGTGGACGTCGAGGCCCTGCGCGGCGCGATCGGCGACGTCGTCGCCCGGCACGAGGCCCTGCGCACGATCTATCCCGCGCACGACGGGCAGCCCCGCCAGCTGATTCTGCCCGCCGGCGACGCCCAGGTCCCGTTCCGGGTCCAGCCGAGCACGGCGGACGAAGTCGCGGAGCGGATCTCGGCCGAGGCGTTCGCCACCTTCGACCTGGCCACCGAACTCCCGCTGCGGGTCGCGCTGTTCACTCTCGGCGAGGGGGAGTCCGTTCTCGTCCTGACCTTGCACCACATCGCGAGTGACGGTTGGTCCTCCGGTCCGCTCTGGTCGGGTATCGCCTCGGCCTACCGGGCTCGGCTGGCCGGGCTCACCCCGGAGTGGGAGCCGCTCACCGTCCAGTACGCCGACTACACCCTCTGGCAGCACAACCAGCTCGCCGAGACCATGGACCAGCAGCTCGCCTACTGGGCGGAGGCGCTGAAGGGCTCGCCGCAGGAGGTCGCTCTGCCCTTCGACCGGCCCCGCCCCGCCGCCGCTTCGCACGAGGGCGAGCTGCTGGAGTTCCACCTCGATCCCCAACTGCACGCCGAACTGGACGCGTTGGCGCGCCGCCACGGGGTGACCCTGTTCATGGTGCTGCACGCGGCGCTGGCCGCTCTGCTGTCGCGGCTGGGCGCCGGCACGGACATCCCGATCGGCACGGTCGTCGCCGGGCGTTCGGACCAGGCCCTGGACGAGCTGGTCGGGTTCTTCGTGAACACGCTGGTGCTGCGGACCGACGTGTCGGACGCCCCCACCTTCGGCGAGCTGCTGGGCCGGGTCCGTGACACCGACCTGGCGGCGTTCACCAACCAGGACCTGCCGTTCGAGCGGCTCGTCGAGGAGCTGAACCCCGTCCGTTCCAGCTCCACGCACCCGCTCTTCCAGGTGATGCTGGTTCTGCAGAACAACGACGAGGGCACCCTGCGGCTGCCGGGCCTCACCGCGCAGCCCGAGTCCTTCGGAACGCCGCCCGTCAAGTTCGACCTCAACCTGACCTGCGTCGAGAACCGGGACGGCTCCAATGCGCCCGCCGGCATCCTCGCCGTGCTGCACTACGCCACCGACCTCTTCGACCGCACCACCATGACCCTGCTGGCGGACCGCCTGCTCCGGCTGCTGGCCGCCGTGGTCGCGGACCCGGACCGGTCGATCGAGGCGGTCGACGTCCTGACCCCGGCCGAGCGCCGGCGGATCCTCGTGGAGTGGAACGACACCGGGCGCGTCCCGGCGGACACCCGGCCGGTCCCGGAGATCTTCGAGGGGAGCGTCCGGCGGATGCCGGACGCGAACGCGCTCGTCTTCCAGGGCGAGGCCCTGACGTTCCGTGAGCTGAACGCGCGGGCGAACCGCCTGGCGCGGCTGCTGATCGACCGCGGGGTGGGACCGGAGCAGACCGTGGCCGTCCTGCTGCCGCGGGGCACCGACCTGATCGTCTCGCTGCTGGCGATCCTGAAGGCCGGCGCCTGCTACGTCCCCGTCGACCCGGAGTACCCCGTCGAGCGGGTCACGTACATGCTGGACAACTGCGGGCCCGCCCTCGTGATCACCGGCCGGGAGACCGCCGCGCGGTTCGCGGGCCTCGGCGGGCGCGTGCCGCAGCTGCTGGACCTGGCGGAGCCCGCGGTCGGCGCCGAACTGGCCGGCCGGTCCGACGCCGACGTGTCGGACGCCGATCGGCTCTCGCCGTTGCGCCCGGAGCACTCCGCGTACGCCATCTTCACCTCCGGGTCGACGGGGAAGCCGAAGGGCGTGCTCATCGAGCACCACTCGCTGGCCAACCTCGTCCACAGCCACCGGGAGGACGTCTACCGGGCCGACATCGCCTCCGCCGGCCGCCCCCTGCGCGCCGCCATGATCGGGGCGACGACCTTCGACGCCAGCTGGCTGCTGCTCTTCTGGCTGCTGGACGGCCACGAGCTGCACCTGGTGGACGACGGGACGCGCCGGACGCCGGAACTCCTGGTCGACTACATCGAGGCCGAGGGGATCGACTACATCGAGACGACCCCGACCTACTGCCGGCAGCTGATCGAGCTGGGCATGCTCTCCGCGGAGCGCTCCTCCCGCCCCCGGATCGTCGACGTCGGCGGCGAGGCGGTCGACGAGGCGCTCTGGGCGGACCTGCGGCGGGCCGGGGTCGCCGGCAACAACCAGTACGGTCCCACCGAGTGCACCGTGTACAGCACGAACGCCGTGATCGGCGCGTACGAGCGGCCGGTCATCGGCCGGCCGATCCGCAACACCCGGCTGTTCGTCCTGGACGACCGGCTGCGGGTGGTCCCGCCGGGCGTCCCCGGCGAGCTGTACATCGCGGGGGAGCTCCTGGCCCGCGGCTACCTGGGCCGGCCGGCCCTGACCGCCGAGCGCTTCGTGGCGAATCCGTTCGGGGCGCCGGGCGAGAGGATGTACCGCACCGGCGACCTCGTGCGGTGGCGGGCCGACGGCGCCCTGGAGTACGTGGGCCGGGCGGACGACCAGGTGAAGATCCGCGGCTTCCGGATCGAGCCGGGGGAGATCGCCGCGGTGCTGCAGGCGCACGACACGGTGGCGCAGGCCGCCGTGGTGGCGCGGGAGGACCGGCCGGGGGACCAGCGCCTGGTGGGCTACGTGGTGCCGGTCGCCGACCGGGAGGCCGACCCGGAGGAGCTGCAACGCTTCGCCGCGGGGCGGCTGCCGCGCCACATGCTGCCCTCGGCGGTCGTGGTGCTGGAGGCGCTGCCGATGACGTCGCACGGCAAGCTCGACCAGCGGGCGCTGCCGGCGCCGGTCGCCGGTGCGGGCGGCGGCGGGCGGGCTCCGCGGTCGGCGCAGGAGGAGATCCTGTGCGCGGTGTTCGCCGAGGTCCTCGGGGTGCCGTCGGTGGGGATCGACGACGACTTCTTCCTCCTGGGCGGTCACTCGCTCCTCGCGGCCCGGCTGATCAGCCGGATCCGCACCGCCCTCGGCGCCGAGATCGGCATCCGGGACGTCTTCGACGCCCCCACCGCCGCCGCCCTCGCCGGACGGCTGGACGACGCGGGGCAGGGCGACGGCGCCCTCGCCACCCTGCTGCCGCTGCGCAGGAGCAGCGGGCCGGCGGCCCGGCCGCTCTTCTGCGTGCACCCCGCGGCCGGCATCAGCTGGGTCTACTCGGGACTGCTCCGCCACCTCGACGGCGACCGTGCCCTGTACGGTCTCCAGGCCCGCGGCCTGCTGGCCCCCGAGGCCGTTCCGGAGAGCCTCGACGCCATGGTCGACGACTACCTGGCACTGATCCGCTCCGTGCAGCCGCAGGGCCCGTACGCGCTGCTGGGGTGGTCGTTCGGCGGGGTCGTGGCCCATGAACTCGCCGTCCGGCTCCAGGAGGAGGGCGAGGAGATCGAGGTCCTCACCCTGATGGACGGCTTCCCGGCCGGTGGCACCGGGACCCCGGCCGGGTCGGCCGAGGCGCCGAGCGGCGAGGAGGCCGTGCGGGCGCTCCTGGAGTCGCTCGGCTACGACCCGGATTCCGCGGCGGCGGCGGACGGTCCGTTCGCGCTGCTCGACGACGCCACGCTGGAGGCCATGGCCAGGGTCTTCCTCGGGAACATCGCGGTGCTGGACTCGTTCAAGTCCCGTACGTTCAGGGGCGATGTGCTCTTCTTCGAGGCGACCAGGGAGGAGCCGTTCCCGCCGGTGCGGCCCGAGGACTGGCAGCCCCACGTCACGGGCCGGATCGAGGTGCACCGGGTGACCGGACGGCATGGTGAAATGACGCGGCCGGATCAGCTCGCCCAGATCGGCCCGGTCCTCGCCGCCCGGCTCGCGGGCGAGCGCGACGGGTCCTAGCTGCTGGATAGGCGGCCCGTGTGCCGGTCGGCACACGGGCCGCGCGACGGCCCTCCCGCTCGTCCCGGCACTGCCCGGCGAGCGGGAGGGGGCCCGGCCGGCGGGCGGTTTCGGACGGTTCGGCTTCCCTTCCTCGAGAAATTGGAGCGATCGATGGGCAATGACACACGTGGTGGCCTGCTCCGCCGCCACCGGGACTTCCGGCTCCTCTGGTTGGGCGAGACCGCGGGGCGCTTCGGTCAGTCGGTCACGGTTCTCGCCGTCCCGTTGATCGCCGTTTCGACCCTGCACGCCGACACCTTCGAGGTGAGCCTGCTGAGCGCGGCGCCCTGGGTGCCGTGGCTGCTCATCGGGCTGCCGGTGGGGGTCTGGGTGGACCGGCTGAGGCGCAGGCAGGTGATGTTCTGGGCCAACATCGTCTGCTTCGCGCTCTTCGCCAGCGTTCCCGTGGCGGCCTGGGCGGGGGTGCTGAAGGTCGGTCAACTCCTGCTCGTGGCCCTGCTCGCGGGCGCCGCCACGGTGTTCTTCCAGACCGCGTACACCGCCTACCTGCCGACGCTGGTGAAGCCGGAGGACCAGGCCGAGGGCAACGCCAAGCTCCAGGGCAGCGCCTCCGCGGCGCAGATCGTCGGGCTCGGCTGCGGCGGCCTGCTCATCCAACTCGCGGGCGCGGCCAACGGGATGCTGGTCAACACGACGACCTTCCTGCTCGCGACGCTCTGCCTGGTCGGCATCCGGCACCGGGAGGCCGCTCCCGAGCGGGTCGAACGACCGCGCGGCGCCATGGCCGAGGAGATCCGGGAAGGACTGGGGCTGCTCTTCGGCGACCCCTTCCTGCGGAGCCTGGCACTCTTCGGAGCGGCGTCCAACCTCGCCCTGTCCGGGTACCAGTCGCTCACCGTGGTCTTCCTGGTCCGTGAGATCGGCCTGTCCTCCGGGACGATCGGCAGCCTGGCGATGGTCGGCGGTGTCGGCGGCGTGCTGGGAGCCTTCGTCGTGCGCCGGGTCAGCGCCAGGCTGGGCACCGGCCGCTCCCTGCTGATGTTCGAGCTGGTGCTGCCGGCGCTGGCCCTGCTCATCCCGCTGGCCGGCCCCGGCTGGGGGCTGACGATGGTCGTCCTCGCCTACGCCGGGGTGTCGATCGGCGTGGTGGCGGGCAATGTGCTCAAGTCCGGGTTCGTCCAGAGCTACTGCCCGAGCGGCGTGCTCGGCCGGCTCGTCGCGAGCTCCGCGTTCCTCAACTACGGCACGATGCCGCTGGGCGCCGTGCTCGGCGGCGCGCTCGGCACCTGGCTCGGTCTGCGCCCGGCCCTGTGGATCCTGACCGCGGGCGTACCGGCGGCGGCCCTCTTCCTCTACTGCTCCCCGATCCGCGGCCACCGGGACCTGCCGACCGGGCAGATGTCCGTGCGCCGGCCGGAGACGGACCCCGAGACGGACCCGGAGGCGGACGTGGAGCCGGTCGAGGCGGTCCGCTGAGACGCCGGGCGTCGCCGCGGGCCCGGGGCACCTGAACGGGGGAGTTCCCCGCGCGGCGGGAGGGCGCGGGTTGTGAGCATGGGTACGGCCGGCCCGGGCGGCCGCGGCGCAGGACCCGCGGGCCCGGCCGGGGGACTCCCCGAGGAAGGAAGCACCCGCCCATGGAGGCATCCGCACAGATCGGCGTGACGGGGCTCGCGGTGATGGGCCGCAACCTGGCGCGGAACTTCGCCCGCAACGGCTACACGGTCGCGGTGCACAACCGCACGCCGGGACGGACCACGGCGCTGGTCGAGGAGTTCGGCCACGAGGGAGCGTTCGTCCCGGCGGGCTCGCCGCAGGAGCTGGTGGCCGCGCTGGAACGGCCCCGCCGGCTCCTGATCATGGTGAAGGCCGGGCAGGCCACCGACGAGGTCATCGAGGAGTTCGCCCCGCTGCTGGAAGCGGGCGACATGATCATCGACGGCGGCAACGCGCACTTCGCCGACACCCGCCGCCGGGAGCGGGCGCTGCGCGAACGCGGCATCCACTTCGTCGGCAGCGGCGTCTCCGGCGGGGAGGAGGGCGCGCTGCACGGCCCCTCGGTCATGCCCGGCGGCTCCGCCGAGTCCTACGCCGTCCTCGGCCCGATGCTGGAGCGGATCAGCGCCCACGTGGACGGCGATCCGTGCTGCACCCACATCGGCACCGACGGGGCCGGCCACTTCGTGAAGATGGTGCACAACGGCATCGAGTACGCCGACATGCAGCTCATCGCCGAGGCCTACCACCTCCTGCGGGAGGTCGGCGGGTACAGCCCGGCCGAGATCGCCGAGACCTTCCGGAACTGGAACAAGGGGCGGCTCGACTCCTACCTGATCGAGATCACCGCCGAGGTGCTCGCCCACACCGACGCCGCCACCGGCAGACCCTTCGTCGACATCGTCCAGGACGCCGCGGAGCAGAAGGGCACCGGACGCTGGACGGTGCAGACCGCCCTCGACCTCGGGTCCCCGGTCACCGCCATCGCCCAGGCCACCTTCGCCCGGGTCGCCTCCGCCCGGGCCGAACTGCGGGCGGCCTACCGGCCGCTGCCCGGGGGGACCCGGCAGGAACTGCGCCCGCACGAGGCCGAGCGCTTCACCCGCGACGTCGAACAGGCCCTCTACGCGTCGAAGGTCATCGCCTACGACCAGGGCTGGACCATGATCCGCGACGCCGCGGCCGAGTACGGCTGGGACATCGACCTGGGGGCGGTGGCGAGGATCTGGCGCGGCGGCTGCATCATCCGCGCCGCGTTCCTCGACCGGATCCGCGCCGCCCACGCCGCCAACCCCGACCTGGTCAGCCTGCTCGCCGAGGAGCGGTTCGCGGCCGAGGTCTCCGACGCCCAGGCGGCCTGGCGCACGGTGGTGGCCGGCGCGGCCCAGCACGGCATCCCCGTGCCGGCTTTCTCCGCCGCGCTCGCCTTCTACGACACCCTGCGCAGCGAGCACCTGCCCGCCGCGCTGATCCAGGGGCAGCGCGACTTCTTCGGCGCCCACACCTACCGCCGCACCGACCGTCCGGGCAGCTTCCACACGCGCTGGGCCGAGCCCGGCCGCCCCGAGGTGCGGACGGACGGCGGGACGGCGTAGCGCGTCACCGGCCGGCCCGGCCCTCGTGGCCGCGCGCTCGGGGCGGCTCGGTACCGGGGCGGCTCGGTACCGGGGCGGCTCAGTACCGGGCGTCGGCGGCGTCGAGGGTGATCTCCGCGATCCGGGCGTGGCCGGGGCGGCCCATCGCCCATGCGACGGCGGCCGCCACGTCCTCGGCGAGCAGCGGGTGGTACGGCCAGTCGGTGACCTCGTGGACGCGCGGGGCGGCGGCCCCGGACAGGACCGAGGCGAACTCGGTGTTGGTGGCGCCGGGGGAGATCAGGCAGATCCGGCAGCCGCCGGGCGGCCGTTCCTCCTCGGCGAGAGAGCGGACGAAGCCCGCCAGCCCGTGCTTGGTGGCGGCGTAGGCCGCGTAGCCGGGCGAGGGCCGGGTGCCGAACAGGGAGCCGACCAGCACCAGGTCCCCGCCCCGGGCGTCCAGTTCGGGCAGGAGCCGGCGCGTGACGATCATCGGGGCGAGCAGGTTGACCCGCAGCTGGGACTCCCACGGCGCGCTGTCGGCCTCCCGCACCGGTCCGTGGCCGCGGCCGTGCCCGGCCGCCAGCACCGCGCCGGCGAGCGGGCCGGGCAGGGCCGCGAGGACGTCCGTCAGCGCGTCGGCCAGTTCGTCGGTGCGCTCCAGGTCCAGGGGCGCCGCGACGGCGGCGGTGCCGTGGTCGGCGGACAGCTCCGCGGCCAGCGCCTTCAGGCGATCCTCGCGCCGGGCGATCAGCACCAGGTCGTGCCCGCGGGCGGCGAGCCGGCGCGCGGTGGCCGCTCCGATGCCGCTGCTCGCTCCGGTGATCAGCACGGTTCCCGCTTCGCCGGACATGCGGCCTCCTGTTCCTCGGGGGACGTGGTGCGGGGACGACGGGTGCGGGGACGACGGAGCTCAGGGGCCGGCGGGACCCGGGGGCGGGCTCAGGCCTTCTTCCGCTCCGCCGCCCGCTCGATCTCGGCGAGCATGTCGCGCGGGAACCAGAGGCTGCTCGCGCCCGCCAGGGCGACGGCCGCCGCCCCGACCAGCACCGGCACGATGCCGACCCGGGAGGCCAGCCACCCGCCGACGAAGGCGCCGACGGGCAGGGTGGCGGTCAGCACGGCCTGGAGGAAGGCGTTCACGCGGCCCAGCAGGTGGGCGGGGGTGACGAGTTGGCGTCCCGTGGTCATGGCGATCGACCAGACGGTGGCCAGCAGTCCGAACAGCAGCTGGTACAGCACCAGGACCGGGAACGGCAGCCCCAGGGAGGCCGCCGGGATGAGGAAGAGGGCGGCCCCCGCGCCCACGGCGCACAGCCGGATGGCCCGGGCCATGCCCAGCGAACGGGTGACGGAGGTCGCGGCCAGCACACCGGAGCCCATCCCGACGGCGTACGCGGCGTAGACGGCGCCGAGCTGCCACGGGGGCAGCTGGAGTTCCCGGTCGGCGTACAGGACGAACAGGCCGCCGCCGGCCCCGCCGCCCAGGTTGAGTCCGGCCGCGGCCAGGGCCTGGCGGCGCAGCAGGGTCTCGCGCCGGATGACCGCCAGGCCTTCCCGCAGGGCTTCGAGGCGGGAGCGCGCGCCGCTGCCCGCGTTCGCCGGCCGGTTCAGGGAGGTCGGCAGCGCGAGGAACAGGGCCCCGCCGACGAGGTAGGCGGCGCACTCGACCAGCAGCGCCGGGGCCGGGTCGATCACGCTGATCAGGAGGCCGCCGAGCGCGGGCCCGCCGATCAGGCCGATGGTCCGGGCGCCGGTGAGCGAGGAGTTGGCCGGCAGCAGGCGTTCCGCGGGCACCACGCGGGGCAGACAGGACTGCAGCGCGACGCTCTGGGCGGAGTTCAGCGCCCCGGAGGCGGCGGCCGCGGCGAACAGGTGGGGCCAGGTCAGGCCGTCCAGCGCGGCCGCGAGCGGCACGCTGCCGATGGCGGGGACCTGCAGCCAGGACAGCGAGACCAGCATCCGCCGCAGCCGGGCCCGGTCGACGGCGACGCCGATGAGGGGGCTGAGCAGGACGCCGGGCAGGTAGGTCATCGCCATCAGCGCCGAGGCGCCCAGCGGGCCGGCGTGCAGGTGGGCGATGGCCAGCAGCGGCAGCGCCAGCGCGGTGACCTGGCGTCCCACCGAGCTGGTCATCTGCTCCGTGACCAGCAGCAGCAGCGGACGGTGCCGGCGCAGCGGCACGGATTCCGGGGCCGGGGGCGGGGTCGCGGGCGGGCCGGACTCCGCGGGTACGGACGACTCCTCGGCCGTGGAAGATCCCATGTATCAGACTCCTGTGTCGGGCACGGTCCAGTGGCGGATGCGTGGAGGCAGTGTCACCGCCCAGCCCCGCGTGACGAGCACGAGGCCTTCGGACGCCAGGACGGACACGGCCTCACGGCCCGTACTGCTGAGGTCGTCCAGGGCGGTGGGGGTCAGGCAGGCCCGGAAGGTGGCCACCAGGTCGGGGTGGTCCAGCGCGAAGCGGGCCGAGGCGTCCGGGTCCCGGCGGTCCCTGACCTGGAGGAAGCCCGGTCCCTGCCGGTAGTAGAACCGTCCGTACGCGTAGGCGGAGCGCCACTCGGCCAGGGCGGGTCCGGCCTCCGCGGCCCCGGAGGGGTCGGCCGTCCCGGGATCCTGCGGGGCGGGCGGCGGCAGGTGGTGCAGGTGGTGGAGGGCGAAGTCGGCGGCGGAGGGGTCCCGCAGCGCCGGGTCGTCCGGGGCCAGGGACCACCGCACCGGGAGCACGTGGCTCTGGCACTCGCGCAGCAGCCGGACGGCCTCGGCGGCGGGCCGCCCGCCCGCGCCGAGGGGGACCGGCGCGGCGAGGACGACCAGCCGGCCGTCCAGCCGGTGGGGGACCGTGTCCGGCAGGTCCGGCAGGTCCGGCGCCGCGAGGGAGGGCTTGGCGATCGGCATCACGCCACCTCCTCGGGGGTGGGGAGGGCGGCCGGGAAGGCGGTGCCCAGGTCGGGTGCGCGCACCGGCACCGCCCGGGTGGGCAGCGCGAGCAGGGTGTCGTCGTCCTTGAACACCAGTCCGTGCGCGAGCAGTTCGCGTCCCCAGTCGGTGAGCGTGTCCAGCGGGACCTCGTACCCGGCCTCGGCCAGGCGGCGGTGCAGGGCGGGGAGCGTGCGGCCGTGCTCCAGCTCGCGGAACGCGGCGGCCCGCCAGTGCGTCAGCCGGTGGGTGCGCCGCGGCCAGCCCTCGCGTTCGTCGTGGACGAGCAGGTCCCCCTCCTCGCCGCCGTCGCCGCCGTCCGCGGCCGGTTCGAGCAGGAGCCGGGAGGACGGGTAGGCCTCCGTCCAGCGGTCGATCTCCTCCGCCAGCCGTCGTTCCAGCTCGCCCTGGATGCCGGTGGCCGGGGCGTCGAACAGGTAGACCAGGTCCTCCAGTTCCTCCCGCGGCAGCTGGTAGACGTGCTGGTAGATGTCGGCGGGGCGGCGCTCGGTGAAGCCCAGCGCGGGGTTGGTGAAGTGCGGGCTGAACCGCTCCAGCGCGATGCGGGTGGCACCGCCCGGGGGCTGGAGGTGGCGCAGGGCGGGCATCTGGTCGATGATCTCCGTGTAGTCCTCGTCGCGTTCGCCCGGGAACCCGTAGAGGTAGTTCCAGACGCAGGTGAGCGCGTGGTTCTCGCACTCCCGCATGGTACGGACGTTGCGGGCGCCGGTGACCCCCTTGTCCATCAGACCGAGCACCCGGCTGTTCAGGCTCTCGATGCCGGGCTGGACGTGGGTGACCCGGGCGCGGCCCAGCAGGGCGATCTGGTCCTGGCTGAGGTTCGACTTCACCTCGTAGTGGATGCGCAGGTCCCACCCGCTGTCGGCGGCCCGTGGCAGGAAGTCACGGAAGTAGTCCATGTTGATGATGTTGTCGACCGTGATGACATCGAGCAACTTGTGCCGCTGGACGAGCCGTTCGATCTCGGACCAGAGCTGCTCGCCGTTCTTCGAACGGAACTCCATCAGGCTGCCGTTGAGCCCGCAGAAGGTGCAGTGGTGCTTCTCGCCCCACCAGCAGCCGCGGGCACCCTCCACCACGAGCTTGGGCTCGACGAACTCGGCCACCGGGGAGGAGTCGAAGGACTCCTGCCAGGCGTCGAAGTCGGGGCTGGGCAGCAGTCCGATCGGGACGGTGCCGCGGGCCTCCCGGTTGGCACGCGAGGTGCCGCCGTCCCACCAGCAGACCCCGGGGACGTCCGCGGGGGCCGTGCCGCGCTCGATGTGGGCGAGCAGCGCCGGGAAGGTCTTCTCGGCCTCCCCGCGCACGACGTGGTCCAGGAAGGGGTGGTTGCGGTGCAGGGCGTGGCCCATGACGCTGTCGCAGTTGCTGCCGCCCAGCACGGTGACGACCTCGGGCCGCAGGCGCTTGATCTCCCGGGCGAGGGCGAGCGAGGGCACGTTCTGCAGGAAGGTGGTGGTCATGCCGACCACGTCGGGGTCGGTGGCGAGCACCTCCCGGGCGGCCTCGGCGATGAACCGCGCGGCGTGCGGGCGCATCCGCAGCAGGCTGTCGATCGACGATCCGGTGCGGGCCGCGTAGGCGGTGAGCTGCTCGGTGCCCCACTGGTCGTCGTCGTAGAGGCTGCCGGAGAAGACCCAGTCGCCGAAGCCGTCGAACACCTGGTCGTCGGCGACGGTCATGTACTCCGTGGGCGTCAGTTCGCCGTCGCTGTGCTCCAGCAGGAACTCGGCCCAGCGCAGCCACCCGTGGTACTCGGCGACCTCGTCGGCCGGCCGTTCCCGGGCGACGAGTGCGTGCAGGAGACCGACCTGGAGCGACGGCATCTCCAGGGCCTGCCACGGCATGGAGACGAGCGCGATACGCATTCCCTGGCCTTTCGGACTCTCGGACGGTGAGGAGGACAGTGGAGAGGCGGCCGCACCACCGGGGTGCGGCCGCCTCGGTACAACCAGTGTTCGTTACTTGCTCGCGCGACGTGTGCTCACGCTGTACTTGTTGGCCGCCTTGGTCTCAGCGCGGACGGCAACCTTCTTGATCTCCATCACACCTCCATGTGTTCTCGCGTGGATTTTCGGCGCCGGGACAGTTCTTGCCGGTCGTCCCGGACGTTCAGGAGCACCCGCATGCGGGTGGCGTGCCGCGCCCGGAGCCAGGCGGCGACCCGTGGTGCCGGAGTACCGGGCAGCAGCCGGTGCACCAGCGCGGCCAGCTTGTCCACGTCGTTGTGCTTCTCCACCACCTGTTCGGCGGCGAGCAGCAACTCGGCGGGCATGCGGCGCAGTCGGTCCGCGCCGGGGCCGTGGGTGAGGTAGGCCATGCCGAGCGCGACGTGGCGGGACTCGTCGCGGCGCACCAGCCGGTACACCTCGCCCAGGCCCTCCTCGCGCAGGCCCTCGTCGAACCAGCGGAACTCGTCGGCGGCGAAGCCCTCGGCCAGGGTGTGGGCCAGGAAGCGGGCGGTGTAGTCGTCCAGGGACCACAGGTCGCGCGACAGCTCCTCGACGGCGTCGCCCGGATCCTTGACCGACCCGGCGACGGCGTGCGCGTAGCGGTGGAAGACCGCCGAGTGCTTGGCCTCGTCGGCCACCGCGGTGGCCAGCACCAGCTTCATGTCGCCCTCGGGGCAGGCGTGCAGCAGGCCCGCCGCCACGTCCATGCCGACCTGTTCGGCGTAGGTGCTGCCGCTCGCGAGCAGCCAGGAGAGCTCGGAGGGCTGGGCGGTCGCGGTCCGGTCCCGCAGGGCCCGGTGGACCACCTCGGCCGGCTCCCAGTCGTGCGAGCGGGCGTCGCGGATGAAGCGGTCGTGCAGGCCGGGGACGCCGCGGGCGCGGTAGCGGGCCACGCCCGACGGACGCGGCCGGTCCGGAGCGCCTTCGGTCCCAGCCATCCCTCACCCCGTTGCCGTCGTGCCGACCGATGTCATGTGCAGGGAAGCAAAACACGGCGGGCCCCGTTGTTCGAGCGCTTTCGTCGCTCCGGCCCCGCAAATGCGCCAAGATCCCGGTCCGCGGCGGGACTTGAGCGCTCCGCCGGGCGGTCCGAGGCTGACCAGCGGCGATCGGGACCGGCCGGGTCGCCGGCGTGACCCGTCCGGGAGGGTTCGGCCCGGAACGGAGGATGGCCGAAACCTGATGGATCATCAAACCTTCACGCACGCGATGTCGACGGGCCGCCTATCGTGTGTACGCCATGCATCGATCACGGGGGGTGCCGCCATGCCGGAGGACGACGTTCTGCCACGGGCGACACCGCCCGGGCACTGGCTGAGCCCCGGCGACGCCGGGTACGACGAGGCGCGCGCGGTGTGGAACGGGATGCACGACCGCCGCCCCGCCCGCATCGCCCGCTGCCGCACCGCGGCGGACGTGAGCGAGGCGCTGCGCCACGCGGCGGCCCACGGCCTCGACGTCACCGTCCGCGGCGGCGGCCACAACGTCGGCGGCAGCGCCGTCGCCGACGGCGCGCTGATGATCGACCTGTCGCCGATGCGCGCCGTCACCGTCGACCCGGAGGCCCGCACCGCCGAGGCCCAGGGCGGCTGCCTGCTCAGCGACCTCGACCGGGCCACCGCGCCGTACGAACTGGCCTGCCCCGCCGGCGTCATCTCCCACACCGGCCTGGGCGGACTGGCCCTCGGCGGCGGATACGGCTGGCTCGCCCGCCGCTGGGGCCTGACCTGCGACCACATCCTCGCCGCCGAGGTCGTCCTCGCCGACGGCTCGGTGGTCGAGGCCACCGAGGAGAGCCACCCCGAACTGCTCTGGGCGCTGCGCGGCGGCGGCGGGAACTTCGGCGTGGTCACCCGCTTCACGCTGCGGCTGCGCCCGGTCGGACCGGCGCTCTTCAGCATGGGCGTCCACGCGCTGGACGACGTCCCCGAGGCCCTGGCCGCCTACCGGGCATACACCGCGCGGCAGCCGGCCGGCCTGCACGTCGTCGGCGGGCTGAAGCGCGCGGGCGAGCAGGAGTGGATACCGGAGCACCTGCGGGGGCGGCACGCGCTGCTGCTCCTGGCGGTGTGGACCGGGGACCCGGAGGAGGGCCGGGCGCAGACCGAGGCGCTCTACCGGGAGGTCGCGCCCGCGGCCCGCGTCAGCATCCCCATGACCTACCCGCAGCTGCAGGCGCTCGGCGACAGCAGCGAGCCCAAGGGCGACCGGTACTTCGTCAAGTCCCGCTACCTCCAGGATCTTTCGCCCGAGGCCGTGGCCCGGCTGGTCGAGGCGACCAGGGCCAACCCGTCCGCGCTCTGCTCGATCGACTTCGAGTTCCTGCGCGGGGCCATCGCGGACGTCCCCGAGGAGGGCTCCGCCTTCCCCGGCCGCGCCGCCCCCTACCAGGTGACGGCGGAGGCGCACTGGACCGACCCGGCGCGGGACGCGGAGCACATCGCCTGGTCGCGGGCGACGGTGGAGGGCCTGGAGGCCTTCGGCACCGGCGGGGCGTACGCCAACTACGTCCAGGGCGAGGGCGACCGGAAGGCGCGGGAGATCTACGGCCCGGAGCGCTACGCCCGGCTCGCGGCCGTGAAGAAGGCCTACGACCCGGCGAACGTCCTGCGCGGCAACCTGAACATCCGGCCCGAGTAGGGCGTGTCGGCCGCGCCGGGCTCAGAGCGGCGCGGACCCGCGCGGCCCGGCGACCAGCCAGTGCGCGGGCAGTTCGATCCGGGCGCCGTCGGGGGCGGACTCGGTGGTGGCCAGCGGCAGTTCACCGGTGGCGAGGACGTCGAGTCCGGCCGCGCGGAACAGCTCGGGGAAGACCGCGTCGGCGACCTCGGCCGGGGCGAGTCCGTGGGCGAACACGGGGCGCAGCTTCGGGGGCGGGCCGGACGGGCCGCGGACCAGCGCCTCCAGCACGCCCTTGGCCGCCTCGGCGAGCTCGAACACGAAGGCCCGGCCGCGGGCCCCGAGCAGGATGCGAATGCCTTCGGCCACGCGTTGGCGGTCGGCCGGCTCGCTCTGGTGGATCACCCCGCGCACGTACACGTTGGCGTCGCCGAGGCGCCGGTGGAGGGCCCGGACGGCCTCGGCGTCGGTGGCGTCCAAGCGGGTGAACTCGGCCCGCCCGGCGGGGTCGCCGCGCCGGGCGCGGTCCACCGCGGCGGCGGACAGGTCGACCCCGAGGGCGAGCGGGAAGTGCTCGGCGAGGAAGCGGGTCTGGGTGCCGTTGCCGCAGCCCAGGTCGACGACGGGCAGCGCGGGGTCGGCCAGGTGGGGGCGGAACAGGGTGAGGTGGCGTTCGGCGCCGAGGGCCGGTTCGGCGTCCCAGATCACCGCGCCCGGTTCCTCGGGCGCATCGCGCCAGAAGCCCTCCCAGGCGTCCAGGTAGCGGTTCGTCACGCTCATGGCGGGGACCTCCGGGTGTCACGCAACGTGTCTGGATCGTGTCTATCGGCACCCGGCCCGCGCGGCAAGCGGGTGCGGGCGGCACCCGGCGGGCGTGCGCGGGCGGCGCGCGACGGGCGCGTACGGGGGCGCGCGGGGGTCAGCTCCCGACGCGGCGCGCCTGGCGCAGCAGGTAGACGCCGGAGGCCGCGGCGAGCACGGCCATGCAGGCGGCGAAGACCAGGCCCGCGTGGGCCAGACCGAGCGGTCCGGTGAGCAGGCCCACCCCGATGACCGGGACCGAGATGCCGAAGTAGGCGACCACGAACAGCGCCGACAGGGCGCCGCCGCGGTGCTCGGCGGGAGCGGCCGCGGCCACCTCGCCCACCGCCCCGCGCAGGCCCATGCCCTGCCCGGCGCCGCCCACCAGGGCGCTGAGCACCAGCGGGAGCACGGTCTCCCGGGCGAGCGAGGCGGCCAGCAGGGCCATCCCGGCGATCAGCACCAGGCAGCCCAGCGGGATCGCCCGGGCAGTGCCGAGCCGGGGCACCAGGAGCTGGCCGAGGGTGGAGGCGAAGAAGGCCGTGAAGACCACCAGGCCGATCACCGCGCGGTTGTGGACCCCCAGGTCGACGGCGAGGAAGGCGGGGCTGACCGAGGTGAACAGGCCCAGCAGGGAGAAGCCGGCGAAGGCGGCGACCGCGGCCGGTACGAACACCCGCCGGACCTCCGGCGGCAGGGACGGCCGGTCGGGCCGGGCCGTGCGCAGCGGGCGGGCCCCGGCGACCGTCTCGGGCAGCAGCCAGGTGAGCGCGAACGAGACGGCGAGCAGCCCCAGGTGCACGACGAACGGCAGGACCAGGGGGTTGGGCGCGTACTGCGAGAGCACGCCCGACAGCAGTGGCCCGCAGCCGAGCCCGCCCATGTTGGCGGCGGTCGCGACGAAGCCCGCGCGGGCCCGGTGCCCGGGCGGGGCGAGTTCCAGCACGTACGCCGTCCCGGTGCCGGTGAACAGGCCGGCCGAGAACCCGGACAGCAGGCGGCCCAGGCAGAGCAGGGCGACGCTGTCCGCGGTGAGGAAGACCACGGCGCTGGCCGCCGAGCAGACCAGCCCGCAGAGCAGCACGGGCCGGCGGCCGACGGAGTCCGAGACGTTGCCGATCAGCAGCAGGACGCCGATGACACCGAAGGCGTACACGGCGAACACGACCGTCACCGTCAGCTCGGAGAAGCCGAGCTTCTCCTGGTACAGCCCGTACAGCGGGGTGGGCAGGGTGGTGCCCGCCATGCAGACGGCGAAAGCGGCGGCGGCGACGAGGTGCCCCACCCGGGCGATGCCGGGCCGGGCGGTCCGACGATCGGTCATTCGCCCACCATAGGCGCGCACCCCGGGCCGGGGCCGTGCCGTGCGGGGGAGCGCTGCGCCGAATGGCGGTCCGCGCCGGGCCGCCGCCGGGCGCGGACCGCCGCTCGGACGGTCGTTCGGACCGCCGCTCGGACGGCTGTCGGGCGGTGTCAGCGGTCCGGGTGCCAGGTGGCTTCGAGGGCGGTGGTGCCGTCCGGCCGGGGCGCGGGGCGCCACCGGGCGCGCAGGCCGGCCGGGCGGCCGGACGGGCGGGGCGTACCGATCGCGCCGAGCACGGTGTTGTCGAGCGGGCTGGCGGCCAGCCGGTCCAGCACCCGCGCGACGGCGGTGCGCAGGCCGTGGCCGTGGCGGGGCACGTCGGGGACGACGGAACGGAACCCAGCGAGGACGGACATGCGGCTCACCTCCGGGAGGACCTGCGGGTCGTGCAGGTGCGGTCCGTCCAGCTTCCGCCGGTTCGCGGCCGCCGCGGCCCGGATTGACGGGCTGCTGACACCGCGCTGACGAACTGCTGACGCGGAGGTGTCCGCCGGGGGGCGCCGGGGGTCCGCCGGGGCGTCAGACCCGGTAGGCGGCGACGTAGCGGGCCGGGTCGCGGCGCAGGTCCCCGTGCCAGCGCTCGCGGCACTGCTCGGCGAAGGTCCGTCCGGTGGCGAGGATCTCCTCCAGCGGGTCCAGGTACCCGAGCACGTGCGGCGGTTCGAGGCCGGCCGCGATCCGGGCGGCGAGGCCGGCCCGGGCCAGCCGCAGCAGCTCGGCGGCCAGCGGGCGGACCGGGTCGCCGCCGAGGCGGGTGGCCAGGCCGAGGGCGGGCAGCTCGGCGAGCGCCGCCCGGTGGTCGTGCAGGGTGTAGCGGCCGAGCAGCTCCCAGGCGGCGGAGAGGGAGGCGGGGTGGTAGCTGAGTCCGGCCCAGAGCGCGGGGACGGCCGGGACGAACGGGTACGGCGGGCCGTCCGAGGCGCGCAGTTCCAGGGTGTCGCGGACCCTGGTGCTGGTCCAGAGCTGGTTGAGGTGGGACCTCCAGTGGGCCGGGGTCGGCCGCGAGCCGTCCGGGTAGCCGTGCCGGAGCAGTTCGGCGAAGGTGCGCCCGGGTGGAGCCGGGTGGTAGCGGCCGTCCGGGGTGCGGTAGTGGATCAGCGGGATGTCGAGCGCCCAGTCGACGACGGACCCGACGGTGACGTCGGGGCGCAGCGCGGGCGGCAGCACTCCGCCCCGGCGGGGGTCCATCCGCAGCCAGGCCCAGCACCGGTGGGACAGCCGTCCGCTGGAGGAGCTTCCCTCCTGCAGCGGCGAGTTGACGAGCAGGGCGGAGACCACCGGGGCGGCGGCGGTCTGCATCCGCAGCTTGCGGGTGAAGTCGGCGGGGGAGAGGTAGTCCAGGGTGACCTGGGTGGACAGCGACAGGGCCATCACGTACCGGGCGCGGCTGCCGGGCTCGCCGAGCCCGGTGAAGTAGTCCCGCATGATGGCGCCCCGGGTCATCGGCACCCACCGCATGTCGGCGAGCCGGTCGAAGGGCAGGTAGGCGCCGGGCAGCAGGGCGAGGCCGAACCGGCCGACCAGCTCGGCGAGTTGCTCCAGGGCGGCGCGCATGTCGTCCACCGCCTTGGCCACGGACGGGACGGGCGTCGAGGAGTACTCGATCTGGCCGCCGTGCTCCAGGGTGATCTGGCTGCCGTCCGGGAGCCGGACCCCGGTGAGCCGTCCGGCGTCCTCCTGCCGCTCGCCGCCCCACCTGGCCAGCACGGCCTCCAGGACGGCCAGCACGCCGCGCTCGCCGTCGTAGCGGGCGGCCAGTCCGGTGACCGGGTCGACCAGGCCGCACTCGACCTCGATGCCGATCAGTTCGCCGCGGCCGGGCCGGAACGGGGCCAGCAGTTCGGCCCGGCCGAAAGCCGGGCCAGGGCCCGCGGCGGGGTCCGCGGCGGGGTCCGGGTCCGTCGGGTCCGGGTCCGCGAGGTCCGGCGCCGGGGCGGGGTCCGGAGCCGGACCGGCCTCGTCCTCCGTCACACCGCCCCCACCCGGGTGGCGACCCGGGGGTGCCCGGCCCGGTCGAGCAGCGCGCCCACCGCGCCCAGGGCGGACTGCGCCGCGCCCTGGCACCAGGCGTGGGCGCCGGACAGGTGCTCGCCGGCGAAGAAGATCCGCGGTTGCCCCGCCGGGTGCGGGGAGCCGAGCACGGACAGGTAGCGGGTGTGCTCGCCGGGCGTCAGGTGGGCGAAGGCGCCGCCGCCCATGCCGGTCTGCACGTCCCAGTTGCAGTGCACGATGTCGTCCACGTCCCCCGTGATGCCCGGGTGGAGCCGTTCCAGGCAGTCCAGCACCAGCGCGTCCCGGTCCGCCGGCTCCAGTGCGGCGAAGCGGCGGGCGTTGGCACCCCACAGGTACGCGCCGAGCAGGGCCGTCGGCTCGGCCGAGCGCAGCGGGTCGCGCACCGCCCAGCGGGGGCCGGAACCGCCGTTGACCCCGTCCTTCTTCGCCCGCACCGCGTTGTCCGACGGGTACCAGCACTGCTGGATCGGCAGGTCCGTGAAGCTGCCGCCGCCGTGGATGCCGTCCTCCAGCTCCCAGCGGCGGCGGGTGAGGTGCAGGACGGTCTTGATGCTGCTCGCGTAGCTGATGCCGCGGATGGCGTGCCGCTGGGCGTGCGGCAGGCCCGGGGTGACGGTGATCCGGTCGAGCGCGGGCGCCGGGACGCAGCACACCACGTAGTCGACGTCCTCGTGCAGCCGGGCGCCGATCCGCCGGCCGTGCAGCCGGACGCCGTCCGTGGTCAGCGTCAGTTCGTCGACCTGGGTGGAGAGCCGCAGCGTGCCGGGGCGCAGCGAGCCGACGAAGGCGTGGATCAGCGCCTCCAGCCCGTCGACCAGCTCGACCTGCCCGCGGTGGAACAGGCCGAAGTAGTCGACCAGCACCTCCAGCAGCGAGGACTGCTCGTAGTGGGCGAGGCCGGTGGCGTGGCCGACCAGGTCCCAGGCGTCCTGCGACAGGTGCTCGTGGACGAACTGCCACAGCGACACCGAGGCCGCCCGCTCCAGCGCCGGGTCGTCCCAATGGCCCTCCAGGGTGCGGCGCTGCTGCTCCACGGTCAGGGTGCGCCACACCGAGCCGAGCAGGTGGTCCAGCACCGGGCCCGGGGGCTGCCGCTCGGCCGGGCGCAGCTCGTACGCGGGGAACAGCGTCGCGACGTCCTGCACCCGGGCCCGCCGGCCGCGAAGGTGGTAGTAGGCGTGCGGGTTGGCGTTGACGAAGGGGCGGGTCGCCAGCCGGAACCGGGAGACGTAGTGCAGCACGCAGTGGTGGTTGCCGGGGATGCGCATGGCGCCGAGGTCCACGTGGGTGCCGTCCCAGAAGCGGTGGGTGCGCACCCGCCCGCCCGGCCGGTTCGCCCGCTCGTACACGACGACGTCGAACCCGCGGCGCTGCAGCTCGTAGGCGCACACCAGCCCGGAGACGCCCGCCCCGACCACCGCCACCCGGCCCCGGGCGCCGGCCACGGGTTCCTCCAGCGAACGCGGGAAGGCAAAGCTCGTCTCGAACATCGGCACCGTACCCCTCTGAGGCGGGACCCCCGCCCCAGCCTCGGCCAGGCACCCCGGGCATGCCACTTCGCGGCGCCGATGCGAGTGACGGGCGGGGGCCGGCCCGGTCCTGGCGCGCCCGGCCCCGTCCTGGTGCACCCCGCCCCGCCCCGGTGGGCCCGGGCGGCGGCGGTGAACCCGGCCGGTGCGGGGGGCCGTAGGACCGTAGTGGGCGCGCGCAGCGGTGCGGCCGCGAAGCAGCGGGTGCGTCCGTGAGGAACCGGGGAGGAACTGGATGCAGTCCCGACGCGACCAGGTGCAGGCACATCTGTTCGTGATGAGCAGGCTGGCCTCGGGCATGCTGCGGGCGGAGCCCGACGCGCCGGACACCCCCACCGGGCGCACCACCCGGGGCACCATGACGGGCCTGGCGGTGGGGGTGCTGATCGGGCTGGGCGTCACGGTGTACGGGGTGATCCGGCCCGGTGGCGGTGACGGCTGGGCCAAGCCCGGCACGCTGGTGGTGGTCGAGGAGACCGGTGCCCGGTACCTGTCCATCGGCGGGCAGCTGCACCCGGTGCTGAACGACACCAGCGCCAGGCTGCTGGCCGGTGAGCAGATGACGGTGCGGCAGGTGAGCCGGGCGTCGATCGCGGACGCGCCGCGCGGCGCCCCGGTCGGGATCGTCGGCGCCCCGGACGGGCTGCCGCCGGCCGCCGACCTGGCGGGCGGCACCTGGCTGGTCTGCGCCACCGCCCAGCCAGGCCCGGCCGGCACCCCGGTGCCGAAGCTCGCCCTGCTGGTGGACCCGGCGGCCGAGGGGCGGGCGCTGGCGCCCGGCCAGGGTCTGCTGGTCGCCGCCCCGGACGGTTCGACGCATCTGCTCTGGCAGGGCCAGCGGCTGCGCGTCGACACCGCCAACCAGGCGCTCCAGGCGCTCGGCTACGGCGGTGCGACGCCGTTCCCGGTGCCGGCCGGGGTGCTGAACGCGCTGCCGGCCGGGCCCGACCTCGCGGCGCCCGCCGTCGCCCGGCGCGGCGAGGCGGGCCCGGCGCTGGGCGGGAAGCCGACCCGGATCGGCCAGCTCTTCGAGGCCCCCGGCGGCGCGCACTACCTGCTCACCAAGGACGGCCTCGCCCCGCTCACCCCGACCCTGTACGCCCTGCTGCTCGGTGACCCGCGCACCCAGAAGGAGGCGTACGGCAGCGCGGCCCCGGCGCCCGCGCCGATCGGCGCCCTGGACCTCGCCGGGCACACCGCGCCCGGCGGACCGCCGCCCCCGGGGCTCCCGGAGGCGCCGCCGACGCTGGTCGCCCCGCTGCACGGCGAGGGCGTCTGCGCCGACCTGCACACCGGCGCCGGCGCCCCGACCACCGCCGTCACCGTGCTGCCCGCCGGCCGGGCCTACGAGGGCCGCCCCCCGGCGGCCCCGGCCGGTCCGGCGGGCGGCACGGCGGGTGCGGCGGGCGCGGCCTGCACCGTCGCCGACCGGATCGCCGTCCGGCCGGGGCGCGGCGCCCTGGTGCGCGCCCTGTCGGGCGCCGGCGCCGGTGGCACCGAGTACCTGGTCACCGAGGCCGGGGTGCGCTACCCGCTGCCCTCGGCGGCGGTCGTCAAGCAGCTCGGCTACGGCGGCGCGACGCCGGTCGCCGTCCCGGCCGCGGTGGTGGCCCTGCTGCCGGCCGGCCCGAGCCTCGACCCGGCGGCCCTGGCGGACGCCGCGGCCTCGGGCGCGCCCACCGTCGCGGCGGTCACCCCAGGGGTTCCCGGAACCGCCGGCGTGCCCGTCGCGGGCGTTGCGCTCGACGCCGCCGTGTCCGCCGCCACGACGGCGACCTGCGGCTGAACCGCCGGTCGCGGCGGTCCCGTTGAGTCGATCAGAGCCGCGCGCGACCGGCGCGCGGAGAGAAAGGAGCACCTGGTGAGCACGCCGGCGAACTTGAACAAACAGGACGAGGCGATCCGCAAGGCGCTGTCCGACATCGAGCAGCAGATCGAGGGCATGATCACCGCCGGCCGCACGGTCGAGCGGATCAAGCAGGAACTGGCCAGCGGATACATCTCCGGGGCCAGCTCGACCTTCCAGCAGAAGGTCGAGGACTGGATGACGCGCTACCACACGGTCATCGGCGCGTTCGAGCGCTTCGCGGAGTCCACCAAGGTCGCCGACCAGGTCCTCAGCCACGCCGAGGAAGAGGCCCGGCTGCACGCGGCCGACGGCATCGTCGACGCGCTGAACGGCGCCTGACGGCGCGCCACGGAGAGGAAGGGAACGAGCACATGTCGATGGACAACTTCGGGAGCATCCAGCTCCACCACGAGACCGTCGCCCAGGCGGCGAGCGAGCTGGGCCAGGCGGGCCAGCTGATGGACGACGCCCTGTGGGAGGTGGAGCGGAAGCTCAACTCCCTGACCGAGAGCGGAAACTTCCAGGGTGCCGCGGCCGACGCCTTCACGGAGTTCAAGCAGGCCGTGACGGCCAACGCCGGACAGATGAACCAGGACATCATCGCCGCCGGCGGGAAGCTCACCAACATGCACCACATCATGAACGAGGCCGACCAGAGCGCGCGCAAGCAGTTCGGCTAGTCGAGAGGGCGGAGGCGCTCCCCATGGGTGAAACCACGATCAAGGTCTCGACCAGCGGCCTCAAGGCGTTCGCCACGAATCTGGAGACCTTCCGGATCGACCTCGGCACGGAGGCGAACGCGGTGCAGACCTGTCCGCCCGTGCTGCCGGGCAACACCAGTGTGCTGGAGATCCAGACGCTGAAGACCGGCGTCGACGCCTTCATGGGCAGTGTGAAGGACGCACTGACCACGATCCAGACCGAGGCCAAGCACACCAAGCTGGATCTGGAGATGGCCGGCGTCATGTTCGCGGACGGCGAGGACCACAGCCTGACGGAGGCGGAGACGATGGAGCTCTTCAAGGACGTCCTGGGCGGCGGCACTCCCAAGCCCCCGACCAGCACCGGCTGAGCGCTCCCCGGTCGTCGGGCGGACCATCCGTCCGGCGGCCGGACCGACACCCGTTCCGTTCCCGCTCCGCCCCGTGTGCCTCCGGGAGGAAGTCATGGCAGAAACAGCACCGAAGCACTATCCGTGGGAAGACGGCCTGACGGCGTTCGCGGCCTCGACGCAGAGTTCGATCACGAGCCGGGACACGGTGATCGGCAAACCGTGGATCACCGGGATCCGGGTCAGCAGCACCCTCAAGTCGACGAACGACGCACTGAAGCCGTACAAGAAGGACGAGGGCCAGGCCGGCTTCGACATGTGGGCCGAGTGGGTCTACCCGAAGGGCGACGACACCTACGAGTGGAGCACGATCGTCGGCGTCACGGTCGACTGGAACTTCTGGCAGCTCCAGCCGCCCGCCGGCGACACCGACACCCCGCTCGGGCACTTCGGGCACGCCGCGGACAACATCCTCGGACCGCTGATCTGGGGCAACGGCTACAACGACCGCACCAGCGCCCCGAGTTTCGAACAGGCGGCGACGGTCATCTCGGCCGTCAACACCTGGGTCAAGGAACAGCAGGGGATCGTCCAGGGCTGGGCCGACGGCGTCGAGGGTGCCGGCAGCGAGTTCCAGGGCAGCGCGGCGGGCCGGTTCAAGGAAGTCCTCATCGGGCTGCGGAACCAGCTCATCCAGGTGCACGTCGAGCTCGGCGACGACGCCGACGCCAAGGCGAAGTGCCTGCGCGAGACCGCGGAGGCGCTGCGCGCCGCGTACAAGGGGCTGTACAGCGGCTACGCCGCCTGGCGGGCGGTCCCGAAGGACCGACTCGAGTCGGGGACGCTCTGGAAGCTCAAGAACGACGACGAGGTGGTGTCGTTCTCCTGGCCCTCCGAGTGCGTCCACTCGGCCTTCGGCGCGGCCACGGCCTACGTGACGCCGACGATGACCAAGAACAGCGACGGAACGCGCACCTTCAAGTTCGCGGCCACCGGAGCGGCTCCGTCGCCGGACGACAAGGAAGCCCTGAAGGCGTGGATCGACGAGATCTCCAAGAAGATCTGGACCTCGTGGATCGAGATCGTCCTGGACAAGCAGGCGACCGAGGTGATGGCCGCCTTCAAGACGGCGTACGCGCACGCCGCCGCCGTCCTCCAGAAGCTCGAACCCCCGCAGAAGTGGCTGCCGGCCGACAAGCCGCCGACCCAGGAGGGCCCCAAGCCGCCGCCCGGCACCGGCGGCGCGGGTGACGGCGGCGCGGGCGGTGGCGCGGGCGGCGGTGCGGGCGGTGGCGGCACCGGCGGGATCGGTGACAACAAGGACAAGAAGGGACCCGGGGGCGGCTCCGGCACGGGCAAGATCCCGCCCCCACCGCCCACCACGGTGCCCGGGAACCCCGGCGGCACCGGTGGCAACAAGGGCCCCGGTGGCGGCCAGTCGACGCTGCTGGACGGCAAGGGGAAGCCGGTCCTCGGCAAGGACGGCAAGCCGATCACCGTGCCGCCCGGCAGCACCGTCAACGGCAAGGGCGAGGTGATCGGCCCGGACGGCAAGCCGGTGCTCGGCAAGGACGGCAAGCCGATCATCGTTCCCCCGGGGACGACGGTCAGCCAGCCGACCACCGTGCCGGGCACCGGTAGCACGACCGGCGGGGGCGCGTTCAAGGTGCCGGTCGGTTCCAAGCGGAACGACGACGGCACCGTCACCGGCCCGGACGGCAACCTGCTGAAGGACGCCAACGGCAACACGGTCGTGCTCGGCAAGGACGACACGATCGACAAGGACGGCATCGTCCGGGGGTCGGACGGCAGGCCGGTCTCCCAGTTCGAGCAGCTGATGAACGACCAGGCGCACGCCATCATCGCCGGCCGTCCCGGCACCGGCGTCAGCTACCCCGGCGGAGGGATCTCCACCGGAAGCAACTGGACCGGGCTGCCGTCGTTCGGCGGGATCTCCACCGGGACCGGGACGGGTGGCATCACCACCTCGTTCAAGGGCGGCTCGGACCTGGCGGGCCAGTCGTTCGGCGGCTCGGGCGGCCGCAGTGGCATCGGCGGCATCGGTGCGTCCGGCCCGCCGACCATCGGCATCGGCGGCCGGTCGGCGGTGATGGGCGACGCGGCCAAGGTCGCCGAACTCGCCGCCGAGGCGCAGGCCGGCCGCTCCGCCGCGGGACGGGCCGCGACGGCCGCCGCCGAGGAGTCCCAGCTGATGGGCCGGGGCATCTCGACCACGGGCGGCACCGGCGGCATGGGCGGCCCGATGATGCCGCCGATGGGTGCCGGGGCCGGTGCCGGGGCGGCCGGCGGCCAGGGCGAGAAGGAGCGCCAGCGCACCACCTGGCTGTCCGAGGACGAGGAGGTCTGGGGCACCGACTCCGGTGCGGTGACGGGCGTCATCGGCCGCTGATCGGGGCGCTCGCGGCCGGAGTCGAACCGGGCGGGCGGGCGCAGCCGTAGAGAGGACCGTACGACCCCATGGACCGGTGCGTCCCGGGCCCGACACCTCCGGGCCCGGGACGCACCCTCGGGAAGAGAGGGAGGTGCGGGCGTGGAGTTCCCGTTCACCGCACAGATCGAGCAGGCGATGGCCGCGCTGGGGGAACAGCAGGCCAGGATGGCCGCGGCGGCCAAGGAGCTGGAGACGGCGACCGCCTCGGTGACCTCCAAGGACCGGCTGGTCACCGCCGTGGTCGGAGCGCAGGGACAGGTGGTGTCGCTGACCTTCCACACCACCGCCTACCGCTCGATGGCCCCGGGCGAGCTGTCCAAGGCCCTCATCGACGTGCTCAACACCGCGCGGGCCGACATGGGCGACCGGGTGGCCGAGACGATGAGCGGGTTCAGCGGCCTCGGCGAGACCCTGGCGGCCTCGATGACCGGCGGCACCGAACTGGACGACCTCTTCGCCCCGCTGCGGCAGATGCGGCCCGGGTTCGCCGACGCGGCGGCGGCCGAGGAGCGGCGCAAGCGCGACCGGCAGGAGGAGTTCCGTGGCTAAGCCGAGGCTGACCGCGCTGTCGGACCTGACCGACAAGTTCTCCAAGTACCCCGAACTGTCCGACCTCTTCCAGGAGTTCGAGGTCAAGACCGGGGAGATCAACGCGTACAACAAGAACTCGGCCGGCAACGACGAGATCGGCACGACGTACCACGACAACGTCGACGAGCCCACCACGTCGATCACGGCGCTGTTCAAGAAGGTGCGGAAGACGGTCGAGAGCGCCGGGAGGGGCGGGACGAACACCTCCAACATCCTCAACGACGCCGACCAGGACGCCAAGAACGCCTGACGAGGCCTCCGGCCCGCCGTGCCCGGGCGGGCCCCACCGGTCCGTCGGACCTCCGCCGCCGGGCACCCCCCTCCCCGCTCGTCCACTGCCAGGAGTGCACCACCGTGTCGATCATGCTGCCGCCGGGCCTGGCGAAGTTCTTCAGCATCGTGACCGGCATGAAGTGGCCGGAGGCGAACGAGGACCACCTGCGCATAGCGGGCGACGACTACCTGGCCATCCACGAGAAGGTCCCCGAGCTCCGCGGCTACCTGGTCGAGCTGGTCAAGCTCTGCGGCGAGAGCTTCGAGGGCCAGGCGGCCGACGCCTTCATGGAGCAGATGCGCCAGTTGATCGGCGAGACCGGCGGCACGGACTACGTCTCGGCGGCGGGCGAGATGGCCAAGCAGCTCGGCGACTTCGCCCACAAGGTGGCCAACCAGGTCGAGTACGCCAAGTGGATGATCATCGCCCAGCTCATCCAGCTGGTGGCCCAGATCGCCTGGGCGATCGCCATGTCGCCGATCACCTTCGGCGGCTCGCTCGCGGGGATCTTCGTCGCCTACGAGACCGCGGGCGCGGTGATCAAGCAGGTCTTCATCTGGCTGTTCAAGCAGCTCCTGCTGCACGAGTTCCTCTCCATCACCACCGCCATGCTGATGGACGGGATCATCCAGGGCATCCAGATCGGCCAGGGCCACAAGGACAAGTGGGAGAAGGAATCCTTCATCCAGTCGATCGAGATGGGCGCGATCAACGGCCTGCTCACCGGTCCGCTGGAGCTGTTCACCTTCGGCCTCGGCAAGGCCTTCGGGCGGATCTTCGGGCGCGGCGTCAGCAAGGGGCTGCAGGCCGACCTCAAGGCGCTGGCCGGCTCCGAGTTCAAGGGCCTGCTGAAGAACCTCCCGACCGGCACGTTGAAGGAGGCCCTCAACCTGATGCGGAAGGAGGGCAGCCTCACGCTCAAGACCGCCATCGAGCAGGCCGAGAAGAACGTCGCCAAGGACCTCGCGAAGAAGACCGCCAAGGAAGCCGCGAAGAACACCGCCAAGGAGGTCGCGAAGAACACCGAGAAGAAGGTCCAGGACAACGCCCTCAAGGAGCTCGCGGACAAGGTCGGGGAGAAGTTCGGCAAGGAGGCCGGGGAGAAGGGGATCGAGAACGTCGCCGAGCACCTCAGCAAGGTCGAGAAGCTCACCCAGAAGATGGGGGAGACCTTCGAGCGGCAGCTCCTCGAGCTCGGCATCGACAAGGAACTCTCCAACGCCGCGGGCCGGTTGATCGCCTCGCGGCTCGCCAGCCAGGGCGCCCGCTACGCCATCGACCTCGGAACCGTCAACAAGCTGGTGTCGACGCTCGTCGCGGCCAGCGGAAGGATGGAGTCGGGCACGCTCAGGGCCGAACTGCAGGGCATCACCAAGCAGATCGGCCACATGCAGAACGAGCTGAAGCAGCTCGGCGGCGGCGCGCTGGACAGCGGGATGAGGGACCTGAAGTTCCTCCAGGCGGAGCAGCAGCACCTCCGGGAGACCATCCAGGCCACCCAGGACCTCGCGGGGCGCGCGGTGAGCCTGATGGACGGCCTGCACCCGCAGACCGCCGGGCAGTTCCTGTACCGGTTCGGCGAGGGCGTCGGCAACTACCTCAAGGGCGGCGTCCAGAACATCGTCACCGAGGGCGCGTACAACCTGGCCTTCGGCGAGAACCACAAGTTCACCGTCAGCGTCGAGAGCTTCTACGGCGGCGTCGCCATGGGCGCGCTCGGCCACCTCGGGCACATCGCCGGCGGCCCGCTGCGACTGCGGATGGAGGACATCAACCTCCCCAACTACGCGCGCTTCCCGCTGGCCGTGGTGTCCACCCTGATGGGCCACCCGACCTCCCTGTGGGTCTCCCGCCCGGAGGGGGCGGGGGCGGTGGGCGGTGGCCCCGAGGGCATCGGCGGCAAGCTGCCCGGGACCGGCCCGCTGGACGCCTCGCGGCCGGAGAACCTGAGGACGGACTCCGACGGCTCCGCGGCCCCGGCCGGGGACAAGTCGGCGAAGCCCCCGGCGGGCAGTCCGAGGACGACCGGCGGGGACGGCTCGACGAGGACGTCCTCCGAGGCGCCCAAGTCCTCCTCGAACAACGAGAGGCCGGAGGCGCCGAAGCCGGCCAACACGACGGGGGGCCCGAAGGAGACGCCGGAGCAGGCACCGAGGCACGAAGCGGAGCAGAGGACCGCGGAACAGACGGCCGCGGAGCAGAGGACCGCGGAGCAGACCTCGGAGGGGTCCGCCCCGCCCGTGACGCGGTCCAGGACGGAGTCGTCGGCCGAGGCGCCGACAACGGCGGAGCAGCCGGCCGCACCGCCCCGGCAGCACGACGACGGCGGGAACCAGGGCACCCGCGAGCGGCAGGACCTCGACCCGAAGCCGAAGGACTCGCACGACCCCAAGGACCCGAAGGACCCGAAGGACCCGAAGGACCCCCAGGACCCCAAGGACCCGAACGAGCCCAAGGAGCCCAAGGGGTCCGACGGGTCCGACGGGTCCGACGGGCCGTCGAAGCCCCGGCCGGAGCCGCAGCCCGACCCGCAGCCGAAGCCCGACGCACAGCCGAAGCCCGAACCGGTCGTCCACGAGCGTCTGGACTACCTCCGCACGGGCGGCGACGGCGACGTCCCGTGGGACCGCGGCAACTTCCTGCCCGAGGGCGAGGGGCGGCAGCCCGGGTGGGTCGCGGGCAAGCCGGGCGCCGACCTGCCGGACGTGCTGTCGCTGCTGCCCGTCCGGAACGACCGCTACACCGTCGCGATCCACACCGACGAGAGCGGCGTGCCCGTATCGGCCAAGGACCTGGCCGCCGTGATCGTGGGCCTGGACAGCCTCGGACACCTGTCGGGCGGTCGCCGCACGATCGAGTTCGTCTCCTGCAACCTCGACAGCGCGCACCCGAACTACATCAGGCAGGTGATGGCCGAGGTCTGGTCGCACCCGAAGCTCGCCGACCTGAAGGCCGTCGCGGCGAACGGGCCGGTCTGGGTGGCGCCCGGGTTCGACGGTACGACCATGAGGACGGCCTCCGGCACCGGCCACGTGATCGTCGCGGACAAGGTCGGCTTCGACTCGCTGGGCCGCCCGGCGGTCGTCGGCGGCGGCGAATGGCACACGTACTCCAAGTCGCCCGACGGCGACCAGCCGATCGTGACCACGACCGCGTCGACGAAGCCGGCGGAGTACCAGCACCAGTCCGAGGGCGACCTGCGCCCCATGGACACCGCCGTGCGCTTCGGCGCCGAACCGGACTCCTACCACTACACCGACGCCCCCGAGCACATCCGCGCCGAGGCGGACGGCGAGCGGGCGGAGCAGTGGCGCCGGACCCAGCGCGACCTCCAGGACCAGTACGAGGCCAAGCTCACCGATGCGGCCGAGGAGCTGCGGGCCGACCCGGACGGCAGCGGCCACCGGCGCGAGGACGAGGCCGAGCGGCTGCTGAACGAGGCCCTCGACGCCCCCGGCCGGTTCCCGGAGGATGCGCCGGCGAACCTGCGCGGAGCGGTCCACGAGCGCGCCCGGGCGATGATGTACGAGGAGCTGGCCGCCCGGCCGGGGGAGCGCGAGCGGATCCTCGGCGACCTCGACGGCCTGGTGCGGGTCGCCTCCGTCCGCGAGGCGGCCGTCCGGGTGGCGGTGCAGCACTTCGACCGGGCGGCGGCCGCCTGGAACGCCCCGCGGATCACCGACGGCGACGCCGGCGTCGCCCACACCCCCGACCGCACCCCCGCTCCCGTCGTGGACCTCGTCCGGCAGGACTTCAAGGCGCGGGCGGAGGCGGAGGTCGCCCGGATCTACGCCGACGCGGACAGCCTCACCACCGAGGCCAACACCCGGGCCGGGAACGCCCTCCAGCGGCTCACCGAGCACGCGCGCGACGAACTCGCCCTGCACACCGACCGGGCGAACGCCCTGGCCCTCGCCAAGGACCGGGTCGAGCGGGCCGCCCACGACTGGTACGAGCGGCTCTCCCCGGCCGACCGGGAACTGCTCGACGCCGCCGGGGTGACGGAACGCCCCGACCTGTCGTCGAGCAGCGTGCAGGCGGTCCGGGACCGGCTGCGCGACCGCCTCGCCGCCGACTTCGAGAAGGCGGCCGGCCCGCTCGACGCGGCGACCGGCAGGCGCCGGGACCGCGACGAGGCCGTGGAGCTGTTCACCCGGTCCCTGGCCGGGCACGACCGGGCGCTGCCGCACGAGTTCGCCGTCCAGGCGGTCCGCGAGGCGGCGATCCGCCGGGCCGTCGCGGAGACGGAGAAGGCGGCCGAATCCTGGGCCGAGGACGCCGCGCGCAAGGAGTTCGCCGAGAAGCTCGGCGCCGGCGAGTCCGACGTGCTGCGGGCCAGGGACACGGTGCTCCGCGAACTCGCCGAGGAAGCGGACCGGGCCGCCGCCGAACGCGTCGGCGAGCCGGCCGCGCTCCGCGGCGCCCTCGACCGGCTCACCGACCCCGCCGCCCTGCACGACCGGCTCACCCACCGGGCCGCCCGCCTCGCCGTCCGCCGGCAGGCCACCGCGGAGGCCCAGGCCGTCGCCCGCGAGCACGGCCTGTCCACGCACGCCGCCGAGCGCCTGGCGGAGGGCCACGGCGACCGGATCGCCCGCGCCTTCGACGAGTCCTTCCGCTCCCACGAGGACCTCGCCGGCCGCCAGGAGCACTGGGAGGAGAGCCGCCGCGAGCTCACCGGGGAACTGGCCGAGCACGCCGCCTTCGAGAAGGAGGCCGCCCCCGCCCTGCGCGAGGCCGCCAAGGGCTTCGACGGGCTCGCGGCGCGGCACGACCTCAACGAGGCCCTGACCGACCACCTCAAGCGCGAGTACGGCGACGACTTCATCGCCCACTACCGCGAACTGTGGACGCTCGCCCACTTCGACGCGGCCGGCTGGAAGGCCCACCAGCGCGCACACGAGGACGCCTTCGGCCGCCGGACGGAAGCCGATCCCGAGGAGGGCGGCGACCGCTCCCCGGACGGGGGAGCCGCAGGGGCCCTGATCCGGACCACCGGCGGCGACCACGGCGGCGCCGACGACCGAGGGGCCGACGACCGGGGGGCCGACGGCGGAGGTGCCGTCCGGGCCCGGGAAACCGCCGACCTGCCCGGCGAGCACGACCTGCCGGTGCCCACGGCCCCGGAGCCCGGCGCCCCGGGCGCCCTCCACGAGCGCCCGCCGGCCACGACCGAGATCCGCCCAGGCGTGCACTGGCTGGCCGACCGCGGCTCCGACCCGCGCGCCACCGACGAGGCGCTCGCCCACTTCCCCTCCGACCCGTCCCACTTCACCCTGGTCTTCCACGGCAAGGGACCGGACGGCGCGCCGCATGTCGACGGAAAGCCCGTCCCGCCCCGCGAGTTGGCCAGGACCGCGCTCGACCTGTACGACCGGGGCGTGTGGGACGGCCGGCCGCTGCGCCTGGCCGGCTGCGACGTCGGCCGCGGCGGCGCGGACTCGTACGCGGGCCGTTTCACCGCCGCGCTGCGCGAGCAGCGACCGGCGCTGAAGGTCGAGGTGGACGCCCCGGGCGGCACCCTGTGGCTGGTGCCCGACCGCGTCGCGGGCGACGGTTCGCGCCGGCTGGTCGTCACCCGCGACGTCGGCTTCGACAGCGCCGGACTCCCGCGCGTCGAGCCGGGCGGCCACTGGGTCCGGCTCACCGCCCCGGCCGAGCACGTCCCGGCGGAGCACGCCCCGGCCGAGCACGTCCAGGTGGTGGCCACCGAGCTGCCGGCCCACCAGGACGGCGGGTCCGCACCGCTGACCGCCACGCCCGAGCACCGGATCGTCGCGCCGGACCCGCAGGCGCACCAGTTCGGCGCGGGCCGCAAGCACCTGTACAACGCACCGGAGTACGAGACCGTCGCGCAGAACTTCGAGAGGTCCGTCGGCCTGCTCGCCTACCGGGACGAACGGGCGCTGCAAGCGGCCCGGGGGAGCGCGTACCGGCTGTACGAGGCGTTGAAGTCGGCGCACGGCGACCCGACCGGCGGGCAGGTCTACCGGGTCTTCCTGAGCAAGGACCTGACCTCGGCCGGGCAGGTCGGCGAGCACCTCACCCGGGACGAGTTCCACGAGCTGCTGGCGACGGGCAACCTCCGCGAGCTGATGACGGCCTTCTTCAACGCCGCCTACGCCCACGACGCCACGCAGCCACCCGGCTCGTACGGTCTCAAGCAGCTGCTGACCGGCCTGGCCGAGCACGGGAATCCGGCCGCCCGGCTGCGCGAGCTGGGACTGGACAGTACCCGGGTGCCGCAGCAGCTGGACTACCTCAACAGCTCCACCCGGAAGGTCTCGCACGCGCTGACCGGCGGGGCCGGCTACTTCGACAAGGACTACTTCGCCACCGGTGCGGTCGCGCACCGGGCCCCGCTGGCACTGCAGCGGGAGTTCCGGGCCAGCTCCGATGCCCGCACGCCGCGGACCGAGACGAATCCGCTCGAGCTGGACCGCAAGCTCATCGAGCTCCGGATGCCGCTGAGCCCCCGGGAGAAGACGTTCCAGGGCGCCGACCCCTCCCAGGCCCTCCAGTGGGAGCCCGGCAACTTCAAGCACGACGTCAACACGGCCTCCAAGTGGTACGGCGAGGCCCGGAACACCAAGGGAATGCAGCTCAGCACCGGCGTCTCGGCGACGACGGCGAAGATGCTCGGCGCGTTCCGCGCGCTCAAGGTCCCGGACGTTGCGGCAGAGGACATGCTGCTCGCGCTGGTCGGCTGGATGCTGCCGCTGGGCGACCACTCGCTCTACGAGATCCTCAAGGGCGCCGAACTCGCCGGGGAGCTCCCGCCGGTACCGTCGCACCTGTTGACCGAGGCCGCCGCGATGTACCGGCACGTTCCGGGCCTGCCCGAGGGCACTCTGCGCCGGGAGCTCGGGATGCTCCCGCACGAGTCGGTGTACCACGCCCTGGCGAGCCGCTCCCGCCGCAACGGCGGTTTCGAGGAGGAGGGCCTGGAATCCGTGCGCCGGGTGTGGCAGCGGATGGTCGAGCCGGGGAAGGTGCCGTACCCGTTCGAGCGGGAGTGGCTGGCCGACAACGGGCTGACGCGGGAGCAACTCGGCGCGCGGCTGAGCGTGGCCCACGTCGAGGCGCTCAACATCTACACCGGGAAGGCCTACCCGCTGATCAACGCGCTGTTGAAGTACGACGGACCGTTGCTGCACACCGCGCTGGCCAAGCAGATCGACGCCCTGCTGGCCGGGAAGGTCGAGGCGGTGCCGTCGATGCTCCTGGAGCACCCGGTGCTCGGCGGGCTCATCGCCACTCCCGGGCCGAAGCACCGGACGCCCGAGCACACCGCGGAACTCTCCCGGATGGCCAGGGAACTGTTGCCCGAGATCGAGAAGGAGCTGCGGATCCACGCCGAGATGATCATCGAGGCGTTGGACCGGCTGCCGGCGGTGACCGGGGTCGTGTACCGGGGAGAGTGGGGGCTGGGCCGCCTGGACGGTCCGGAGAGCGTGTTCACGGCGGCCAGGCCCGGCAACAAGCAGAGCAGCGCGGGGCTGCTCAGCACCAGTCGGCTGGAGGAGACGGCCCAGGAATTCCTGGCGCCCGACGAGAAGCTCGCCCGGTACGGACTGGCCCACCGGGTCCTGGCCCGGATCCGCCTGGCGGGCGACAGCGGTGTCGACATCACGCCCTTCTCCCGCTACCGGGACGGGGAGCGGGAGATCCTGATGAAGCCCGGTGCGGTCCTCACGGTCACGGGCAGCGGCACCGGCAGCGCGAGCACCGGACCGTACGAGCGGATCGACTACATGGAGAACGGATCCGCGCGGCCGTTCGAGTGGCAGAACGACTCGCCGCAGTGGCCCCAGCGGCTCCACGAGAAGCTCAGGTCCCAGCTGGCCGGCCTGGCGAACACGTCCGAGGCGCGGTTCCACCGGGACCTCTGGCAGCTGGCCAGGGCCGCGGGTGCCCACGTCGGGCTGCCGGACGCGCGCCGGGCCCAGGCGGACGCTCCGGACGACGTCCTGGTCCGCCGGGCGACCGAGCACCTGTGGGACGCCGCGCGGATCACCGCCACCCTGCACGACGCCGTCGGGCACACCCTCGCCGAGCTCACGGGTGCGTCCCTGGTCGCCACCCTGGCCCGCACCGAACTCGGTCTGTCCCCGGACCACCGGATCACCCAGGACGACCTGCAGCGGTTCACCGGACAGGTGACCGGCAGGACCGGAACGGGCGACCACGACCTGCGCCGGATCCTGGCGGTCGCACAGGACGTGGAGTACACCGACCACGCCTCGGCCGTGGCCGCCCTGCGGACGGCCTGGGAGGCCGTCGGGCGGGCCGACGCGGAGCCGGCGGTCCCGGGCGAAGCGGGCCTGTACCTGCTGGGGGACCGGCCCGCGGAGCACGACGCCCTGGTGCCGCTCCTGACCACGCTGCAGTTCCGGGGCGACTTCCTCACCGTGGTACTGGACACCGTCGGCGGGCGCCCCGCTCTGCACGGCACCGCCCTCACCCCGGCCGAGGCCGCGCACGCCCTGTTCAAGCTGGTGGAGGACGGCAGCTGGGACGTCCGCCGGCCCCTGCGCCTGCTGGCCACCGACCTGGCGTCGGACGCCCACCGGTCGTACGCCGATCAGATGCTGAACCACCTGTGGCGGATGGACCGGAGGATCCTCGCGCTCGCGGCGGCGGGAAACGTCTGGATCACCGCCTCGCCGCTCGGCACCACGCACCTCCTCGTCGCCGAGAAGGTCGGCCTGTCCGTCGCCGGGGAGCGGGTGTACGCCGGTCCCGGAAACTGGGTCTGGCTGGAGCACGGGAGCCGGCCGGAGAAGCTCGGGCCGTACTTCGCCGACGAGAAGACCGAGTTCAGGGTGAGTAACGGCGAAGGGCTGCCGCTCGTGGGCCCGGCACCCCACACCGTCGGGCTCGGCACCGAGGTCACCTCCTGGGAGACGCACCTCGATCCGGACCCGGCCGACGACCAACCGGTGCACGGGCCGGGGCAGGAGCCCGAGGGAAGGATCATCGAGCTGGACGACCTGCTGGAGGACGGCGGGAACACCGCGCACGGATCGCCGGAGGTGGACGGGAACGCCGCGGCGGGGCAGCAGACGGGACCGGGCGCTCAGGTGCCGCCGACCTTGCCGCCGGTGCCCGGTCCGGTCGTGCACCGACTGCCGGGCGACGACTGGGTCCAGCAGGGCCGGCCGCTCACGGACACCTCGGGCGGGTTCCACGGCTGGGTGCTGGACGGCACGGTGCTGCCGGAGTTCGGGTACGTCGAGAGCTCGTCCAGGACGTTCGAGATCGTGGGCCGCGCCGATGCGGACGGTTTCCCGACGGTCGACGGGCACCAGGTCACCTCCTGGGAGATGGCCCGCCTGATCGCGGATCTCAAGAAGCACGGGTACTGGAGCGGGACGGGGGACATCGAGCTCGCCGTCCCCCGGCTGGGTGCGACGCAGGCCGGCGTGTACCTGGCCACACTCCACGTGTACCTCTCCATGAGGGACGTGCACGTCACCATTCGGGCACCCAAGGAGGACCTCTGGTTCGTGCCGTTCCCCGGTCGGCACATCGGCGATCCCTTGCCTCCCGGGGGCGGCCGGACCTTCGTCGCTTCGACCTCGACCGGCTACGACTCCCACGGCTTCCCGGTGGTCGCCACGGGCGGTACGTGGATGATGGTCAAGTCCGATGCGGGACAGAGCGGCAGCAGCGTGCAGATGGTGCCCGTGGTCATCGAGATGCCGGCCGGTTACTCGGGGGTTCCCGCCGACCAGGTCGCGACGGAACTCTCCTCGGACCTGCGGCTCACCGGACCGGCCCCCACCCCGCCGCCGCCCGGCACGGCGACGCGGCCGCCGTCGCCGACGGACACGGCGATGCAGCAGCCGCCGTCCCAGCCGTCGCCGACGTTCCCGGCGCCCGCGCCGACCGGGCAGGACGGGCAGGTCGCGCCGGGCCGGCCGCCGGTGGGGCTGGGCGGCGGGGAGATGCCGGTGCCGGGGCCGCTGCACGAGTGGGTGCAGGTGCTGGAGCACCTCTCCTCGGAGGACCGGCGCGAACTCGCGGCGGACGAGGCCTTCATGGCGGGTCTGCGGGACGAGCTGGGGCCGGAGGACTTCGCGCAGGCGGCGGCGAGGCTGCTCGTCGACGTCGACCCCCGGACGCACCAGCCGGTCGCGGCGCGCCGGACGGCCGAGGACCTGGTGGCGCGGATGCTGGCGAACAAGGAGGTCGCGGAGCGGCTGGTGGCGGCGGGCCTGCGGGTCGGGGTGGTGCCGCGTGACGTGCCGATGACGGAGGTCCCGGGCTTCGCGGCGTCCGGGCACGGCACGGGTGACGGGCGTGACTGGTCGGTCGTGCGGGGCTCCAGCGGGCACGGGACCGTGCTGATCACGGAGGAGAACCTGCTCGGTGCGCGGACGCCGGTGGGGGAGCATCCGGCGTACGCCGAGGGGTACTCCACGTCGGCGCACGAACTCGCGCACGCGATCCACGAGTTCGGTCTGACCGAGGCGCAGCGGGAGCTGGTCGGGCAGGCCTTCCGGGACCGGAGCGTCTCCGACGCGCTGGCGGAGCTGTTCGGCGAGGAGTCCGTGACGGCCTGGCCGGACGGCGGTCTGCGGGACGGGAACGGCGAGCGGGTCGGGAACTACTCGGCGCGCGACGAGCACGAGTTCTTCGCGCAGCTGGTGACGGCGTACTTCGGGCACAACCACGGCAGTGACCCGTCGACCGGGGCGCCGCGCAACAACGGTGCGCCGTGGGTGCGGGAGAACGTGCCCGAGCTGGTGCCGCTGCTGGAGCGCCTCTTCGGGACGGACCCGCGGGCGGCCCATCCGGAGCCGGCCAACCAGGTCGGCCGGACCGAGGCCGAGGAGGAGCTGTTCACCGGGTTCCGGGAGTTCATGGACTCCGCGGTCCGCGAGCGCAGGACCGTCGCCCGGCTGGACGAGGAGGACCTGTTCGGCCGCTTCCGGGAGTTCATGGACTCCGCGACGCGGGAGCGGGCGACGGTCGTCCGGCCGAGCGAGGAGGAGGTGTTCACCGGGTTCCGGGAGTTCATGGAATCCGTGGCGCCGGTGGACGAGACGGTCGTCGAGCAGCACGACCAGGGGCAGCACGCTCCCCTGGAGGTCCTGCAGCCGGGTGACACCGTCACCGACCTGAACGGTGTCGTGCGCACCGTCGTCGGCCCGGAGCTGCCCGCCCGTCCGTCGCGGATCGACGAGCACGGACTGGCCTCCTCGGACGTGCTGATCGGGCTCGGCAGCACCCGCACCCAGCTCCTCGACCACTTCACCCGCCGGTTCGCCGCGGTGCTGCACGGTGAGGAGCCGGCGGCCAGGACGCTGGCCGAGAGCCTGTTCGGCGCGGAGACCCTGCAGGCGAAGCTCACGGCGCTGTCCCGGGGCGAGGTGTGGGACGTGCCGTTCTCGGCTGGCGCCTGGACCGGCACCGTCCGGGTCGGGGCCGACCTCGGGAACAGCACCTTCCTCAGGGCCGCCGACAACTTCGAGTTCGAGTACGGTTCGGAGCGGCAGACCTCGGTCGGCGTGACCGGGGACCGGCTGCTCCAGGGGAACGTGGGCGGCCAGGCGAAGTTCAAGTTCGGCAAGCCGGCCGACCTCACCGAGACCGTCGGCTACCGGTACGGCCGGCAGCACGGGACGACCGACGCCCAGGCGAGCCGGACGGTGGCCCGCGGCAAGACCTCGGAGACCGCCGCGCTGTTCGACACCGTCTTCCACCTGTCGGCGCGGTTCCTCGACCTCACCCACCGCGGCACCGACGTGTCCCCGGAAGCCGTCCCGCGACCGATCGGACCGGTGGACGTGCGGGCCCAGGTCGCCGTTCCGCTCCGGGAGACCGGAGCTCCGCGGCCGGTCGACCTCCCGCTCCTCCCGCCGCCCGGGGCGGGCCCGGGCGGGCGGCTGTCCGGCTCGCACATCGTGACGGACGTGTGGGCACTGCGGCACCGGCCGGAGCCGGTCGAGGGGCCCGAGGGCATCCAGCTCCCCGACCTGAACGCACCCGGTGCCGGCGGCAAGGGCATCGCCGCGTTCGTCGCGGGCTTCGAGACCCAGGCGCGGGAGCACTTCGGCAGCGCCTGGCCCGCGTTGAAGGCCAAGCTGCTGGACGAGGTCGACCTGGGCGCGCTGCACCAGGACCTCAAGGCGCTGATGTCGGGCGAGACCCTGACCGTCGAGGTGGACGGCCTCGTCGGCCCCAGGGCCGTCATCACCCTGAAGAACGCCCGGATCCACACGATCGGGCAGACGGCGGAGCTGCCGGCCACCGAGTTCAACATCGCCACCGGAACCTCCCGCTCGCACGTCCAGCAGGACACCACGAGCACCGGCTGGCAGTTCCCGCTGCCGCTCAGCGCGACCGGGTCGGCCAAGAACGGCGGCGGAGGCGCCGGCGCAGGCGCCGGGACCGGCCGGGACCGGGTGACGCTGAACGGCGGCGGCGACGAACTGTCGCTGGGCACCAAGGTGAAGACGGCGGCGGTGGTGTTCGAGGGCGAGGCGCGGATCCAGGTCGAATTCGGCCCCTTCGGCACCCGGCGGCCCGGCCCGGCCCGTTCCGTCGACGCCGGGCTCGGCTTCCGGGTGGTCGTCGACCGGGCGGAGACCTCCCCGCCGACCCCGGGCCAGGAGAACCCCGCCCCGCACCCGGACCACGCGCCGCTGCCCCCCGGCACCCTGGTCCCGCACCCGCCGACCGGGATCTGGCACGGCTCGGCCGCCTACACCGGCCTGCCCGTGACCACGGTCGTCCGTGACGTGCACAGCGTCGCACCGCTGCACGCCCGGCTGGACGAGATCGGCCTCGCCCAGCTGGGGGCGAAGACGTGGCGCGGGGTCAGGGAGGACGTCCTGCGGGCGTTCTCGCAGGCGGCCGTCGGCGCCCACCTGGTGGGCATGACCCACGAGGTCCCGCTGCGCGGCCCCGCCGTCACGCTCGGCCCGCTGAGCAGGCTCGGCATCGGCGTCACCGCCCACGTCACCTCGCTGACGTACCGGCGGGAGCAGGCGTCGGCGGACCTCAACCCCGTCCGGGAGAGCACCACCTTCGAGTCGAAGCGGCTGCTGAACTCCGACAGCAGGAACGTCTCGGCCCAGGCCTTCGGCAAGGGGCCGGTGCACACCCGCGAGAACGTGCTGGACGGGAACGGCAAGCCGTTCACGGACACCCTCCAGGGCACCGCCACGGTCCAGCACGAGGTGCGCGACCGGGACGGCTGGCGGGGCGGCGCCTCGGCCAAGAGCTACGCGAACGGCAAGTACCGCAGCGCCCAGGTGCTGTACGACGCGACGTTCGAGCTCCGGCTGACGCTGAACGGCAGGCCGCACGGCGAACCGGTCGCGCTGGACGCCGCGTTGAGCATGGAGCAGGCGCACACCGAGCCCCGGGAACGGCCCGACCGGGTCATCGCCAACCCCTTCGACGAAGCGGTGCCCCCGCCCTCCGACCCGCCCGCCCCGCAGCCGCAGCCCGCGGGGCAGGCCCCCGAGCACCTGAGCGTCCCCGACAAGCTCGGCCACTCCGACGTGGTGCTCAGCGTCGGCCGGCGCGGCCCGTCCGTCCTGGAGGAGGTCCACCGCGTCCTCGGGACGGCCGGCCCGGTCTCCGCCCACGCGTCGGCCCGGCTCGCCGCCCGGCTGGACGCGGCCGGCCTGACCGCCTCGCTGTCCCGGCTCAGCCGGGGCGGCAGCCTCAAGGTGTCGGTGGACACCGGCAGCTGGAAGGGGACGGTGGAGGTCACCGTCGCCCCGCTGGCCCTGCGGCACCGGCGGACGGTGGACGGCTTCGAGTTCGAGCTCGGGAGCCAGCAGCGCACCGTCGTCGGCTACAGCTGGGACCGGCTCAGCCGCTGGCGGGGCGGGGTCTCCCTCAAGGGCACCGTCCCGCACGTGAGCGTCACCGGCGAGTACGCCCACACCCGGGACAGCGCGCGCGGCCTCACCATCGAGCGCACCGGCGGCACCGGAAGCCGCGGCAAGAGCGTGGAGACCGCCGAACTGTTCGACGGGGACGCCGTGTTCACGGTCCGGTTCGTGCCGGGAACGCTCCAGCGGTCGCTGGCCGGGGCGACCGCGGAGGCGCCGGTCCTGGTGGCGGCCCCGCACCGCGAGGTGGTCCGGCCCCCGGCCGACGACAACCCGGCGGTCCTGCAGCTCCCGGACAAGCGGCTCGGCTCCTCGGACATCGTCACCCGGGTCCACCTGGAGGCCCAGGACGGAACGGTGCGCACCGGGCCGCGGGCGGTGGCCGACGTGGTCGCCGAGCTGGCGCCGAAGGGCCGGGCGGTGCTCGGCCGGGACTGGGAGGGGATGCGGACCCGGCTCCTCGACGCCCTCGACTTCGACAGGCTGCACCCGCTGCTGAAGCCCATGACCTCGGGCCACGAGATCGTCCTGACGCACGGCCGCAGCACGGTGCGGATCACCGCCTCGGTGGACCGGATGACCAAGTCCGGCGACGCGCCCCAGGTCGAGTTCAACATCGGTGCCAGCTCCCAGACCGCCTTCACCAGCTCCGAGGCCGGCACCAACTCCGGCAGCGGGCACGCCGACTCGCTCGGGCTCACCGTGCTGGGGACCGTGGGCACGGGCGTGTCCGCCGTGATCGGCGGCGGCGTCACCCACACCCGGCGCACGGACGCACTGGAGTACGGCCGGGACGTCCTGGTGACCGGAACGGCCGTCAAGACCAAGCTCGCCGCCGAGGCGCACCGGGCCACGATCCGGCTGTCGGTGGTGATGGAGCGGCGTCCCGCGGTTCCGCTGCCCCTGGACGCCCGGCCGGTGCGGGTCGTCCCCGAATCCGCCCTCTCCAGGACGCAGACGGTCGTCCGCAACCTGGCCGAGGCCGGGAACGCGGTCGTCCCGCAGTGGCGGCTGCGCCGGACGGTCGCGGAGGCCGTCATCCACGCCGACGTGCTGACCGAGACCGCCCGCGCCACCGCGGACGCCACCGGGCCCGGGCAGCGGCGCGGCCCCTCCCTCCCGCGCGATCTGCGGGTGCCGCCGGCGGAGGTCTTCACCTCGGGCCTGCGCCCGGGGGACGTGCTGCGCTGGGTCGGCGACACCGCCGGCTTGCGGAGCCTCCTGCGGACCGAGGGGCCGCGCTTCTTCGGCGGGGGCACCTGGAAGCGGCTGGAGCCCGTCGTCACCGCGGGCCTGAGCCACGCCCAGCTCTCCTCCCTGCTGGCCCCGGCGGTCGGCGCCCACCCGGGAGCCGGCGCCGAGGTCGGCCCGCAGCGGGCGATCGGCACCCCCTCCTCGGGCCGGCGCTGGTTCGTCGACGACGCGGAGGTGACGGTCAAGGCCTCCCTCGTCCAGCTGGAGCACCACGGCGACAGCACCGGGGCCGCGCTGAGCCCGGCGAACGAGTCGGGCGGCGGCAACCGGAGCACGCAGCTGACCGGCCGGCAGTGGAACCTGCGCGGCCAGGTCGGCGCCCAGGCCGACCTCGGGGCCCTGGTCGAGGGCACCGGTTCGCTGCTGCTCGGAGGCGCCTACCGCGGGCGGACGGGCACCGTCACCGACGCCGGCGGCCGGTACGTGGCCAACGCCAAGGCGAACACCCCGATGGCCCGCTACACGGGCTACGTCCAGCTCGAACTGACCCTCCACAGGGGCGGCGACCCCGCCGACCAGGGCTCCGGCGGCAACCGCTCGCTGTCCGGGCTGCTGCCCGTCGAGCTGGAGATCCCGCACGCCGACACCAGGGCAGGCGTCTCGCCCGCGGACCACTGGACGCAGTTCACGCCCGAGCACCCGGACGGCCTGACCGTGCCGCGGCGCCAGGTCGGAATCCAGGTGGCCCGCGCCCTGACCCCGCACCACGAGGGCGGCGTCCGCGTCCTGCGGGACCCGCTCGCCGACCAGGCCACGCACGAGAACCTGGAGCGGAGCGTACGGTCGATCGAGGAGGACCCGCGCTACTTCACCATCGCCTACCACGCCGTCACGGAGAACGGAGCGCCGGGCTGGAACGGCTGGCCCCTGCACCCGGACGACCTGGCCCAGTCGCTGGCGGAGCTCCACGCCACCGGCGAGTGGGACGGCCGCCCGCTGCGGTTCGTCGCCTGCGACGCCCAGGAGTACGTCACCCAGGTGCTGGGGTCCCTGCGCGAGCGGCTTCCCGGCGTGGAGCTGCAGGCGTACGTCGGGAACGGCAAGGTCTGGGTGGTCCAGGACCAGGGCCGCACCCACCTGGTGGTCGGCTCGCGGGTCGGCTGGGACGCCTCGGGCCGGCCCCGGCTGGAGGCGGGCGGGCAGTGGCTCCACCTGAGGCTGCCCGTGGAGGGCGCCGGGGCGCACACCCCGACCGTCGACAACGGGGCGGGCGTCCACGCCCCGCCGCCGGACCACGCCCCGCCGCCGGCCCACGGGCCGGTCGTGGAGGTCGTCGAGGTCCACGGCCCGCAGCTGCACGACCCGCAGCCGCTCGCCGAGGCCACGGCGCAGCACCCGGTCGTCGACCAGCGGGACCTCCAGCCCCTCGGCGTCCCCAAGCAGGCGCTCCACGCGACCCCGGAACACCGGCGGCGCGCCGAGGAGTTCGAGGCGCGGCTGGGTGCCTACGCCTTCGCGCACCCCCAGGCGCAGGCCGCGGCCCGCAACGCCGTCCAGCGGCTCTACGACGCCCTGCGGGCCGCCCACCCCGAGACCCCGGAGGGGGAGCTCTACCAGGTCTTCCTCAACACCGACAGGAAGCCGGAGGAGGGCTCCGCCGGGCAGGTCGGCGAACAGCTCGGCCTGGCGGAGTTCCGCACCATGATGCGGACCGGCAACACCCGGGAACTGCTGACCGCGTTCTACAACGCGGCCTACGTCAAGGACTCCCCGTTCGGCCTCAAGCAGGTGCTCCAGCGGATGCTGGAGTCCCCCGACCCCACGGCGACGGCCGAGGCGATGGGGCTGGACCTGCGCGAGCTGGCGGCCCAGCAGGACTTCCTCCGGAGCGGGACCCGCTCCGTGCTGGAGATCCTGCCCGGCCTCAACACCATGTTCGCCAAGGACCACTTCGGCACCGGCACCGTCATCAAGCAGGGCACGGAACCGCTCAAGGCCGGTGCCGAGTACCTGGCCAGCCTGAAGGCCCGCCAGGCCCGTGAGCCGGTGCCGCCGAACGACCTGACGGCGCAGGGCCTCCAGGACCGCGGCATGCCGCTGAGCCCCCGGGAACTGGCGTACCAGCAGGGCGTCGGCGACGGGGAGGCGCTGACGTGGAAGCCCGGCCGGGCGCACTACATGCTCAACGAGAAGTCCGCCTGGTACGGCGAGGCCCACCGCGACAAGGGCATGCCGCTCAGCACCGGCATCTCGGCCACCACGGCGAAGATGCTGAACGCCTTCCGACTGCTCAAGGTCGTGGACAGCGCACCGCAGGACATGCTGCTGGCCCTCACCGGCTGGATGCTGCCGCTGGGCGACCACTCGCTGTACGAGATCCTCAAGGGCGCGCAGTTGCTGGACGAACTGCCCCCGCTCCCGCCGAACGCGCTGGACGACGTCTCGACGCTGTACCAGCACATCCCGGGCATACCGCAGCAGCAGGTGCGCGCGCTGCTGGGCGAGGACGGCATGCTGCCCCACGAGGCGGCCTACCACGACCTGCTCCACAAGCCGCGCGCCGACGGCGGCTGGCGGGACGACGTGGTGGAGAACGCGCAGCGCAACCGCGACGGGTTCACGCTGGCCGCGAACGACCCGACCCGGGCCTCGCGGGTCGTGGCCGACTGGCTGGGCCGCAACCCGCTGAGCGCGCGGGAGGTGCTCGACCGGCTGACCCCCGCGCACTTCGACGCGCTGGCCGTCTACACCGGCCCCGCCTACGCGCTGATCAACGTGGCCCTCAGGTTCGGTCCGCTCACCCGGCAGCGGGCCCTGGAGGTCCAGATCTCGGGGCTGCTGCGCACACCGGACCCGGCCCGCCTGCCGTCGATCCTCAAGCACGACCAGGTGCTCGCACCACTGCTCACCAAGCTGCCCCGCAACCGCACCGCCGACGACTGGAAGGCCCTGAAGAGCGCCGTGAAGGAGCGGCTCCCGCAGATCGAGCGGGAGCTGATCGCACACGCGGAACTGATCTCCGAGTCGCTCGCCAAGCTCCCCCCGTACTCCGGCGAGCTCTGGCGCGGCGACCGGGTCCTGGGCCTGCCGGGACCGGTCGGCAGGCGGCTGTCGCCCTCCTACGGGGGAGAGACCTTCCGCAACCCCGACTTCGTGAGCACCAGCATGGACCGCCGGACGGCGATGATGTTCATGCAGACCCGCACGGAACTCCCGCTCACCTACCGCGCCCTGCTGCACTTCTCGGTGCGCGGCGGCGGCAGCGCCTTCGACATCCAGCCGTTCTCGGACAAGCAGGGCGAGGCCGAGGTCCTGATCCGGCCCGGCAGCACCTTCGACCTCGGCGGGCGGCAACTCCTCCAGTCCCCGCTGCGGGAGCCGTACGTGCAGATCGAGGCCACCGAGCGGACCACGCCCTCGCCGTTCCCGAAGGCGAGCGACGCGGACCAGCGGCTGCACGAGGCCCTGGCCGGGCTCGCCAACGTCCCCGAGCTGCGCACCCACGACGACCTGTGGCCACTGGCCGAGTACATCGGAGCGGACCACGGGCGCCCGCTCGCCGGCCGGGTCACCGACCTGGTCGCGGGGGAGGCGGCCCGCCGCGAGGCGAGCATGAACGCCTGGCGCACCGCCAAGCTCGCCCAGGAACTGCAGCAGGGCACCGAGCGGATCACCCTGGCGCACCTCACCAGGCTGCGCCGCACCGCCGACCTCGTCCGCGAGGCCCTGCACCTGCCGGCCGACCAGCAGGTGACCAGGGCGGACCTGGTCGACTACGTCCGGACGCTGAAGGGCGACGGCGGCGGCGAGGTCGACGCGGGTGACCTGAGGACCCTGGTCGACGTGGTCGACAGGCTCAAGCGCCCCGGCCGCGCGGTGGCCGTCACCGAGGTCGAGCAGCGCTGGCGCGACCCCGGGTACGAACCCGCCCCCGAGCTGACCGTGCTGGAGTCCCAGGCGCTGTACTGGGTCGGCGACCGGCACGCCGACTGGCGGACGCTCACCGAGTCGGTCTTCCCGAACCTCCCGCACGCGAACGACTACCTCACCCTGGCCATGCACACCGCCGACGGCGTGCCCGTGATGGGCCATGTCATGGTCGCCCCGGCGGACGTCGCGGGCGGGCTGCTCAAGCTCTACGAGGAGGACGGCTGGGACGGCGAGAAGCCGGTGCGCTTCGTCGCCTGCGACCTCAACGTCCGGCCGGACCGCGAGTACGTGCGCGAGGTCATGGAGCACGTGTGGGCCCGGCTGCCCAAGGCCGTCGCCTACGCCGCCGACGGCCAGGTCTGGTTCGTCCCGCCGGCTCCCGCGGCCGGTGCGGCGGCCGGTGCGGCGGGCGGCGGCCGGGGCCACCTGGTGGTCACCTCCGGCGTCGGGATGGACGCGCACGGCCGTCCGGTGATCGTCCGCGGCGGCAACTGGCAGCGCATCGCCCAGGACGGGACCGTGGACCTCGGTGCCTACCTGAACGACGACGGCAGGGCGGCGTACCCGGAGGCCGACCGGGGCGACGTCCACGGCGGGATCGACGGAGCGGTGAAGTTCGGCGTCGACACGCCGCTCGACCCCGCCACGCCGCTCGACCAGCAGCTCCACCCCGGCGACGGCTCCCCGCCCGTCGTGCTCCCCGGTGCCCAGCCGCCGCCCACGGCAGCGGTCGTACGGCACACGGTCTTCGACGAGCCGCGGTACCGGCACCACGCGGAGGCCTTCGACCGGGAGCTCGGAGCGTGGACGGCGGGCGACCCCCGGGTGGTCGACCGGGCCCGTGCGGCGCTGCGCCGGATCGCCGAGGCCACCGGGGCGGAGGGCACCGCCCACCTCGTCACCGGCGGGAGCCTGCACGAGGTGATGCGGGAGTTCCACCGGCTGGCCCGCGACGAGCGGTTCCGGTTCGACGATTCCGCGGCCCTGCGGGCCGACGCCGTCCGGCAGGCGGACCTGCGGGAGCTGGGGATCAGGACGGCGGACGGCGCGGCCTCCCGGGTCGCGGCCGAGGCCATGCGGGCGTACCGGCTCCTCGGGCAGGGCGACCACGACCTGTTCGCCCGGGCGCTGTACGGCTGGCTGCTGACGGGCGGGGAGCACTCGCTGCACGAGGTGGTGGCGGGCATGCGGCTCGCCGGCGCCTTCCCCGGCCACCGGTACACCGACGGCGCCGAGCTGTACCGGAACGTGCCCGGTGTCCCGCCGGCCGAGCTGCGCCCGCCGGTGGAGGGCTGGGACGGGCCGGTCAGGCCGGCCTTCGAGCACCCGGCACCGGCGGAGCTGACGGCCGGACTGCCGCACGAGCGCACCTACCTGGAGTGGGCCCTCACCTCGAAGGAGGTGAACGACACGGTCCTGGAGGAGACGCGGCGGCGCTGGGAGTCGCTGACCGAGACCAACCCGGACGAGGGACTCGGGGCGCCCCCGTACCTGCAGTGGATGGCCCGCAACGGCGTCGCGAGGGCGACGGACGTGACCGACCTGCTGGGCCCCGCGCACTTCGTGGCGCTGTACACCTACACCGGCCCGGCCTACTCGCTGATCAACGTGCTGCTCAAGAACCCGGGCCCCGGCGCCGTCCCCGCGCTCCGCGGGAAGATCGCGGCGCTGATCGCCAAGCACTACCGGGACCCGGGCACCGCGCTGCCCGGCTCGATCACCGGGATCCCCGAGCTGCACGAGGGCATGCGGGCGAGGACCGAACCGTGGAGTCTCGCCGACTCCCTGACCGCCGAGCAACTGGCGGGCATCCAGCGGGAGATGCAGCTGCACAGCCACCTGCTGGCGGACGCGCTGCGGCTGCTGCCCGCGGCGACGGGGACGCTGTTCCGCGGCGACGGCACCCTGGAGGACCCGATGCGGCCGACCGGCCGGCCCGCCGGGCCCGAGTACGGCGGCGACGTCATCCTGCACCGGACGTTCGCGAGCTTCAGCACCAACGAGAGCACCTCGTTGGGCTTCATGAAGAAGTACGACGGCCAGGACGAGTACCGGGTCCTGCTGGAGCTGGAGGCGACCGGCCTCAACGGCCGCGACATCGCGCCGTTCTCCTCGCACATGGAGGAGGAAGAGGTCCTCTTCCTGCCCGGGGCCCGGATGCGGGTCACCGAGCGCACGCTGACGCGGACGGAGGACGGCGTCACGTACGTCCGCCTCCGGGCCCGCGAGTCGGCGTCCGAGGAGACGGACAACACGGCCGCCGTGCCGCCGCCCCGGCGCGCCGGCGACGAGCCCGCCACGGACCCCGCCGAGGAGACCGGGCCGGCCTCCGGCGGGGTGCGCCTGGCGGACGGACGGACCGTCCCCGACGAGCTGCTGCTCACCCACACCATCACCGACGCCACCGGCCGGGAGACCGGGCAGGCGCTCTTCGACGAGGCCGACTGGGCGAAGCGGTCGACGCTGTACCCCGGGCTGAGCGAGGTCACGAGCCTCGTGCCGCGCTCCACCGACGGCTTCGCGACCGGAGTGCCGCAGCAGGTGCCGTGGGACGGGAAGCACACCTACTTCTTCGCCGCGCACGGCCGTTCGGAGGGATTCGACCTCCCGCTGACCGACGGCACCAAGGCCCACGGGGTCACCGGCACCGAGGTCGGCGCCCTGCTCAAGCGCCGGCTCGCCGACCTCGCGCTGAAGGCGGCCGACGCGCACCGGAACGTGACCGCCGACGCGGACGGCGGCCCGGACGGCGGCCCGAGCCGCGGTCCGGCCTCGATCACGCTGCTCAGCTGTGAGTCCGCCGAGCAGGCCCAGGCCGTCGCCCGGCAGACCGGACTGCCGGTCCACGCGCCGACCGGCCGCACCGGCGTCAGCGGCAGGCCGGGCGGCCCCGACGGTCCGTCGACCGCGAGCGTGTACGTCAAACCGGGCCCGGACGGGTCGACCGGACTGTTCCGGACGTTCCACCCGGACCCGGCCGGCGCCGCCCCGGGCGGTACGCCCCCGCCGCACGCCCCGGCGGCCGGCCGGCCCGAACAGTCGGCGCCGGTACGACGCGCGCTGGACAACACGGGGAACGGCGAGGGCTCCTCGCGGTTCGGCCCCGAGGTCCGCCACGAGAACGGTGTGGAGATCCACCGCTACGCCACCGGGGAGGAGGTCCACTTCCTCCCGGACCGGGAGGTCCACTACCTGGCGGACCGCGAGGTCCACCACCTCACGGACGGAACGGAGATCCAGCGCTTCGCGGACCGGGAGATCCACTTCCTCCCGGACCGGGAGGTCCACTACCTGGCGGACCGCGAGGTCCACTACCTCGCCGACGGGACGCAGATCCACCGCCACCCGGACGGGACGGAGATCCACCGCTTCCCGGGCGGCGGGGAGACCCGCTACCTCGCCGACGGCCAGGTGGACAGCTACGACGGGGAGGGCCGGCTGGTCGAGCGGTACCGCGCGCCGGAGGACCACCACCACGGGCCCGACCTGCGCCCGCTGGACGTCGCCCTCGACGAGCGGAACGCCTACCTGGACACCGAGTTCGGCGCGCCCGAGGTCCCGCTGGTGCCGAGGGACGACGTCCCGCACGCCGCCGCGCAGGAGCCCCCGAACCCGGTCGCGACGAGCCGGTACGTCGACCTGGACGCGCTGCGGGAGGCCCAGTCCGTGCCCCTGATGTGGCGGTACGACTCCGGCCACCTGTACCGGTGGGAGCGGAGCCGCTCCGACATGGTCGACTACCCCGAGGTCTTCGGGGGCGGAATGCGGCCGAGGCAGGAGGACCGCTACCCCGACGTCCAGGACTACGTGGGGAGCAACGAGGCGTCGGCCCTGGTGAGCACGACGCGCTCCCGCACGGCCCAGCACGTCGACTGGGGGACCTGGCACCGCTACGTGATCGACGCACCGGGAGGCATCGACGTCCGGGAGACCCTGAACCGTCCGGGCCTCTCGGAGGAGGAACAGGAGGTCGCGTTCCCCGGGGGCATCGACGGCCGGTACATCGTCGGCGTCGAACTGGTGCGCGGCACCGAACTGGACCACGAGACCGGCCGGTACGCGGAAGCGGTCGAGTTCGTCCCGAACGAGGCCTACCGGCCGGACCACCGGAGCCCGGAGCAGACCGCGGCGATGGGCTTGACGGAGCCCGCCGCGGAAGCGGACGGGAACCCGGGCGGGCACGTCGGCGACCACACGGCCGACGACATCGAAAGCGTCCTGAACGGCCTGGGCGGGCTGAGCATCGTGAACGGCGACGACTCCTCGGTGGGGTCCGACTCCGACAACAGCGCGGCGCCGCCCGGAGGCTGGCACCACCAGCTCCCGGAGCACGACCCGGAGGTCTGGGCCGACCCGTCCGGCTGGGCCCTGGCGGGCATCGACGGCACCCAGGCCGCCGACCTGTTCTGGCGCGACGGGGGCTGGACCATGAGCACGGCCGAGTTCGACGCGATGCCGCGGGCGTTCCGGGAGCGCCTCGCGCAGCTGGAGCTCTTCGGGACCGACCAGCAGAGGCTCGGCCGCGACGCCTACTACGACCGGCAGGGGCTCGAACCCATGGCGGAGCTCGTCCGCGGGCTGAGCGACGAGGAACGCGGGGCACTGGAGTTCTACACGGCCCCGAGCGAGACCGGGGACGGCGAGGTCGCCGAGCAGTTCTCGTACTACGAGGTCAAGCAGATCCGGTGGCAGCTGACCATGGCGGGCCGGGACCACACCGCCCTGCCCCCGGGCCCGGTGCGGGAGGTCATCGGGAACCTGGACAGTTCCATCGAGCAGAGCCCGGTGACGGGGGACCTCGTGGTGAGCAGGGGAGCGCCGTACGTCGGACCCGGGCTGCACCCGGGCGTCCTGGAGGTCGGGCAGGTCGTCACCGAGCCCACGTACGTCTCGGTCTCGGCGGGCAGCCGGCTGCACGGGGCCTTCGGCCAACGGCTCATCCGGCTGTACCTGATGCTGCCCGACCGGACACCGGGGGCGTTCCTCCGGGAGGTCTCGCACAGCCCGGCCGAGAACGAGATCCTGCTCGGCGCCGGACTGCGCTGGCGGCCGGTCCGGATCATCCCCCCGGACCACCCCCTGCAGCAGGGGGCCCTGGACGGCGGGGAGGCGGACGTGCCCCCGGAGAGCCAGTGGATCGTCTACGGCAGGGTGGAGCCGCCGGACGACGGCGCCGACGAGGACTTCGAGCCGATGGGGGACGAGACGGCGGAGCACTTCGCCCCGAACCCCGACTACGGCCTGACCGACGACTGACAGCCACCAGACAGCGAGGACCGCGATGACCGCTCCCGGACAGGGCCACGACGAACCGACGGCCGCCACGCCGCCACCCGGCACGGCGCCACCCGACATGGCGCCGGTGCCCGAGCGGATCCTGGCCGCCGCCCGGGCCGCGCCGGGGCAGTGGATCGGGCTGGTCGACCCGAACTGGCAGGGCGAGGGGCAGCCACCGGACTGGGCGGTGATCGGCCGGTGGCGTGCGGGCGAGGACGGCTCCGTCGAGGAGTTCGCGCCGAACGCGGAGTACCGCCCGTCGCCGCTGGCACGCGAGTGGCCCGCACCGACCGACCCGGTCGACGCCGCCGTCCAGCTGGCCGCGACCGGGTACGGGCCGGGCGACGACGTCTACCGCGCGCTCGCCTCGGCCCGGGTCGCCGTACTGCTGGACGAGTTCGGCACCGTCGGCGGCTTCGGACTCCCGGACGGCGAACCGGCCGTGGTCGTGTTCTCCGCGCGCTCCTGGCTGGAGGCCGCGGGAAGCCCCGGGCACGCGGTGGTCGGCCCCGGCACGCTGCTCGAACGGCTGCCCCCCGGCCTCGGGATCGTCGTCAACCCGGGAGCCCCGGCCGCGATGAGGCTGGAGCCCGGCCCCCTGTGGGCGGCCCTCGACGCCCGGGAGCGGGCCGGCGACCGGGGCGGCCCGCTCCGCCCGTTCGGCTGAGCCGGCCCGCACCGGGCCGGGCAGCGGAAGGGCCCGCCACCGGGGGACGGTGACGGGCCCGCGGATCCCCGCCCGGCTCAGCCGGCCAGGCCGCGCAGGGTGTGGTAGACCCCGCAGGCCTGGAGCGCCAGCGGCAGCAGGGCCAGCGCGCACAGGGTGTGCAGGACGTCCGCGAGGCGGCCCCAGTAGGGCAGCAGACGGCGGCCCGGCACGGTCCAGGCGGCGACGAGGAGGGCGGCCGTCAGCGTCAGCAGGACCGCGAGCAGGAGCAGCCGGTCGGTGGTGGAGGCGCCGGCGGCGGCGCGGGTGAGCAGCACCAGGCCGCCGAGGACACCGGGCAGCAGGACGGCCAGGCGCTGGCGGATGCTGCCGACGGCCCGTCCGTGCAGCAGGAGCAGCAGGCTCAGCGCGCCGGCCTCGGCCGGGCCGGCCCAGCCGTCGGCGAAGGGCAGCACGGTCAGGCAGACGGCGCAGACGGCGCCGATCGCGGTGTGCAGGGCCATCAGGTAGTCGTCGGCGACCAGGGCGCGGGGCAGCACGGCGGCGGCCGGGACCGGCTCGATGTTCTCCTGGAGCTCGTCCGCGTTGCGCGGCAGCATCGGCAGCCGCAGCCCGGACAGCCGGAACGCCAGCGAGGGCACGAAGGCGCCGACCAGCACGGCCACCACCCCGACCACCGCCACCAGCTGGGCGAGCGTCATCCCGGCCAGCACCAGCACCCCCGACAGCACCCCGAGCAGCGCGACCAGCGCCACCCCGAGGAACAGCGGCGCCGCCGCCCCCACCGCTGCCAGGGCCAGCACCGCCGCCCCGGCCCCGGCCGAGGAGGCCGCCAGGATCCGGGCACCGAGCAGCTCGCCCCCGCCGCCCCCGCCGCCCCCGCCGGACCCGCCCGGCCCGTTCGGCAGCAGCAGCGCGGCGAGCGCCAGGTACGGGACGGCGGCGGCGCCCAGCGCGGCGCCCGCGCCCGCGTCGGCCATCGCCCGGGAGGCGCTGGCCGCGCCGAGCAGCAGCAGGACGGCGACCGCCGCGGCGGCGGCCTCGCGCGGGGCGGCCGGGCCGGACAGGGCGAGCAGCACCCAGCCGGCCGCCAGCGCCGTCAGCGCCAGGGCCAGCGAGAGGACCCGGGTGAGGGCCGGGCGCCAGGTGTCGCCGCGCTCGTTCATGCCGGTGGCGACGCCGTCCACCAGATCGTCGAAGTGCACCTCCGGCAGGGCCTCGTGGCGGGCCCGCAGGTACAGGGCGTCGCCGTCGTGCAGGCCGAGCGCCTCGGCGGTGCGCTCCTCGTCCAGCGGCTCCTCGCCGAGCCGCTGGAGCACCCAGCCGCCGTGCTCCAGGCCCTCCTCGGCGAGCCCGGGCCCGGCGTGCCCGAGGACGGCGGGCAGCAGGTCGGCCAGGGGCACATCGGCGGGGACGGCCAGCTCGAAGGCCGTCCCCGGCGCATGGAACCTCAATCGGCACAGTCCTGCCACGACACTGCTGCTCACGCCGGTCCTCCGGTTCGCTGGGCGGTGGTCCGCCTCTCCGCCCGGATGAACGGCCTGCCCGGCGTGCTGCGTTCAACCGGTGTGCCGCGGCCGAACCCCGCACCGCTGAACCTCCGGTGCCGCGCCGTCCGTCACCCAGAGGGAACGGCCGTGGTGAGAAGGAGCCCTGAGTGAGCGTGGAGCTGATCAACCGGACGCCCCGGCGTCCGGGGCCCGAGATGCCGGACGGCGAGATCCAGCTCCAGGAACCGCCGGGTCTGCCGGAGAAGCAGAGCGGCATGGCCAGCGTGATCAGCATGGCGCCGATGGCGCTCGGCTCGCTGTCGATGGTGTTCATGTTCCTGCACCCGGGCGGCGGCGAGGGCAGCGGCGGCATGCTCAGCTACGTCGCGATGGGCATGATGGCGCTGTCCGCCGTCGGGATGCTGGTCACCCAGCTGATCCGCGGCTCCAGCGACCGCAAGCAGCAGCTGCGCGCCGAACGCCGCGACTACCTGCGCTACCTCTCCCAGATGCGCCGTCAGGTGCGCCGCTCGATCGACGCCCAGCGCAAGGCCCTGGCCTGGCGGCACCCGGCACCGTCCGAACTGGGCTCGCTGGTCGGCACCACCCGGCTGTGGGAGCGACGGGCCTCCCACCCCGACTTCAGCGACGTCCGGATCGCGCTCGGCGCCCAACGCCTGGCGACCCCGCTCGCTCCGCTGGCCACCAAGCCGGTGGAGGACCTGGAGCCGCTCTGCGCCCACGCGCTGCGCCGCTTCATCCACGCCTACGGCACGCTCGCCGACCAGCCGATGGCGATCCACCTGCGCGGCTTCGCCCACCTGCTGCTGCGCTCCGACGACCCCGAGGCCGCCCGCTCGCTGGTGCGGGCGGTGCTGGCCCAGCTCGCCGTGGTGCACGGCCCGGACGAGCTGTGCATCGCCGTCGTCACCGACCCCGAGCGGCGGGCCGAGTGGGAGTGGGCCAAGTGGCTGCCGCACGCCCTGCACCCGACCGACACCGACGGCGCGGGCCCGGTCCGGCTGGTCGCCGGCAGCCTCGGCGAGGTCGAGCAGCTGCTCGGCGAGGAGTTCACCGGCCGTCCCGGCTTCGAGCCGGACGCCGTACCGGCCCGGGACGAGCCGTTCACCGTCCTGGTCCTGGACGGCCCCGGCGCCCACTCCGGCAGCCGCGCCGCGCTGGCCGGTTACCGCAACGCCGTCCTGATCGACCTCGCCGACTCCCTGGAGTGGCGCCCGGCCCGCACCACCCTGCGGCTGCGGATCGAGGACGGCCGGCTCACCATGGTCGGCGCCGACCGCAACCGCAAGGACGTCGTCACCGACCTCGGCCGCCCCGACGGGCTCCCCCTGCCCGCGGCGACCCGCCTCGCCGCCCGGCTCGCCCGCTACCGGATCGCCGACGGCGTCGACGCCGCCGAACCGCTCGCCACCGACTTCGACCTCACCGCCCTGCTCGGCATCCCCGACCTGCACGCCCACGACGTCGAGGCCCTCTGGGCGCAGCGCGGCATCCCGCAGCGGCTGCGCGTCCCGCTCGGCCTCGGCCCGGACGGCCGGCCCGTCGACCTGGACCTCAAGGAGTCCGCCCAGGGCGGCATGGGCCCGCACGGCATGCTGATCGGCGCCACCGGCTCCGGCAAGTCCGAGCTGCTGCGCACCCTGGTGCTGGCGCTCGCCGTCACCCACTCCTCCGAGGTGCTCAACTTCGTCCTGGTCGACTTCAAGGGCGGTGCGACCTTCCTCGGCCTGGACACCCTGCCGCACACCTCCGCCGTGATCACCAACCTCGCCGACGAGGCCGCCCTGGTCGACCGGATGCGCGACGCCCTGCACGGCGAACTCGTCCGCCGCCAGGAGGTGCTGCGCGAGGCCGGGTACGCCTCGCTGCTGGACTACGAGACCGCGCGCGCCGCCGGCACCGCGCTGCGGCCGCTGCCCACGCTGTTCGTGGTGGTCGACGAGTTCAGCGAACTGCTGTCCGCGCACCGGGACTTCATGGAGCTGTTCGTGATGATCGGCCGGCTCGGCCGCTCGCTCGGCGTGCACCTGCTGCTGGCCTCGCAGCGGCTCGACGAGGGCCGGATGAGCGCCCTGGAGTCCCACCTGTCCTACCGGATCGGCCTGCGCACCTTCTCGGCGATGGAGAGCCGCGGCGTGCTGGGCGTCCCGGACGCCTACCAGCTGCCCTCCCAGCCCGGCAACGGCTTCCTGCGCAGCGACATCTCCACCCTCACCCGGTTCAAGGCCGCGTACGTCTCCGGCCCGTACCGCCCCAAGCGCCGTGCCGCCCAGCAGGCCGCCATCGCCGGACAGGTCGTCGCCTACGGCACCGAGTACGTGATGCCCCGGCAGCTGCCGGTGGCGGCGGCCGAGACAGAGGAGGAGCAGGTCTCGGCCGGCTCGCTGCTGGAGATCGCGTCCGGCCGGCTCCGCGACGCCGGGCCGCCCGCCCACCGGGTCTGGCTGCCGCCGCTGGACGTCCCGCCCACCCTCGACGAACTGCTGCCGCCGCTCGTACCGCACCCCGAGCGCGGCCTCACCACCGAGGACCGGGCCCGGCACGGCACCCTCGGCCTGCCGGTCGGCGTGGTCGACCGCCCCTTCCACCAGCTGCGCGACCTGCTCACCGCCGACCTCTCCGGCGCCGGCGGCCACGTCGGCATCGCCGGCGCCCCGCAGAGCGGCAAGAGCACCCTGCTGCGCACCCTGATCACCGGGCTCGCACTCACCCACACCCCGCGCGAGGTCCAGTTCTACTGCCTGGACTTCGGCGGCGGCACGCTCTCCGCGCTGCGCGGCCTGCCGCACGTCGGCGGAGTCACCGGCCGGCACGACGGCGAGCGGGTGCTGCGGACCGTGGCCGAGGTCAACGGGATCATCACCCGCCGGGAGAAGTACTTCGCCGAGCTCGGCATCGACTCCGTCGCGTCCTTCCGCCGCCGGCGGGCCGCGGGCGAGCTGCCCGACGAGACGCACGGCGACGTCTTCCTGGTGGTCGACGGCTGGAACACCCTGCGCCAGGAGTTCAACGACCTCGTCCAGCCGCTCACCCTGATGTCCCAGCGCGGCCTCAACTACGGCGTCCACCTGGTCGTCGGCACCACCCGCTGGGGCGAGATCACCGGCGGTCTGCGCGACCAGCTGCAGACCCGCTTCGAGCTGCGGCTCGGCGACTCCGTCGACTCGATGATCAACATGCGGGCCGCCGCCAAGGTGCCCAAGCTGCCCGGCCGCGGCCTCACCGACGAGCAGCTGCACTTCCTCTCCGCACTGCCCAGGATCGACGGCTCCGGGAACACCGACGACCTCGGCGAGGGCGTCGCCGACCTGGTCGACGCCGTCGCCGCGCACTGGACCGGGCCGCGCGCCCCCGAGGTGCGGATGCTGCCGCTCGTCCTGGACGCCGAGCGGCTGCCCGCCCCCGAGGGCCGGCTGCGGGTGCCGATCGGCCTGGAGGAGACCGAGGTCTCGCCGCTGTGGCACGACTTCGAGGAGAACCCGCACCTGCTGGTGGTCGGCGACAGCGAATCCGGCAAGACCAACCTGCTGCGGCTGATGATCAAGGCCATCACCACCGCCTACACCCCGGCCGAGGCCAGGATCATGCTGGTCGACTACCGGCGCGGCCTGTACGACGCGGTGCCGGAGGAGTACCGGCTCGGCTACGCGGTGGCCGTCGACAAGCTCCGCCAGATCGTGGACGGCGCGTCCCGGGCGATGAAGAACCGCGTCCCGCCCGCCGACATCACCCCCGCCCGGCTCAGGCTGCGCGACTGGTGGACCGGCCCCGAGCTGTTCATCCTCGTCGACGACTACGACCTGGTCGGCTCGGGCAGCGGCGGCCACCCCTTCAACGTGCTGCTGGAGGACCTCGCCCAGGGCACCGAGATCGGCCTCCACGTGGTCGTCGCGCGCGGCGCCAACGGCATCGGGCGGTCGCTGGGCGACCCGCTGATCCGCAAGCTCCAGGAGGTCAACTCGCCCACCCTGCTGATGTCCTGCCCGCCCTCCGAGGGCTACCTGTTCGGCAACCTCAAGCCCCGCCAGTTCCCGGCCGGCCGCGGCCTGTACATCACCCGGCGGCGGACCGTGCAGGTGCAGACCGGGCAGCTGGCGGAGGAGGAGTGATGGGCGCCTCGACGCTGCGGGCGCTCGGCCCGCACTACGTGATCGCACCGCCCGGCGCGGAGGCGGACGGCCTGGCCGAGGCACTGGCGCCGGTACGGGCCGAGCCGCGGGCCCTGCTGCTGCTCGCCGCCGCCGAGGACGCGGCGCCCGTGTTGCTGGCCTCGCTGGACGACCTCGCCCGGGCCGCGCGCGAACGCGACGCCGACGTGCTGGTGCTGGCCGCCTCCGGGCTGGCGGCACTCGGCCCGGACGGCCGCCGGCCCGCCGAACTGCTCGCCAGGCGCTGCGGGTTGACCGTCGTCGCGCCGGACGCGGTGGTCAGCGTCGAGCCGGACGGCACCCTGCCGGCCGTGAACGGGACCTGGTGGCGCTGCCGGCCCGGCGGGGGAGCGGAACCGCTCGGCGGCCGCTGGCCCGCCGCCGCGACCATCACCCCGCTGGCCGGCGGGGCGTTCTGGGTCACCGAGGCGGGGGTGGGGCCCGCCCGGCCCGCCGTGCTGGAGCGGGCCGCCGCACCGCGGGACGGGCTGCTGCTGATCATCGGCGAACCGACCGGGCCGCTGCCCAGCGGTGCCCAACTGGCCAACGCGGCGGTGCTGCTGCAGGAGACGGCCGGACGGGCGGAACACCTCGTGCTGAGCGCGCCGTGGGCCGCACCGGTCGAACTCATCGAACTGGCGGCGGTGTTGGCGGCCTCGCTCGGGCAGGAGGTGCGGGCGGCGATCGGCGTGCCGGTGAGTGCGACGGGGGCCGCCGGGCCCGACGTGCGGACCGTCCACGTGGCGGCGGACGGCGGCGAGGGCTGGGAACCGTACCTCACCGAGCTGGTCGCCCGCCCGAGCGAACGCACCGTCACCGCCGTCGGCTGGCGCACCCGCCCCGACCTGCCCCCGGCCCCCGGGACGGCCCGCTACCCGGCCTTCCCCGGCTGGGAGCTGGAGGCGGTGGCGGCCGGACTGTGGCTGCGCCCGGCCGCCGCCGCGGACCGCGGCCCCCGGCTGCGCCGGCCGGACCCGGCGCGGCCGGTGCTGGTCGTCGGCACGCCGGGCCGGCCGGTGCCGGAGACGGTCTGGGACCACCTCGGTGCGCTGCTGGGCTCGCTCCCGACCGGGGCGGCGCGGCTCGGGCTCGCGGTGGCGGGGATGCTGGACGTGGAGTCGGCGGCGGTGGGGCGGTTCTGCGCGCGGCTGTACGGGCTGGACTGGATCGGGGCGGAGTCGGTGGCGGCGGGTGCGGCGGTGGAGCCGTGGCCCCGGGTCGAGGTCGAGGCCGAGGCTGCGGTGGAGCCGGAGCCGGAGCCGGAGCCTGCGCCGGTGGCCGTGCCCGATCCCGAACCCGAACCGGTGACGGTGCCGGAGCCCGCCGCCAGGGTGTCGACCTCGGGCGGGGCCTTCGTGGCGGAGACCCCGGGGGAAATCAGCGAAGGAACAATATTGCTCCCTGAGGCGATCGGCGAGGAGCCCGAGGCGGCCCCCGAAGCCCCGGCCCCCGAGGCCGGTCCGGCTCCCGAGCCCGAGCCGGTCCGCGAGCCCGAGCCCGAGCCCGACCCGGTCCCCGAGCCCGAGCCCGACCCGGTCCCCGAACCCGTGACACCGGTGGCGCCCGTGACGCCCCCGCCCGCGCCGTCCTCGGCGGGGCCCGCCACCCCCGCCGAGGACGGCGCGGCCCTGGCCGCCCGGCTCGGCCCCGCCTACCAGCGCCTGGCGCGGCGGGCCGAGGACGTCGCCTCCCGGCTGCCCGCCCTGCGCGCCCGGGCGGAGGAGGGCGAGCAGGGCCCCGAACTGGTCGCCGTCCTGCTGCAGCACGGCGACTGCGGCCCGCTGGCCCCGCGCGCCGAACTCCTCGCGGCGGCCCGGTCCGGCGCGCCCGGCCCCTACGGCCCGTACCTGCGCTGCCTGGCCGCGGGCCTGCGGCGGCTGCCCAGCCACTACGGCGGTGTGCTGGTCGCGGGCCCGGCGCAGGACTGCGACCTCGCCGGGTACGCCCCGGGCGCGGTGCTGACCGAGCGGGCCCCGGTGACCGGTCTGGCGGCGCCCGGAGCGGATCTGGGGGAGGACATCGGGATCGAGTTCGCCATCTGGTCCGTCAGCGGCCGCCGCAGCTCGGCCTTCGGCGGTCCGGGCGACCAGCCGACGGTGATCTTCGCCCCGGGCACGGAGTTCGAGGTGGTCGAGGTCGAGCCGGCCGCCCCGGAGGAGGGCCGTCCGGCCCGGGTGCTGCTCCACGAGATCGGCGGCGTCCGCCCGGGCCCGGACCGGCTGCGCACCTGGCTCGCCCGCCGCGACGCCGTCGCCCCCGCCGACCGCGTCCGCCCCGCCGACCCCTCCCGCTACGCCCTGGACCTGGGCGCCGCCTAGAGGTCGAACAGCGCGTCCTGCGGCTCGGGATCGGGTGCGAGCACGGCGCGCAGGCGCCTGACGGCCTGGCGCCACTTCGTGCCGTCGGGCGCCTCGTCCCAGAGCTCGGCGAGCTCGGACGCCCGGGCGACCACGCGGTCGAGTGCCTCGACGGCGAGCGGCCGCAGGTCGGTGGCGAGGACGGGAAGCGCCCGGTCGGGCCAGTAGCTCGTGGTGACCGGTCCGTCGCCCGGGCACCGGGCGGCGATGAGGGCCGCGGCGGCGACGGCCTCCGTTCCCTCGCGGTACTCCAGGTGGTCCCGGGTCCGGACGGTGCGGATCAGCGCCGTGCGGACCAGGGCTTCCCGTGCGTCCTCGGCGGTCTCGTCCAGGGCGTCGGCGAAGTCCGCGGCCGTGTCGTTCTCGAACGGGCCGATGCCCCAGGTGCCCATGGCGCCTCCTCGTGTCACTGTGCGGTGATCCTCGCAGAGGGCACCGACAGCGGCGGCCTCGCGTGCCCCGGTGAACCCCGGGCCGCCGGTCGGCCGTCGGACGGAACGTAGGGCTGTGGTGATCGGCAGGAGGAGTACGGGGATGGGCGAGACGGTGAACGGCGGGTTCCGGCTGGCGGCGGTGTTCGACGCGGTGGATCCGGTGACCGGGCCCGGGTTCGCACCGGACCGGCCGCGGCTGGCGGCGGGCGCGGATCGCGAGGCCGTCGCCCGGTACCTGCGGGCCGGGGCGACGGTGCTGCTGACGCCGATGCTGATGGACGACGTGGTCGACCCGGGGCGGCGCGGCGTCGTGCCGATGGGCTTCCGCACCGACGGCCGGTGGATCTGGACCGACACCGTGACGTACTACCTGGAGGAGTACGGGCTGGCGCCCGACCCCGAGCTGCTCGCCCACGTGCGCGAGCAGCTCGACGAGCCGTGGACGCAGCCCTCGGCGGCGGTGCTGGAACAGGCGGTGTCCTTCGTGCTGTCCCCGCCGGAGTCGGCCGCGGAGCCGGTCTGGACGGTCGGGACCTGAAGCGCGCCGGCCGGCCGAACCGGTCCGGCTGAACCGGTTCGGCCACGCGGGCCGTAGCTCCCCACAGGAGTGTCGTCGAACGCAGGGGATGCATGGTGGGCGAGGAGCAGCGCGGCGAGCCGGAGCGGAGGGCGGGCGGCTTCCAGCTCCCGGCGGTGAACTGGGCGTTGGCGGCCGAGGCGGACCCCGGGGAGCGGGCGGAGCCGGCGCAGGAGCCCGCGAGCGCCGCGACGGCGGTGCTCCCGGCGCCGTCGGCTGCGGCTGCCGGTGCCGGTGCGGGTGCCGCGGGCGCCGCGACGGGCGGGGCACGGACCGGACCGAAGCCCGAGGCCGGATCGAAGCCCGAGGCCGAGGCCGAGGCGGAGCCCGAGTCCGCGGCGCCGACGGGTATCGGGCCGGCGCCGCTGCCGTCCCCCGTCGCGGCCTCGACCGCCCCCGGGGCGCCCGAGGCGGTGGCACTCGCCGCCGTCGCGTCCGCCGAGCCGGCCGGTGACGGCGCCACGGACCCGGGGCCGCGCCCCGGCCGGGTCTCCCGGCCGATGATCGCCGCGGCCGTCGCCGTCGGCCTGGTGCTGGTCGGCACCTCCGTGGTGGTCACCCAGCTGGGCGGCAACGACCCCAAGCACGGGCCGGCCCAGGCCGACGTCCCGCCCGGCTACGGGCAGGGCGGCGGGGACGGCGGCAACGGTTACGTCCCCGGCTTCGACGAGCACGGCGGCACCGGCGGGGGCGCCCCGCCGGACGGGCAGCCGGGTGCGGTGGTCCCGCTGCCCGACGGTTCGGCCGCACCCTCGCCGGGCGACCAGGCGGCCTCGGCTCCCAACGGCGCCGTCGTCCCCAACGGTGCCGGCGGTGCCGGTACGGCCGCCCGTCCCGGCGGCGGCGCGGCCAACCCCGCCCCGGGCGGCGGGACGGACCGCTCCCAGGGCGGTGCGGCGGCCGCCTCGGGCGGCTCGGCCTCCGGCGGCACGGGTGGCGGCGGCGCGGCCAACCCGGCCCCCAACCAGCCCCCGGCGAACCCGCCGGCCGCGCCGCCACCGGCGGCCCAGCAGCCCGCGCCGCCGCCGGCCGCCGCCAAGCCGCCGGCACCGGTCACCGTGATCGCCGGCCCGTACTGCTCGGGCGGCGGCCAGTACAAGACCAACGGCTGGTACGACCAGGGCACCAAGGGCTGGCGCAACAACTCGGGCGGCTACGGCGGCGACGGCTGCAACGGCACGTACGCCTCGATGCCGATGTCCGGCGACGCGAACAAGGACGACAACAGCAACTCGGTGGTCTGGACCTTCACCGTGGACAAGGTCAGCAGCTGCACCCTGTCCGTCTACATCCCGGCCAGCGGCGACGTGAAGCAGGTCGGCGGCAACCCCAGCCTCTACACGGTGCAGAGCGGTGGCGGCCAGATCGGCTCGTTCTCCATCAACCAGACGGCCAGCCGGGGAAGTTGGGTGAACCAGGGCCCGTTCTCCTACCGCGGCCCGATCTCGTTGACGCTGCACAGCCGCGGCCTGGACTGGTCGGGCAGCACCGAGACGTTCGCCCACCACGCCGCCGCCGCCGTCCGCGCCACCTGTACGGCCTGACCCCGCCCGAACCCCCTGAACCACCAGACCAACCCGAACAACCCGAACAACAACGCCCCACGACGAAGGGAACCCCAGGCATGTCGCGCCCGGTGCTGACGGTCTGTGCGGAGCAGCGGGAGCCCGGCTCCTACCGCACGATCGGCGAAGCCCTCCAGGCTGCCCGCAGCGGCGCGGTGATCTCGGTCCGCCCCGGCCGGTACGACGAGAACCTGGTGCTCACCAAGGTGGTGAGCATCACCGCCGAGGACGTCCGGGGCAGCGTGCGGATCAGTCCCCGCCGCGGTTCGGTGGTCCAGGTGCTCACCGAGGCCGTCCAGCTCACCGGCCTGGTGCTCCAGGGGCAGGACGACGACCTGCCCGCCGTCGACGTCCCGCGCGGCCAACTGGCCATGCAGGACTGCGAGGTGATCGGCAACGCGTGGACCGCCGTGCTCACCCGCCAGCAGGGCGAACTCGCCATGCGCGGCAGCCGGGTGACCAACCCGGCCGGAGCCGGGCTGGTGGAGACCTCCACCGGCACCAGCGTGATCGAGGACAGCGTCATCGAGCACCTGGGCACCTCGGCCGTGGTCATCGGCGAGCGGGCCAACCCGACCGTCCGGCGCTGCGTGCTGCGCGACGCGCGCGGCAACGGCCTGTGCGCCAACGGCGAGGCGCGCGGCCTCGTCGAGGACTGCGAGATCTCCGCCACCGACAAGCCCGCCGTCGCCCTGGAGGAGCAGAGCACCACCCGGCTGCTGCGCACCGAGATCCGGGACAGCGCGCTCGGCGTCTTCATCGGCTCCACCGCCCGGGTCGTGCTGGAGGACTGCACCGTCACCGCCGTGCGCGCCCACGGCTACGTCCTCACCAACGGCACCGACCCGCTGCTGCGCCGCTGCCGCGCCGTCCGCCCCCAGGGCCACGGCCTGCACATCGCCGGCCGGGCCCGGGGCACCCTGGAGGACTGCGAGGTCACCGCCCCCGCCCTGGCCGGCATCCACGTCGGCGAGTCGGCCGGGCCCAGCCTGGTGCGGGCGGTGGTGCGCGACGCCGGGACGGACGGCGTCGAACTCACCGGGGAGAGCGCCGCCGAGTTCGACCGCCTGGAGGTCCGGGACGCGGCCGGCGTCGGCATCGTGGTGCGCGACGGCGCCAACCCGCTGCTGCGCCGCAGCACCGTCACCGCCGCCGGCGGCCACGGCATCGAGGCGCTGCGCGACGGGCGCGGCCGGCTGGAGGACGTCACCGTCGTCGACGCCGGTGGGCACGGGGTGCGGATCGCCGACGGCGCCAACACCTACCTCGGCGGCAGCCTGGTGCGCGGCAGCGGGTCCTGCGGGATCTCGGTCGGCGCCGAGGGCATCGCCACCCTGCGCGACGTCGAGTCCGCCGACAACGCCCTGGACGGCGCCGAGGTCGAGCACGGCGGCGACCTGACCGCCACCCGCACCCGGCTGCGGACCAACCGGCGGCACGGGCTGCACCTGCGGTCCGGCGCCCGCGCCACCCTGACCGCCTGCCAGCTCAGCGACAACACCGTGGACGGGCTGCGCTCCGACTCCGTGGAGCCCGTGCGGCTCACCGACTGCGTGGCCGCCGAGAACCAGGGCGCCGGGCTGCGGCAGACCGAGCCGACCGACCGCCTCGCCGTGGAGAACCTCGACAGCCGGGACAACCGCTCTCCGGACGCCCACGGCGCGGCGGCCGTCGCCACCACCGAGCCCGGCGAGGCCCCCGCCGCCGACGGGTCGGACGCCCCGGCCGAGGGCGCCGCGGCTCCCGCGCCGGCCGCACCGCAGGGCCCGCAGGCCGTCCTCCAGACCCTGGTCGGGCTGCAGGGCGTCAAGGAGCAGGTCGCCACCCTGGTCAACCTCAACAAGCTGGCCCGGCGCCGGGAGCAGGCCGGGCTGCCCGCCCTGCCGATGAGCCGGCACCTCGTCTTCGCCGGCCCGCCCGGCACCGGCAAGACCACCGTCGCCCGGCTCTACGGCGCGATCCTCGCCGAGCTCGGCGTGCTGCGCAGCGGCCACCTGGTCGAGGTCGCCCGGGCCGACCTGGTCGCCTCGATCATCGGCGGGACGGCCCTGAAGACCACCGAGGTGGTCAAGGAGGCGCTCGGCGGGGTGCTGTTCATCGACGAGGCGTACACCCTGTCGGCGGGCTCCGGCGGCACCGGACCGGACTTCGGCCGCGAGGCCATCGACACCCTGGTCAAGCTGATGGAGGACCACCGCGACGACCTGGTGGTGATCGTCGCCGGGTACGAGGCCGAGATCCGCGAGTTCCTGGCCTCGAACCCGGGCCTGGCCTCCCGGTTCAGCCGCACCGTCGAGTTCCGGAACTACAGCGACGAGGAGCTCACCACGATCGTCGAGCACGCCGCCGCCGGGCACGGGTACGAACTCGTCGAGGGCACCCGGGAGGCGCTCGCCGCGCACTTCGACCGGATGCCCAAGGGCGCCGACTTCGGCAACGGCCGGGCCGCCCGCAAGGTGTTCGAGGAGATGGTCGACCGGCAGGCCTCCAGGCTCGCCGAACTGGAGCACTTCGACAACGAGGCGCTCACCCGGCTGCTGCCCGCCGACGTGGGCGAGCAGGCCGCCGCCGACGAGGCGAAGGCCGACGAACCCGGCCTGCTCGACCGGCTGCGCGCCATGGTCGGCCTCGCCGCCGCCAAGGAGCAGGTCGAGGACCTGGTCAACCTGACCCGGCAGACCCGGCGCCGGGTCGAGGCCGGGCTGCCCGCCGCCACCATCAGCCACCACCTGGTGTTCTCGGGCCCGCCCGGCACCGGCAAGACCACCGTCGCCCGGCTGTACGGCGAACTCCTCGCCGAGCTCGACGTGCTGCCCTCGGGCCAGCTGATCGAGACCGCCCGCGCCGACCTGGTCGGCCGCTACATCGGCCACACCGCCCAGCTCACCCGGGACGCCTTCGAACGCGCCCGCGGCGGCGTGCTGTTCATCGACGAGGCGTACACCCTGACGCCCCGCAACGGCTCCGGAGGGGACTTCGGGCAGGAGGCCGTCGACACCCTGATGAAGCTGATGGAGGACCACCGCGACGAGGTCGTGGTGATCGTGGCCGGATACCAGGAGGAGATGCGCGGCTTCCTCGCCTCCAACCCCGGCCTGGCCTCCCGGTTCTCCCGGGAGATCACCTTCGACCACTACGCGGACGACGAACTCGTCACCATCGTCCGGGTGCAGGCCGAGGCCGCCGGCTACACCTGCACCCCGGAGACCCTGGCCGCGCTCGGCACGCTGTTCGCGGCCGTCCCGCGCGACCGCTCCTTCGGCAACGGGCGGTTCGCCCGGCAGGTGCTGGAGGCGATGATCACCCGGCAGGCGGGCCGGCTGTCCCGGCTGGACATCGCGGACCTCGACGAGCTCAGCCTGCTGCTGCCGCAGGACATCCCGGCCGAGCGGATCGGCAGCCTCGCATGAAGCGGGCGCCCCTGGCCCGGGCGGTGGCCGCGCCGCTCCTGGCCGGGCTGCTGCTGCCCGTGGCGGGCCCGGCCGCCGCCGACACGCCCGCCGGCCCCGACGCCCTGCCCGGCGTCAGCCAGCAGCGTCGCGACGCGAGCGGCCGGTCGGCCGGCTGCCTGCCGCCGTCGACCAAGGGCACCCAGCTCACCCCCTGGCCGCAGACCTTCCTGCGGCCCGACCGGGTCTGGCCGCTCAGCCGCGGCGAGGGCGTCACCGTCGCCGTCCTCGGCTCCGGGGTCAAGGACGGCAGCGGCCTGCTGGCCGGCCGGCTCGACCTGGCCCAGCTGCCCGGCGGCCCCGACCCCGCCCAGGACTGCGTCGGCCACGGCACCTTCCTGGCCGGCCTGATCGCCGCCGACCAGCGCGAGGGCGCGGGCTTCGCCGGCCTCGCGCCGCGCGCCCGGATCCTCGCCGTCCCGGTCACCAACGACGCCGGAACCCCCTCGGCGGACCTGCTGGCCCAGGGCATCACCGCGGCCGCCGACCGCGGCGCGCGGGTCATCGCGGTCGGGGTGGCGCTGCCGAACGGCACCGACGCCCTGGCCGCCGCGGTCCGCGCGGCGCGCGGCAAGGGCGCGCTGATCGTCGCCCCGGCCGCACCCGACACCGTCCCGACCGACGGCTCCGGAACCGCCAAAGCCGTCCCGGCGGTCTACCCGGCGGCCTACCCCGAGGTGCTCGCCGTCCGCGACCTCGCCCCCGGCGGCGCGCTCCCGGACGGCCCCTCGGCCGTCCCGGTCGGCGGCCGCGTCGACCTCGCCGCCCCGGGCGACGCCGTCACCGGCCCCGGCCCGGCCCCCGGCGGCTACTACACCGGCGCCGGCCCCAGCTTCGCCACCGCCTTCGTGGCCGGCACCGCCGCCCTCGTCCTCGGCTACCGTCCGGACCTGACCGTCGACCAGCTGACCCAGCGCCTGGAAGCCACCGCCTACCGCAGCCCCGACCCCCAGTACGGCCACGGCACCGTCGACCCCGTCGCCGCCGTCACCCGCCTCGCGGCGCCCGGCGCCCCGGCCCCGCCGACCGCGGCCGCCGCCCCCACCATGCCCCCCGTCCCGCCCGCCGGCGACGCCGGTCACCGGGCGGGTCTGATCGCGCTGTCCTCCCTCGCCCTCGTCGCCCTGGTCGCGGCGGCGGGCGCGGTGGCCCCCCGCGCCCGCGCCCGGGGCTGGCGCCCGGGCCGGGCGGAGGAGAGCTGACGGGTCGGCGGGGACGGGAGGGGCCGGCGAGGTCGACTTCCCGCTGGGCTCCCGTGCTTTCCCGCCATTGGCTCGCCCCGCCGCTTCCCCGGAACCCGGCAGGGAAGGCAGGTGGTGCCACCTACCTCCAAGGAGAGCTGTGAATCTTCGGATCGGTAAGGGAACAGCGGCGCTTGTCGCCGGAATCGCGATCACCACGGGCTTCGCGGCCGCACCGACCGCCGGCGCCGCGACAGCGCCTGCGCTGTCGGCCGGGGAGAGGACCTTCGTCAACGTCAACTCCGGCAAGTGTCTGGAGATCTGGGGCGACGCCACCGGCAACGGCGCCCGCGCGGGCCAGTGGGACTGCAACGGATCGGCCACCCAGCAATGGCGGCTGTCCTACAACGGCGTCTGGGCCACCATCGTCAACGTGAACTCGGGCAAGTGTCTGGAGATCTGGGGCGACGCCACCAATGACGGCGCCCGCGCCGGCCAGTGGGACTGCAACGGGTCGGAAACCCAGCAGTGGTACTGGTATTCCACCGGCGAGCTCGGAAACGCGAACTCGGGCAAGTGCCTGGAGATCTGGGGCGACGCCACCCACAACGGTGCGGTCGCCGGCCAGTGGCAGTGCAACGGGTCCGCCACCCAGAAGTGGCGCTGAGCCGCGCCCGGACGCGGTAGCGGGGGCCGCCTGCCGCGCGGGCTTCCCGGCGTGGACCGCGGGGGAAGGCCACCTCGTGAGTGGGCGAGGCGGTGCCCTGCGGCGGATCGCCGTCCTCTCCCCGGCCTCCCGGCCTCCCGGCGCCCGCCGGGAGGCCGGGGAGCGGCTCGGCCCGCGCCCGTCCGGTGGGTCGCTCCCTCTGCGGCCCCGCTCAGCCCCGGCGTTCGGCCATGGCGTCGCCGACGAGGGCGGCGAGTTCGAGGTAGTCGAGGCGGGCCCGGGGGCGCAGGGCGGCGGGGGCCGCCTGGGGGCGGCCCGGGAGCGGGAGGGCGAGGGCGCCGCGGCAGCGGGTCCGGAAGTGGAGGAGGAGGTCGCGGCCGGCGACCGGGCGGTCGGTGGGCGGGGCGGGGGTGAAGACGGCGGTCGCCCCGCGGGCCAGCTGCTCGTGGCCGAGGGCGGTGAGGTGGTCGAGGAGGTCTTCGGCGGTGCGGGCGCCGTCGGCGCTGGCCCGGGCGCAGAGGATCAGCTGGTCGGCCCGGTCGACGGCGGCGAGCTGGACCTCGGCCGGGGCGTCGGTGGTGTCGGCGAGGACGACCGGGTAGTGGCCGCGGGCCTCGTCGAGGGCCTCCCGCACGGCGGCCGGGTCGGGTCGTACGGATCGCAGCACGAGCCGGCCGCCGGTACGGCACTCGCTCCCGGCGGGCCCGGCGGTGGACAGGACGAGCACCGGGTCGGCCCGGTGCTCGGCGAGCAGGGCGCCGAGGACGGCGGCGGCCCCCTCGGCGGGGCCGCCCAGGACGGCGATCCGGTGGCAGGCCCGCAGCGGCACCCGGACGCGTTCGACCAGGCGCCGCCGCCGTGCCTCCCCGCCGCCGGGCAGGACGAGCCGCAGGGCGCGCGGGAGGTCCGTGCCGGGGCGTTGTGCGGGCGGCTCGGGCAGCGGTCCGGGTGCCGCGCCGGTGTCGGTGTGCCGGGCCGGCGGCTCCGCCGGCGGGACGGCCGAGGGCGCCGCCGAGGGGGGTTCGGCGGTCTGGGCGCGGGTGAACAGCTGGCGTTCGGCGGGCGGGATGAGGACGGTGCCGAGCGGGTCGAGCGGGCGCCGGGGCAGCAGGGCGACCGGCTCGGGCCAGGCGGCGGGCGAGTAGTCGGGTGCGGCCGGGGTGGTGCTGCCCGCGCCCGCGGTGCCGTCGGAGAAAGCCATCGGATGACCTCCCGGTCCAGGGTGCGCCGGACCGGTGCCTCCGGTCCGGCCGGCCCGTACAGCCGGGAGTACGGCTGAAGGCGCCGCTCCGGTTCACTGAACCGCCCTCGGTGGGGGGCCCGTTGAGCGGGGCAGGGTGCACGGAGCACCCTGGTCGCATCGGGAGGTCCGCATCGGAAAACCCTCCGCCCCACCGGCTACCGATCGGTACCGTCATCCGGTGGCACCCGGCGCCTGCCGAGTGCCACCGAGTCGGAAGGAGCGTGAGTCCCGTGAACGGGACGGGGGAGGGACGCGGCATGGCCGCGGACGGGCCGGAGGCGCGGGAGTTCGTCGCGGCCCTGGTGCGGGCCGGGGCGCCGAGCGCGGACGGGCCGGCCGCGCTGGCGGTGCCCGAGGCGGAGGCGGAGGAGGTGATCGCGGTCGCCCGGAGGATGGCGCTGCGCGTGGTGCCGGAGGGCCGGTGGTGGCCGCGGCCCGCGACGGCGCTGCTGGACATGGCGACGGCGCTGGTGGTGGACGAGCACCCGTCGGCCCCGCAGTGGTCGGCGGCGGAGCGGCAGCGGCTGACGGGCTGGGTCGCGGTGCTGATCGAGCACCGGGGCGAGGACGGGGTGCAGGAGCTGCTCCGGGCGCTCGGCGGGGGCTGAGACCGCCGGGCCCGGGGCGGTGGGGGCGCCGTCCGGGCGGTGGCGCGGGCGCCGCGGCTCACGGCCGCTAACGACCGGCCAACAGTCGTCGGCGCCCGCCAACGGTGGCACCCGGGACCGGTCCGAGTGCCCCGGGCGGGGGCGTTGGTGCTGCCTTGGTGCGGACTTGGCGGCCTCCGGCAGTGTGCTGTTGCAGCCACCGCCGGGGGATGTCCGGTCGCTGCCCAGCACGCCCTGCCCGTGCTGCGCCCCTGCCCGACCTGAGAGGTAGCGCGTGTCGAAGCCGTCCGTCGCCCAGCCCACGTCCGTCACCCCGTCGTCCGAGGGTCCGGCGGACGCGCCGGAAGGCGTCACCGCCCCGGCCCGTCCGACGCTCGACCCGGACACGCTCGCCGAGATCCACCGGCTGCACGGCGGCTACCTGCTGCGCGCGCTGCTGCGGGCCACGGGCGGGGACCGCGGCAAGGCCGAGGACATCCTCCAGGAGACCCTGCTGCGCGCCTGGCAGCACCCGGAGGCGCTGTCCGCCGGGCCGGAGGCGAGCCGGCCCTGGCTGTTCACGGTGGCCCGCCGGATCGCGATCGACCACTACCGGATGGCCGCCGCCCGCGCCAAGGAGGTGATCGGCGAGCCGATGGAGGACCGGCCGGTCGCCGACGACCCCTACGAGCGGGTGGTGGTGGCCCGGGACATCGCGCTGGCGCTGCGCCGGGTGCAGAAGCACCACCGCGAGGTGCTGGTCGAGCTGCACCTCAAGGACCGCTCGGTGCTGGAGGCCTCGGCCCGGCTGGGGGTGCCGCCGGGGACGGTCAAGTCCCGCAACTTCTACGCGATCCGGGCGCTGCGCCCGGTGCTGGCGGCGGAGCACGGGTACGCCCCGACGGAGCGCGGGGCCGCCTCGGCCGCGGGCTGACCGGGCCGCCGTCCCGTCGGGCGGCACGGGCCCGCCGGCCTCCGCCGGGGCCGGCCGCCGCCCGGGTCAGTCGTCCGCCGGCCGCCGCCCGGTACGGAGCTTGAGCGATGCCTCCAGGCCGGTGGTGAACCCGCTCCGGTAGCCCGCGCGCCGGTCGTGCGAGCGGAAGCGCTCCAGCGCCGAGCGCAGCCTGGCACCCACCTCCGGTTCCCGGCCCCGGGCCGACAGGTGGGCGGCGTAGGACTGTTCGGCCACGGCGTGCAGGTACAGCAGGCCGGCCTCCTCGCACGCGGCGAGCAGCCGGTGCCAGGCGAGGTCGGCGGCGACGTCGCGGACGGTCGGCGGGAGGGCCTGCGCCTCGGTCAGCAGCGACCAGAGGTGGACCTGGGTGACGGGCGTGGCCGGCAGCAGCTCCCGGGCCTCGCGGGACCGGCGCTGGGCGCCCTCCCGGTCCCCGACGGCCAGGCTCACCCAGCCCTGGTGCACCTTGGCGTCGACCAGCCGCCGGCGGTCGCCGGACTCCAGCGCGAGCGCGGTGGCGCCGGCCGCCAGCCGTTCGGCCTCGGCGCCGTTGCCGAGCATCGCGGTGACCATGGCCAGCGTGGCGAGCGCCCGGACGTGCGCGGACACGGCCGCGGGCCCGGTCCCGGACTCGGCGGCGGCCACCGCCCGCCGGGCCGCCTCCGCGCACTCCTGCCGGCGTTCCAGCGCGACCAGGGCCTGCGCCCGGCAGTTGAGCAGCAGGGCGAGCGCGACCGGGTCGCCGCACCGTTCGGCCGCCGCCTGCCCGAGCCGGGCGCAGGCGAGCCAGTCGGTGAAGCGGCCGGCGCCGTAGTAGAGCGAGCCGCAGGTCAGCGCGATCCGCCAGGCGCGGGCCGGGTCGGTGTCGGGGGAGGCGACCAGCGCGGAGAGCGCCGGCTCCTCGGCGTCGAACCAGTCGAGCGCGGTGCGGATGTCGACGGCGGCCGGCAGGGACTGCGCCGGGCCGGCGGGCGGGGCGGTGTCCTCCTGTCCGGGGTCGAGGAAGGAGCCGCAGTGCCGCAGGGCCGTGAGGTAGTGGTCGGCCAGGCGTTCGCGCAGCAGCCGCCGGTGCCGCTCGGGCCGTTCGGCGAGCAGCCCGGCGCCGTAGCGCCGGACCAGGTCGGTGCGGACGTGGCGCCCGGGGGCGGTGCCGGTGAGCAGGTGGTGGGAGGTCAGCTCGCCGAGCGCCCGGTGGGCGGTGGCGGTGTCGCTGCCGAGCAGCGCGGCGCTCGCCGAAGGGTCCAGCTCGCGGCCGGGGTGGGCGGCCTGGACGGTCAGCAGTTCGGCCGCGGGTTCGGAGAGCCGGCGGTGGGTCAGCCGGAGCCGGCCCGCGACGGAGAGCGTGCCGTCGGCGTCCAGGGCGGCCAGCCCGGTCCGCTCGTCGGCGAGTTCGGCGACCAGCTCGGCGATCGTCCAGTCCGGCCGGGCGGCCAGCCGGGCGGCGGCGATCCGCAGGGCGAGCGGCAGACGGTCGCAGAGCCCGGCGAGCCGGGCGGCGGCCTCCGGCTCGGCGCGCAGCCGCTCGGGCGTCAGCGCGCGTTCCAGCAGGTCCAGGGCGTCGTCCTCGGGCAGTGCGGCCAGGCGCAGCAGGGTCGCTCCCTCCAGGGCGACCAGGCCCTCCAGCGCGCCCCGGCCGGTGACCACGGCGGTGCCGGCCGGGCCCGCGGGCAGCAGGTCGGCGACCTGGTCGGCGTCGGCGGCGTCGTCCAGCAGCACCAGCAGCCGCCGGCCAGCGGTGCGTTCGCGGTAGAGCGCCGCCCGGGCGGCGCGCCCGGCGGGGATGCCGTCCCGCGGCACGCCGAGCGCGCGCAGGAAGCCGGCCAGGACGGCCTCGGGCCGGGCCGGGCCGTCCGGGGCGAGGCCGTGCAGCTCGGCGTGGAGCAGGCCGTCCGGGAAGCGGTCGGCGACCCGGTGCGCCCAGGCGGTGACCAGCGCGCTCTTGCCCACCCCGGCCGGGCCGACCACCAGCACCGGGCCGTCCCCGGTCCGGCCGCCCCCGTCGGGGCCCGGCCCGCAGGCCCGGTCGAGACGGGCCAGGTCGCCGGTGCGGCCGACGAAGTCCGGGTGGCGACGCGGCAGTTGGCGCGGAACCAGCGGGACCGGCGGGACCGGCGGGACCGGCGGGGCCTGCGGCGCCGGCTCGGCGGCCGGGGGAGCGGCGGCCGGCGGCTCCACCGTGCGGTCGTCGGCCAGCACTTCGGCGAGCGCCGCCCGCAGCGCCGGGCCGGGGTGGATGCCCAGCTCCTCGGCGAGCCGCATCCGGGCCCGGTGGTAGGCGGTCAGCGCCTCGGCGGGCCGGCCCGCCTGGTGCAGGCAGCGCATCAGCAGCGCCACCAGTTCCTCGCGCAGCCCGTCCATCCGGACGCCCTGCTCCAGCAGCGGCACGGCCGACGCCCCGGCGCCCTGGCCCAGCCGCAGCCCGGCCCAGCGGAGCAGGGCGGCGGTGCGGGACTGCCGCAGCCGGTCCACCGCGGCGGAGCGCAGCGGGGTGTCGGGCAGGTCGGCCAGCGCCTCGCCGCGCCACAGCCGCAGCGCCCCCTCCAGCAGCGCGACCGCCGTGGCGCAGTCGCCGTGGCCGGCCTGCCGGTCGGCGGCGCCGGTGAGTTCCTCGAAGCGCAGCGCGTCCACCTCGTCGGCCGGCCCGGCCAGCAGGTAGCCGGAGTCCCGGGTGTGCAGCTCGAACGGGGTGCCGGCGAGCACCTTGCGCAGCGCGGCGACGTGGCCCTGCACGGCCGCCCGCGCGCTCGGCGGCGGCTGCTCGTCCCACAGCAGCTCGCACAGCTGGTCCACGGTGACCAGGTGCCCCAGCCGCAGCGCCAGCAGCGCCAGCACGGCCCGCCGCTGCGCGCCCGCCACGCTCGTGAAGCCGCCTGCCCCGATCCGCAACTCCACCGGCCCGAGCAGCCGAATCCGCACCAGTACCCCCACTTCACCGCAGAACCGCGCATCACGTCCCGAAGCGGCCATCGGCCCTCGGGGTGGAGCAGTGTAGTGCGAGAAGATGTCCGGTCATGTCGGTCGGTTGTCCCTGCCCCCGGTTGACGCGTCGGGAGCGGCGGATGGTTGCGCCGGCGGGGGATCGGGCCGGAACGCCGTGTCGTACCCCTCGGTCCGGCCGGGGCGCCGTGTCGTACCCGCGCGGTACGGTGCCCGAGGACGGCCCCGGACCGGCGCGAAGGGCCTGACCGGCCCTATCCTCGGTCGGGCCGGGGAGTCGAGGACGGGGGAGGGGAACGGGCGCGTGTACATCGATCTGCTCGGACCGGTGGTGGTGCGGCGGGAGGACGGGACGGCGGTGACGCCCTCGGCGCCCAAGCGCCGGGCGCTGCTGAGCGCGCTCGCCGTGCGGCTGAACCGGACGGTGGCCACCGAGGAGCTGATCGAGCTGGTCTGGGAGGGCTGCGCGCCGCCCACCGCGCGGGCCGCCCTGCAGGGCCATGTCGCGGCGCTGCGCCAGCTGCTGGACGGCCCCGGACTGGAACTCGACACCCGCGGCTCCGGCTACCTGCTGGCCGGTGAGCCCGACCGGATCGACGTGCTGCGCTTCGCCCGGTTCTGCGAGCAGGCGGGCGTGCTGCTCCCCGAGCCCGCCGGCCCGCCGCGGGGCGCCGCGCCGGACCGGGCACTGCCCCTGCTGCGCGCCGCGCTGGACCTCTGGCGCGGTCCGGCGCTCGCCGACTGCGGCTCCGCCCTGCTGCGCGAGCGGACCCTCCCGTACCTGACCGACCTGCGGCTGCGCGCCCTGGAGCTCCTGGCCGACGGCCTGCTCCGGGCCGGCCGGGGCGGCGAGCTGGCCGCCGAACTCGACGAGGCCGCCGACGGCCACCCCGCCCGGCAGCCGCTGGCCGCCCGGCTGGTGCGCTGCCTGGAGCAGGACGGGCGGAGCGCCGAGGCGCGGGAGCGCTACGAGCGGGCGGTGGCCCGGCTCAGCTGGCCGCCCGGCCCCGAACTGCGCCGGGCCGGCGAGCTGGCCGGCGCCCGGCCCGCCGCGGACCGCCGGTTCGTCGGCCGGAGCGTCGAACTCGCCCGGCTGGACCAGGTGTTGCCCGCCGCGCGGGACGGCCGGCCGATCCTGGTCACCGGGCCCGCGGGGGTCGGCAAGACCAGCCTGGTCCGGCAGTGGACGGCCCGGCGCGGCGACGCCTACTTCCCGGACGGCGTCCTCCGCGCCGAACTGCGCGGCTTCGACCCGGACGGGGCGCGCGAACCCGGTGAGGTGCTCGGGGAGCTCCTCACCGCCCTCGGCGTCGACCCGGACGCGCTGCCCGCCGAACCCGAGGACCGCGCCCGCCACTACCGCGAACTGATCGGCGGCCGGCGGATGCTGGTCGTCCTGGACGACGCCGCCTCCTACGAGCAGCTCGCCCCGCTGCTGCCCGACCCGCCGGCCACCGACAGCGAACCCGCCCCGGTCGCGATCGTCACCAGCCGCAGCCGGCTGCGCCACCTGCTGGTCCGTACCGGCGGCATACCGGTGCCGCTCGGCGCGCTCGGCGCCGACGAGGCCGCCGACCTGCTCGCCCGCATCCTCGGCCCGGACCGCACGGCCGGTGAGCCGGAGGCCGTCGCCGAACTCGCCGAGCGCTGCGACCACCTGCCGCTCGCGCTGCGCCTGGCCGCCGCCCGCCTCGCCGCCCGGCCCGACTGGTCCGCGGCCGACCTCGCCGCCGAACTCGCCGACGAGCAGACCGGCCTGGCCGCGCTCTCCGGCGCCGGCGCCGGCACCGACCGCGGCCCGCTCGGCCTCACCACGGCGCTGGACCGCACGTACCGCGCGCTGGCCCCGGACGCCGCCCGGCTGTTCACCCTGCTCGGCCTGCACCCCGGCGCGGAGATCGGCACCGACACCGCCGCCGCCCTCGCCGACCTCCCGCCCGCGACCGCCCGCACCCTGCTGACCCGGCTCGACGCCGTGCACCTGCTGGAGGAGACCAGCCCCGGCCGGTACGCCCGGCGCGAGCTGGTCCGCCGCCACGCCGCCGCGCAGGCCGCCGAACTTGCCTGCGACGAGCGGTACCTGGCCCTCGACCGGCTGATCGCCCACTACCTGGAGGTCACCGCGGACTGGGCGGGCGAGGGGGCGGAGGCCGGGGGCGCGGAGGCCGGGGGCAGCGGGTCGGCGGCGGCCTGGTTCCGCCGCGAGGAGAGCGCCCTGCGCGCCGTCGTGCTCTGCGCCGAGCAGAAGGGACGGCCCACCGCGGCCTGGCGACTCGCCCACCGGGTCGGCCGGTTGTACGAGACCACCGGCCACGACCGGACGCACTGGCGGGCCGTGGTCGAGGCCGGGCTGCGCGCCGCGCACGCGGACCGGGACGAGGCGGCGGTCGCCCGGCTCGGCACCGACCTCGCCGTCCTGCACGTCGACCGCGGGGCCCACCGCACCGCCGCCGACCAGCTGGAGCGGGCGGTCGACGCCGCCGACCGGGCCGGCGACGCGGCGCTGCGCCACCACTGCCGCAGCCGGGTGGCGGCCGCGCTGCTGCGGACCGGCCGGTACGAGCGGGCGGTGCCCATGCTCGGCGACCTGGTGGCCGCCGCCCGCACCCCGGCCACCGACCACCTGCTGGTCCGCGCGCTCACCGACCTCGCCGACGCGCTCGTCCTGGCCGGCGACCCCGGGCCCGCCCTGCGCCACGCCGACGAGGCGGTGCGCGCCGCCACCGCCCGCTCCGGCGGCGCCGAGGCCGTCCTCGCCACCCACAGCCGGGCCCGCGCCCTGCACGCGCTCGGCCGCCGGGACGCCGCGCTCTCCTCGGCCCGGCTCGCCGTCGCCCTCGGCCGCACCGTCGGAGACCCGGCGCTCGAAGCCCGCTCCCACGGCCTGCTCGCCGACCTGCTGGACGCCCTCGGCCGCACCGTCGAGGGCGCGGAGGCGAGACGCCTGGTGTAGGGCCGCCGCCCGCCGGGCCCTGCCCCGGCCGCCCCGGCGGCGGGAAACCGCTGCCGGAGACCGGCCGTCCGTGGCGGAAAACCGCTGATCGGCCGGCGGAACCACAGGCGGAACTATCGGCGGTCCGCTCCCGCGCAACCGCCCCCGCCTGCGTCGCCCCGTCCGCACGCATCCCTCCTGACCTGGGCGGATATCCTGAGGGAGGGGCGACTGGGAGGAATCCGTCCGCCCGGGCATACTTCTGCCTGGAACGAACCGCCGGAGGCGACTCCAGGCAGAAGTGCGGAACTGCGCAGGACCGAGTGAGTGGGGGCGGGGCATGGCGGCCGGGGGCGGTACGGACACGGACGCGAACGGGTTCAGCTGTCTGCTGGCGGGGCACCGGGTGGCCGCGGGTCTGACCCAGGAGGAGCTCGCCGCGGCCGCCGGGGTCAGCCTGCGCGCCCTCGGGGACATGGAGCGCGGTCGCACCCGCGGCCCGCAGCGGCGCACCGTGCGGGCCCTGGCCGAGGCGCTCGGGCTGGACGGCGTGCAGGCGGAGGCGCTGGACCGGGCCGCGCAGTCCGGACGCCCGCGCGGGGTGCGGCCGGGCTCGGCGCCCGCCGGGGGCCGCGCCCGGCCCCTCCGGTCGGCCGCGCACGAGGCCGCCGCCCGTACGGACGCGCCGCGCGCCGCGGCCCCGGCGGTGCCCGCCGCCGGGACCGGCCAGAGCGCCCTCGCGCTGCCCCGCGACATCGCCGACTTCACCGCCCGCGAGGACGCCCTCGCCCTGCTGGCCCGGCTGGCCGAGGACGAGCGGCCGGCCCACCCGCGCGTGGTGCTGGTCAGCGGCCAGCCCGGCCTCGGCAAGACCTCCTTCGCCCTGCACGCCGCCCACGTCCTGGCCCCGCGCTTCCCGGACGGCCAGCTCTCGCTGGACCTCGGCGGCATGTCCTCGCAGCCGCTGCCCGCCCGGGACGCGCTCGGCCAGGTGCTGCGCGCCCTGGGCGTGGCCGATGCCGCGGTGCCCGCCGGGACGGAGGAGCGGGCCGGCCTCTACCGGGCGCTGGTGCGCGAGCGGCGGCTCGTCCTGGTGCTGGACAACGCCGCCGACGAGGGCCAGGTGCGTCCGCTGCTGCCCGGCTCCGGCCCGGCCGTGACCATCGTGACCAGCCGCAACGTGCTGCCCGGCCTGGAGTCGGTGCACCGGCTGAGCCTGGACGTGCTCTCCCCGGCGGAAGCGGCCGGGCTGCTGGCCCGGATCGCCGGCCGCGAGCGGATCGAGGCCGCGCCCGACGCCACCGCCGAGCTGGCCAGGCTCTGCGGCTACCTGCCGCTCGCGCTGCGGATCGCCGGGCAGCGCCTGGTCGCCCGCCCGCAGCAGCCGGTCGCCCACCTGGTGCGCCAGCTCACCGCCGAGGAGAACCGGCTGGACCTGCTGGAGACCGGCGACCTGGCCGTCCGCCCGGCCTTCGAGCTGTCCTACCGGCGACTGCCCGCCGAGTCCCAACTGGTCCTGCGCCGCTGCGCGCTGACCGCCGGGCAGGACTTCACCGCGGAGATCGCCGCGGCCTACGCGGGCCTGTCGGCGGCCCGCACCGAGCTGGTGCTGGAGCAGCTCGTCGACGCCGGGCTGATGCAGGCGGCCACCCCGGACCGCTACCGCCTGCACGACCTGGTGCGGCTCTACGCGGGCGAGCGGCTGACCGCCGACGAGACGGGCCAGGAGCTGGCCGAGGCCCGCACCCGGGCCGGCCGCTGGATCCTCGGCCGGGCGGCCGAGTACGGACTGCGGTTCGACCCCGACCACGCCACGGACGCGGCCGGCACCGGCGGCGGCGCGCCCCCGCACCTCACCGAGGCGGCCGCCTGGCTGGAGTACGAGCACCCCGAGTGGCTGGCCGCCCTGCACCAGGCGCAACTGGCCGGCCGCTACCGGGAGGTGGTGGACACCGCCGAGGCGATGCACTGGTTCTCCGACCGGCTGCTGAGCTGGGGCATCTGGGCGGAGGTGTTCCAGCTCTCGGCGGACGCCGCCCGCGCGACCGGGGACCAGCGGGTGGAGGCGGTGCACGTCAACTACCTGGCCTGGACGTACATCACCTGCCTGCACCGCTACCAGCGCGGCATCGAACTGGCCACCGAGGGGCTGGAGCTGGCCCTCGCGGTGGGCGACCGGGAGCAGCAGGGCTGGGCGCTCACCTACCTCGCCTCGGGCCTGCGCCACCTCCAGCGGCACCGGGAGGCGACCGACGCCTTCCAGCGGGCGGCGGACGCCTTCGCCGAGCTCGCCAGCCGCTCGGCGATGATCGGCCGGCTGGTCACCCTGCGGGGCGCCGCCAACTGCCTGCGGGAGTCCGGCCGGGCGGAGGAGGCGGTGGATTCGCGCCGGCGGGCCCTGGCCGGGGCGCTGGAGCTGGTGGAGCGCTGGTCCTCGCCGCTGATGCACCTGCTGGCGGCCATGACCGCGCACGAACTCGGCCTGGACCGCGCGGCGTTGAGGCGCTGGCCGGCCGCCGAGAAGGCCTACCGGCAGGCCCTGGTGCACTTCGAGGCGGTGGGCCGCCCGGACAGCATGACCAAGACGCTGACCGAACTGGGCACCGCGCTGATCGAGCAGGGCCGCGCCGAGGAGGCCCGCGAGCTGCTGACCGAGGCGCTCACCGACCTGAGCGCGGAGGGCCCCCGCGCGGCGGGCGCCCGGCACTGACCGGTTCTCCCGAGGCGCCCGGCCGGTGGTGCCCGCAGCCGGTCGGCCGCACCCGGAAACGCCCCGGCCCGCCTCCGGTCCCAACGGAAGCGGGCGGGCGCGCGGGTCGGAGCGGCCGGTCGGACCTGTGGGACCGGTGGGACCGGTGGGACCGGTGGGACCGGTCAGATCCGGGTGTCCTCCACCACCGGCAGCGGGTCGACCGGGGCCGAGGCCGGTGCGGAGGCGGGCGCGAAGGCCGTCCGCGGGGCGACGGTGGGCTGCTTGCCGCAGAAGGCCGGCTCCAGGGTGTTCATCAGACCCTGGGTCACCGAGCCGTTGTTGGAGGCGTTGGCGAAGACCACCACGCTGCGCCGACCGTCCGGGGTGGTGAAGGACTGGCTGTTGAAGCCCTGCACGATGCCGCCGTGCCCGTACACGTCCCCGCAGGAGAGCGAGATGCGGCGCAGGCCCAGGCCGTAGGAGATCTTCGCGGTGGGCGTGGGCAGGGCGGCGGTCATCTGCTGGAGCGAGGTGGTCGAGACGAGCCCGCCGTCGTCGCCGGCCGTCAGCGCGGTGAGGAAGCGGTCGAGGTCCTCGGCGGTGGAGATGACGGCCCCGGCGGCCCAGACCCAGGAACCGTTCTGCTCGGTGGAGTTCAGCAGCGGCTTGGTGCGGTCGTCGTTGGTGAGGTAGCCGGTGACGTGGGCGCCGCGGATCGCCTGGTCGGGCACCACGAAGGAGGTCCTGCGCAGGCCGAGCGGCTGGATGATCCGCTCGTTCAGCACCTCCGGGAAGGGCTGGCCGGTGAGGTGCTCGACCGCCAGGCCCATCAGCACGAAGTCGGTGTTGGAGTAGGAGTAGCGGGTGCCGGGGGTGTACTGCAGGCCGTGCTTGACCGACATCGCGACCAGCTCGCGCGGGTCGTAGACCGTGCTGCGGATGCGGGCCTCGAAGGCGCTGGTGGTCTCCTCGCCGGCCTGCTCCAGCAGGTCGTTGGTGTGGTCGAAGATCCCGGCCCGGTGCTCCAGCACCTGGCGGCCCGTCATGGTCCAGCCCTCCGGGAGGGTGCCCGCGGGCAGGTACTCGCGCAGCGGCCGGTCGAGGTCGATCCGGCCCTCCTGCGCCAGCTGCATCACGAGAACGGCGGTGAACATCTTGCTGTTGCTGCCGACCCGGAACCTCCACGAGGAGTTCATCGGGGTCCCGTCCAGGTCGGCCAGGCCGACGTTCACCGAGCGGGTCCGGTCGCCGCCGTCGTGGTCGCGGATCACCGCGAAGGCGCCCGGGGCGCCGGCCGAGACGGTGGCCTGGAGGGCGGCGCGCACACCGGCGAGGTCGGGGGCGGTCGCGGCGGTGGTGTCCTGGCCGGCGGCCGCGGCGGGCAGGGCACCGGTCGCCACCAGGACGGCGCCGGCGGCGGCCACCGCGAGCGGGCGCAGAAGGCTGGTCTTCGCCATGTTCCTCGGTTCTCTCGTGAGCTGACGCGGCGTCGGACCGCGTCGTTCGAAGATCACTATCACCGGCCCGGGCGGTCCGTGGCAATGTGAACCGGTTCGCCCGCATTTCGCGTTGTCGATGCGGCGGTCGGCGGCCGCACCGTTCGTTTCCCGCGCCGGGGCCAAGGTTTCACCTGCCGTCGTCTACCCGCGTCGAACTCCGCGCCCGATGCTGTTCGGGCGCTTTGCGCCCGGTCGTACCCGGGCGCCGCACCCCGGACGCCGCACACCGGCGGCAGGCACCTCCCGTCCCGAGCCCGGCTCGCCGGGCCGTCTTCCACCCGAGGAATTGTCATGACTTCGTCCACGAAGGCCCTGAGCGCCCGCTCCCGCCGCACCGCGACCGCGATCGGCTCCGCCGTCGCCCTGCTCGCCGCCTCCGCCGGCCTCTGGGCGGCCACCGCCACCACCGCCCAGGCCGCCGCGCTGCCCACGCCCGACCACATCGTCGTCGTGGTGATGGAGAACCACGCCTACACCCAGGTCATCGGCAGCAGCAGCGCCCCGTACATCAACAACACCCTGAAGGCGGGCGGGGCCAACCTCACCCAGTCCTTCGGCATCACCCACCCGAGCGAGCCGAACTACTACGCGCTGTTCTCCGGCTCCACCCAGGGCACCGTCGACGACAGCTGTGTGACGGTCGGCGGCTTCCAGGCCGCCAACCTCGCCTCCGAGGTGATCGCCGCCGGCAAGACCTGGGGCAGCTACAACGAGTCCCTGCCCAGCCAGGGCAGCACCGTGTGCAGCAGCGGCAGCTACGCCCAGAAGCACAACCCCTGGTTCGGCTTCGGCAACGTCCCGCTCGGCTCCGCCAAGACCTTCGCCCAGTTCCCGGCCGACTACAGCACCCTGCCGAACGTCTCCTTCGTGGTGCCGAACCTCTGCAGCGACATGCACGACTGCTCGGTCGGCACCGGCGACACCTGGATCAAGAACAACCTGGGCGCGTACGCCACCTGGGCGCAGACCCACAACAGCCTGCTGGTCGTCACCTTCGACGAGGACAACAAGCTGTCCGGCAACCGGATCCCGACCGTGATCTACGGCGCCCACGTGACGCCCGGCAGCAGCAGCGCCACCACCTACAACCACTACAACGTGCTGCGCACCCTGGAGGACCTGGCCGGTGCCTCCGGCCACGCGGGCAACGCGGCCTCCGCCGCGGACATCACCGGCATCTGGAACTGAACGGCGGCGGTCAGGCCCTGATCCCGGCCGGGTCCTGTTCCGGGCTCCGGTCCTGTTCCGGGGCCTGTTCCCGGGCCTGGTCCGGCTCCTGATCCGGGGTCCGAGCCCGATCGTGAGCCCGGGTCCGGGCCGGTGGCCGTTCGGTCGCCGGCCCGGGCGCGGGCGCGGTTCCGGCGGCCTGCCGGGCGCCGTACCGCCGGACGCCGGGCACCGCCGCCGTGCCCGCGCAGACCGCCGTCACCAGCCCCGCCACCGCCAGCAGCGGCACCCGGTCGCCCCAGGCGTCGGCGGCCAACGGCGCCAGGACGTACCCGAGCGGGGCGCCGGCCAGCGACAGCAGCCAGTCGTACGAGGTGACCCGGGCCAGCGCCCCGGGCGGGAACTCCTGCTGGACCACCGTCTCCCAGACCGGGTTGAGGAAGCCCAGCCCGGCCATCGCCACCGCCTGTGCGGCCACCGCGAGCGGCGCCGGGGCCGGGAGGGCGAGCGCGAGCAGCGGCAGCCCGTACAGCGCGAGGGCGAGGTTCCCGGCCAGCACCGGGCGGCGGGGCCGCAGCCGTCCGGCGATCAGCGAGCCGGCCAGCAGACCCACCGCGCCCGCCTGGGTCAGCGCCACCCAGGCGCCGTCCCCGCCGAGCCGGGTGGCGGCGATCAGCGGGCCGAGGGTGAGCAGCACGGAGCTCGCGCCGTTCCACACCCCGTGGGCGATCAGGCTGGTCCAGTACCAGTCCCGGGAGCGCACCTCGCTCCAGCCCTCGGCGAGGTCCCGGCGCAGCGAGCGCGGTTCGCCGGGCACGTGGTCGATGCGGAGCCGGGTCAGCAGCGCGGCGCTCAGTGCGAAGGAGGCGCCGTCCAGCACGAACGCCCAGCCGGGCCCGGCGGTGTACACCAGCAGTCCGGCGAGGGCCGGGCCGCCGAGCCGGGCGGCGGCGGTGGCGGAGCCGAGCAGGGCGTTGGCGCGCAGTCGCAGCTCGCCCCGGACGGTGGCGGCGACCAGTGGGGAGGCGGTGGGCATGGCGAAGGCGGAGGCGGTGCCGCCGACCGCCGAGGCGAGCGCGACGTGCGCCAGGTCCGGGTTCCCGCCGAGCAGTTCGAGTCCGACCAGCAGTTGGGCGGCGGCCCGGACCAGGTCGGTGGTGAGGGCGACGAGACGCGGGTCGAAGCGGTCCCCGACCACGCCGCCGACCGGCAGCAGGAGCAGTCTCGGCACCATCGCGCAGCCCAGGACGAGGCCGAGTGCGGCGGCCGAGCCGGTGGCGCGGGTGACGGCGATGGCCAGGGCGGCCGGGACGACGGAGTCGCCGAGGGTGGAGAGGGTCCGTCCGACGAAGAGCAGGCGGAAGCCGCTCAGGTTCAAGGGGTGTCGTGTCACGCGCCGCACTGTATTTCGCTGCCGAAATTTCGGCAACGAATATTTTTGCGCCGTTGTTTCTGCTGCGGTTTGTAGACTCCTCCCATGGCCGAGCACCCTCCCGAGCAGCCCACTGCGCCCCGCGACCGGACGGGCAGCCGTGACCGGACGGGGGCCCGGGACTGGACGGACGGCCACCTCGACCGCTGGCAGCCGGTGCTGCCCGGCCTCGACCCGGACATCGAGGCCTCCGTCACCCGGATGTCGCGACTCACCCGCCACCTCGGCCGGGTCCGCGAACAGGGCGTCGCCGACTACGGCCTGCACAAGCACGAGTTCGACACCCTGCACGTGCTCGCCGGCCGCGGCGGCCACGCCGCCCCCTCCGACCTCCGGGCCGACCTCAACCTCGCCCCCGCCTCGGTCACCGGCCGGCTGGAGACCCTGGAACGGCGCGGCTTCGTCCTGCGCACGCCGTCCACGGAGGACCGCCGGAAGGTCGACATCGTGCTGACCGAGGCCGGACGCGCCGCCTGGCAGGAGGCCCTGGACGTGGTGGGCCGGGAGGAGCGGCGGCTGCTGGGAGTGCTCTCCGAGGAGGAACGGCGCACGCTGGCGGACCTGCTGCGGAAGGTGATGCTCGCTCAGGAGGGCGAGCGGTAGGCCCCCCGGGCGGGCGGCCGGGCGGCCGGGGTCGACCCGCGGCGTCCGTCCCTGGTATCGATAGGGGCGTGCGATTCGAACTTGTGCCGGTGCCGGACGGCGTGGGGGCGCGGCCCCGGGACGGGCGGGGCTACCCGGTGCCCGCGATCACGCCGTGGCAGGGCGACGTCCCGCAGTTCGCGCTGACCGACTACGGGCGCAGCGCCGACTGCGCGCTGGAGCGGCGGTGCTCGGTGTGCGGGCGGTTCATGGACCGCGGACCGGTGTGGCGGGTGGTCGGCGCCGCCGAGAGCGCGGCGATCGCCGGGGCGCTCGCGGCCGGGCAGCCGTACCGCAACCTCGCGCCCACCATGGAGGGCCCGGGCCACCGGTCCTGCATGCTCTACGCCGCCATGGTCTGCCCGTACCTGGCGCGCCCCAACGCCCGGCGGCGGGCGAGCACCGGGGACACGGCGGACGAGCTGACCTCGGCCGCCGTCCGGGGCGCGGCGCGCGGCGGCACGGGCGCGGTGGTCGGGTTCGGCGACTACGAGTACGCCGTCACCGGGACCCGGGTGCTGTTCCGCTTCCTCGACGTGGTCGAGTTCCTGCCGCACGAGTCGGCCGACGAGCACCTGGCCGAGCTGCGAGCCGAGTTGGCGAAGCCTCGGTAGCTCTCGTGGCCCGTGCCGCCCCGGTGGCCCGGCCGGCGGAGCTGCCGGCCGGGCGGGTTCGGGGCCGCGGGGGTCAGACCGCCCGGGTCTGCGCCCAGTCGTAGAGGCGGCGGGCGCCGTCACCGAGGCGGGTGGCGTACGAGGTGCCGGCCGGGCCGCCCGCGAGTTCCTCGGAGGTGGTGGTGACGCCGACGAGGGTGCCGGTCCCGGTGGCGGGGTCGAACCCGGTGAAGTGGGGGCCGCCGCTGGCCCCGTGCGACATGTCGCAGGGCTCGCCCCACAGCAGCGGGGCCTTGGGTCCGGGGCGGCTCGGTCCGGCGCAGTGGATCAGGCGCGAACCGGTGTACTTGCCGTCGGGGTTGTTCAGCCGGTCCTTCGGATACCCGAAGGAGTGGACGAACTCGCCCTCGACGGGCGGGGTGAACGCGATCCGCTGGCTGCCGGTCACGTCCGCGACCCGCCGCCCCTCGGCCGAACGGTTCGCCACCAGGACCGCGGCGTCGTGGCCGGCCACGGCGACCCCGTCCGACCCGGTCCCGCTCGGTGCGGAGTCCCAGCGGGAGGAGGTGGCCATGGTCCTGATGCTGAAGCCGCCGAGCGGCTTGGTCCCGTTGCGGTACCCGGGCACGAAGTAGAGGTTGTGGTTCCAGGTGTCGGCGGCGGCGGGCGCCCCGACCCCCCGCAGGCAGTGGGCCGAGGTGACGACGGTGCTGCGGTTCGCGCCGGCGACGACCGTCGCGGTGCAACTGCCGTCGTAGCCGTCGGAGAAGGTGAAGAAGAGCCGGCCGACGCTGCGGGTCACCGCTCCGCCGTGGGTCCACACGGCCCCGGGGTCCGGGGTGTCCGCGGGCAGCGGCCGCGGGTCGTCGGGGGTGTTGTCGTCCTCGGGCACGGGCGTGATCTCGGGGACCATGGCACCCGCCAGCTTCATCCGGGCGGGGGTCCAGTAGGCGTCGACCAGGTCGCGCTCCTGCGCGGTGGTGGCGCCGGCGTGCGTCGTGACGGTCTCCCGCTCCGCGGCGAGGGCGGCGTTCGGCAGCAGCACCGCCGCCGTGGTCGCACTCAGCAGGAGGGCGCCCACGGCGGCGAGCCTGCGGGGCAGTGCGCGGTCGGTGGTCGGTGTTCCGGTCGGTGTTGCGGGTGTCTTCGGCATGTCCGGCACGCTAGGCGCGGGACGTCAGACTTTTGTGTGGAACGGGTCTCGGCCGTCCGTCGAGAGGATCAGGTTCCGGTAACGGCGTCTCGGTCCTGTACCGGTGGCCTCCGCTCTGCCTGAGCCGGCATCAGGGGCGGTAGGAGGGCAGGCCCTTGACGGTGGAGACCTGGGTCGGCGCGGCCGAGCCGTCGGCGGGCAGGGTGCTGATGCCGTCCGGGGTGCGGACCGCGATGGTCCTGCCGTCGGGGGACCAGGCGGGCTGGGTGTAGTCGGTGGTGGCCGACGGGGTGAGGTCCTTCTCGGCCTTCTGGTCGATCCGGGTGGAGCGGGTGAACAGGTGGTCGTGCCCGTTCACCGAGCGGACGAAGACGAGGTGCTCGCCGTCCGGGGCGAGGGCCGGCTGCGAGCCCTTGCCCAGGTCCCGGGTGGCCGGGCGGATGTAGTCGTCGTACAGGTACACCTCGTTGGTCGGGGTGTTGGCGTAGACGATCTCGCCCCGGTGGCCGCCCGCGTTGGCCCAGGTGTTGCCGGTCTGCGGCGGCTGCGGCACCGGATCGCCGCCGCCCTCGGAGATGTGCGGGGTGAGCACCTCGGGGGTGGCGCCGGGGGACTTGGTGGGGACCTTCTCCAGCCGCAGCGTGCCGCCCTTGTCGGAGGTGAAGACGATCGCGGCGAACCGATCCAGCGCGTCGCCGCCGGCGGTGACGCTCGGGTCGGCGGTGGCGTGCTGCCAGGTGGGGTGGGACCAGGTCTCGCCGCCGGGGTTCCTGGCGAGGACGACCTTGCCGGTGCCGTCCGGGTTGGCGGTCATCAGGTCGCCGTTGCCGTTGACGAAGGCGGCCTTCTTTCCGTCGGGGGACCAGGCCAGGTCCCGGACGACGGTGCCGAAGTCGACGGTGGTGCCGTTCAGTGCGACGGTCGCCGTGCCGGTGGAGATGGTCAGGTGGTTGGCGGCCGAGGTGCCGTTGACCTCCTTGCCGCCGCCGGGCGCGGCGCTGCCGGAGGGGGCGGAGGAGCCGGGTGCGGCCGTTCCCGGCGACGCCGCCCCGGGGGCGGTACCGGCCGGGGCGGCGCCGCCGGTCGGAGCGGCGGTGGGGGCGGAGTCGCCGTTCTCGGGGCCGCAGGCGGAGACCAGGACGGCGCCGACGCCGACCATCAGCGCGATCGCCGCGGTGGTGCCGAACCGGTTTCGCACGGAGCTGTTGCGCACGGACATCTTCCTGGTCCCCCTTGTGTGCTGTTCGCCTTCGACCAGGAGCCTCGCAGTGCGAGGTCAGCGGCGGATGTGCGCCGTGTCACAGCCGTGGAACAGCGGGGGGAGTGCCGTGGCCCCGTGGCGGGGGCGGTTCAGAGGCCGAGTTCGGTGAGGCCCGGGTGGTCGTCCGGGCGGCGGCCGAGCGGCCAGTGGAACAGGCGCTCCTCGGCGGTGATCGGCAGGTCGTTGATGGACGCGTGCCGACGGGCCATCAGGCCGTCGCGGTCGAACTCCCAGTTCTCGTTGCCGTAGGAGCGGTACCAGCGGCCGTCGCCGTCGTGCCACTCGTACGCGAAGCGGACCGCGATGCGGTTGCCGTCGTGCGCCCAGAGTTCCTTGATCAGGCGGTAGTCGAGCTCGCGCTGCCACTTGCGGGTGAGGAAGTCGGCGATCCGCTCGCGGCCGGCGAGGAACTCGGAGCGGTTGCGCCAGCGGCTGTCCGGGGTGTAGGCGAGGGCGACCCGCCGGGGGTCGCGGGTGTTCCAGGCGTCCTCGGCGGCCCGGACCTTCCGGCGGGCGGTCTCCTCGGTGAACGGGGGCAGGGGCGGGCGCTGCTCGGTGCCGGTCTCGGGCATGGATGCTCCTCGGAATGGGCGTTCCACCGGTGAGAACGATCGTTCTCACTCTGCTGGATACGATAGGAGAATCATCGTTCTCACGCAAAGGGCACGGCAGATGGAGCAGGAAGACCCGCGGACCCGAATCCTCGACGCGGCCGAGGAGCTGTTCTACGGGCAGGGCATCCAGGCGGTCGGCATGGACGCCGTCCGGGCCGCCTCCGGCATGACCATGCGCCGCGTCTACCAGCACTTCCCGTCCAAGGGCGAGCTCGTCGAGGCCTACCTGCTGCGCCGCGACGGCCGTTGGCGGGCGAGCCTCGCCGAGTACGTCTCGCGCACCGGCGGCGACCCGCGGGAGCAACTGCTCGCGGTCTACGACTGGCTCGGCCGGTGGTTCGCCGAACCCGGTTTCCGGGGCTGCGCCTTCGTCAACTCGCTCGGCGAACTGGGCGCCGTCAGCCCCGCGGTGGTGGCCGCCGCCCGGCACCACAAGGCGGAGTTCGGGAGCTACCTCGCGGGCCTGGCCCAGGCCGCCGGAGCGCCGTCCGCCACGGCCGTCCACCTGACCCTGCTGGCCGAGGGGTCGATCACCAGCGCGGCCGTCCACGGCGATCCGACGGCCGCCGCCGACGCGAGGGAGGCCGCCCGGCTGCTGCTGGCCGCGACGCCGGGGCGGTAGCCGGGGGAGGGGGCGACGGCCGGCGCCGGGGGCGAGCGCACCCCGTCGCCCCGTGGCGACGGCCCCGTGCGGGGCCGTCGTTGCCCCTCGGCAGCGGGTGGTGCCGATGGTGTCGACGGTGCCGGCGGTGCGGAGGGGACGCCACGCGGGGCGACCGTTCCCGGCCGAACCGCACCGGGCGAGTGCTTTTCGCCCGAACGCGCGTTTATCGCCCATTGATCGCCACCGCCTAGCCTCGGGCGCATGGACGAGAGAGCGGCCGAGCGGCCGGGGGCGTCGCCCGAGGGGCGGATGACGGAGCAGGACACCGAGCGGTTCCGGCGGTTGCTGGCGCGGCTGGAGGACTCGCTGGTGGTGGACCGGAAGGCGGCGGGGCGCGATGCCTGAGTGCGCCGAGGCGCCCGAGTGCGCCGGGCCGGGTCCGGTGGCGGTGCTGCCGGTGGCCGTGCTGCCGCTCTGGCGGCGCGGGGAGGCCGGGCAGGAGCGGAACGCGGACCGGCCCGGGGTGCTGCGGGGGCACCCCGGGCCGGTGGTGGGCGGTCGGGAGCGGGAGGGCGGCGCCGACCGGAGGGACTGACCGGTCAGCTGCAGCCGCAGTCGCACGAGCAGCAGTCGCACCCGTCGCAGCAGTCCCCGTCGCAGCACTGGCAGCAGTCGCCGCAGCCGCCGCAGTCACCGCACTCGCAGTCGTTCCGCACGCAGAAGCCCTCGCGGCGCTCGCGGCTGAACGGGTCCTCGTGGTCGCAGCAGAGCAGCTGGCAGGTGCAGGCCATCAGCGCCCACATCGCGCACCCGGCGAGCAGGTTGCGGGGGTTCGGCGGCTTCTGGCCGGGCGGCGTGAACCCCGGGCCCTGCGGCACCCACGGCGGGATCGGCGCCTGGCCGGGCGGCGTCTGCTGCGGCGGCGCCTGGTGCGGGTGCTCGCCGGTGGCGGTGCCCGCCGCGTCCGGGCGGCGGCAGGCCGCCCCGTGCCGGGCCGGTCCGAAGACCCGCTCCACCGCCCGCTCGGTCTCGTGCGCGAGCAGCACGTGCACGAGGGTGCGGTCGGTGAGTTCGACCTCGCGCAGCGCGAGCCGGATGCCGTGGACGGCGTCGCGGCAGAGCCGTTCGGCCTCGGCGCGGTCGGTGCCGGTGGCGGTCAGCGGGTTCCAGGCGCCCGAGGCCGCGTCAGCGGCCTGGTCCTCGGCGGCGTCGAGGAGGTGGGCGAGCCGGCCGAACAGCCGTCCGGCCTCGGCGAGCGGGGCGGCGTTGCCGGGGCGCCCGGCGATCACGGCGGTGTGCGCGAAGGCGGCCGAGGTGGCGGTCTCGGTGGGCTCGGTGACCAGCAGGACGGACCCGCCGGGCCGCAGCGAGCGCTCCAACTCGCCCTGCCGGGAGGCCGCGTCGAGCAGCACCGCGGTGTCGAAGCCGACCGTGGAGGCGCTGCCCGCGCTCTGCCGGTCCCAGCGCCGGGTGACGGCACGGGCTCCGGCCGCGACCGGGCGGCGGGCGAAGACGCCGTCGCGGTCCTCGACGTGGTCGCGGATCTTGACCGAGGCGAGTGCCAGCGAGACGGCGGCGGCGAGCCGGGCGCCCTCGCCCTTGGCGACGGAGGCGGTCCGCATGCCGCGCAGCGGGCAGGGCCCGGCGGTGCGGCGCCAGGAGGAGTCCTCCCGGGCGGCCTGGGCCTCGACCAGCACGGAGATGATCAGACCGTCGTAGTTGGTCGCCGTTCGCGCCAGCTGCCCGTGGTCGTCCCGCAGTGCGAGGCAGAGCCCGCACAGGTGGGCCATCCAGGAAGTCTGCAGGCGCTCCGACAATCGGTGCCTGCACGGTCTGATGATGCCGAACACGCTGGTCCCCCTTGCTTCACGGGCCGCCGACCGGCCACGATCCGCCGCACATCATATGATCGGCGCCCCGTTCGGGCCGAGGCCCCGTCAAGCCCCGGAGACCGGGCGGAGGTGGCGGACGCACCTCCCCAGGGGTGCGCCACTCGCCGCCCGCCACTCGCCGCCCGCCACTCGCCCCGCCCCCGCCCCCTGCCCGCCGTCCCGGCTGCGCCGGCCGGCCGGAGTCGCGGGCCCGGACCCGGTGAGATGATCTCAGATCCGGGATAGCATCGCGAATATGGGAATCGACACGGCCGCCGACGAGCGGTTGGCGCAACGGCTCGCCGAGCTGAGGCTGGAACGCGGATGGACCCTGGAGGAGTTGGCGCGGCTGGCGGACGTCAGCCGCTCGACGCTGTCCCGGGTGGAACGGGCGGAGGTCAGTCCGACGGCCGCGCTGCTCGGTCGGCTGTGCGCCGTGTACGGGCGGACCATGTCGCGGCTGCTCGCCGAGGTGGAGTCCGGCCCGGCCCGGCTGGTGCGGGCCGGGGAGCAGCAGGTCTGGCGGGACGGGACGACCGGGTTCGTCCGCCGGTCGGTCTCGCCGCCGCACGGCTCGCTGCGGGCGGAGATCATCGAGGGCCGGCTGCCGGCCGGCGCGGACATCGCCTACGACCGCGCCTGTACGCCCGGCCGGGAGCACCACCTGTGGCTGTTCGAGGGGAACCTGGAACTGACCGTGGACGGGGAGCCGCAGCCGCTGGGCCCCGGCGACTGCCTGCGCTACGTCGGCGTCACCAGCCGCTTCCGCAGCCTCGGCCCGGGCGAGGCCCGGTACGCGCTGGTGGTGGTCGAGCCGTGAGCGCCGCCGCCGACCCGATAGCCGGGGAGCCCGGGGAGCCCGGGGAGCCCGGAAAGCCCGAGGGCAGCAGGGAGCCCGAGGACAGCACAAAGCCCGGAGGATCCGGAAAGCCCAAGGAGCGCTTCGACGCCGCCGGGCGCCGGATCCTGCTGGTCTGCGTCGCGGGCGGCTTCACCACGCTGCTCGACCAGTCCGTCCTCAACACCTCCATCCCCGCCCTGCGCGAGACCCTGCACGCCGGGCCCGCCGACCTCCAGTGGATCGTCGCCGGCTACTCGCTGGCCTTCGGCCTCGCGCTGATCCCCGGCGGGCGGCTGGGCGACGTCAAGGGCCGCAAGTGGTTCTTCGTCACCGGCCTCGCCCTGTTCACCCTGGTCAGCCTGGTCTCCGCGACCGCCACCGAGCCCGGGGTGCTGATCGCCGCCCGGCTGCTCCAGGGCGCGGGCGCCGGCCTGGTCAACTCCCAGATGATCGGCACCCTCCAGGACGTCTTCGACGGCCAGCTGCGGGCCCGCGCCCTCGGCATGTACGCCGTCACCGGCGGCCTCGCCTTCGCGCTCGGCCCGCCGATCGGCGGCGCCGTGCTGGCCCTGGCCGGCCCCGAGAACGGCTGGCGGCTGACCTTCCTGCTCAACGTCCCCTTCGGGCTGGCCACCGTCGTCCTGGCGGCCCGCCACCTGCCGAAGCCCCGCCCCAGCGCGCGCGGCGCCAACCTCGACCTCCTCGGCCTGCTGCTGGTCGGGGCGCTCACCCTCGCCCTGATGCTGCCCTTCGTCCGGCCGCCCGGCTGGACCGGCTGGCTCGCCTTCGCGGCCACCGCCCTGCTGCTGCTCGGCGCGCTCGTCTGGTGGCAGCGCCGCTACGCCCGGGCCGGCGGCCGGCCGCTGATCCACCCGGCCCTCACCCGCTCCGCGCCGTACGCGCTCGGGACGGCCACCGCGATGGCCCAGTTCGGCTCCTCGCTCGCGGCCTCGCTGGTCCTGACCATGTTCCTGCAGGACGGCCTCGGCCTGTCCCCGATGGGCGCCGCGCTGGTCGCGCTGCCCTCCGCCGTGGCCATGGGCACGGCCTCCGCGCTCGCCTGGCGGGTCGTCCAGCGCTACGGCCGGCGCACCGTCACCGCCGGGATGGTCGGCTCGGGGCTCGCCATGCTGCTCAGCGGGCTGCTCGCGCACTGGGCGCCCGCGGCCGTCCTGCCCTGGCTGCTGGCGCTGCTGCAACTGCTCGGCGGCGCCTCGGTCGGACTGATGGGCTCCACCAACCAGGCGTTCGTGCTGCGCCACGCGCCCGCCGAGGCGGCCGGGGTGAGCGGGGCGATCCTGCAGATGGCGCAGCGGATCGCGGCGGCCGTCGCGATCTCGGCCCTGTCCGGGGTCTACCTGCGGGAGACCGCCGGCGGCGGCGGGCACCGCTCGGCCTTCCTGACGGCGAGCACGGTGTGCGCCGCGGTGGCCGGACTCGCCGTCCTCGCCTCGGTGTTCGCCGGCCGCGCCGCGGCCCGCGAGCAGCGCGAGGGCGAGCCGGTCGCGATCCGCCGAGGGCGAACGCCGGTCCGCTAGCCGGTGGTCCGTGCGTACCGTGGCGGGCATGACCGACGCCGTACGGAACCGGACCGTGGACCTGCCCGGGGTGACGCTCGCCTACCGGGAGAGCGGACGCCCCGGCGGTCCTCCCCTCGTCCTGCTGCACGCCCTCGGCGAACGCGCCGCCGACTGGGCACCCGTCCTGCCCGGGCTCGCCCCCGGCCACCACGTGTACGCGCTCGACCTGCGCGGCCACGGCGGCAGCTCGCGCACCGCCGCCTGCTCGCTGGAGGCGATGCGGGACGACGTGCTGGCCTTCCTCGACGCCCTCGGACTCGCCCGCGTCGACCTGGTCGGCCACTCGATGGGCGGCGCCGTCGCCTACCTGCTCGCCCAGGCCGCGCCGGAGCGGATCGACCGGCTGGTCCTGGAGGACATCCCCGCGCTGTACCCGCGCCCGGCGAGCGCGCTGCCCGAGGATCCGGACCCGGACGTGCACTTCGACTGGGCGATGGTCCGGGCCGTCCGGGCCCAGCTCGACGACCCCGACCCGGCCTGGCGGGCGGGGCTGGCGGGGATCACGGCCCGCACCCTGGCGGTGGCCGGCGGCCCGGCCAGCCACATCCCGCAGGAGCGGATCGCCGAACTCGCCCGGCTGATCCCGGACTGCCGCCTGGTCACCGTCGAGGCCGGGCACCTGGTGCACGGTGCCCGGCCCGCCGAGTTCGTCGCCGCGGTGGCGCCGTTCCTGGCCCGCTGAGGCGCACGGCCGGTGAGCCGCGGGCCCGCTGAACCGCGGGCCCGCTGAGCCGCCGACCCGCTGAGCCGCCGACCCGCTGAGCCGCCGACCCGCTGAGCCGCCGACCCGCGGCCGGGCGGGTCAGACGCCGTGTTCGACGGGCAGCCGCCCGTTGCGCACCGCCGTCAGCAGGTCGGTGTGGTCGGCCTCGGTGCGGTCCGCGTAGGCGACCGCGAAGGCGGCGACCGCCTCGTCCAGGGTCTCGCCCTTGCCGCAGTACCCGGCCAGCAGGCCCGGGTCGGCGGTGTGGGAGTGCGCCCGGGCCAGCAGGGCGCCGGTGATCCGGGCGTAGTCGTCCAGCTGGGACGGCTGCAGGGCGGCCGGGTCGACGCTGCCCTTGCGGTTGCGGAACTGCCGTACCTGGTAGGGGAGTCCGTCGACCGTGGTCCAGCCCAGCAGGGTGTCGCTGACCACCTGCATGTGCTTCTGCCCGAGCACCACCCGGCGGCCCTCGTGCCCGTCCGGCCCGGACCGCGGCCCGGCCGGCAGGTACGGCAGCAGCGCGGAGGGACGCGCCTCCTTCACCTGCAGCACCAGCGGCTGGTCCCGGTGGTCGGTGAGCAGCACCACGTACGAGCGGGTGCCCACGCTGCCGGTGCCCACCACCCGGAACGCCACGTCCTGCACCCGGTAGCGGGACAGCAGGGTGCGCACCTCGGCCGGCACCGTCTCGACGTACGGGCCGAGTGCGTGCGCGACGGCGCGGGCGGTCGCGTCGGTCACCTCGGTGAGCACCGGGGGAGCGGCCGTGAAGCGCCAACCGCCGTCCGCGGTACGGGCGGTGCTGCGGGCGGCGAACCGCGCGCTGGTGTTGCCGAGCGCCTTCGCGCCGACCTTGCGCAGCACCTCGGCGAGGTCGTGCGCCTCGGCGAAGGAGACCAGCTGCTCGTCCGCGATGGCGTTCCAGGCGTCCAGCCCGGGGAGTTTGGCGAGCGTGCGCACCGTCCGGCGGTAGGAGCCGGCCGCGTGCTGGGCGGCCTCGCGCGCGGTGCTCTCGCTCGCCCCGGCCTCGCGGGCGGCCAGCACCAGGCTGGCGGCCAGCCGCTTGAGGTCCCACTCCCAGGGGCCGGGGACGGTCTCGTCGAAGTCGTTGATGTCCAGCACGATCTGGCCGCGGGCGTCGCCGTACAGACCGAAGTTGGCGGCGTGCGCGTCCCCGCACAGCTGCGCGCCGACCCCGGTCACCGGGGTGCCCGCGAGGTCGGCGGCCATCAGCCCGGCCGACCCGCGCAGGAACGCGAACGGGCTCGCGGCCATCCGGCCGACCCGGATCGGTACCAGCCGGGCTATTCGGCCCGTGTTGGAGGTCTCCAGCGCGGACACGGCGGTCGGCCGGTCGGGCGCGGGAGCGAACTCCGCGTGCCGCTCCCGGGGCACCCTCGCCCGCAGCTCCTTGCCGCGCTCCCGCGCCCTCCCGTCCTGCGCCGGGGCGAACCCGGCCACCGCGAACCCGCGCCGGGTCCGCTCGTCCCGCCCCGCCGCCGGCCCCGACCGATCCTCGGCCGCCTCGGCCCCACCCACGTGCGCCACTTGTCCCGCCCGTCCCTTCCGGTCCTCATCCCGCCCGCGACCTGCGCGGACGTTCGTCGGGGGGAGTGACGTGCGGCGTCGCGCGGTGGTTCCGGGGGAAGGGGGTCCGGTTGCGGGGCGCAGGTGGCGCGGGTCGGGATCGGGCGCGGGGCGGAGCGTCTGGGCTCCGGTGGGCGGTGGGCGGTGGGCGGTGGGCGGTGGGCGGCGGGCGGCCGGGGCGGAGTGCGTGCCGCGCGGGGTAGCGTGGGGCGGGTGGACGATCTTGGGGGGAAGGGCCTTCGGGTGCGCCTGGCGGCAGGGGCCGCCGCCGCGCTGACCGTGGCGGCCGGGCTGGGGGTGCGGGCGGCGCTGGGCGGGGACCTCGCCAAGGACGCCGGGGACGCGCTCTACACCGTCCTGCTGTACGCCCTGCTCGTGCTGGCCGCGCCGAGGCTGCGCCCCGGCCGGGCCGCCGTCCTGGCCGCCGCGCTGAGCTGGGCCGTGGAGCTGTTCCAGCTCACCGGCCTGCCGGACGCCTGGGGGCGGCACAGCGTCCTGGCCCGGCTGGTACTGGGCTCGACCTTCAACCCGCCGGACCTGTTCTGGTACCTGGTCGGCGCGGGCTGTGCCGGAGCGCTCCACCGGCTGCTGCGGACCTCCCGGGTCGCAGCGGCCGGCGGAGCCGTTCGGTGGAGCCATCCGGCGGAGTGAACCACTGGAGTGAACCGACGGACCGTCAGAGCGGAAGCAGCTCCGGCCGCTTGGGCTCGACGTGGTCACCCGAGGACTCGCCGCGCAGGCGCCGGCCTACCCAGGGCAGCAGGTGCTCGCGGGCCCACTGGATGTTCTCCCGCCGCTGGTCGGCGGGGGTGAGCACGCGGGCGTCCGGCCACGGGGCCTCCGGGTCCTGCGCGGTGCGCAGGCCCAGCGAGCGGGCGGCCAGCAGGGCGACCCGCTGGTGGCCCTCGGGGGACAGGTGCAGGCGGTCCTCGCTCCACGCGCGGCGGTCCTGCACCGCGCGCAGCGACCACAGGTCGGCCACCTGGCAGCCGTTGCGGTCGGCGACGGCGCGCACGTGACCGTTGTAGGTGGCGATCTTGCCGCGCAGGTGCTTCAGCAGCGGCACGTCCTTGGTGTCGAAGCCGGTGCAGACCAGCACCGTCCCGGCGTTCTCGGTGAGCTGGACGACGGCGGCCTCGAAGCGTCCGGCCACCTCGTCCGGGTCGCTGCCCGGCCGGAGGATGTCGTTGCCGCCCGCGCAGAAGGTGACCAGGTCGGGCTGGAGGCGGCGGACCTGCGGCACCTGCTCGGCGGTGATCTGGTCCAGCAGCCGGCCGCGCACGGCGAGGTTGGCGTAGCGGAAGTCGCCCGGCGGGCGTCCGTCGGCGAGGATCCCGGCGAGCCGGTCGGCCCAGCCGGCGAACCTGCCATCGATGCCGGGGTCGTTCAGACCCTCGGTGAAGCTGTCCCCGAGGGCGGCGTACGAATCGAGGTCAAGGGTCTCCTGGAGATTCGGCATGAAAGAGATAGTTCACCCAATCAAGTGACCTACGCCACCGTAGGTGACCCCGGCGGCACGTGAGATGGGCCACGTACCCGCACCGGGCGATTCCGCCCGCAGAGACCCGGTCCCCGGAAAGCGCAAGATCGGCACCCCCTTCCGCTTTCCGGCCCGTCCGGCGGATGCTCGAAGGGAGCGGCCGGCTCCGGCCGCAGTCCTCCTGGGGGAAGGCATCCATGACCACCGACCTGCGCCCCGTTCCGCCCGAGAACTGGTCCATCGACGACCGCTGCACCAACTGCGACGTCGCCCGGCAGCTCGCGCCCGGCCTGGTCCGCGAGCACGAGGGCCGCTCCGAGCTGGTCCGCCAGCCGCGCGACGCGGCCGAGCGCCGACAGCTGCTCGCCGCCGCCCACGCCTGCCCGACCCGCTCCATCCGCCCCGGCACCGGGCCGCTGGACCCGGCCGAGGACCCGTTCCCGCTGGCCCTCGCCGACGACCTGCTGCTGCTCGGCCACAACTCCCGCCGCATCGCGGGCGCCAACTCCTACCTCTGCCGCCGCCCGACCGGCTGGGTGATGGTCGACACGCCGCGCTACAGCGAGGCCCTGGCCGCCCGGTACGCCGCGCTCGGCCCGGTCACCGACGTCCTGCTCACCCACCGCGACCACGCCGCGCACGGCCGGGCGTACGCCGACCGCCTCGGGGCCCGGCTCTGGATCCACGAGGGCGACCTGGAGGCCGCGCCCGACGCCGACCGGGTGCTGCGCGGCACCGGGCCGACGGAGGTCTCGCCCGGCCTGGTCGCCCACCCGTTCCCCGGCCACACCCGGGGCAGCGTGCTCTACCTCGCGGACCAGCGGTACTGCTTCAGCGGCGACAGCCTGTACTGGTCCCGCACCACCGGGGACATCGAGGTGGCGGAATCGGTGACCTGGTACTCGATCGAGGAGCTCGCCGCCTCGCTGCGGCGCGGCCTCGGCGTACTGCGCTTCGAGTGGTTGCTGCCCGGCCACGGCGGGCGGCGCCGGATGTCCGCCGAGGAGGCGGACCGCCGGCTGCGGGCGCTGGCGGAGCGGTGCCGGGAGCTGCGGCCCGGGCCGGTGGACTTCGGCGCGGTCCGCTGGTAGCCGGGCGCCGGAGGGCCGGTGCGCCGGTGCCTGCGCCGGGTGCGCGGGGGCGTGCGACCGCCGGGAGCGCCCGCCCGGGTGTGCGAACGGTTCCGCCGGGGCAGCCGCCTTGGGAACGAAGGTGTTCGGCCTCGCGAACCCCGAACTCCGTGCGACGAACTCCCCGCGATCCAAGGATGGTTGAGTCATGCTCACGCAGACACCGGAGCGCCAGGCCCGGCCGCGGCGCTACCTGATGTGCCGGTCGACGCACTTCACCGTGGACTACGCGATCAACCCGTGGATGGACCCGTCCCAGCCCACCGACACCGCGCTCGCCCTGCGCCAGTGGGAGCGGCTCTACTGGACGTACCGCCGGCTCGGCCACACCGTCGAGCTGATCGACCCGGTGCCCGGCCTGCCCGACATGGTGTACGCCGCCAACGGCGCCACCGTGCTGGACGGCCGGGCCCTGGTCGCCACCTTCCGCCACCCGGAGCGGGCCGCCGAGTCGGACGCCTACCTGGCCTGGTTCCGCGAGCACGGCTACCGCGAGGTGCGCCGGGCCGGGCACGTCAACGAGGGCGAGGGCGACCACCTGGTGGTGGGCCGCCGGGTGCTCGCCGGGACGGGCTTCCGCACCTCGCGCGCCGCGCACGCCGAGGCCGGGGAGCTGTTCGGCGTCCCGGTGGTCAGCCTGACCCTGGTCGACCCGCGCTTCTACCACCTGGACACCGCACTGGCGGTGCTTGCCGACGACCACGTCATGTACTACCCGGAGGCGTTCGACGCCGACAGCCGCTCGGTGCTGCGCGCGCTGTACCCGGACGCGGTCCTCGCCGACCGGGCCGACGCCGAGGTGTTCGGGCTCAACGCGGTCTCGGACGGCCGCCGGGTGCTGCTGCCGGAGGCGGCCAAGAACCTGGCCGGCCGCCTGGCCGAGCACGGCTACCAGCCGGTCCCGGTGGACGTCTCGGAGCTGCTGAAGGGCGGTGGCGGGGCGAAGTGCTGCACCCTGGAGCTCAGGCCGCGGTGACACGCCCTACCCGGCGTCCCGTTCCGCCGCCGTGACCAGCAGCACCTCCAGGGTGCGCGGCCCGTGCACCCCCTCCACCCGGTCCAGTTCGATGTCGCTGGTGGCGGACGGCCCCGAGATCCAGGTCTGCGGGCGCACCGGATCGAGCCGCGGCAGGGCGAGCGGCACCGAGGCGACGACCTGCTCCGGCGCCCGCACCACGCAGACGTGGTGGTCGGGGACGAGCGAGAGCAGCCGCCGGCCCTGGCCCGGACCGGCGTCCAGCACGATCGTCCCGGTCTCGGCGACGGCCAGCGCGCAGCCGGTCACCACGCTGTCCGCGGTGTCCAGCCGGGCGGCGGTCGGCGTCCCGTCGTCCGGGAGGAGCGCGACCCCCTCGGCCTCGGCGGCGGCGAGCCAGCCGGCCGGCAGACCGTCCGGCACCACGACCGTCCGGCTGCCCCGCTCGACCAGCAACCGGGCGATCAGCCACGGCAGTTCGTCCTCGCGGCAGCGGTGCACCAGGGCCCGGTAGTCGGCCAGGTTGCGGTGCAGCAGGTCGAGCAGCGCCGCCGGGTCGTCCGTCGGCACGTGCGCCGTCAGGTAGTCGCGGGGCGGCGGCTGTTCGGCCACCCCGGCGGTGTCGCCGAGCGCGGCCCGGATCCGGCCGAGGATCAACTCCCGCGAGTCGGAAGGGCTGTCGGGTCGCGTGCGGTCGGGGGTGGTCATGTGCGGTTCCTCCGCCACCAGTCGCGGAACGGTTCGGCGGGCACCTCCGGCAGGTCCCGGGTGTCGGTCCAGGCCCGCCCGGGCCCGGGCAGCCGGCGCGGGTGCAGCGCGCGGGTGCGCCCGGCCAGCCGCTCGGCGGCGGTGAGCGCCGCCGGGTGGTCCAGCACGAAGCCGGCCGCCGCCATCGCGGCCCGCTCCAGCGGGTGCCCGCCCTGCTCGACCACCCGCTCGCGCAGGTGCACCAGCACCTCGGGGATGTCGATCGCCACCGGGCAGACCTCGTAGCAGGCCCCGCAGAGCGAGGAGGCGTACGGCAGCGAGGCGTCCACCGCGCTCGCGGTGCCGCGCAGTTGGGGTGACAGGACGGCACCGATCGGCCCCGGGTAGACCGAGCCGTAGGCGTGCCCGCCGGCCCGCTCGTACACCGGGCAGACGTTGAGGCAGGCCGAGCAGCGGATGCAGCGCAGCGCCTGGCGGCCGATCCGGTCGGCGAGCGCGGCGGTGCGGCCGTTGTCCAGCAGCACCAGGTGGAACTCGGACGGGCCGTCGCCCTCGGTCGTCCCGGTCCACAGCGAGGTGTACGGGTTCATCCGCTCGGCGGTGGAGGAGCGGGGGAGCAGTTGGAGGAAGACCTCCAGGTCCCGCCAGGTCGGCACGACCTTCTCGATGCCGACCACGGAGATCAGGGTCCGCGGCAGGGTGAGGCACATCCGGCCGTTGCCCTCGGACTCGACCACCACCAGGGTGCCGGTCTCGGCGACCATGAAGTTGGCGCCGGAGACGGCGACTTCGGCGCGCAGGAACTTCTCCCGCAGGTGCAGCCGGGCGGCCTCGGCGAGTTCGGCGGGGGAGTCGGTGAGGCCCTCGGGCGCCGGGCGGCCCCAGGAGGCCATCCGGTCGGCGAAGATCTCCCGGATCTCGGCCCGGTTGCGGTGGATCGCCGGCACCAGGATGTGCGAGGGCCGGTCTTCGCCCAACTGCACGATCAGCTCGGCGAGATCGGTCTCGTAGGCGGTGATCCCCTCGGCCGCCAGCGCCTCGTTGAGCTCGATCTCCTGGGTGGCCATCGACTTGACCTTGACCACCTCCGTCCGTCCGGTGGCCCGGACCAGCCCGGCGACGATCCGGTTGGCCTCCTCGGCGTCGGCGGCCCAGTGCACGGTGCCGCCGGTCGCCGTGACGTTCTCCTCCAGCTGGACCAGGTAGCGGTCGAGGTGGCGCAGGGTGTGGTCCTTGATCGCCTTCCCGGCGGTGCGCAGCTCCGCCCAGTCGGCGAGTTCGGCGACGGCCCGGGCCCGCTTGTCCCGGATGGTGCGGGTGGCGTGCCGGAGGTTGGCGCGCAGCCGCTCGTCCCGTACGGCCCCGGCGGCGGCCTGCGGGAAGGCGGGCATGCCGAGGAAGGTGCCGGCCGGGTTCCCGGTCCGTTCGCTGCGCGCGCTCATGCGGACGGCCTCCAGGGGTGCTCCTCGGTACTGGCCAGGATCTCCGCCAGGTGCAGCGGTCGCAGGGGCGCGCCGGTGCGGCGCAGGGTGCCGCCGAGGTGCAGCAGGCAGGAGTTGTCGGCGCCGCACAGGACCCGGGCGCCGGTGCCGAGCGCGTTGGCGAGCTTGTCCTCGGCCATGGCCGCCGAGACCGCCGCGTTCTTGACCGCGAAGGTGCCGCCGAAACCGCAGCACTCCTCGGCCCCGGGCAGCTCGACCAGTTCCAGGCCCTCGACGGCGCCCAGCAGCCGGCGCGGGCGCTCGCCGAGGCCGAGCAGGCGCAGGCCGTGGCAGGACGGGTGGTAGGTGACGGTGTGCGGGAAGTACGCGCCGACGTCCTCGACGCCGAGCACGTCGGTGAGGAACTCGGTCAGTTCGACCACCCGGGGCACCAGGCCGGTGGCCAGGTCGGCGAGTTCGGTGCCCCGGCCCTCGGCGGCGGCCCGGGCGCCGATCCGCGGGTAGTTGTCCCGGACCATCGCCACGCAGGAGCCGGAGGGCGTCACCACGTGGTCGTACCCGGCGAAGGCCTTCGCGGTCCGCCGGACCAGCGGCTCGCAGGCCCTGCGGTAGCCGGTGTTGTACTGCGGCTGACCGCAGCAGGTCTGCCCGGCGGGGAAGTCCACCGCCACGCCGAGCCGTTCCAGCAGCCGGACGGTGGCCACCGCGGTGGCGGGGAACAACGCGTCGTTGACGCAGGTGGCGAACAGCGCGACACGCATCCGGGCTCCCTTCTGCCGAACTCCCGCCGGACGCACCGGTGTACGGACGTGCGGACACGCGGAGGGCGCCGGCAGCCGAACGGCACCGGGCCGCTCGTGATCGTACCGAGCGGACCGGTGCCGCGGGGGGACCTCAGGACCTCAGGACCTCAAGGCCTCAGGACCTCAGGACCTCAAGGCCTCAGGACCTCAGGACTTCAGGACTTCAGGACTTCAGGACTTCAGGGCCTCGGAACCTCAGGCGCCGAGCCAGAGGTCCGGGCCGAACACCTCGTAGTGGATGTCCGCCGCCGGGACGCCCGCGGTCAGCAGCTGCTCGCGGACGGCGCGCAGGAAGGGGAGCGGCCCGCACAGGTAGGCGGTGGTGCCGGCCGGGACCTCGACGGTGGAGAGGTCCACCAGGCCGGTGCGCTCGGCCGGCCACTCGCCGAGCGGCTGCTCGTAGAAGACGTGCGAGGTGGCGTTCGGCAGCGTGGTGGTGAGCCGCGCCAGCTCGGCCCGGAAGGCGTGGCTCAGCTGGTCGCGGTCGCCGTGCACGGAGACGATCCGCCGGGTGGAGCCGGTGGTGGCCAGGTGGTCGAGCATGGCGGTCATCGGGGTGTTGCCGATGCCGGCGGAGGCGAGCAGCACCGGTCCGTCGCCGTCGGCCAGCGCGATGTCGCCCAGCGGGGGCGCCAGGTCGATCGGGTCGCCGGCCTTCAGGTGGTCGTGCAGGTGGCCGGAGACCTCGCCGCCGTCCTCGCGCTTGACGCTGAAGCGCAGTGCGCCGTCGGCGCCGCCGGAGAGGCTGTACTGGCGGATCTGGTGGGCGCCGTCGGCCAGTTCGGTGCGCACGGAGACGTACTGGCCGGGGCGGAAGGCCGGCACCGGACGGCCGTCGGTCGGGCGGACCAGGTAGGTGGTGACGGCCTCGGTCTCCTGGACGCGGGCGACCACGGCGTAGGGGCGCCACAGGTCGGCCGGGTCGCCGCCGGCGGCGACCTCGGCGCGCAGCCGGTCCTCGACGGCGATCAGCGCGTTGGCCATCAGCCAGTAGACCTCGTCCCAGGCGGCGGCGACCTCGGGGGTGACGGCCTCGCCGAGCACCTCCACGATGGCGGCGAACAGGTGCTCGTGGACGATCTTGTACTGGTCGTCGGCGATGCCGACGGAGACGTGCTTGTGGGCGATGCGGGCGAGCATCGCGTCCGGCCGCTGGTCCGGGTTGGCGATCAGGGCGGTGGCGAAGGCGGCTATCGAGCCGGCCAGGGCCTCGCGCTGGCTGCCGTTGGCCTGGTTGCCCCGGTTGAAGAGGTCGCGCAGCAGCTCCGGGTGCGCGGCGAACATCCGGTCGTAGAAGCGCGGGGTGATGTCCCCGATGGCGGCGCCCACGACGGGCAGGGTGGCCTCGATGACCTCGGCGGACTTCGCGGACAGCATCAGACGACTCCTTATTGGTATCTGAGATTCGCATTAAAGGCCGCAAGGGGGTGCGCGGCCCCGGGTGGGCTGATCAGCCGGTGGGTCCGGCGGTGTCAGGGGGTCCGGTGGTGAGGCTGAGCAGGACCGGTCCGGTGGGGGAGGCCACCAGGTCGGCGACGGAGAGGTGGTCGAGCGCCGCGAAGAACGCCTCCTGGGCGTTCCGCAGCGCCCCGCGCAGCCGGCACGCGGCCCGCAGCGGGCACGGCGGGTCGTCCTCGCAGCCGACCACGTCGCCGACCCCCTCCAGCTCCCGCAGCAGCAGTCCGAGCGAGCCGGTGCGCCCGGCGAAGGTGAGCATCAGCCCGCCGCCGCGACCGCGCCGGGCCTCCACCACCCCCAGGTGCTGCAGCCGGCTGACCACCTTCGCCGCGTGGGTGTACGGCACACCGACCGACTCGGCCACCTCGCGGGTGGTCGGGTTGTCGCCCTCGCCCAGGACGGCCAGTCGCATGGCGATCCGCAGGGCGATGTCGGTGCTCTTGGTCAGCCTCACGTTCGGAACGCTACCGAATACGACTCTCCAACTCCAATTTTCTGCACGACTCCGACCGGGGCCGCGGTCACGTTGCCCTCGGGGAGGCGGGCGCGGGGCCTCGCTGTGTCGCGCTGCGATCGGATCTGAACATTTGGCGACATTAGTAGTCACTCCCTGACGGAAAGTCAGAGAGCCTCCTACGCTTCCCCCTGCTCCGAACACCACCACATCCGCACCACCCGTACGTGTCGAGCAGCAGGAGAGATCCATGAGAACACCCCGCACATCCCGTGCACCCCGCATATCCGGCGCACCCCGTACCCGGACGGCCGTGGCCGCGACAGTCGCGACCACGGCCGCACTGCTGTCGCTGCCCGCGACGGCCGAGGCCGTCACACCGCCGCCGGCCGTCGCCGCGCACGTGGCGGTGGCGCCCTACCCGGCGGGCGTCGCGCTGACGCCGGACGGCGGCCACGCCTACGTGACCAGCCAGAGCAGCGGCGCGGTCAGCGTGCTGGACACCGCGACCAACACCGTGTCCGGCACCTTCACCGCCGGGAGCGGCTCCTACGCCGTCGCCGTGTCGCGCGACGGGCACCGGGCCTACCTGACGCACCACCTGGACAACACCGTCAGCGTCGTGGACACCGCGACCAACGCCGTCACCGCGACCGTCCCGGTCGGCGCCCAGCCCTGGGGCCTCGCCCTCGCGCCGGACGGCTCCCGGGCCTACGTGAGCAACGCCGCCGCCAACACGGTGAGCGTGCTGGACACTTCGTCCGGCACCGTGACCGCGACCGTGCCGGTCGGCGCCGAACCGCACGGGCTGGCCGTCTCCGCGGACGGCGCGCGGCTGTACGTCGCCGCATCCGGGGAGAAGGCCGTCACCGTCGTCGACACCGCGAGCGGCACGGTGAGCGGCACCGTTGCGGTCGGCCACGGCGCCTTCGGGCTCGCGCTCAGCCCGGACGGCACCCGGCTGTGGGCCGCCGACGGCGACGACGGCACCGCCGCGGTGATCGACACCGCGGCCGGCACGGTCCTCGGCACCGTAGCGGTCGGCTCCGGCCCCTACGCCGTGACGCTCTCCCCGGACGGCGCGGCGGCCTACGTCTCCAACTACGCCGACAACACCCTGAGCGTGGTGGACACCGCGAGCCGGACGGTCACCACGACCGTCCCGGTGGGCGCCGCTCCGTACAGCCTGGCCCTGACCGCCGACGGGCGGCACGGCTACCTCGCCGACTTCACCGGCAACGCCGTCGACGTGGTGGACTTCCCGCTGCCGGTGCCGGACGTGACCGCGATCAGCCCGAACGGCGGCTCCGGGACGGGCGGCACCACGGTGACCGTCACCGGCACCGACCTGGCCGGCGCCACCGCCGTGACCTTCGGCGCGGCCGGCGCCGCGACCTCGTTCAGCTGCACCCGGACCAGCTGCACCGCGACCGCCCCCGCGACCACCGTCACCGGGCCGGTGGACGTGCGGGTCACCGGGCCCGGCGGCACCAGCGCGGCCGTCGCCGCCGACCGCTTCACCTACACCGCCCCCGCCGCCCACCTGGGCGTCGCGCTCACCGCGACCCCGGTGACCGGCCTGCTGTCCAGCCGGGTCGACTACACCGTCACCCTCACCGGCCAGGGCCCCGACCCGGTCGCCGCGGCCACCGTCACCGCCGACCTGCCCGCCGGACTGACCACGACCTCCGGCGACTGCACCGTCGCCGCCGGGAAGCTCGGCTGCACGCTGACCGCGCCACTGGCCAAGGGCGCGAGCACCACCCGGCACTTCTCGGTCGGGGTCGGCCTGTTCTCGCTGCTCCGCAGCTGGGACGTCACCGTGGCCCGCACCGCCGGGGCGCCCGCCGACCCGTCGCCCGCCACCAGCCGGGCCACCCGCAGCTGCTCCGCGATCCTGGGGCTGCTGATCACCTGCAAGTAGCGCCCGCCCGCCGCGCACGGGCAGCCGCACCGGGCCCCGCCGAGACCCTTCGGCGGGGCCCGGTGCGCGAAGGCCCTGGACGAAGTGTCCGATCCGGACGTACAGTCCGACCATGTCTGCGGAAAACCCCGACCCACGCGTGCCGACCTGGTCCCCGGTCTGCCGCGCCGTGGCCCTGCTGCTCGGCCCGTACGCCGAGGTGGTGCTGCACGACACCGCCACCGACCGGGTCCTCGCCATCTGGAACCCGATGACCCCCCGGGCCCCCGGCGACCCCTCGCTGCTCGGCGAACTGGACGGGATCGACCCCTCCGCCCCCGACGTCTACGGCCCCTACGAGAAGCTGCTGCCCGACGGCCGGCGGCTCTCCTCGGTCAGCGCCGTGCTGCGCGACGAGGCCGGAAAGCCCACGGCGGTGCTCTGCGTCAACCTCGACCGGGGCCCGCTGGAGCAGGCCGCCGCCCTGCTGGCCGGCTTCGCCGCCCCCACCACGCCGCGCCCCGAACCGCTCTTCGAGCGCGACTGGACCGAGCGGATCAACGACGTGGTCGGCGGGTACGTCCGCGACCGGGGCCGCCCCTTGGAGCGGTTCACCCGCGAGGACCGGCTCGCCGTCCTGACCGAACTGGACCGGGCCGGGGTGTTCGCCGTCCGGCGCGCCGTCCCGGTCGTCGCCACCGCGCTGCGGATCTCCCGTTCCACCGCGTACAGCCTGCTCGCCGAGCTCAAGCAGCACCCGGCGGGCCCCGCCAAGGAGTACCACCAGTGACCCAGCTCCCCGACTTCCGGCTCGAAACCCACTTCTCGCGCTGGGAGTTCACCGCCCGGTACCACCTCACCGCCTCCGACGCGCAGACCATGACGATGGCCGAACTGCTCGCCCTGGCCGGCCCCGAGGACCGCGAGGCCTGGGACACCCTGGCCCTCGGCTACACCGAGACCTTCGGCGACCCCGGACTGCGCCGCGCCGTCGCCGGGATGTACGAGCAGGTCGGCGAGGACGACGTGATCTGCTTCGGCGGCGCCCAGGAGGGGCTCAACCTCGCCATGCAGGTGCTGCTCGAACCGGGCGACCACGCGGTGGTGCTGACCCCCAACTACCAGTCCGCCGAGACCGTTCCGCTCTCGCTGTGCGAGGTCACCGGCGTCGCGCTGGACGCGGAGCGGGACTGGGCGCTGGACCTGGACGCGGTCGAGGCGGCGCTGCGCCCCAACACCAGGGTGCTGTCGGTCAACTTCCCGAACAACCCGACCGGCAAGGTGATCGACGCCGCCGACTTCGTCCGGCTGGCCGAGCTCTGCGACGAGCGCGGCATCCGGCTCTTCTCGGACGAGGTCTACCGCGGCCTGGAGCACGACCGGGCCCGCACCCTGCCGCAGGCCGCCGACCTCTCCGAGCGGGCCCTGTCGCTCAACGTCACCTCCAAGTCGCTCGGCCTGCCCGGCCTGCGGATCGGCTGGATCGCCTGCCGGGACCGGGAACTGCGCTCGCGCCTGGAGCGGGCCAAGCACTACACCACGATCTGCAACTCGGCGCCGAGCGAGGTGCTGGCCCGGATCGCGATCACCGCCCGCGAGCACATCCTGGCCCGCAACCGCGCGATCATCGCCGAGAACCTGCCGCGGTTCGACGCCTTCTTCGCCGAGTTCGCCGAGCTCTTCGAGTGGCGCGCGCCGGACGGCGGCTGCGTCGCCTACCCGCGCTACCGGGGCCCGGGCGACGTGGCGGAGTTCTGCACCGCCCTGGTCGAACAGGCGGGCGTGCTGCTGCTGCCCGCCGACGTCTTCCGCTCGGAGCTGACCCCGACCCCGGCCGACCGCTTCCGGATCGGCCTCGGCCGCCGCGACCCGGGCCCCGGCCTGGCGGCCTTCGGCGACTGGCTCCGCAAGCGCTGAGGCGCACCCGGGCCGGACCCGGGGCGGACGCGAAGCGGCCGGGGCGCCGGCCACCGAGGGGAGTCGGCGGCCGGCACCCCGGCCCGTCAGGGGTGCCGCCCGGGAGTGGTCAGAGCTTCTGCCAGGCCGGCTTGGCGGCGTAGGTGTCGCGGAAGTAGTCGGCGAGCTTCAGGCGGGAGGCGGCCGCCTCGTCCACCACCACGGTGGCGTGCGGGTGCAGCTGGAGCGCCGAGGCGGGGACGACCGCGGACAGCGGGCCCTCGACGGCGAGCGCGACGGCCTCGGCCTTGGCCTCGCCGGTGGCGAGCAGCACCAGGTGGCGGGCCTCCAGGATGGTGCCGATGCCCTGGGTGATGACGTGGTGCGGGACCTCGTCGATGCTGTCGAAGAAGCGCGCGTTGTCCACCCGGGTCTGCCGGGTGAGGGTCTTGATCCGGGTCCGGGAGGAGAGCGAGGAGCAGGGCTCGTTGAAGCCGATGTGGCCGTCCGTGCCGATGCCGAGCAGCTGGAGGTCGACGCCGCCGGCCTCGGCCAGCGCGCGGTCGTAGGCGACGGCCGCCGCGGCGATGTCGGACGCGTTGCCGTCCGGGCCCAGGAAGGAGTCCTCGGTCAGGCCGAGCGGCTCCACGACCTCGCGCAGCACCACCGACCGGTACGACTCGGGGTGGCCGGCGGGCAGGCCGACGTACTCGTCCAGCTGGCAGATGCGCGCCTCGGCGGCGTCCAGCCGGCCGTCGCGGACCCGCTCGGCCAGGGCCTGGTAGATCGGCAGCGGGGTCGAGCCGGTCGCCACGCCGAGCAGGGCGTCGGGCTTGTCGGTCAGCAGATCGGTGATCGCCGCGGCGATGAGGTCGCCGGCCGCACGGGCGTCAGGGACGATCACGATTTCCATACTGGGTCCACCGTTCTGAGGCGAGTCTGAGGTCTAGACCTCCGAGGTCTAGACCAGTTTGCCGTGAAGGGGTGCCCCAGGTCCACCCGGGTCCGACTGGCGGGCGATCTTCCGCCCCTGCCCGTTCTGCCAGGTCGGAACGGCCGGGGCCGGCCGTCGGGGGATGTCCCGACGGCCGGCCCGGTGTTCGTGTCCTCTACGGCTTCCCGCTCACCGGTCGTCCGGACGGCTGCCCGGTCGTACGGACGGCGTGGGGCGGGCGGCCGCGGCGCCTCTGCGGCCCCGCGGTCAGAACGGGTTGGTACAGGTGGTGACCTGCTGGGCGACGTCCAGCGCGGGGCCGGCGGTCGCGCAGATCATGCGGGGGGCGGTGGTGGCCACCCGCGGGGTGACCGCCTCGGCGGAGCCGAACCGCACGGTGGTCGCGGCGGCGACCGTCTTCCACGGGCTGCCCCAGGCGGCCTGGGTGCGGATCTCGACCCGAACCAGCGTCAACTGGCCCCGGTCGGCGCTGACCCGGGCGACTCCCACGATGCCCTCGCCGTCGGCCTGGTGCGAGACGCAGGGCTGGTTGAGCACCGCGGCGCAGGCCGCGCCGTCGGTGCCGGACGTCGCCGTGGCCGCCATGGCCGGGGCCGCCGTCAGGCCGGCTATCCCTGCCGCTGCCATGACCACAGCTGCGATCCGAGCGCGCATGATGCGAACCTCCTTGGAAATTAAGGGAATCTCACTCCTTGAGATGAGTCTTGCACACATTGTGAACCCGGTGTGTGTGCGTTGCGTCACACTCATGGTGACGGTTCAACTACATCCTGCAACCATTCGCCGCCCGTTCAGCACACGGACAACTCCAGTCCTGACGGACGATCGGTTCATCGGGAAGCTGCGGGTGGCATCGGCAACCCGCCCACGGCCCGGCGGGGTTGGCGGTGCCCCGGTGCCCCGCTCACCCGTCCGGGTGGCGGGTTGCCCCCGGGGCGAATCGGACGGATACCATCGAGCCGATCCCACGGAGGTGCCGCGTGGACACGGTCATCGTGCAACTTCCCGGCCCGGGGCCCGAGGTGGCGCCCGGCGAGACCCCCGGCCTGCTGCGGATGGGCCCGGGCGAGACCGCGGTGTTCGGGCGCGGGGAGCCCGGCCGGCCGGTCCCCATCCCGCTGCCCGACCAGGGCGTCTCCCGCCGGGCGGGAGAGGTGGTCGCGGCCGAGGACTACTGGCGGCTGTCCAACTTCAGCACCTCGGCCACCTACGTGGTGGAGAACCTGGAGGGCGCGGGGGAGCACGTCAAGGTCGCGCCCGGCCGGATCGGCGCGCCCGTCCCGTTCGAACTCTCCCGGGTGCTGCTGCCCGCCCTCGGCGGGCCCGCCGCCTTCAAGGTCTTCGCCCCGCAGCACGCCTACCTCGACGGTCGGCCCGGCGGCGCCGAGGGCGAGCGCACCGTCAGCCCGTTCGCCCTGGACCCGACCGCCAAGTACTTCCTGGTCCTGCTCGCGCTCTGCGAGCCCAGACTGCGCTCGCCCTCCGCCGCGGCCGTCCCCGGGGTGACCGAGGTGCTCGCCCGGCTGCGCGCCCTGCCCGGCTGCCGCGGACTGAGCCGCTCGGCGGTCAACTACCACATCGACTACCTGGTGGCGACCAAGCTGCGGCTGCGCGAGCCGTACGAGGAGGGCCCGGGCGGCGGAAAGCGCGAGGAACTGGTGGCGCTGGCGCTGAGGTTCGACCTCGTCCGGGAGGAGCACCTCGCGCTGCTCCCGCCCCGGCGCCCGGCCGCCCGGCCGTGACGCCCGGTGCCCCGCCCGGCGGCCCGCCGTTCGCGGTCCCGGCGGGCTACCCGATCGCCGGCTACCGCCTCGGCGCCTTCCTCGGCGCGGGCGCCTGGGGCAGCGTGTACGCCGCCGAGGGCCCCGACGGCGGCCCGGCCGCCGTCAAGATCCTCGGCGCGGCCCGGTTCAGCCCCGGCCAGCGCCGGACCGTGGCCCGGATGGCCCGCAGCGAGCAGCGCTTCAGCCGCCGCGCCGACCATCCCCACCTGATCCGCACCTTCGCCGTGGCCACCGTCGAGGACCCGGACCACCCGGAGCTCGACGGCGCCGTCGCCCTGGTGATGGAACGCGCCGCCCGCAGCCTCCAGGACCTGCTGGCCGAGGCCCGCCCCGGTACGGCGGTGCCCGGCGCCGAACGCATCCTGACCGAGGTCTGCGCCGGGCTGACCCACATGCACCGGGCCGGCTGGGTGCACGGGGACCTGAAACCGGCCAATGTCCTGCTGATGCCCGACGGCACCGCCAAGATCGCCGACTTCGGCCTCACCGCCGAGCTGGAGGGCACCCACGCCTACGCCCCTCCGCTCGGCTCGCCCGACCACGTCCCGCCCGAGTGGTGGTCCGAGCGCACCGGTGCCCGCGGCGTCGCCGTGCGCCCCAGCGCCGACGTCTGGGCCTTCGGCGTGATCGCCCACCAGCTGCTCACCGGCGGCCTGCACCCCTTCCTCGGCGCGACCGCCCGGGCCCGCTCGCTGGCCGCCCAGGCGTACGCGCGGGGCGCCGCGCCGCTGCGGCTGGACGAGGCGCTGCCGGCGCGCTGGCGGCCCGTGGTCACCGCCTGCCTCGCCCCCGGGCGGGAGGAGCGGACCCGGACCGGGCCGGCCCTGCTGGTCGCCCGGGCCGCCGCCCCGCCGGGCCGGCGCCGCCGCGCCGCCGTCCGGGCCGGCGCGGGCCTGCTGGCCTGCGGGCTCGCCGTCCTCGCCCTGACCGGCGGGCCGGAGCCGGGCGGGCCGGGCGCCGCCCGGCGCGCGGTGCCCCCGCAGCCCGGTGCGATCCCGGCCGGCTCGGACGTCCCGGTGGCCTACCGGGGAATGATCGAGACCGCGGCGCGGCGCTGCCCCGAGCCGGAGGTCACCCCGGTGCTGCTGGCGGCCATGCTGAAGGCCGAGAGCGGCTTCGACCCGGACGCGGCCCGCCCGGAGACCGGCGAGTACGGCATCGCGATGTGGACGCCTTCGGTCTTCGAGGCCTGGGGCAAGGCCGCCGCCCACCCCGGAGCCAAGTCGTACTGGGACCCGGGCGACGCGATCGCCGCGATGGGCAACTACGTCTGCTGGCTCGACCAGCAGATAAAGCACCGCGGCCTGACCCACGACCTGCCCGCCCTGGTCGCGGCGGCCTACCGCACCAGTGACAAGAGCGTGGTGGCCGCCGGGGGCGTCCCGGAACGGGTTCGACCACATGTCGACAAAGTGCTTCAGTACCTTCGCGACTACGGAGGGTGACACCGCGAAATGGGATGAGTTATGCCACATCCCTACGAATCCCGGCGCGGGCACCCGGGTGACGGGCCTCCGGTCTGGGATCCTCGGCGGCATGATCACGAAGCTCCGCGCGGCCGTCGCGCAATGGACCGTCGTCGTTCCGGTGGTGTCGTTCCTCGTCCTCGCCCTGACCTGGCACAAGGAACTGCCCGGCTGGGTGGTGGCGGTGGTCGCCTGCTTCCTGGTGGGCGCCGTACTGTCCGCCGTGCACCACGCCGAGGTCATCGCGCACTGGTCGGGGGAGCCGTTCGGGTCACTGGTCCTCGCGGTGGCGGTCACCGTGATCGAGGTCGCGCTGATCGTGACGCTGATGGCCGACGGCGGGGACAAGTCCTCCACGCTGGCCCGGGACACCGTCTTCGCCGCCGTGATGATCACCTGCAACGGCATCCTCGGACTGTCCATCGTGGTCGCCGCCGTCAAGTACCGGACCGCCGTGTTCAACGCCGAGGGCACCGGCGCCGCGGTCGCCTGCATCGCCACCCTCGCGACCCTCAGCCTCGTGCTGCCGACCTTCACCACCAGCTCGCCCGGCCCGCAGTTCTCCACCACCCAGCTCACCTTCGCGGCCACCGCCTCGCTGGTGGTGTACGGGCTGTTCGTGGCCACCCAGACCATCCGGCACCGGGACTACTTCCTGCCCGTCACCCCCGAGGGCCGGGTGCTGGACGAGGAGGAGCACGCCTCCCCGCCGACCGTCCGGGCCGCCGGGGTCAGCCTGCTGCTGCTCGCCGTCGCCCTGGTGGCGGTGGTGGGCCTGGCCAAGGGCGTGTCGCCGACCATCGAGAAGGCGGTGGACGACGCCGGGCTCCCGCACGCGGTCGTCGGCGTGGTGATCGCCCTGATGGTGCTGCTGCCGGAGACCATCGCGGCGCTGCGCGCGGCCGTCCGCAACCGGGTGCAGACCAGCCTCAACCTCGCCCTCGGCTCGGCGCTCGCCAGCATCGGCCTGACCATCCCGGCGGTCGCGATCGCCTCCAGCTGGCTCTCCGGCCCCCTCGTCCTCGGCCTCGACCCGGCGCACATGGTGCTGCTGACCCTGACGATCATGCTGCTCACCCTGACGGTCATCCCGCGCCGGGCGACCCCGCTCCAGGGCGCGGTGCACCTGGCGGTGCTGGCGGGGTACGTGGTGCTGGCGTTGAACCCGTGAGGGCCCGCCGGCCGTAGTCCGGAGTGGAAGCCCCTGGCCCGTTCCCCCGTGCGGACCAGGGGCTTCCGGCGTTCCCGGGGCCGGACCGGGCGGACCGCGTGCGCCCGGTGCGGCCGATGTGGCCGGCGGGGCCGGCGGGGCCGTGGGTGAACCCGGGGAGCGGCGGCGGCCGTGGTACCGGGTGAGGGCCCCTGGTCCGCCCCCGTGGCCGGGGACCCTCGTCGAATCCGGTGCGACCGCCGGTGGACCCCCTGGCCAGGGGGTGCGCACCGTGGAACGACAAGGAGCCCCTGGTCCCGCAGCTGCTCGCGGGCCGGGGGCTCAGTGGCGCCGCGGCCCGGCCGCGGCGCCCCGCAGGTACTCGATCACCCGCTTGTCATGGTGCCGGGTGTCGCCGAGCGGCCCGAGTGGCCCGAGCGGCCCGAGCGGTCGACTCCGCTCCCCGGTCCGGTGGGTGAACCCGGACGGCCGTGGTGGCCGGTATTGACCGGTTCGCGGCGGCGGCCTGCGTGTCGGGGCGGCGGGCGGGTGCCGGGGTTCTCTATCGTCCGTCCGGAACCGCCCAGTCCGAGGAATCCGTCGCGAGTACAGCCGATCCGACCCGTGGGAGAGTGCGATGCCCGGCCCAGAGCAGACCGTCCGACCCGAGCGGACCGTCCGGCCCGAGGAGACCGACAGGGACGAGGAGGCCGTCCGGGCCGCGGAGAGCGCCGACGTCATCGTGGTCGGCGCCGGACCGGCGGGCTCCACCGCCGCCGCCCACCTCGCCCGGACCGGGCTGGACGTCCTGCTGCTGGAGAAGTCCGCCTTCCCGCGCGAGAAGGTCTGCGGCGACGGCCTCACCCCGCGCGCCGTCAAGCAGCTGACCGACCTCGGCATCGACGTCTCCGAGGGCGCCGGCTGGCTGCACAACCGGGGCCTGCGGCTGATCTCCGGGCGCCGCTCGCTGGAGTTCGACTGGCCCGAGCTCTCCGCCTACCCCGGGTACGGACTGGTCCGGCGCCGTGCCGACTTCGACGAACTGCTCGCCCGCAAGGCCGCATCGGCCGGTGCCCGGCTGGTCGAACGCGTCACTGTGACGGGCCCGCTGCTGGACGAGCGGACCGGCCGGATCACCGGCGTCACCGCCAGGTCGGGGGAGGAGCGCCGGCCGGTCGCCTACCGGGCCCCGGTCGTGGTCGCCGCCGACGGCAACTCCACCCGGCTGTCGGTGGCGATGAAGCGCTACCGCCGTACCGACCGCGCGATGGGCGTCGCGTACCGGACGTACTTCACCACCCCGCGCCACGACGACCGCTACCTGGAGGCCTGGCTCGACCTGCGCGACCCCGACGACCCGGCCCGGGGCCTGCTGCCCGGCTACGCCTGGGTGTTCGGCATGGGCGACGGCACCGCCAACGTCGGCCTCGGGGTCCTCGACACCACCGGGACCGAGGTGGACTGGCGGGAACTGCTGCGCCGCTGGTGCGACGGCCTGCCCCCGGAGTACGGCTACACGCCCGACGGGGTCACCGAGCCGATCCGCGGCGCCGCCCTGCCGATGGGCCTCAACCGCCGGCCCCACTACGCCGACGGCCTGCTGCTGGTCGGCGACGCGGGCGGCACGGTCAGCCCGGGGACCGGCGAGGGCATCGCCTACGCGATGGAGTCCGGCCGGTTCGCCGCCGAGACCATCGTCCAGGCGCTCGCCCGCCGCACCGACCGCGGCCGCGAACTCGCCCTGCGCGCCTACCCGCAGGCGCTGCGCTCCGCGTACGCCGGCTACTTCGCGCTCGGTCGCCTGGCCGCGGACCTGCTGGGCCGCCCGAAGCTGCTCGGCGCGGCCGGGGCCGCCGGGCTGGGCCACCCGGCGCTGCTGAAGGTGGCGTTCCGGCTGATGGTCAACCTGACCGAGCCGAACTCCAAGGACGCTCTCGACCGGCTGCTCCACCTGCTCGGTCGGGTCGCCCCGGGCAGGTGACCCGGTGGCGCCGGACCGCCCATCCTCCTGGACGGGCGGCCCCGCTGTCCCGGGTTCGGTGGAATCCGCGCAGTCGAACGAGCAGTCGTACGGATTATATTGACGAATGATCAGAAGATCCGATTGCCTGGTGTCGAACCAGCCACGGAGGGTGAGCACAACGCCCCTCCGTGGCTCCCTTTTCGACCGCTGACCCGTTCGACGGAGACACCGTGCGCCTTCGCCTTCGCCTGCTCGTCGCGCCGCTCGCCGCGGCCGCCGCCCTCACCGCCGTGAGCACCCCCGCCGCCCTCGCGGCCCCGGCGGCCACCCCCTCCGACCAGTGCTCCGCCGCCTTCCACCACGACGACGCCCGCCTCGGCCCCGCCGACCTCCCGACCACCGGTCCGGTCGGCCGCCAGCTCGCCGGCTACCAGCGCACCGGCGGCGCGAGCGACCAGACCTTCCTGGCCCAGTACTACGACCCGGCCGGCAACGGCGGCAAGGGCGGCTGGATCTACCCGCCGGCCGACGGCTACGTCACCCTGCCCGACGGCAGCCCGATCGAGTTCGACCTCACGCTGTACCCGAACCAGAACATCGACCGCTACGGCAGCGAGTACGGCGCCTACCTCGCCCCCGAGGGCCTGCCCTACGCCAACCGCGCGCTCCCGCCGCAGAGCCTGGACAGCAACCCGCCGGCCGCCTGCAACTACCACGACTACAAGGTGGTCAAGGCCTTCACGGTGCACGCCGGCCCGATCGCGCCGTGGTTCAACCAGCCCGGCTGGGGCCTCCAGTACCAGCTCGACGGCGCCCTGCTGCCCGGCGGCCCGGCCAGGCCGAACGTGCTCTGGCTGGTCGAGAACGGCTACCTGGCCCGGATCTGACCCGCTCCGGGCCCGCGGCCGCTCCGACCCGGACGGAGCGGCCGCGGGCCCGGGCCCCGGGAAATTCGCTGGCGGGCCCGGGGGCGCCGGGGATAGGAAGACGGGATGACCATCAGCGATCCCGCCACCGACCGGCGGGTCTTCCGCCCCACCGTCCTCGACCTCGGCGACGCCCTGCTGCGCCCGTTCGGGCACGGCCTCGACGTGCCCGGCGGCATCGTGCCCGCCCTGGCCGCCGCCGCGGCCGACCCGGCCGTCGCCCGCTGGACCCCGCTCGGCGGCTCCGGCCCGGTCGACGTCGAGGCCTACCTCGACCGCTGCGAGGCCCGCTGGGCCGACGGCACCGCGGCCCCCTTCGCCGTCGTCGACGCCGCCGACGGCCGCCTGTGCGGCAACGCCTACCTGGTGTGGACCAACCGGGACGACGGCGTCGTCATGGTCGGCTACTGGCTGCTCGCCGCCGCCCGCGGCCGGGGCCTGGCCACCCGGGCCGCCACCGCCGCCACCCGCTGGGCGGTGGAGCAGGCAGAGGCCCGCCGGATCGAGCTCTACCACGCCGTCGGCAACGAGGACTCCTGCCGGGTCGCGGCGCGGGCCGGCTTCCCGTACGAGGGCACCCTGCGCGCCTCCTACACCTACGGCGGGGGCGTCTACACGGACGAGCACCTGCACGCCCGGCTGGCCTCCGACCCGTTCACGGACTGAGCGCCCCGCCCGCGGGCCCCGGCCGACCGACCGGGCTCAGCCCCGGACGGTGCCGCCGTGGAGCCCGAACGCGGGGGCGGCGGACTCGGTGAAGCGCTCCTCCTGCATGGCGGTCAGCCCGCGGACCACCAGGACGGCGAGCACGGCGGCCACCACCAGCAGCAGGTCGGAGGCGATCAGCCAGCCGACGGCCTGCTGGTAGCCGTCCGCGTACTGCGCCGAGGCCGAGTCGAGGTACTGGGAGCCGACCCGGCCGGTCGCGTTGGAGATCCAGAAGGTGGCCCACCAGAGGTTGAGCAGCGTCTGCGGGAGCTGCGGGCGCACGCCCGAGGCGTCCGGCCGGGCGCCGGCCTGCCAGATGTCGCCCGCGATCTGGCGGGGGAACCAGAGCGCGACCACGGGGGTGAACCAGGCGCCGATCGCCCAGCCGCGCTTGAACCGGTGCCCGCGCGGGTCGAAGACCTCGGCGTTCACCCGGACCCGGTGGAACCAGGTGACGAACGCGACCGCGGACGCGGCCAGGGCCACCACCTGGAGGTAGCCGACGTTGTCGTAGAGCTGCGCCGTGTCCATCAGCGCGGAGCCGTCGGACTCGGCGCCGGTGGCGAGATCGCCGGCCTCCCCGTACAGGCGCAGGCCCACGCCGAGCGGGGCGAGGGTCGTGGCGGCGCTCACGGCGAGCAGAACGGTGGCGGCGGTGGCGCTGGCTCTCGGCGAGCGGTACACGGCGGGCGAAGGCATCGGGGATCGGGCTCCTGGACTGGACCAATGTGACGGAGCGACACCCTAGGGCCAAACGATCACCCCTGACCAGCCACTTTTCCGGGCCGTCGAGAGGATTCCGGAGGCCCGGTCGCAGGCTGCGCGCGCGGCGGAGGAGCGACCTAACCTGGAAGGGAGCATTCGGTGCGTCGCCCGCGAACGGAAGCGGTGGTCATGACGGTGGTCTCGGCGGCTCTCTTCGGTACCGACTGGTGGCAGCCCGCGCTGCCCGGCGGTGCCGAGTTGCTGCGCGAGTGCGCCGCCCGGGGGTGGACGGTGGTGCTGACCGGCCCCGGGCCCGCCGGGGCTCCGGCGCTCACCGTGGCCGATCCCGGGGGCGATCCGGTGAGAGCCGCGCTGGACCTGGTGGACGGCAGGCCCTGGCACGCCGTGGCCGTCGCCGGGAGCGTGCGCGAGGTACGGGCCGTGCGGCGGGCCGGGGTGCCGTGCGTCGCCCTGACGGCCGGCCGGGACACCGGCCCGGAGCTGCGGGCGGCGGGCGCGGCCGAGGTCCACCGCGACGCCGCCGCCCTGTTGGGGGTCCTGGACGACAGCCTGCTCGCCCGCCCCCGGGCCTTCGGGCCCGTCGGCGCCGGAACAGGCGGTGCCCGCAACGGTTAGTGCCGGCCCGTACCGGGCAACCGCCGGGTGCGAGCACGTCACCGGAAGTGTCGGAGGTGACCGAGATGGACGGTCCCGCTTTGAGCGGATGGGAGCGGCGGCTCCTCGAGGAGATCGAGTCCGATCTGCGCCAGGACACACGGCTCGACCGGAAGCTGAGCACGATGGGGGCCAAAGCGCCGAGCCGGGTCCGGCGCGTGCTCCGCGGGGTCGGGCGCAGGGTCACGGCGGGGGTGACGCTGACCGCCCTGGTGATGACGGCGATCTGTTTCGGCGTGGGCGCCCGGACACCGGCCACCGCCGTACTGGTCGCGCTCGGGGTGGTCTGGGCGGCGACGGTGGGGGCCGCGGTCGCCGCCTCCGAACTGCTGCGCCGCCGGCGCGAGGCCCGCAGCGGTGTCGCACCGGCGGACCCGACGGAGTTCCGGGAACGCCGGGAGCGCCGCGATCGGCGCCCCTGGGACCGGCCGGAGGCGTGACGCCATGACCACCGACCTGTGGGAGTACCGCCCGGGCTCCCATCCCGCCGCCGACCTCGCGCTGGTCGGGTACGAGGTGCACGCCACCGACGGCCCGGTCGGCCGGGTCGAACAGGACGCCGGGGACCACCTGCTGGTCGACGCCGAGCCCTGGGTGCCGGGCGCCCGGGTGCTCGTCCCGGCCGGACTGGTCGCCCGGCTCGACCACCTCGACCGCGCCGTCCACCTCGACTGCCCGCGCGCCCGGCTCAGCACCGCTCCGCCCGTGGCCGTCGACCTGACCGCCCCGCACCCGGGCTGAGCGACCGCGCCATGGGCTGGCCGTCCACCACGCTCACCGGCCGGACGATCGCGTTCCTGGTCGCGCCGTACGGGGCCGAGCAGGTCGAACTGACCGACCCGTGGCAGGCGGTCGCCGAGTCCGGCGGCACCCCGCGGCTGCTGTCCACCGCCGAGGGGCGGGTCCGGACCGTCCGGCACCACGCCGAGGGCGACACCTTCGCCGTCGACGCGCTGGTCGCCGAGGCCGACCCGGCCGACTACGACGGGCTGGTCCTCCCCGGCGGCGTCGCCAACCCGGACCGGCTGCGCCTGGACCGGTCGGCGGTCGGCTTCGTGCACGCCTTCGGCGCCGCCGGCCGGCCGGTCGCGGCGATCTGCCACGCGGCCTGGACACTCATCGAGGCCGACGCCGTACGCGGCCGCACCCTCACCTCCTGGCCCAGCCTGCGCACCGACCTGGTCAACGCCGGTGCGCACTGGGTGGACGAGCCGGTGCACGTCTGCCACGACGGCCCCGGCCCGCTCGTCACCAGCCGCAGGCCCGCCGACCTGCCGCTGTTCGACGACGCCTTCGTCACGGAGTTCGCCCACGCGTCGGCGAAGCGCGGGAAGTGAGCGCGGTCCGACGTCAGTCGCCCCGGAGGCGGACGAAGGTCGCGGTGGGCGGGCGGCCGGTGAGGGTGAACTCGGCGCGCAGGGGCGAGGTCAGCGGGTGGACCGGGCCGTGCTCGGGGTCGGTGCCGGGCGGGCCGAGCAAGGGGCGGACGACCTCGGCGACCTCGCCGGACTGGACCGGGGTGAGCCGCGGGGAGGTCAGGAACACCCGGCCGTCGTCGAGCCGCAGGACCAGCGCGTGCGGGTGGTCGGCCGGGCCGGTGACGGCGCCGACGGTGGCGTCCAGGGTGTCGCCGCGGCGGAACTTGACCCAGACCCGGCCCGCGCCGCGCGGCCGGTACGCGGCGGCGGCGGCCTTGCAGACCAGGCCCTCCACCCCGGTGTCGGCGAGCCGCTCCATCCACTCCAGCGCCTCCGCCCGGTCCGTGGTGGCCATGACCGGCCGGATCGGCGGCGGGACGTCGGCGAGGGCGGCGAGCAGCAGCCGACGGCGGTCGGTGAGCGGCAGCCCGCGGACGTCGCGGCCGGGCAGCGCCAGCAGGTCGAAGGCGATCAGGCCGAGCGCCACCTCGGGGGCGGCGGCGCGGGCCCGGCGGGTGCGCAGCAGCTCGCCGAAGGCGAACCGGCCGCCGCGCCAGGCGACCAGCTCGGCGTCCAGCACCAGCCCCTCCGGCAGCCGGGCCACGGCGGCGGCGACCAGCGGGAACTCGGGGGCGAGGTCGCGGCCGCCGCGGGACTGGAGGTACGCGGGCCGCCCGCCCCGGGCGAAGGCGACGCAGCGGAAGCCGTCCAGCTTCAGCTCGTACTGCACGCCCCCGCCGCCCAGGCCGTCGGCGGGCGGGACGGCGGTCACGGCGGCCGGGCGCATCACCTCGACGGGCGGGTGCAGCACCTGGCGCGCCGGCGGCCGCGCTCCGGACGCCGAGGGCGCACCTGGCAGCGGCCGGGCCCGCTCCGGGTCCAGCAGCGGGGCGAGCAGGTCGCCGTGCGCGGCCAGCCGGTCGGGCACCTCGGCGAGCGTGAAGACCAGGTCCCGCTCCTCGGTGGCCCGTTCCAGTTCCGCCCAGGCCAGCGGGGTGGAGACGGTCGGCAGCGGCCGGGCCCGCAGGGTGTACGGCGCGGCGGTGGTCTTCTTGGCGTTGTTCTGCGACCAGTCGACCAGCACCCGGCCCCGGCGCCGGGCCTTGGCCATGGTGTGCACCACCAGCTCCGGGCGCTCGGCCTCCAGGGCGGCGGCCAGCGCCTTCGCGTAACCGGAGACCCGGGTGCTCGGCGTGGGCTCGATCGGGACCAGCAGGTGCAGGCCCTTGGAGCCGGAGGTCTTCACCCAGGCCGCCAGACCGTCCGCCGCGAGCCGCTCCCGCAGCAGCAGGGCGACCGTGCGGCAGGTGAGCACGTCGGCGCCCTCGCCGGGGTCGAGGTCCAGCACCAGCCGGTCGGCGAGGGCGGGCGCGGCCGCGTGCCACTGCGGGACGTGCAGCTCCAGGCAGCCCAGGTTGGCGACCGCCAGCAGCGCCGCGCCGTCCTCCAGCACCACCTGCCGCAGCTCGCCGGTGTTGCTCGGCACGTCGACCGTGCGCACCCAGGCCGGGGTGCCGGGCGGCGGGTTCTTGGCGACGAACACCTCCGCCTCGACGCCGTCCGGGCAGCGCAGGAAGGAGACCGGGCGGTCGCGCAGGTGCGGGAGCAGGGCGGTGTGCACGGCGGCGTAGTAGCGCAGCACCTCGCCCTTGGGCGTGCCGGTGCGGGGGTAGTACACCTTGTCGAGGTGGGAGAGGGCGAGGGTGCGCCCGTCCACCGTCATCTGCGGCACGCTCCGCCTCCGATGCCTCCGATGCCTCCGCTGTCGCCGCTGTCTCCGATGCCTCAGGTGCCTCCGCTGTCTCCGGCGCCTCCGGTGGGGTGCCCCCGCAGCCAGTCTGCCCCGGTTCGGCGGCGGCCGCCCCGAGGGCTCCCGGGGGCCGTCCTCAGATGCCCGTCGTCCGCCCGGCGGGCGGCCGGGGCGCGCCCGGGTACGTGCCGAAGTACCAGCGGTTGCCCTCCGGGTCGGCGGCGGCGAAGTCCCGCGAGCCGTAGTCGGTTTCGTACAGCCCGGTGGTGATCCGGGCCCCGGCGGCCACCGCGCGGGCGTGCACGGCGTCCGGGTCGGCGGTGACCACGTACGCGGTGAAGCCGCCCGGCCGGCCCGGCCAGGGCTCGGCGCCCTCGGGCGTCCCGCGCTCGGAGCCGAGCATCACGCCGCCGCCCTCGGGCCAGGCGAGTTCGGCGTGCGCGACGACGTCGCCCTCGCCGTAGGTGACGACCTCCTGGAAGCCGAAGGCCTCGACCAGGAAGCGGATCAGGGCCCGGGCGTCGGTGGCGCGCAGGCTGGGCCAGACCTGCGGGGCGGGGGTCTCGGTGGCGTCCATGGCTCACTCACTCCTCGGGAAGCGTGGGTCGTCGTGCGGGTCGTTCCGCCTCCCACTCTGCGGCCGCACCCGGCGCCCCGCCTTGGACGTTTCGGAACTTCGCCTGCTCCGGCCCCTCCGCCGCCAGCCAGGCGCTCGGCGCGGCCCCGGCCAGCGCCCGGAACTCGCGGGCCAGGTGCGCCTGGTCGAAGTACCCGCAGCGCACGGCCAGTTCCGCGAGCCGGGGAGGCGGCTCGGTGGCGGCGAGCAGGCGCCGGGCGCGGTCGAAGCGCATCACCCGGGCGGCCGCTTTCGGGGTCAGCCCGGTCTCCCGGCGGAACCGCTCCTGGAGGTGCCGGGCGCTCCAGCCGGTCTCCCGGGCCAGCTCCGCCACCGGCAGCGCGCCGTGGCTGCGCCGCAGTGCCTGCCAGGCCCGGCCGACCTCGGGCGGCACCCGGCCGGAGGGACGGGCGGCCCGCAGCAGCGCCCCGTCCAGCACGGCGAACCGTTCCGTCCAGTCGGGGGCGACCAGCAGCTGCTCCCGGAGCCGCGGGGCGAACCGGCCGAGCACCTCCTCGGCGGGTACGTCGATCCCGGCCAACTCCCCGGCGGGCAGCCCGAACAGCGCCCGGGCGGCGAGCGGGTGCACGGCGATCTGCACGCCGGACTGCGCGCCCTCGTGGGTGATCAGCGCGGGGGTGGTGTGCAGTCCGCCGAGCAAGGTCGGGTAGCTGCCGGGCGGCTGTGCGGGATCGGGGTGCCCGGCGATCACCAGCGGCTCGTCGAGGGTGAGGATGAAGGTCAGGTACGGGGACGGCAGGCCGCGGTGCGCGGAGGGGGCGAGGCCGCGCTGCCGGTAGCCGGAGTACCGGGCCAGGTAGCGGCGCAGTGCCGTGGTGGGCCGGGCCCGGACGGCCTCGTCGACCGTCCGCTCGGCGTCCGTGGTCATGCTCCCAGTATCGGCGGTCGGGGCCGCCGGGCGCCGGGCCGGGGTCGCGGGCGGGGGCGGGGTTGCTTATGGTGAGGGCGCGGTCACACCCCTTCCGCCCCGACGGCGGGAGCCCGGGAGCGCCGCCGGGGGGATGCGGGGGGACCAGCGGGGGGAACCACCGACGAAGGAGTCCCCGTGACCACCACTGCCCGAGACATCATGCACACCGGCGCCCAGTGCGTCGGCGCCCACCAGACGCTGGCCGAGGCCGCGCGGATGATGCGCGACAAGAACGTGGGCGCGCTGCCGATCTGCGGCGACGACCAGAAGCTGAAGGGCATCATCACCGACCGCGACATCGTGCTGCGATGTATCGCGGAGGGCAAGGACCCGGCCACCATGACGGCCATGGAGCTCTCCGGCCACCTGCACTGCGTGCGCGCCGAGGACAGCATGGAGGCGGTGCTGCGCAAGATGGAGCAGCACCAGATCCGGCGCATCCCGGTGATCGACGGGGACCGGCTGGTCGGCATGATCAGCGAGGCCGACCTGGCGATGGGGCACCGCGACGGCCAGCGGCTGACCGATCAGCAGATCATCGAGTTCATGGACAGCGTCTACATGAAGCATTGACCGGCTGACGCCCCGCGTGCCCCGTGCCTGCCCGCCCCCGTGACCGGCCGGTCCCCCGTACCGGCCGGGCCCTTCGAGCGTGCCGGGCGGGGCACCGGTTCGTCTTGTACAAATGCGCACCGCCGGCGGCCGCGCACTTTCGGGGGCCGCATGTCGTGCGCGGGCGTGCGCCTCAGCCTCCGGCGTCCAGGAGGGTGCTGGTCACCCGCCCGGTGACCCGGTCGGTGACCCGGCCGGCGGGCTCGGGCAGGGCGGCGGCGGTGCGCCGGGACGCCAGGAACGCGCTCGGCGAGCGGCCGACCATGGCGCGGAAGGTCCGGTCGAGGTGCGACTGGTCGTAGTAGCCGCAGCGCGTGGCCAGGTCGGCGCCGGTGGTTCGCGCCCCGGCGGGGCGGCGCCCGAAGGGGTGGTCCCCGGCGGTCCGCTCCTCGTGGGCGGTCAGGACGTGGAGGGTGCGCTGGAGCCGGAGGATGCCGGCCGCCTGCTTGGGGGCCAGCCCGAGGTGCTCGCGGAAGCGCAGCTCCAGCCTGCGGCGGCTCCAGCCGGTGCCCTCGACCAGGGCGCCGATCGGCACCAGCCCGTGGGTGTGCCGCAGTTGCCGCCAGACCCAGTGCACGGACGGGTCCCAGTCCGGCCCGTACGCGAACAGCGCACCGAAGTAGCCGTCCAGCATGGCGAACCGGGCCGGCCAGCTCGGGGCGTGGGCGAGCCGGTCGGTCAGCGCCCGCAGCCGCGGGCCCAGCACGTCCCCGGCCTCGGCCCAGTGCCCGCCGAGCTCGCCGGCCAGCGGACCGAATGCCCGGAAGGCGCCCTGCGGAGTGAGCGAGACGGCCAAACCGTGCAGCACGCCCGCGTGTTCGGCGATCGTCGCGGTGCGGCGCAGCCCGGCCGCGACCGAGCCGAAGGCGGTGGCGGGCGCGGGGGAGACGGCGTCGGTGAGGCTCATCGTGCCTTCGAAGGCGAGGGCCACGGTGACCACGTCCGTCGGCACCTCCAGCCGTCGGAGCGGCCGGCGCAGGGCCAGCCGGTAGCCGCGGTAGCCGAGGACGTACGGGCGCAGCGGCGCGGCGGGGGTGCCGAGGACCGTCCCGGGCGCGGTGGTGGGGAGGGTGCTCCGGGTCATCGCAACTCCCGTGCTCGGCCTGGCGGGTGGCAGGTACCCGAACCATCGTAGGCGCCGCCGGGCGGCCTTTGGAGGGCGCGGACGGCGGTCGGTCGGCTTCGGGCGGCCCGGGCCGCCCGAGAGGCCGTCTCAGGGGCCGGAACCTCCTTTCCCACCAGTCGGGATGCGGGCACACTTGCGCCCATGGGAAAGCAGTACGAACGCATCGACGGCCGGCTGCGCGGTTTCATCGAGCGCCAGCCGGTCTACTTCGTCGCCACCGCCCCGCTGGCCGCCGACGGGCACGTCAACCTCTCGCCCAAGGGCCGCGCCGGGACGCTCGTGGTGATCGACGAACTCACCCTCGCCTATCTGGACTTCGGCGGCTCACAGGCCGAGACCGTCGCCCACCTGCGGGAGAACGGCCGGATCACCCTGATGTGGTGCGCCTTCGAGGGCCCGCCGACCGTGGTGCGGGTGCACGGGCGCGGCGAGCCGGTGTTCCGGGACGACCCGCGGTTCGCCGGACTGCTGCGCCACTTCGACCCGGCCGCGGACGGCTCCGGTCTGCGGGCGATCGTGCTGGTCGAGGCCGAGCGGGTCAGCGACTCCTGCGGTTACGCGGTGCCGTTCATGGACTACCGCGCCGACCGCGACCTGCACGCCCAGTACTTCGACCGCAAGGAGGAGGAGGAGTTCGGCGCCTACTGCGAGCGCAAGCCGCTGGTCGGCACCAGCATCGACGGCCTGCCGGCCGTCCCGCTGCCGCTCCCGCCCCGGCCGTCCTGACCGTCCCGGTCGTCCTGACCGGCGCGTTCGTCCCGGCCGCCCCGATCCCGCGGGCCCCGGGCACGACGAGGCCGCCGCACCCCGGGTGGGGTGCGGCGGCCTCGTGGCGTGCGGTCCTACTTGGTCAGACCGGCCTTGGCGGAGCAGACCGGCCAGGCGCCCGGACCCTGGGCGGCGAGCACCTTCTCGCCGACGGAGATCTGCTGCGCCTTGGTGGCCTGGTGGGCCTGCGGGGCGTAGGCGGTGCCACCGAAGGCGGCCCAGGTGCTGGAGGTGAACTGCAGGCCGCCGTAGAAGCCGTTGCCGGAGTTGACGGCCCAGTTGCCGGTCGCCTCACAGGCGGCGACCTTGTCCCAGACCGTGGCCGGCGCGGCGGAGGCGCTGGTGGCCGCGACGAGGCCGGCCGCGGGCAGGGCGGTGAGCGCCCCGGCCATCAGAGCCATCCGGATGCGGTTGCGGCGCTTCGGGGTGGCGGTGGTGGCGGCAGCGGCGGTCTCGTTGCGGAAGGTCATGGAGTTCCTTTCGGAGGGTTCGCGAGCGCGCGGAACCAGACCCTCGGAAGGCCGTCGGTTTCGGGGACACGTCACTCGCGTGGTTCTGCACCGTCCTGCCCGGGGGCGGTTGGCCCGGCCGGAGCGGATCGCTCGGTGCAACGGGTTCGAAGTTACGGGGGTGGTCGTGGCGGTTTCAAGGATTCGAAGGTTTAGCCATGTCAGAGGGCTGTTACCGGGCGTAAGGATCAAGGAATTGTGGCGATTTCGCCCGATTTACCACTATTTCCAAGATCAAATAGCCCCGGGAAGTGGCCCGCGCCACTCCGGACCCCCCGCAGAACCGCTGTGAGGCCGCCCACACGGTCGACAGCGTGTGACGGTCGGCCAGCCGCCGGTGCCGGATTCGGCGTCCGGGCCACCGCCCCGGGTGGCCCGGGCCACAGCCCTCACCCGGAGAGCCCGCCGCCGTCACTCCCGGTGGCGGGCATAGCCTCATTTCCATGAGCAACGAGAGCGATGCAGCGGACACGGCGGACGCGGGAGAGGCGGCCGCCGGTACGGGTGGGGCGGCGGACGCCGGCGCGCGAGGGGCCGCCGCGGCCGGGGCGCCGACCGGCCCCCCGGAGCACGAGGCCGCGGCCGCACCCGCCGGCTTCGAGCTGGGCACCGACGGCCCCGGCGTGATCCTGGCCGGCCTGGACGGCTCCGACTCCTCCTGGCGCGCCACCGCCTACGCCGCCGGACTGGCCCGCCGGCAGGGCGCCGTCCTCGCGGTGGCGTACATCCAGCCGATCCTCGGCGCCGCGACCGCCCTGGCCGGGGCCGCGGTGGAGGAGACCACCCAGGAGATCGCCGAGGAACTGCTGGCCGCGCTGCGCGAGGCCGAGCACCGGGTGCGCGAGGTGTGGAAGGTGGAGTGGCGCTTCCTGACCATGCGCGGCGACCCGTACGGCGGCCTCGCCAAGCTCGCGGACGAACTGCGCGCCGACGCCGTGGTGGTCGGCGTCTCCGAGCAGGCGGGGCACAAGGTGATCGGCTCGGTGGCCGTCCGGCTGGTCAAGGCCGGCCGCTGGCCGGTCACCGTCGTGCCGTAGGAGGGACAGTCCCGGCCCGCGGCCGGGCAACCGCCCGAGGAGGGCCGGGGCGGCGGCCGGTAGGGTGCGTGACCATGACGGACACGCGGGGCACGCACCCCTCCGAGCCCGCCCACTCGACCGGCAACGACCTGCACCTCGACCTCCCCGCCACCGGGGGTCGGCGCGCCGCGCTGATGGCGGCGCTGCGTGAGGCGATCCGCAGCGGCAGACTGGCCCCCGGCACCCGGCTGCCGCCCTACCGCGCCCTCGCCACCGACCTCGGCCTGGCCCGCAACACCGCCGCCGAGGCCTACGCCGAACTCGTGGCCGAGGGCTGGCTGACCGCCCGCCAGGGCTCCGGGACCACCGTGGCCGAACGCGCCGAACCCGTCCCGCGCACCCGGGCCCGCCGGCCCGTCCGCCGCCCCGGCCCCACCCACGACCTGCGGCAGGGGCAGCCCGACGCCGCCTCCTTTCCGCGCACCGCCTGGCTCGCCGCCGCCCGCCGGGCCCTCACCGGCGCCCCCAACGAGGCCTTCGGGCCCGGCGATCCCCAGGGCCGGCGCGAGCTGCGCACCGTCCTCGCCGACTACCTCGCCCGCGCGCGGGGGGTGCGCACCGACCCCGACCGGATCGTGGTCTGCTCCGGCTTCGCCCACGCGCTGCGGCTGCTCTTCGACGGCGCCGCACCCGTCCTGCCGCCCGCCGAGCACGGCCCGCTGGCCGTCGAGGCGTACGGGCTGGGCTTCCACCGCGGGCTGCTGGCCGCCGCGGGCGTTGCCACCGTTCCGCTGTCGATCGACGAACTGGGCGCCCGGACCGGTGAGTTGGCCCGGTATCCGGAGGTCCGGACGGCCCTGCTCACCCCCGCCCACCAGTTCCCGACCGGCGGCCCGCTGCACCCGGGCCGCCGCGCGGCCGTGGTCGACTGGGCGCGCGGGCGCGGCGGGCTGCTCCTGGAGGACGACTACGACGGGGAGTTCCGGTACGACCGCCAGCCGGTCGGCGCCCTCCAGGGGCTCGACCCCGAGCGGGTGGTCTACCTCGGCAGCGCCAGCAAGAGCCTGACCCCCGCGCTGCGGCTCGGCTGGATGGTGCTGCCCGACCACCTGGTGGACCGGGTGCTCGCCGCCAAGGGCGAACGCGAGGGCTGGGCCAGCGCCCTGGACCAGCTCACCCTCGCCGATTTCATCGACTCCGGCGGCTACGACCGGCACGTGCGCCGGATGCGCCGCCGCTACCGGGACCGCCGCGACCAGCTGGTGGCCGCACTGGCCGCCCGCGCTCCGCACATCGAGGTCTCCGGCATCGCGGCCGGCCTGCACGCGGTGCTCCGGCTGGAGCCGGGCACCGAGCGCTCGGTGCTCAAGGCCGCCGCCTACCGGGGCCTGGCCGTCGAGGGGCTCGCCGACTACCGCCACCCGGCGATCGGCGAGGAGGCGATGCCCGCCGTCGACGGACTGGTGGTCGGCTACGCCACGCCGCCGGACCACGCCTACCCGGCGGCGCTCGGCGCGCTCTGCGACATCCTGCCGCCCTGCGGGTGACGGGGCGGGGGAGGAGCGGCGAAGCATAGGGCCCCGGGCACGCCCGTGGGGGCGGAACGCGGGCGGCGGGTGCGCGGTGTCCGTTCGCCGCTCCTGCGTCGGTACGGACCGGGGCCGAGGAACGCAACCCGGGCGGAGGCGAGGCCTACGCTCCTTGGTCATGCGCAGAACACATCCGAGTCGCGCCGCGCTCGCCGCGTGTCCGGCCCTCGTCGTCGGTCTGCTCCTCGCCGCCGCCCCCGCCGCCCGGGCCGACACCCAGCTGCCCCTCACGGCCGTCTCCGACAAGCAGACGACCGTCCGGGGCGGCGAGTTCACGCTCTCCCTGACGCTCACCAACCCGTACGACACCCCGATCCAGTTCGTCTACCAGAGTGTCCAGGAGACCTACGCCACCAGTCTGGAGAACGGGCTCAAGTTCACCGCGACCGCCTGCGGCACCCAGACCAACGGGTGCAGTGACAACGTCCACGGCGGCATCGCCCGCTACAGCGTTCCACTCGCCCCGGGCGCCAGCAGCGCCTTCACGGTGACGTACGCCGTCGCCCCGGATTCGGCCTGCGGTCCGGACACCCGGATCGACTTCTACTCCTACCTGTACTACGAGTACAACGGCGGTGAGACCAACAACTCGGGGATCATCGGCATCCCGGGTACCCAGGTCGCCTGCGCCTGACCCGACGGGACCGTCGGCGCCGTCGGCGTCATCGGCAGCCCCTCGCGGGCGCCGGGCCTCCCCGGTGCGGACCCCGACCTGCGCGCCCCCCGTTCACCCGTCAGGTGCCGGCTTCCCCCGTGCCGGCACCTGACGGGCCCTTCGCGTTCCCGGAGACCTCCGCGCCCCCCGGGACCGTCGCGTCGCCGGGGTGGTTCGCGCACTCCTCGCCGACGCCGGGACGGTGCGCCGGGTTGACGTCCGGCGATGGCCTCCGGGCCGTTCGGCAGGGCCCGGGCCGGGACTGGAAAGCCTTTGGCAGCACGGGGATCGCAGGGGCGAACGGATGTTCCCGGAGTTTATGTGACTGTGGGGGCGGACCGGGCGAGATTCACCCTATCGGGGGGTAGTGGGCCTCCGTGCGGGCCCGGTCGGGTCCTGGTGATCTAGGGTTCCGGATGGGCCGCCCGGAGACGGCGGCCGCCTTTCGCGTGAAACACCAACGCCCCCACCAGTAAGCGGATCTGATGATCCGTCATGGCATGCGCCAGGACGGGCCGGTATGCCCCTGGACGCGTGACCCGATCACAGGAATGGAGATCCCTGCCGATGACCGTGGACACGAGCCCGGAGGCAGTGCAGGCCAAGCAGCAGAGCCTGGCGACAGCCGCTGCCCGGAACCTTGCCACCACGACCAAGTCCGCACCGCAGATGCAGGAGATCACCTCCCGCTGGCTGCTCAAGGTGCTTCCCTGGGTCCAGGCGGCCGGTGGCGCCTACCGCGTCAACCGCCGGCTCACCTACGCCGTCGGCAACGGGGTGGTGGAGTTCATCAAGACCGGCTCCCAGGTCCGGGTGATCCCGGCGGAGCTGGGCGAGCTGGCGCTGCTGCGCGGCTACGAGGAGGAGGACGTCCTCACCGCCCTGGCCGACCGCTGCCAGCAGCGGGACTTCGGCCCCGGCGAGGTGCTCGCCACCCAGGGGGACGCCGCCGACAAGATCTTCCTGATCGCGCACGGCAAGGTCAACAAGATCGGCACCGGCAAGTACGGCGACGACACCGTGGTCGGCGTGGCCGGCGACGGCGACCGCTTCGGCGAGGACGCGCTGCTGAACCCGGACGCCACCTGGGAGTTCACCGCCAAGACCGCCACCGCCGGTGTCGCCCTGACGCTGACCCGGGCGGACTTCGCCGCCATCCGGGACAACGCGCCCAGCCTCCAGGAGCACCTCCAGTCCTTCCTGGCCCTGCCGCTCCAGGCGCAGAACGAGCGCGGCGAGGCCGAGATCGCCATGTCGGCCGGCCACCGCGGCGAGTTCGAGCTGCCCGGCGCCTTCGTGGACTACGAGCTCAAGCCCCGCGAGTACGAGCTGAGCGTCGCGCAGACCGTCCTGAAGGTCCACACCCGCGTCGCGGACCTGTACAACCAGCCGATGAACCAGACCGAGCACCAGCTGCGGCTGACGATCGAGGCCCTGCGCGAGCGCCAGGAGCACGAGATCGTCAACAACCCGGAGTTCGGCCTGCTCAACAACGCCGACTTCGACCAGCGCATCCAGACCCACTCCGGCCCGCCCACCCCGGACGACCTGGACGAGCTGCTCAACCGTCGCCGTGACCCCGACTACCTGCTCGCCCACCCGCGGACCATCGCCGCGATCGGCCGGGAGTTCAACGCCCGCGGGCTGTACCCCACCCACGTCGACCTCGGCGGGCAGCAGGTGCCGGCCTGGCGCGGGGTGCCGATCCTGCCGTGCAACAAGATCCCGGTCACCAAGGAGAACACCAGCTCGATCCTGGTGATCCGTACCGGTGAGGACAACCAGGGCGTCATCGGCCTGCACCAGACCGGCATCCCGGACGAGTACCAGCCGTCGCTGTCGGTCCGCTTCATGGGCATCGACGAGAAGGCGATCATCTCGTACCTGGTCAGCGCCTACTACTCGACCGCCATCCTGGTGCCGGACGCGGTCGGCGTGCTGGAGAACGTGGAGATCGCGCACCGCCGCAGCTGAGCGCACGGAACAGCGGGCGCGGGCCGTAACCGGCCGGCTCGAAGATCGTTTGACCTGATGACGGACGGCCCGCCCCCCGAAGGCGGGCCGTCCGCCTGACCATGTCTGATCACTTCTGGTCGTACCCGATGGAATGTCCGTCAGGAATGCGACCGTATCTGATCTTTCTGCCCGTCCTGACCGTTCCGCCCATTCCCCTGAGGCCGGTCGGCCCGAGCCGTTCCGTCCTCCCCGGACGACCCGAGAGGTGTGTGGAGCCCATGCCCCAGCGTCGGCAGATCCGCCGGATACCGCCCGGCGGCGGTGGGGGCGCGGCGCCCGGGCGACGGGTGCGGCTGATCGGCGCGGCGGCCTGCGTGGTCGCGGTCTGCGCACTGGTCGGCGGAGCGACCGCCTCCGGCGCGGGGCAGTCCGGCCGGCCCCCGCGCGGTCCGGCGGTGGACGTCTGCGTGTGCGACGAGACCGACGTGTCGCTGTCGGTACGGCCGGGCGGGCAGGTGACCGTCGGCGTGGACGTGGACGTCCAGGTCGGAGTCGGCGTCACGCCGGGCGCCGGCGGTCCGGGGCACCACGGGCCCAAGCCGCCGCACTGGCACCACCCCTGCCACCCGCCCAAACCCGGCCCGAAGCCGACTTCGAAGCCCACCGCGCCGCCCTTCTCCCTGCCGCCCACGACCGTGCTTCCCACCCCCTCGATGCCCTTCCCGTCGACGCCCTTCTCCTCGCCCCCGCGCCCGACGGGGTTGCGCGGCGAGCCCGGGCGGCCGGTCGAGGGGCAGGCCGGGCCCGGGCAGGCAGGGCCGGGGCACGGCGGTGACGACCACGACGACGACTGGTGGGGGGACGACTGGTCCGACGACGACTGGTGGGGGGACCACGGCTGGCACCACCACCATCACCACCCGCATCCCTGCCCCAGCCCGACGCCCACCCCCACGCCGACGCGTACGCCAACCCCGACAGCCACGCCGACGCGTACGCCGACGCCGACTCCCACCGTCACGCCCACCCCAACCCCCACGCCGACTGGTACGCCGACCCCGACTCCGACGCCGACGCCGACGCCGACGCCGACGCCGACGCCGACGCCGACACCCACGCCGACGCCGACACCCACCCCGACGCCGTCGCCGAGCCCCAGCCCGACTCCCAGCCCGAGTGCGACTCCGAGCCCGAGTCCATCGCCGAGCCCGAGCCCGAGCCCGAGCGCGACTCCGAGCCCGAGTTCGACGCCCAGCCCGAGTCCGGCCCCCACGCCGTCACCGACCGTGCCCACGCCGACCCCGTCGTCGCCCGGTCCGACTCCGGCCCCCACCCCGGCGCCCGCGTCACCCGCGCCCCCGGCGTCGCCGGCCCCCGCACCGCCGTCGGTCCCCGCGCCGCCGCCCGCCCCGGCGCCTGCCCCCGCGCCCGCTGTGCCCGCTGTGCCCGTTCCGGCCCCCGTGGCGCCCGCGGCCTCCGTGCCGGCGGCCCCGAGCCCGGCCGCGCCCAGCCCCGCGGCCTCGCCGAGCGCGGTGCGTCCGAGCCCGCTGTGGCCGACCCCGTCGGCGCGACCGGTGTTCCACGCCCCGGCGACGAAGCCCGCGCCCATGGCCCGGCACCACCAGGGCATCTCGATGACCACCACGATGCTGATGATCATGGTTCCCGCCGTGATCGCGGCGGCTGCCCTGCGGCCGGGTCACGGTGGCCGAGGACGCGGTGGCCGCTCGGGTCCGTCCTGACCGTCTCCCGGTGGTCCGCCGACCGGTTTCCGGTCGGCGGCGGCCCCGCCCCGGGCCCGGTCGGCCCGGGGCCGCCCCCTGAACCTTTTCCTTTCCGTCACAAGCCAAGCCAGAGAAGGGAGTTCCCATGTCCGAGTGGGTGGCGTTGATCATCGCCATGGCGTCGGCCTGTGCCGTCGTCGTGGCGGTGGTGGTGCTCAGGCAGCGCCGACCGATCGAGGAGAGCACCGACGAGACCCCGGACGTCATCGAGTACATCACGATGATGATCGGGGTGGTCTACGCGATCGTCCTCGGTCTCGCCATCGCGGGTGTCTGGGAGGCGCGCGGCGCCGCACAGGACGACCTGTTCCGCGAGGCGCAGTCGCTGCGCGAGGTGAGCGACCGCGCGGTGATCTACCCGGTGGAGTTCCGGGACCAGGTCCGGGCCGACGTGGACGCCTACGTCTCGTACGTCGTGAACACCGAGTGGGACTACATGAAGGAGAACGGGGCGATCACCGAGAAGGGCGACCAGCTGCTCCAGAAGCTCCAGAACGACGTCGCCACCCGGGCGCCCGCCTCCGACCTGGAGTCGCAGTCCTACCAGCCGATCATGGACCGGGTCAGCGAGGCATCGGAGGCCCGCAATTCGCGCGGGCAGAACGCCGGGCCGACGATGCCCGGGGTGGTCTGGCTCGGTCTGATCGGCGGTGCGGTGGTGACCGTCGGCATGCTGTTCGCGCTGCAGATCCGGCGCACGCCGCGGGAGTTGACCCTGGCGCTCTGCTTCAGCGTGCTGATCGCCTTCCTGCTGTTCATGATCTGGGACTTCGACAATCCGTTCTCCCGGAGCGTGTCGGTGACCACCCAGCCGTTCGAGGACCTCTTCCCCTCGCTCAACCTCGGCGGCTGAGCGGGCGAAATCCGCTCGGTGTCGGCTCGGCATCGGCCCGGCCCCCGCCCGGGATCCGGCCAGGTGATCTTCGGATAATCTGGCCCGGATCGTCGGGGGTCGGCCCCGGCGGAAGGAACAAGGGGATTCTCAGCAGTGTCCGACCCGACGCCGGATCTCGGCGCCCACTACCCGCCGGCCCGCCCGGAGCGCGCCTGGTTGTGGCTGCCCGCCTCGGAACGGCTCCGGCGGAAGAAGCAGCGCCGGATGTGGGAGGAGTACCGGAAGCGCTACCGCCCGGAGGACGAGGCCAAGGCCCGGCGGCGCAAGCACCTCCGGGACGAGGGTACCGACTGCTGCCTCGACGGCTGCTGCGAGATCGCCGACCCCTGCCTGATCGCCCTGATCCCGGTGATGATGGTCTCCGGCGTCCGGTTCGCCCTCACCGGCGCGCGCGGACGCCGGACGGCCGACCCGTCGGCCCCCGCCCCGCGCGGGTTCGCGGCCGGAGTGCTGTACGGCGCGGTGCGCCACTACCGCACCGAGGTCAGCCCCCGGCGTCCGGCCTGCTGCCCGTACACGCCGTCCTGCTCGACCTACGCGGTGCAGGCACTGCACCGGCACGGCGCGCTGCGCGGGGCCCGGCTGACGGCCGGACGGCTGCTGCGCTGCCGCCCGGGCGCGGGCGGGACGGACCCGGTTCCGCCGCGCTGAGCCGCCCCGGCTCTCGGGCGGTCGAGGCACCGAGGCGCGGACGGCCCGCGCGGAGTTTCCGCGCGGGCCGCCGCTCATGCGCTCATGGCCGACGGGCCGTCAGCGCAGGCTGCTGTCCATCGAGTTGAGCATCGTGCCGGAGGCGTCGTCGTTCTCCAGGGAGAAGGCGAACAGCCCGCCCAGGCCCTTGCTCTTGGCGTAGGCCCCGCGCGCCTGGACGGCCTGCGGAGTGTCGCCGGTCCAGAAGTTGGTGCCGTCGTAGACCCAGCTGCTCTCGGTGACCGGGTCCCAGTGGGTCTGCGCCGCCGTCGGGTTGAGCTCCTTCCAGGCGGCCAGGCCGGCCTCCTGGCTCAGCGGCTTCTTCGCCGTCGGGCCGGTCGCACTCTGGTACAGGCCGTAGTTGGAGCCGGCCGGGACACCGGTCCAGCCGCGCCAGTAGAACGGGATGCCCAGCACGATCTTGTTCGCCGGGAAGCCGCCGGGGATGCCGTACTCGGGCAGGCCGGTGGTGTACGCGGCGATCGTGGTGTCCACGTTGTACTTGCGGGTGCCCGGGGTGATCGGCGTGGTCGGGTCGGCCGGGCTGTCGTGCAGCGGGTCCTGGTGGTTGGTCGGGCCCGTGGCGTCCCACGCGCCGTGCATGTCGTAGGACATCACGTCGGCGTAGTCCAGGTAGGCGCCGATCTTGTCGGTCTCCAGCTGGGCGACCTTGTCCTGGCCGCTGGGCAGCGCGGCGGTCAGCAGGTACCGCTTGCCCTGGGCGGCGCCGAGGGCGTCCAGCTGGGTGCGGAACTCCTTGAGCAGCAGGGTGTAGTTCTGCTTGTCGGCCGCGGAGTAGTGGTTGCCGGTGTGGCCGCCGGCCGAGCCCGGGTACTCCCAGTCGAGGTCGACGCCGTCGAAGAGGCCCGCCGCCGAGGCCGGGCCGCCGGAGGCGTCACCGGCCACGCCGGTCGGCAGGTTCCCCTTGAGGAACATGTCGACGCAGGAGGAGACGAAGGCCTTGCGGGAGGAGTCGGTGGCCGCCGCGTCGGAGAAGTACTTGGAGTACGTCCAGCCGCCGATCGAGATGGTGAAGCGCAGGTTCGGGTACTTGGCCTTCAGCTGCCGGAGCTGGTTGAAGTTGCCCTTGAGCGGCTGCTCCCAGGTGTCGCTGCTGCCGTCCACGCTGGTGCCGGCGCCGTAGTCGGCCTGGTAGTCGGCGTAGGCGTCGCCCGCGCCGTCACCGGCGTTCGGGTTGGACTCGTTGGCCGAGTCGGAGGCCTTCACCGCCTGGAAGCAGGTGAACTTCGTCGGGTCGATGTTGGCGAACGCGTAGTGGACGACGTCCAGCTTGGCCGCCGCGCCGCTGGTGTCGACGTTCTTCGCGTTGTACGCGTTCTCGTAGACGCCCCACTGGTCGAAGTAGGCCGAGCGGACCGGCTGCTGGGCCGGGGCGGCCGCGGTCGTGGTGCTCACCGGGGCGGACTGGGCGGAGGCGTGGCCGCCGGAGTAGCCCTGGACGCTGAAGGTGTAGCTCTTGCCCGGCAGCAGCGAGCTGACCGCGACGGAGGTGCCCATCGAGGTGGCGACGAGCTGGCCGTTGGACCACACCTTGTAGGCGACGGCGCCGTCACCGCTGGTGAGGGTGGAGGGCTGCCAGGTGAGCACCACCGCGTTGGACGTCGTCCTGGTGACCGCGAAGCCGGTCGGGGTGGTGACCTTGCCGTCCCCGGCCGGGCCGCTCGCGGTGGCCGTCGGGGTCGGGGTGGTGGTCGTGGGGGTGCCGGTCGGGCTGTTGGTCGCCGTCGGGCTGCCGGTGGCGGTCGGGCTGCCGGTCGCCGTGGGGCTCGCGGTCGGGCTGGCCGTGGCGGTCGGACTGGCGGTGGCCGTGGGGCTGGCGGTCGCGGTGGGCCCGGCCGGGCCGGTCAGGGTGAGGTCGTCCGCGTAGTACGTGCCGGTGCCGTACCAGCCGTGGGTGAAGACCGTGACGGAGGTCGTGGTGGCACCGGTGGTGAAGGTGGTGCTCAGCTGGTTCCAGCCGGTCCCGCCCGGCGTCCAGGCCGAGGAGTTGACGCCGGTGCCGGTGGCGCCCAGGTAGACGTAGCTGCCCTGGACCCAGCCGGCCAGGGTGTACGCGGTGTTCGGCTGGACGGCGACGGTCTGCTGGCACTGCGCGGTGTCGGCGGCCGAGGCGGCGCCGCCGAGCGCGCGGATCCCGCCGTGCACCGGGGTGGTGACGACGGACCCGTTGGAGCAGGTCCAGCCGGCCAGGGTGCCGGTCTCGAAGTCGCCGTTGGCCAGCAGGTTGACCGGGGCGGCCGAGGCGGAGCCGAAGGTCAGGGCGATGGCGGCGCCGCTGGTGGTCAGGGTGGCGGCCAGGGCCAGTGCGGTGGCCCGTCTGCGCTGGGCGGCCCGGCGGCCGGCACGCTCCCCGGCGGGGTTGGCGGGCCGTGCGGGCATGACGCGATCGTGCATGCGGTGGGTCCTCCGGATGTGTGGGGGTTCCGGCGGTGCGGTGGCCCGGACGGGCCGAGGGGAGCCGGCCCGGGCGCGGTGGGGGCGCGCGGGCTGGTGACACGTGCTGACGAGCGGTGCGCGGACACGACGGGCTGCCGGCCCGTGCACGTCACGACTGAACAGATTGGACTGGACCAATATTCGCCGTCAAGGGTGTCCGCCCGCTGGACCGCCTCCGGCCCCGGCAGCGGCGGCCCCGGACAGCGGCGGCCGGGGTGGCGCGGGCCCGGTAGGTTGGCCGGTACGAGCAGGCCCGTCGAACGCAGGAGGCGCGATGGACAGCCAGGACTGGGACGACCGCTACGCCGCGAGCGAGCTGGTGTGGGGCGCGGCGCCCAACCAGTGGGTGGTCCGTGAACTGACCGGCCGCACCCCCGGCCACGCCCTCGACCTCGCCGCCGGAGAGGGCCGCAACGCCATCTGGCTGGCCGCCCAGGGCTGGGAGGTCACCGGACTGGACTTCTCCGCCGTCGCCCTGGAGCGCGCCGAACGGCTCACCGCCGACCTGCCCGACGAGGTCGCCGACCGGCTCACCTGGCGCCACGGCGACGCCCGTGCCTTCGAGGCCCCCGCCGCCGGCTACGACCTCGTCCTGGTCGCCTACCTCCAGATCCCGGCCTCGGGCCGCCGGGCGGCGCTGCGCCGCGCCGCCGACGCGCTCGCCCCCGGCGGCACCCTGCTCGTCATCGGGCACGACCTGAGCAACCTCACCGAGGGCGTCGGCGGCCCGCAGGACCCGGCCGTGCTCTTCACCCCCGAGGACGTCCTGGCCGACCTCGCCGACCGCGGGCTGCGCCCCGTCCGGGCCGAGCGGGTGCACCGTACGGTCGGCGGCGAGCCCGGGCACAAGGGCGGTGGGGCCGGCGCGGGCGGACGGGTCGCGGTGGACGCGCTGGTGCGGCTGGAGCGCGGCGCCGGGTGACTCCCGGCCGCCGGCCCTCGGGGAGGCCGGCGGTACCTGCCGTCCGGCGGAGCCCGGTCCGCCCGGCGGCGTACGACGGTTGACGAAGCGTCAACTAGCGTGTGAGCCATGAGGATTCGCGTGCTTCCGGCGGCCTTGGCCGTCGCCGCCGCGCTGCTGCTGGCCGGTTGCGGTGGTGCGGGTCCGGGCTCCGGCTCCGCCGACGAGGAGCGGCCGGGGCCCGGGCCGGTCGGCGCGTCGCCGACCGGCCCGCCCTCGGCCGCCGCGCCCCCGGCCGCCGTGCCCTCGGCCGCCGCGCCCTCGGCCGCCGCGCCCCCGGACAGTGCGCCCTCGGCCGCCGCGCCCCCGGCCGGTGCCGAGCGTCGCGCCGACGGCGCCCAGCTGCTCTACCGCGCCGGGGGCGGCCGCAGCGCGCAGAACCCGGCCTTCTCCCCGGACGGCCGCTCCGTGCTGCTGACCGAGTTCAGCGGGGGCTACAACAAGGGTGCCGCCGCCCTCGGCGTCCTGCCGCTGGACGGCGGCGCCCCGCGCACGGTGCTGGCGGACCCCGACCGGGCGGCCGTCAACCTCCCGGGCGCCAGCTGGAACGCGGCCGCCGACGCCTTCGCCTTCGCCACCGACCGGGAGTCCGGGCACGACGAGATCTGGCTGATGCGGCCGGGCGGCGCCCCCGAGCGGGTGACCGGGCACGCCGACGCCAGCGGCTACAGCGAGCCGAGTTTCTCCCCGGACGGCGAGTGGATCGTCTTCCAGCAGAGCCGGGAGCCGGAGCACGCCGCCGTGCCGGGCGACGCGGCCGAACAACAGGACTCGCTCTGGAAGGTCCGCCGCGGCGGCGGCGCTCCCGTCCTGCTGGTGGACGGCCGGGGCACCGGCACCGACAACCGGCAGCCGAACTGGTCCCCGACGGGCGACCGGATCGTCTTCCAGCGGCGGAGCGCGGGCCGCGAGGACTGGTCGCTGTGGACGGTGGACCCGGACGGCGGCGGACTGCGGCAGGTCACCGGGTCGCCGGGCGAGCACACCGACCCGAGCTGGTCCCCGGACGGCCGCTTCCTGGTCTTCTCCTCCACCCTGGGCGACCTGCCGAACGCCCAGGTCTTCGTGCTGGAGGCGGCCGGCGGCACTCCCGTCCGGGTGACCCTCGACGACGGCGCCTACGACGGCGCGCCGAGCTGGTCCCCGGACGGGCGGTGGATCGCCTTCGAGTCCGCCCCGGGCGGCGAGGCCGGCCCCGCCGCCCTCTGGCGCATCCCGGCGCCGGTTCGCTAGACGGCCTGGCCGACGGTGATCGTCACCACCGAGTACTGCGCGACGGTCAGCGGCACGCTGACCGTCCCGCCGGTGACGGTGTACGGGACGGCCTTGGGCGCCGGGTCGGTGCCGTCCGGGCTCGCGACGGTGACGGCGGAGACGCTCGCCCCGGCGGGGAGGGCCCAGGAGAGCGTGCAGTTGGCGGGCGCGCTGCGGAACGCCGCCGGGGTGTCGCCGAAGTTGGTGAAGTTCACCAGGTGGACGACGGTGTCGGCGCCGAGCCGCCGGGCGTCCAGGAAGATCCGGCGGTCCCCGGCGAGGGTGACCTCCGGCGGGGCGGACTGGCGGACGGCGGTGAGCAGTTGGTCGGCCGAGGCCTGGTCGGTCCTGGTGAGGTAGCTCAGCCCGGGCAGCGCCTTGACGTACCAGCAGCTGCCGCTGCCGTAGGAGTTCTGCCTGGTGGCGGGCAACGGGTCGGCCCTGCGCAGGCCGAGCACGTCGGAGAGCGCGAACTCGGTGCGCTGGCCGCCCAGTTCGTCGAGCGCGGTGGGTGCCGGGCCGGTGATCACGATCGTCCCGCCGGCCGCGACGAACCCGCGCAGCAGCGCCGCCTCGGCGTCCGACACCGCCTGGAGGTTGGGCAGCAGCAGGACCTTGAACCGGGCCAGGTCGTCGGCGGTCAGGCCGGGGCTGGGCACCGTGTCGAACGGGACGTGGGCGTAGACCAGCGCCTTGACGGTGCCCCGGAACTCGCCGAGCCAGGGCAGCGAGGCGCAGCTCATCTCCGGGTCGTCGCCGCCCCACCAGTCGGTGATCCCGGCCGGGGCCGTGGCGTTGACGTACATCCCGTTGCCCTCGCCGGGGGACACGTAGTCCCGGGACGGCGCGGAGTGGTAGACGCCGACCCGCGCGATCGACACCGGGTCGTAGAGCCTGGTCTGGTTGGTGCGCACGAAGCGGTACATCCGGGTGCGCATCGCGGCGTCCACGGTGTCGTTCTTGAACGGGGTCTTCACCTCGTACGGGTTGCAGCCGGCCGCGATCAGCTGGGACATCACCAGCGAGGCGTCGTCGGCCTGCCAGCCGTAGGAGAACGCCCAGGCCGGCTTGGTGCCGCTGGCGGCGCGGGCGTACTTGTACATGGAGATCAGGCAGACCCAGTCGGCGGCGGTGGCGTGCCGCATGCCGTCGTAGTTGCCGAGGATGTCCACCTCCCAGACCTGGCCGACGGCGCCGGGGGCCTGGCGCAGGTAGCCGCCGTCCAGGCCGATCGAGGTGGCGTAGCGGTAGTCCATCGACACGGTCTCGACGAAGGTGACCAGGTCGGGGTTGACCGAGCGGCCGGCGTCGGCGATGTCCAGCTGGAACCGGAGCAGGTTGCGGTGGCGCCACTCGACGTAGCGGCGGAAGACCGGGTCGGCGAAGTTCGCGGCCTTGGGCAGGGCGAGGCCGGTGTCGGCCTTGAACGCGGCCGCGCCCCAGGTGGAGGCGTCGCACCAGGAGAGCACGCCGTCGAAGTAGATCGGGACGTCCGGCCAGATGCCGTCCACGCCGGTCGCGGCCACGCCCTTGATCCGGTTGAGGTAGTAGTCCCGCCAGGGCGAGTTGGGGCTGAGCCAGACGCTCTCGTCGCCCGGGTCGACCCAGACCACCACGCTGCCGTAGAACACGTTGGGCTTGCCGGCGAGGTCGCGCTGGACCCAGTTCTTGCCCTGGTCGTTCTTGTAGAAGGAGCGGCCCTTCTCCCCGCCGGGGGAGATCAGCTCCAGCGACGGGTAGTACATGACGACCTTGAGGCCGGCCGCGTGGGCCAGGCCGGTGAACTGCTTCACCTCGGCCATGTGGGCGGCGAACTGGGCGTCGGTGAGCCAGTCGGAGAGCAGGGTGTCCAGCTCGATGACGCTGACCTCCTGCGCCTTGAGGGCGTCCACGGCGCTCTGCATGTCTGCGGGCTCGTTGAAGGTGCCGTCGGCGATGCGGGCGTAGCGGGCCCAGTCCGGCCAGGTCTGTGCGGCGGCTCCGGCGCGCAGCCCGGCGTGGGAGGACGGCCAGAGGCCGTCGTACTGCGCCGTGCCGAATTCGTGGTCCCGTGCCGCGGCGGCCCAGGCCGTGCCGCCGGGCAGCAGCCGGACGGTGGCCAGCGCGCCGCCGGCGCCGAGGCCGGCCCGGAGCAGCCGGCGCCGGCCGAGGCGGGATCCCTCCGGTCGCTGCGGTGCTGCGTGCTGTTCGGTTCCGTCGTGCCGTTCGGTTCCTTCGTGCTGCTCGGGCATGGTGGTCCCCCCAGCGAGAGCGGGCGGCGCGCGTCGGCACGGCCCGGGAACGGTCGTGAGCACTGCGAGTCGTGGGTACTTCTCCGTCGTGGGCACGGTGAGGCGTGGGCACCGCGATCGGCGCGTGGACGGCGCGTCGGTGCTGCCGGGCGCCGTCCCGGGGCCGACCCTAGACCGTGTGCCGCCCCGGCCGTCCGGTCACGGTCCACGGCTACGCCAGACGTCGGACCGCCGGTTCCCTCAGTGTGCGGACCGTTGTCGGGGTGAGGTCCGGGGGAGTACGGGGTACAGGTGCTCGCAGGGCACCGTCGATGATCATAAATTCTCTACAGTGCTGTAGATTCGCGGCACGGACGGTGGCAGAACGGAGGAGGACGCGATGAGCGTTTCGCTGGCCAAGGGGCAGAAGATCAGCCTGGAGAAGCCGGGGGGTGGGCAGCTGAGCCTGGTCCGGATGGGCCTCGGCTGGAAGGCGGCGGAGCGCAAGGGCTTCCTCGCCAAGCTGCTCGCCGCCGGCCGGGAGATCGACCTGGACGCCTCGGCGGTGCTGTTCGCCCAGGGGCGACCGGTGGACGTGGTGTTCTTCCAACACCTCAACAGCAACGACGGTTCGGTCCGGCACAGCGGGGACAACCTGGTCGGCGGCGCGGGCGACGCGACCGACGACGAGTCGATCACGGTCAACCTGACCACCGTCTCCGCCGAGGTCGACCAGATCGTCTTCACCGTCAACTCCTTCACCGGGCAGACCTTCCAGGAGGTCGAGGCGGCGTTCTGCCGACTCGTGGACGAGACCACCGGCGTCGAGCTGGCGCGCTACACGCTCACCGGCGGCGGCCCGTACACCGCGCAGATCATGGCCAAGGTGCAGCGCACGGAGACCGGCTGGCAGATGGCCGCGATCGGCCAGCCGGCCAGTGGGCGGACCTTCCAGGACCTGATGCCGGAGCTGGTCAAGCACCTCTGATCGCCCGTGGCGGGTTCCGGCTCCCCGGCTCCCCGGCGTTCCGGCCTTCCGACGTCCTGACGCCCTGTCGGGCCGGAGCCGCGAGCCCCCGAGCCCCGGAGCCCCGGCGTCAGTCGATGTCGCGGCGCCGGAACCCGGCCAGGGCCAGGGCGATCAGGGCGGCCGCGACCAGGGTGAGCACGGCGAGCGGCGCCCAGTCCATCGCGGCCGCCGGGAGCCGGGGCACCCGGCCGTACGGGGAGAGCCGCTCCAGGCCCGCGGGGAGGTCGAGCAGCGGGCCCAGGTAGCCGATCACGAAGGCGTACCCGGGCACCAGCCAGGCCAGCGGCGCGGCCCGGGGCAGCCAGCCGTACACCGCGGCGGCGAAACCCACCGTCACCCACTGGGCGGGCGCGAAGGCCAGTGCTGCGCCGGTCAGCCGCAGGAACGCGCCCCCGTCGCCGCTGGACAGCGCCCCGGCCAGGCCGAAGCCCACGCCCGCCGCCAGCAGGACGGCGGTGGAGCCCAGCAGGGCCGCCGCCAGGTGCCCGCCCAGCCAGGCCGACCGTGACACGCCGGTGGCCAGCACCGGCACCGCCCGTCCGGCGCTCTCCTCGGCACGCGGGCGCAGCGTGGCCAGCACCGCGTGGACGCCGCCGAGCACGGCGACCACCAGCATGGTCAGCGCGGCGTAGGAGTCGGCGAGGGTGTGTCCGCCGAGCCGCTCCAGCGCCTCCCGGATCCGGTCGACGTCCCCCAGCATCGAGTCGGCGTCGCCGAGCAGCGAGCCGTACATCGCGCCGACCAGCAGCAGGGCGGCCGCGAAGCCGCCGAACAGACCGCGGTGCAGGCGCAGCGCCAGGCCGAACGGGGTGCCCAGGGCCGGGCCGCCGGTGGCCGGGCCGGGACGGGCGGCGCGCAGGCCGGCGCCGTGGTCGCGGCGGCTGCTGAGCGCGAACCCGGCGGCGGCGGTCGCGGCGGCCAGGGCGAGCGCGGGCAGCAGCGGCCACCAGCGGTCGTCCACGAAGGGGTAGCTGCGCTGCAGCCAGCCGATCGGGGAGGCCCAGGAGAGCGCGCCCGAGCCGGCGTCCCCGGCCGCGCGCAGCGCGTACGCGCCGCCGAGCACGGCGAGGGCGAGCCCGGAGGCGGTCCGGGCGTGCGCACCGAGCTGGACGGTGACGGCGGCCACCGCGGCGAACAGCAGCCCGGCGAGGGCGGTCGCGGCGCCGTACAGCGCCGATCCGCCGGCGGTGAGGCCGGGGACGCCCAGCGCGGGCAGGCCGGCCGCGAGCAGCAGGCCGAGCGCGAGGTCGGCGACGGCGGCGGTGGCCAGGGCGGCGGCGAGCGGGGCGTGCCGGCCGACGGCGGCCGAGCGGAGCAGTTCGGCGCGGCCGCTCTCCTCCTCGGCCCGGGTGTGCCGGGTGACGGTGAGGACGCTCAGCAGCCCGGCCAGGACGGCCAGCAGACCGAGCATCCGGTGGCCGAGCATGGCGCCCCAGGTGTAGTCGGCCAGGTAGTGGGCCGGTCCGCTCATCGCGAGCATCGCCGGGTTGTCCGAGCCGTGGGCGATGGAGGCGCGCTCGGCGGCGGTCGGGTAGAGGGTGTGGACGCTGTTGGCGGTGGACAGGGTGACCAGCCAGAGGCCGAGAACCCAGGCGGACAGCCGCAGCCGGTCGCGGCGCAGGGCGAAGCGGAGCAGCGCGGTGGTGCCGGCCAGGGTGGTGCGGGTCGCCGTGCGGCGAGGAGCGGCGGCGCGGCCGGTGGCCGGTTCGGCGGCGGTGGCGGTCATCGCAGGGCCTCGCCATCGGCGCGGTGCCCGTCGGCGGCCGGCTCGTCGCCGTAGTGGCGCAGCATGAGCTCCTCCAGCGTGGGCGGGTGGCTGAGCAGGCCGCGCAGTCCGGCCGCGCTCAGGAGCCGTACGGCGGCGTCGAGTTGGGCGCCGTCCACGGCGAACCGGACCCGGTCGCCCTCGGTGTGCAGGCCGTGCACGCCGGTCAGCGCCTCCAGTCCGGGGACCGGGCGCAGGGTCCGGGCCTCGACGGTGGTGCGGGTGAGGTGGCGCAGCTCGTGGAGGGAGCCGCTCTGCACGACCCGGCCGTGCCGGACGATGCTCACCCGGTCGCCCAGTTTCTCCACCTCGTCCAGGATGTGGCTGGAGAGCAGGACGGTGCGGCCGTCCTCCTTGGCCCGGCGCACGACGTCCTGGAAGACCACCTCCATCAGCGGGTCGAGGCCGGAGGTCGGCTCGTCGAGCAGCAGCAGCTCGGCGTCGGAGGCGAGCGCGGCGACGATGGCGACCTTCTGCCGGTTGCCCTTGGAGTAGCTGCGGCCCTTCTTGGTCGGGTCGAGGGCGAAGCGCTCGATCAGCTCGTCGCGGCGGCGGCGGTCGAGCCGGCCGCGCAGCCGGGAGAGCAGGTCGATGGCCTCGCCGCCGGTGAGGTTGGGCCAGAGCTCGACGTCGCCGGGCACGTAGGCGAGGCGGCGGTGCAGCTCGACGGCGTCGTGCCACGGGTCCTTGCCGAGCATGCGGGCGCTGCCGCCGTCGGCGCGCAGCAGGCCGAGCAGGACGCGGATGGTCGTGGACTTCCCGGATCCGTTGGGCCCGAGGAAGCCGTGTACCTCGCCGGTCTCGACGGTGAGGTCGAGGCCGTCCAGCGCGGTGGTCCGGCCGAAGGTCTTGCGGAGGCCGGACAGGGTGATGGCCTTGGTCATGGTTGTGAAGCTATCGTAGTTTCAGAAAAACGTGAATATTGAGAAGCGTTAAAGTTCGACAGGGACGAGTGATCACCGGAAAGGGGCTCAGGTGGTGCAGGGAACGAAGGGGCCGGGGGAGCCCGAGGAGGAGCGCGAGGACAAGGCGCTGTCGGACTTCGTCGAGCGCTTCGCCGCGGAGCTGGTGGTCGCGGGCATGGGCCGGATGCCGTCCCGGATCTTCTCCTGCCTGATGGCGGAGGAGAGCGGAGTGCTCACCTCCGCCGAACTCTCCGAACGGCTGCGGATCAGCCCGGCGGCCGTGTCCGGCGCGATGCGCTACCTGATCCAGGTCGGCCTGGTCGCCAAGGAGCGCGAGCCCGGCTCCCGGCGGGACCGCTACCGGGTGCTCAACGACGTCTGGTTCGAGTCGCTGACCCGGCGCGACGAGATCATGCTGCGCTGGATCCGGGTGCTGCGCGACGGCGAGGCCACCGTCGGCGCCGGCACCGTGGCGGGGGAGCGGCTGGCGGAGAGCGCCGCCTTCTTCGAGTTCATGATCGACGAGCTGCACGGGATGCTCGGCCGCTGGCGCGAGCACCGCGCGGCCGGGACGCGGTAGCGGGTCGGCCCGGACGCGGAGCGTCGGCACGGGGGGCGTTCGGCGGCGGGAAGAGCGCGCTCACCGGCCCGGTGGAGATCCACCCCCGCGCCGGGGAGCCGCTGCCGACGGTCGGTCGGCGCTGCTCGGTGTTCGACTCCGTGGGCCGGGACGAGGCAGGGAGGTCGTGACAAGCCCGGGCGGGGCCGCCCGTGACGAGCCGTGGGGCGCCCGTGACGAGCCGTGGGGCGCGGTTCCCGGGAAGGAACCGCGCCCCTCGGGTCACTTCGTCGGGGCCGCCGACGGCGAGAACGCGGAGCCGGGGGTGGTGCCGGCGGCCGCCCCCGGGGTCTGGGTCGCGGTCGGGCCGGGGGTGGGGCAGCCCGGGAGGGGCGTTGCCGTCGGGGTGCCGGTGGGCGTGGCGGTCGGCGACGGGGAGCCCGTCGGGGTGGGCGTGCCGGTCGGCGTGGCCGACGGGTCCGGGCAGGTGGTCGGCGTACCGGTCGGGGTGCCCGTGGGCGTGCCGGTCGGGGTCGCCGTGGGGGAGGTGCCGCCGCTCGGGGTGGTCGTCGGCGTCGCGGAGGGCGAGGCCGAACCGCCGGGCGTGGGCGTGGCGGTGGCGCTCGGGGTCGTCGTCGGCCGGGCGCTCGGCGACTGCTCCGGGGCGGGCGTGACCGGTACGGTCGGCTGCGGGTCCGTACTGGGCGCGGTCGTGCTCGGGCCACCGCCCCCGGGGAGGCTCGGGAGCCCCGGCGGGTTCGGCGTGGGCAGCGAGGTGGGCGGGACCGGGGACCCGGGGCGGTTCGGGACGGTTGTCACCGTGCCGCTGCCGTAGTGCGCCATCCAGTTGCGCACCGTCCGCAGGTACTCGCCCGAGTTGTTGTAGCTGAGCACCGCCCGGTCGAGCTGCGCCGGGTCGGCGAGGTCGCGGCCGCCCGCGCACAGGTAGCGGCCGGCCGCCTCGGCGGCGTCGAAGACGTTGTTCGGGTCGGCCTTGCCGTCGCCGTTGGCGTCCACGCCCCAGGAGGCCCAGGTGGACGGGATGAACTGCATCGGCCCGACGGCGCGGTCCCAGCGGGAGTCGCCGTCGTAGCGGCCGCCGTCGGTGTCGGATATCGCGGCGAAGCCGTTGCCGTCCAGCGCCGGGCCGAGGATCGGCGTCAGGGTCGTGCCGGCGGCGTCCACCCGGCCGCCGTTGGCCTGGCCGGACTCGACCTGGCCGATCGCGGCGAGCAGTTGCCAGGGCAGGTGGCAGCCCGGCGAACGCTGCGCCAGCGAGGCCTCGGCCTGGCGGTAGGCGGCGAGGACGGTGGCGGGCAGTGCGGGGCCGGTGGCCGCGAACGGGCCGGCCGAGGTCGTGCCGGGCAGCGTGCCGGGCGGCTGCGGGAGCTGGACGGTGCCGCCGCCGTCGGCCGGGACGCCGGTGCCGAAGGTGCCGGGGACGTCCGTCGAGGGGCTGCCGTCGGGCAGGGAACGGCCGACGCCCTGGCCGTCGGCGCCGTTGGCCGGACCGGCGTCGGCGACCGCGACCGGGGCGAGCCCGATGCCCGTCACCTGAGAACCGGTCAGCGCGGCCAGCGCGACGAAGGCCGCCGCCGTGCCCGTGAGCCGCTTGCCGATCCGGAGCTTCCGTCCGCCCTCGGCCTTGCCGATCCGCACCGTCATCCGCTACCCCTCCCCGTCGCCGCCCGGACCATCCCGGAACGGTTGAGCTGTCGTCATCGTGCCCGTCCGGCCGAGGGCCGGGCCCGCCGCCGGGACGATTAGTATCACGACGATCTGACAGGGACAGGGTGACCGGGAGGCGGACCGGGGCCCTCCGAGGGGTTAACTCGGCACTTCAGCGGGGGTGCCGACGGGTGCCGCGCCGTTCCGGGGCCCCGCCGCCGGCCGCCCCCTTCCATTATCCAGTGCCAACTCACCTTTCGCTGCGGAAAGTTGACCGAAGGGCCACCGCGGCGGGACGGGCGCTCCCGGGCGCCGGAACGGCGGTTCGGAGCACAGGGGTGGTGCGTGCGCGGCGTTTCGGGCTCCCCGGCGGCGCCCACCGCCCGCCCTCCTGACCTGCCGGAACGTCGGGCGCCCGGCCCGGCGCCCCCTACCAGGGCGGGCGCCGGGGCGCCAGGGCGCCGCCCCGACTCGGCCCTGGACGGGTGACGTTCTGGTGAAAGTGGGCATGCCAGGAATCACCGCCCGGCATGCTGTGCCGCGTGATGATGCGGATGGAGGTCCAGACCGTGAGCGCGAACCTGCCGGAGACCCTCGCCGAGGGAGCGGTCGTCCTGCCGGCGCCCCCTCGGGTGGTGGACGACCTGGCCCGTGACCTGACCCAGGCCGCCGCGGCCGTCCGGGCGGTGTCGCGCGCCCGTCGCACCGGTGGGGACGTCGCGGTCGCCGCGTACACCGCCGTGGTGTGCACCGGGCGGTCGGCCGCCACCGTCCTGGAGGAGGCCGCCGCCTGGTGCCGGCAGGCCCCCGAGGCCGAGGTGCACTCGCTGGCCTGGGCGCGGGTGCCGGGCCACCGGGAGGACGTCCACGAGTACCGCGTCACCCTCGCCGTCAGCTTCCCCGACGGCGAGACCGGCGAGCACCTCGGCGACACCCACCACGCCTGCCGCTGACGCGTATCATCGCCGCATGACTGTGGGGGACACGAACGAGATGGTGGACAGCCCGGCCGGCGAGGCGGACGACACGGCCGCGGGGGAACGCGCCGACGGCCCGCGGGAGCTCTCCCGGTCGGCGGCCGTCGCGGTCACCGTGCTCGCGGCGGTGTGCGGTGCGGCGGTGCTGCTGGCGGTGTTCCACTGGCTGGGCTGGTCCGTGCCGTGGATCGGCTGGATCGTCGCCAAGGCCGGGATCAAGCTCGCCGTCGGGGGCTTCGCCGGGCTGGCGGTCGGGCTCTCCTGGCTCCGGGCCAGGCTGCGCTCCCGGCCCGGGAGTTGAGCACCCGGTTGGTCAACCGGCCTGCGGCGAGGGGCAGGTGAGGTCGCGAGCGGGCGCCTCGCCGTCCAGCAGGTACCGCTCGACCACCCCGCTGACGCAGGTGTTGGACGTGGGGTACTGGCCGTGGTCGCCGCTCCCGGTGACGGTGACCAGCCTGGAGCCGCGCAGCGCGCGATGGGCGCCGAGCGCCGCCTCGTAGTACGTCGCCGGATCGTGCACCGAGTTGAGCATCAGCGTGGTCGGCAGACGGGCGCCCGTCACCTTGACCTCCGGCGCCGGGGCGACCGGCCACGCGGCGCAGACCGCGCTGAAGGCGAGCGTCCGGGCGCCGGCCAGCGGCCAGCGGGCGGTGTTCTCGGCGCCGCGCTCGATCCAGGTGTCCAGATCCCTGGTCCATGGGGTGTCGTTGCAGGTCACGGCGAAGTACTCGGCGAGGAACTCCGGGGAGAGGTAGCTGCCGAAGATCTTCGCGGCCGCCGTCCTGGTCGCCGGGTCGAGGCCCTGCCAGTTGTCGACGGCGGCCAGCATCCGGGCCAGCTCCGGGAAGTCGGACGCCCGGTAGATCGCCGACATGGCGAGGCTGTCCAGCTGGTTCGGGCCGATCGTCACCGAGCCCTCGACGATGGGGGAATCGTGCAGCGCGGCGCGCCGCTGCTCCCAGTGCGCCCGCACCTGCTCCGGCGTCGAGCCCCAGTGGTAGGTGGTGTCCCGCGCCGCGAGCCAGGGCACGAAGTCCTCGTCGAAGCGGCGCTGGAAGCTCATCGGCTGGCCCAGCTCGTACTTCTCCCAGGTGCCGTCGAAGCCGATGTTGCTGTCCAGCACCATCCGTTCGACCCGGTGCGGGAAGAGCGTCGCGTAGTAGGCGCCGATCATCGAGGCGTAGGAAGGACCGTAGTAGCCGATCTTGCGCTCGCCGAGCAGGCCGCGGAAGAGGTCGATGTCGCGGGCGGTCTGCTCGGTGGTCAGGTAGGGGATCAGGTCGCCGCTGCGCTCCTGGCAACTGGCGGCCAGTTTCCTGGAGTTGGCGATGACGCGGTCGATCGCGGCGGGGGACTGGTCGCGGTAGTCGCCGGCCAGGAACTCCTGCATCTCCGCCTTGGTCTGGCAGACCGCCTTGGTGCTCTCGCCGACCCCGCGCTGGTCGAAGCCGACGATGTCGTACGCGGCGGCGACCGCCGGGGCGCCGGCGGCCAGATTGGTCGGGCGCAGCAGGCCGGTGCCGCCGGGGCCGCCGGCCGCCATCAGCAGGGTGCCCTTGCGCTCGGCCGGGCCGGTCGCGCGGTGCCGGGAGACGGCGATGGTCAGATCGGCGCCGACACCGGGGTGGTGCCAGTCGAGCGGGGCGGCCATGGTGGCGCAGTCCAGGGCGGGCTGCCGGGCGCAGGGCTGCCAGTTCAGCGTCTGGTGGGTGTAGCGGGCGGGCACCGGAGCGGCGTCGCCCGGGTCCCGGCCGGTGGCGGCGCCCGCGGTGGTGGGCACGGCCAGGCCGGCCAGGACGGCGGCCGCCACGGCCAGGGCGGCGCGACGGGCGTGCCGGACGCGGGTCGGGGCGGCGTCGGTGCGCTGGGCTGCGGTCTTGCTCTTGGTCTTGCTCTTGGTCTCAGGCTCGGTCACGGGAACGATCCTGTCCGGCCCCGGCCTGATGATCGATCATCCCCACTACCGTCTTCGGGGTGGTGCTGGGTGCACCCCCGCCGGGGCGGGGGCTCCAGGCGGTCGAGGGCTCAGTAGGCGGCGGTGAACCGGGCCCGGCGGTGGACGGGCTGTTCGGCCTCGTCGAGGAGTGCGACGGCGAGGTCCTCCATGGAGATCGCCGAGTTGCCCTCGGCGTCGACCAGCAGGTCGTCGTGGCCGGTCCGGAACCGGCCGGTGCGCACGCCGGGTTCCAGGAGCGCGGCCGGGCTCAGGTAGGTCCAGTCGACGTCCGGGCCGGCGGCACGGTAGAGGCCGAGCTGCTCGTCGCAGGCCAGGGCGATCGGCCGGATCTCGTCGGGGAAACCGGGGCTGTCGACCAGGGTGGTCCCGCCGCCGCCCGGGACGAGCAGGCTGCCGGCGCCGCCGACGGCCAGCAGCCGTACGCCGGTGCCGGCGATCCCGGCCAGCAGGCCCTTGGTGGCGACGGCCAGTTCGTGCTCGCTGCCGGGCAGCGGACGGGTGGCGGTGATCACCACGTCCTGTCCGGCCGCGATCCGGGCGACGTCCTCGGGGTCGCGGGCGTCGCCGACGGCCAGGGCGGCGGCGGACGGCAGGCCGTGCGGCTTCGCCGGGTCCCGTACGACGGCGGTGACCTGGTGGCCGCGGGCCAGGGCCTCGGCCACGACCCGGCTGCCGACGTTGCCGGTGGCGCCGAACACGGTGATGCGCATGGGGTACTCCCTGTAGGTGGTGGGGATCGGTGGTGCTGGGGAACGGTGGGATCGGTGGGATCGGTGGGATCGGTGGGTGCGGGAACGGTGTCGGTGGGACGGGGTCAGGCGTTCTCGCGGACGGGCCGCGGGGTGTCCGCCGGCCCGGTTCCGGGTGCCGGCTCGGGCGCGGTGCGGGTCCGTCGGGTCTGGGCGGCGATCAGTGAGCCGAGCACGACCAGCGCGCCGAACGCCTGGAGCGGGCTGAGGTCCTGGCCGAGCGCCAGCCAGCCGAGCAGGGTGGCGACCACCGGGCTGAGCAGCGAGAGGAAGGAGACCGAGGTCGGCGGCAGCGCGCGCAGCCCGCGGAACCAGAGCGCGTAGGTGACGGCCGCGCCGATCAGGCACAGGTAGGTGTAGCCGAGCACGTTGGCGAGGGTGTAGTGGGACGGCGGCGCGCCCTCGGAGAGCAGCGTGACCGGTACCAGCAGCAGTCCGCCGGCCGTGAGCTGCCAGCCGGTGGTGGCGAGCATCGGCGCGGGGGAGACCCAGCGCTTGGAGAGGACGATGCCGGCGGCCATCACCACGGCGCCGCCGAGCGCGGCGAGCACCCCGATCGCGTCCAGCCGGGCGTTGGCCCGCAGCACCAGCAGGCTGACGCCCGCGACGCCCGCGATGCCGGACAGCACGGTGCGCAGGGTGAGCCGGTCGCCGAGGACCAGGGCCGAGAGTCCGGCGGTGACCAGCGGCTGGACGGCGCCGACGGTGGCCGCGATGCCGCCGGGCAGACGGTAGGCGGCGATGAAGAGCAGGGCCTGGAACACCCCGATGTTGAGGGCGCCGAGGACCAGCGAACGCCACCACCAACTGCCCTGCGGCAGACGGCGGGTGAGGGCGACGAGGAGCAGCCCCGCGGGCAGGCAGCGGATGACGGCGGCGAGCAGCGGGCGGCCGGGCGGCAGGAGTTCGGTGGTGACCAGATAGGTCGTGCCCCAGACCGCCGGAGCGAGGGCCGTCAGCAGGACGAGGGCGAGGCGATTTCTTAGCACTAAGGCAATGTATCTCAGCGCTAAGGCATTCTTCACCGCATCGGGTGAGTGATGTGGCTCACAGTTACCTCACCGCTAAGGAATCCAGTGGGGATCGCCTACCCTGAACCCGTGGCAGATCATGTGGACCGCGTCGTCGCGCAATGGGGTGCCGAGCGCCCCGACCTGGACGTCTCCCCGATGGAGGTGTTCGGCCGGCTCAAACGCCTCTACCGGCTGGTGGACGCGGCACTCAACCGCACCTTCGCCGAGCACGGACTGGACGCCGCCTCCTTCGACGTGCTCGCCACCCTCAAGCGCAGCGGCCCGTCCTACCGCCTCACCCCCTCCGGACTGATGCAGTCCGCGATGGTCACCTCCGGTGCCATCACCCAGCGGCTCGACCGGCTGGAGGCCCGCGGCCTGGTCACCCGCACCCGCAGCGACCAGGACGGCCGCAGCCGCGAGGTCGCCCTCACCCCCGAGGGGCACGTCCTGATCGACCGCGCGCTGCCCGACCACCTCGCCACCGAGCACCGGATGCTGGCGGGCCTCGACGAGGCGCAGCGGACGGCGTTCGTCGAGGTGATGCGCACCCTGCTGGCGGACTTCGGGGACAGCCCGGAGTAGCCCCGTCCGGTGCCGGTGCCGGTGCCGGTGCCGGTGCCCGTGCCCGTGCCGGTGCCCGTGCCCGTGCCCGTGCCCGTGCCGTCCCGGCCCGCCTCCGTACCGGGTGGGGCGGCGGGTCGTCAGGTCGTCGGGTCGTCGGGGCGGTGGCTCCCGCGGGCGCGGTCGAGACCCCCGTCCACGACCCCGCCCGCGGGCTCCGCTCCGGCCCGAGCCCGAGCCCGAGCCCGAGCCCGTCCCGGCCCGTCCCGCGTGGCGGCTACGGGTTGACCGCCACCGCCTTGAAGAAGGCGTAGTGGAACGTCCCGCCCGGCCCGGCCGCGCGGCGCAGCTCCGCGATGCCCCGGTCGAAGTCCTCCGGGGTGGTCAGTCCGGCGGCCACCGCGTCCGCGCGGACGGACTCGACCATCGCGACGAAGGTCCGCCGGGTGAACCCCTCCACCAGGGCCGGGTCGGCCCCGTCGGCGTAGACCGTGCGCGGGCGGACCGACACCCGGGCGAAGCCGGCCGCGGTCAGCAGCGGGTGGAGGCGGCGGCCGAGCAGGCCGTCGCCGCCCGCCCGGGCCTGCAGCCGGACCAGGTGGTCGACGGTGCGCCGGGCCGCCGGGCTCTCCGGGTGGAAGAAGGCCGAGCCGTGGTCCCCCTCGATCACCGTGATCGTCCCGCCCGGCCGCAGCACCCGGCGCAGCGCCGCCAGCCCGGCCGTCGGGTCGGGCAGGTGCTCCAGTACGAAGCACAGGAAGACGTGGTCGAACGAGGCGTCCGGGAACGGCAACCGGTGCAGGTCGCCGTGGTGCCAGCTGACGTCCGCGGCGGGTGCCTGCTCGGCGACCCGGGCGCGGGCCCGGGCCAGCGACTCCGCGGAGAGGTCTGCCGCCGTCAGCCGGATCCCCGGGTTGGCGGCCAGCAGGTGCACGGTCTGCGCCCCCACCCCGCAGCCCGCCTCCAGCACCCGGCTGCCGGCCGGGTACGCGGTGCCCGCGTGCAGCAGGTCGGCGAGGGTGTCGGCCTGGTCGCCGAGGCGCCGCGCCTCGGTCCGCGAGTAGCCGTGGACGTAGTCGGGGCGGTCGTCGGGGCGGTCGTCAGGGCGCTCCGATGCCGCTGTCCCCGTGGTCGTGGGCGATCCCGTGGTCGTGGGCGTTTCCGTGAGCATGGGCGCTTCCGTGGTCATGGCCCCACCCTCGCCGCCACTATGGTCCGGTGAACAGGTCCAAAGCCGAGGCATCCGACCGGTCCAAAGAGGCCGGCGCCGACTTCCTGCAGCTCGACCCGGCCGACGCCCCGCCCGGCGGGCTCACCGACTGGCTGACCCGCCGACTGCGCGAGGCCGTCGCCGACGGGCGGCTCCCGGTCGGCAGCAGGCTGCCCGCCGGCCGGGTGCTGGCGGCCGAACTCGGCGTCTCCCGCGGTGTGGTGACCGACGCCTACCAGCGCCTCGCCGAGGAGGGGCAGGTCGTCGGCCGCGGGCGGGGCGGCACGGTCGTGGTCGCGGCCCCCGCGGCCCCCGCGGCGCCGCACCGGGCGCCCGCGGCGGAGCCACCCCGCCCGGCGCCCGCGCTGTTCCGGGCCGATCCCGGCCCCGAGGTCTTCGACCTGCTGCGCGGCACCCCCGCCCGGATCGACCTCACCCCGGGCGTGCCCGACCTCGCGGCCTTCCCCCGCGCCGCCTGGCTGCGCGCCGAACGCGCCGTCCTCGACGACCTCGCCGCCTCCGACCTCGGCTACGGCGACCTGCGCGGCACCCCGGCCCTGCGCCGGGCCGTCGCCCACTGGCTGGCCCGAAACCGGGGCATCCGCGCGGACCCGGACGAGGTGCTGATCGTCGCCGGCACGGCCCAGGCGCTCGCGCTGCTCGGCCGGGCCCTGGGCCGGGCCGGCATCGGCGAGGTCGCGGTCGAGGACCCGGGCTCCCTCGGTGCCCGGCACCACCTCGCCCACTGGCTCGCCGCCACCCCGCCGGTCCCGGTCGACGCCGAGGGCATCCGGGTCGACGCGCTGCGCGCCACCGGCGCCCCGGCCGTCCTGCTCACCCCCGCCCACCAGTACCCGACCGGCGTCGTACTGGGCGGCGACCGGCGGCGCGAACTGCTGCGCTGGGCGGGGGAGGGCGGCCTGGTCATCGAGGACGACTACGACGCCGAGCACCGCTACGACCGGCCGCCCGTCCCGGCCCTGCGCGCCGCCCTGCCGGACCGGGTCTGCTACGCGGGCAGCATCTCCAAGCTGCTCGCCCCGGCGCTGCGCACCGGTTGGCTGCTGGTCCCGGCCCGGTTGCGGGACGCCGTCCTGAACGCCAAGCGCTTCGCCGACCTCGGCAACCCGGTGCTGCCCCAGCTGGTGCTCGCCCGGCTGATGGAGTCCGGCGACCTCGACCGCCATCTGCGGCTGCTGCGCCGCCGCCACCGCCGCCGCCGGGACGCGATGATCGCCGCCATCCGCACCCACCTGCCGGGAGCCACCGTGCACGGCGCGGCGGCGGGCCTCCACCTGATGCTGACGCTTCCGGAGGCACCCGGCCGCACCGACACCGAGCTGGCCGCCGCCGCCCTGGCCGAGGGGGTCAAGGTGCAGCCGCTGTCCTGGCACGCCCGGCTGCCGTACCCGCCGGGCCTGGTGCTCGGGTACGCGGCGGGTTCGACGGCGGAGATCGCCGAGGGGCTCGCCGTCCTGGGGCGGCTGGTCCGGCGTTCGTCGCCGATGTGAGGACGATGAGGATATTAAGGCGGATTATCGGATGAATCTGATGCAGGGGGGAGTGCCCCGCGGTACCCCTGGGTACGTTGACATGCTGAAGTCAAATGTCGGCCCGGGAGGCGTGATGGCCCTGTTCCGAAGTGTCGCCCAGTTCGGGGTGGTGCTGGCCGTGATGGGGATCGCGCTCGGTCCGGTGCCGCTCGGCGCGCCCGCCCGGCCGCACGGTGCCCCGGGTACTCCGGGTACTCCGGGTGCTCCGGGCGTTGCGGGTGCTCCGGGTGCTCCGAACGAGAGGGGTGCGGCGATGGCCGGCCAGGAGCGGGAGGACGCGCGGGTGCTCGCCGGGCGACGGATCGTGCTGTCGTACCCCGGTCCGACGCCGCCGGCCGGGGTGCTCCAGGCGATCCGGGAGGGCCGGGCCGCCGGGGTGATCCTGTTCGGTGAGAACGTCACGAGTCCGGAGCAGCTCGCGGAGTCGGTCGCGGAACTGAAACAGGCCGCGGCCGAGGCGCCGCACCCGCGCACCCTGCTGCTGATGACCGACCAGGAGGGCGGCAAGGTCCGCCGGCTGCCCGGTGCGCCCGAACTCTCCGCCCGCCGCGTCGGGTTGGCGCCGGACCCGCTCGCCGCGGCCGCGGAATCCGGGGCCGGCGCCGCCCGGACCCTCGCCGACGCCGGACTGAACCTCAACCTCGCCCCGGTGCTCGACGTCTACGACAAGCCGGACAACTTCATCGACCACCCCGAGCGCTCCTACGGCCAGGACCCGGCCAAGGTGGCGGAGTTGGGCAGCGCCTTCCTCACCGCCCAGCAGGGCCTCGGCGTGGCCGCGACCGCCAAGCACTTCCCCGGCCTCGGCGCCGCGCCCCGGGGGGAGAACACCGACGAGCGCCCCGTCACCCTGAACGTCCCGCTGTCGCAGCTCCGCTCCCGGGGCGAGGCCCCGTACCGGGCGGCCGTCGCGGCGGGCGTGCGGCTGGTGATGGCCTCGTGGGCGGTCTACCCGGCGCTGGACCCGGACCACCCGGCAGGGTTCTCGTCCACGATCATCCAGGGCGAGCTGCGCGGCCGGCTCGGCTTCGACGGCGTGACCGTCACCGACGCCATGGAGGCGGAGGCGCTCGCCCCGTACGGCGGAACCGGCGCCCGGGCGCTGGCCGCCGCCGAGGCCGGGATGGACCTGCTGCTCTGCTCCGCCCGGGACCCCCGGCAGGGCGAGGAGGCCACCGAGGCGCTGGCCGCCGCGCTGGACGACGGCCGCCTGGACCGGCACGCCTTCGCCGAGGCGGTGGCCCGGGTCGACGCCCTGCGCGGCTCGCTGGAGTGAGCCGACGGGGCCGGTCGGTGCCGTCCGGCACGGCGCCGCGGGGCGGGGCGGCACCGGCTGGCCGCGGGGCGCGGTGGCGTCGGCGGGCGGGGCGGCGGTGGTCCGCTCCCCGGACTCCCGTCCGGGCGGGTGACGCCGGGGCGCGGAAGGCCCCGGCCGGTCACCGGTCGAGCAGGGTGCGCAGGTCGATGACGCGGTAGCCGCGGGCGCGGGCGCCGTCGAGGATGCGGGGCAGCGCCTCGGCGTCGAGGCAGGTGTCGGGTCCGTCCTCCTCCGAGGCGCCGACGTGCAGTTGGAGGACGGCGCCCGGGGTGAGCGCGGCGAGGGCGCGCTCGACCGCGCGGTCCGCCGTCATGCCGTGGGCGGGGCCCAGGTAGCCGTTGGTGTCGGCGGTGAATTCGAGGTCGGCGTAGCCGAGCCGGTTGACGGTGGCGATGCCCTCCGGCGTGGTCGCGCTGTACGGGAAGCGGAAGAACGGCAGCGGTTCGGCCCCGGAGGCGCGGCGGATCGCGGTGTCGGCGCGGTGCACCTCGGCGCGGGCCCGGTCGGCGTCGAGGGTGGAGAAGTCGGGGTGGCTGTAGGAGTGGTTGCCGAGGCCGTGCCCGGCGGCGGCGATCGCGCGGACGGCGCGGGGATGGCGGTCGGCGAATTCGCCGGTCGGGAAGAAGGTGGCGGGGGCGTCGCGGTCGCGCAGGACGGCGAGGACGGTGTCCAGCCCGGTCTCGTTCCAGGCGGCGTTGAAGGTGAGGGCGAGGACGCGTTCCGCGGTGGGCAGGCGGCGGATCTCGGTGCCCATGAGCGTGGCCGGCGGCGACGCGGCGGCCAGCAGCGCGAGGAGGACGAGGACGGCCGCGGCGGCGGTCCCGGTGGCGGTTCGGATGCGGTTCATCCGGGCTCAACGTGGGCGTTGCCTGGGAGGGTACGGAAGTTCGGCCGTTCGAGGGTGATTGCGCCATCGAAGGTCTGCTTTCGGACGAGGCCTCGTATCCAAGGGTAAATCGGCGTCACTGCATAGGAATCGCATGGCAAAGTTCCTGTCGTGGGCCTATGAAATGTCATATGTGCCACACCACCTGTCCCAGTCCGTCCGTCCCCTCCAAGGAGGAACCCATGAACCGGATCGCCCGGATCGCCGCCGGCGCCGTCGGTGCCGCCGCCCTGCTCTCGGCCCCCGTCCCCGCGTTCGCCGCGGCCCCGGCCGTCGCCACCACCACCGTCACCACCTGCGGCTCCTACAGCCTCCAGGCGGGCCTGGCCACGTACGCCTGCGCCGACGTGACCGGTGACGGCGTCGCGATCTACGGGAAGATCGGCCTGGCCGGTCCGCCGTCCCCGGGCACCCCGTGGCCGCCGGCTCCGAAGGAGCTGGTGACCCACCTGTCGGCCAACGTGACCGGCGGTGCCTCGCTCGGCACGGTGAACGGCCGCACGGTGTTCCAGGTGTCCACGGTGCGGGTCGACGGCATCTCGACCACCGTGCCGTGCGGGTCCACCGTGCACGTGTCCTTTGACGTCGAGGGGTTCTGGAGCGGCCAGGTGCCGGCCACGGTGGATGTGCCTGTAGTCTGCTGACGGCGCGTCACCGTGACTGCCGAGCCCGGGAGTTGGCAGCATCCCGGGCTCGGCTTCTGCATGTCGCGGTCCGGTCGGCGGGCGGTCGGGGGGAGCGCCGGGCGGCGGCCCGCCGAGGGCGGACCGGAGGTCTGTCGAGGGCCCGCCGGGGGTCTTGCCGGCGCTCGACGCGCTGTGACGACTTGAAGAAATCTTCATCTGTCGCGATGATGCCTACCGGCCGCGGCATCGATCCCCGCCCGGCCGGACGACCACCGAGCCGGAACCGAGGGAGAGCGCGGACGATGCCGGTGCCGCTGTACCAGGCCAAGGCGGAGTTCTTCCGCACCCTCGGCCACCCCGTGCGGATCCGGGTCCTGGAGCTGCTCCAGGACGGCCCCCGGCCGGTGCGCGAGCTGCTGGCGGAGATCGAGGTCGAGCCGTCCAACCTCTCCCAGCAGCTCGCGGTGCTGCGCCGCACCCAGCTGGTCACGGCGACCCGTGAGGGCAACACCGTGGTGTACGCGCTCAGCACCCCGGACGTCGCCGAGCTGTTGCGCGCGGCCCGCCGGATCCTGACCGAGCTGATCACCGACCAGGGCGCGCTGCTCACCGAGCTGCGCGCCTCCGGTGGCCGGCTCCGCTGAGCCGCGCCCGGCCCGTCCGCCCGATCCGAGGAGAAGCACCACCATGAGCGACAGCACGAGCGACGAGAAGAGGCGCCGCAAGGCGATGCTGATCCGCGCGGGCATCTACATCTTCGCCACGCACCTGTTCGCCGGTTTCGTGCTGCTGCTGTTCGCGCTCGGCGGCCGGAAGTAGCGCACCGGGAACCGGTGGCTCACCGGCGCCGCCCGTGGTCCGGCACCAGGTACCGGTCGCTGGTGCTGGTCCAGGCCAGAACGCCGGCGACCAGCTCCCGGGTGCCGTCCAGGTACCAGCGCCCGGCCGGGTGGCGGCGCAGCAGGTCGCGGCGCAGTTCCTCGCTCTCCTGCTGCAGCCGTGCCACCCGGGCGCGCACCGCGTGGACCGCCCGGCCGCGGGTCCAGCCGTGGGCCCGCTGGAGGGTGAGCACCGTGTTGAACGCGGGCCCGGCCTGCCGCTCCTCGCGCCGCAGTGAGTAGAGGTCGTTGATCAGTGTGGCGGCGTCGGCGGTGTTGGCGCGCAGCCGGTGCAGCGCGGGCTCCGCGTGCAGTGCGGCCGGGGCGTCGGCGCCGTGGACCCGTTCCAGTATGTTCATGAACGGGTAGAGGCAACTGCCGTGCCGGCGCAGCTTCATGGTGTCGGTGAGGTCGAGGCCGAGGGCGGGCACGGTGCCGCGGGCGCGGTGGTCGGCCTCGGCGGGGAAGGTGGCCAGGCAGGCCCGCCACTCCCGGGCCGCCCGGGCCCGCCACTCGGGGGAGGTCGAAGCGGTCTGCCGCTTCCACAACTCCCGCCAGGAGACCAGCATGTGGCTCTCGGACGGGCTCTGGGACGGGCTCCCGCCGCGGGTGCCGCCGAGGACCGCGATCAGCGGGTCGACCACGGCGTGGGCCGCGGCGGGGTGGCGGCCGGGCGGGCCGTCGAAACGGTCGTCCAGGATGGTGAACCAGCCCAGCATGTCCACCAGGAGGTCGAGTTCGGCGCCCCGGACGCGGGGGAAGGCGTGGCCGATCAGCTTCTGCAGCCCGTAGGCCCGGTAGCGGGGCAGTTCCGCCGGGGTGAGCAGGCCGCGGCGGACCACCCAGTCGGCGTGCCGGTCGGCGGCGAGGCGCAGCTCGTCGGACGGCCGGGGGTCCGCCGAAGCGGCCGGACCCGCGGGGGAGGCTGGACCGGCCGGGGTGGCCGGACCCGCGGGGGCGGCCGTGGGAGCGGTCGTGGTGGTCGTGGAGGTGGTCGTGGGGCCGGTCGTGGAGGCGGTGCCGGTGAAGGGACACCGGACCGGCGGCGGCTCACCGTGCGAGGAGGGCACTGCGGCCCCCGGTGAGGACGCGGCATCGCCCTCTCGGGAGGCCGCCGCGGTGCGCCCGCGTGGGGAGCGCGCGCCGCGCGGCGCGAGCCGCACCCGAAGGCCGTGCGCCTGGACCGTCGTCCACACCACCTCGCGGGCCCGTGCCCCCGGCACCGCCGTGGGCCGCCAGCGGCGCAGGATCGTCGCGGCCGCGACGGTCAGTTCCGCCCAGGCGAAGGCCTCGCCGATGCACTTGTGCTTGCCCGCTCCGAACGGCAGGAAGGACGGCCGCCCGGAGCCGCCGCCGTCCTGCCAGCGCTCGGGCCGGAAGTTCATCGGCTCCGGGTAGCGCACCGGGTCGCGGTGCAGCGCGGTGAGGCTGTACAGCAGCTCGGTGCCGGCCGGGACGCGGTACGGGCCGAGCTCGACCGGCACCCGGGCGGTGCGCATCAGGAAGGCGTTCGGCGCGTGCAGCCGCACCACCTCCTGGGTGACGCTGCGGGTGTAGGTGAGCCGGGCCAGTGCCTCCGGGGTGGGGACGGCGCCCGCGGGCAGGTGCTCGTCGAGCTCGGCGAGGATCCGGGCCTCCACCTCGGGGTGGCGCAGCAGCTCGTCCAGCAGCCAGGTGAGCGTGGTGGAGACCGTCTCGGTGCCCGCGCCGAACATGGTGATCGCCTCGGACCGCACGTCGGCCTCGGTGAGCGGGCGCCCGGTGGCCGGGTCGGTCGCGGCGCGCAGCAGGGCGGGCAGGGTGCGCCGGCCCGCTCCGGGGCCCGTGGTCGCGGCGCGGCGGTTGACGGCCTGGTCGACCACCCGGTTGAGCACCCGCACGGCGTCGTCGAAGCGCCGGTTGACGGGCAGCGGCAGCCGGGCGAGCGCCGGGTTCGGGTAGAGGGACTGGACGATCTGGCCCTTCACCAGGTCCGGCAGCGCCCGGTGGAACGCGACGGTGGCGTCCTCGCTGAGCCGGGCGTCGAACAGCGTGCGGGTGACGATCTCCAGCGCCAGGTGGTTCATCTCCTTGGCCACGTCGAGGACCTGCCCGGGGCGCCAGCGTCCGGCCCGCTCCTCGGTGACCTGCTGCATCACGGCCAGGTACTCGCCCATCCGGTCCGGACCGAAGGCCGGCTGGATGATCCGGCGGCGGTCGCGGTGGGCCTGGCCCTCGGACATCAGCAGGCCGTCGCCGAAGGCCGTCCTGAGGGTGTCCTGGACGGCCCCGCGCGGGCAGTCGTGGGCCAGTGCCACGAGCAGGGTGTGGACCAGCCGGGCGTCGGTGACCACGCAGACGGTGCGTGGTCCGAGCCGGATGCGGACCACCCCGCCCTGGCGGGCGAGCGAACCGAGGAAGCCGAGCGGGTCGCGCAGCAGGGCGCCGGCGTGCCCGAGGCCGGGCAGGGCACCGGGGGCCAGCGGCGGGACGGCGGCGCGGGCCAGCGGGGACGGGCCGGGAACGGTTCTCGGGGGGACGATCAGCTTCCGCGTTTCGGTCAGCAGGGACATGACACTACCTCTCAACCAGAGTGGCCGGTGCGGGCGATGCCGGGCGGCAACGGCGGGCCGGCCGGGAGCCGGGGGACCGCCCAGCGCGGGCCCCGCGCGCGCCCCCGGCGGGAGGGCGCACGTTGAGCAAACGCGCCGGTTTCCCGAGCGTTGCGCCGAATGTGCGGGGATCACTCCAACGGCCGAGTGGATCGACCCTTTCGTGCGTGCTCGAAACTCCGTGTTGACCTGCGCGGATGCGTCCGTACGGGTGGTCCGCGGCTTGCCTGCGAGGCAGGGTCTTTGGACCCTCGCCGCACGGGCGTGCGAGGGACAGCATGGATGCGGAGAAGGAGGAACCTGATGACCCGTCTGCGCCACCGGCCGGCCCTCGACGTCCGGGTGGAGATCCGCGGCGAGCTGCCCCGCGAGGACGCCGAGTACGCCCGGGCCCGGGCGCTGGCCACCGCCACGGCGCTCGGCCCCGACACCCGCGCGCTGCGACTGCGGCTGACCCGCTCGCGCAACCGGTCGGTGACCCGGCCCGCGCTGGCCCAGGCGGACGTCGAACTGGCGGGCGTCGGGCCGGTCCGGGTGCAGCTGGCCACCGGCACCGCACGGGAGTCCGTCGACCTGGTGCTCGGCACGCTGGCCGGCCGGGCCGTCCGACTGCGCGAGCAGGGCGACATCGGCTTCGCCGCCGCGTACGAGAGCGCCTACCGCCCGCAGTTCGCCTACCGCCCGCTCGCCCAGCGGCGGATCGCCCGGCACAAGGCGGTCGTGCCCGCCCGCCGCAGCCCCGAGCAGGCCGTGCTCGAACTGCTCGCCCTCGACCGGCGGTTCCACCTCTTCGCGGACGCCGCCACCGGCCGGGACGGCCTGGTCCACCGCTGCTCGCCGGGCGGCACGCTGGAGTTGTGCGCCGCGGGCACCAGCGCGATGCCCCCGCTCGACCTCGCCGAGGCGGCCCGCCGGCTCTGGCTCACCGGTCGCCCGTTCGTCGGCTGGACCGACCCCGGCGACCACCGGGCGCGGGTGCTCTACCGCCGCTTCGACGGCCACTACGGCCTGATAGCGCCGGTATCGGACGGCCGGATCGGGGCAGGAACCCTGTTGGCACAGGACTGACACCACGACGCAACGACCACACCACGAACTCTCCACGACAGGGGCCGGGACCATGGACTGCGACGAGGTCATGCTGACCGTCCGGATCACCGCCGCCGAGCGGGCACTGCTGCGCGACCTCGCACGCGGGCACGGCGGCGACGTCTCCGAGGTGGCGGTGGACGGGCTGCTGGAGGTCATCCCCGCACTGCACGACGACGCCTGCGGCCTGCCGCTGCTGCGCGTTCTGGCCAGGCCGGCACCCTTCGCGCTCACCCTGTGGCTGCCCGCGCCGGTCGCGGACCTGCTGCCGCTGCTCGGTGAGCGGCTCGTACGGACCGGCGGCCCCGCGGCCGGGCCGGCCAGCGCCGCGCTCTCCGCGGCCCTGCGGCTCTGGCTCGCCGGGGACCGGGTCGTCCTGGCGGCCGGGCTGGCCCGGTTGCACGGGGGCTGCGCCGCCGGCGCGGTGGAGGCGGTGCGACCGGGGGTGGGTGCGGCGGTGCGCTCCGGGGTGGGTGCGGCGGTGCGCTCCGGGGTGGGCGGGGCGGCCTTCGGGGTGGAGCCGGTGAAGGCTGCGGCCTGACCTCCCGGCCCGCCTGACGATCCGTCATACGTGCTGGGTGTAGGCGAGTTCGGCTGCCTGAGCCGCGCCCCGGCCGCCGTCCGGGGCGGGTCCGGTGCGCCCGAACCGCGGTCCGGCCGAACCGGGCGATCGAACCTGGCGAACCGGGCGTCGAACCTGGCCGTCGAACCGTCCGGGGAATTCTGCAAGAGGTTTCTGTTATTCCCGGTCACCCCTCCCGCTCTCCGAAGTGTCGGAAGACCCGGGCCCCCTCCACCGCGGGGACGCGCGGGTCGTCGTCGCACGAGGAGGGAACGCGATGGGGCACCCGGGCGGCGGGCTCCGCCGGAGCAGGAGCGCAGGCTCACCCCATGAGGTGTCCATCAGCCAGATCGCGCCGAATTCCGCCGACCTGATTCGACGGGCCGCGCCCGCCCGGCACTCCCGGCCCGGCGCCCCGGCCGGCAGCCGCGCGCCGACGCGGCCGCCCGGACGCGACCACCCGCCGAAGCCTGCCGCCGGTCCGCCCTCACCGCGGACGGCGGCGCGCCGCTGCCCGGGCCCGGAGCGCGGCGGTACCGCGGCGGCCGGCCGCCGGAGCCGCGACAGTCGAAGCGGCAGCCCTTACCAGAACTGGTCGCTGTCGAAGACCTCGTGAGCCGTTCGGGGTAAGGCTGTTCCCGTGAGCCCGTAAAACCGGTCGGCCCGTACGCCGGCCGACCCTTCGACCCGAGCCGCCGACGCCCGCGCGCGCCGCGAGGCCCGCAGGCCGGCAGGTCCGTCGCGCCGGGAGCGGCCGCCGCCCACCCAGCGGCAGCCGTTCCCGGCGCCGGCCGTTCCCAGCGTCCCTGCCCCCCACACCGCCCCGAGGACCCTCCCGTATGCGAACCCGCCCCCACCTCGCCGCCCTCGCCCTCACCGCCGCGGCCCTGCTGTCCGCGGCCGTACCCGCCGCCGCCCACGGCGACAGCGTCCACCTGGACGTCACCGGCCAGCAGAACGGCCGTGTCAGCACCGTCGCCACCTGGGAGAACGACCACGACCCGGTGACCGGGGAGTTCGCCGGCACGCTCCTCGCGACGGCCTCCGACGGCCGCACCGTCGGGCCCTGGCGCCTGGTCACCGTCCCCGGCCGCCCGGGGACGTACACCACCCGGGAGGTCCTCCCGGTCGGGCACTGGCGGGTGACGGTGGACTGCGCCTTCCCCGCCCTCGGGCACGGCGAGCGCGAGCTCGACGTCGACACCGTCGAGATCGCCGACCCGGCGCCCCCCACGGCGCTGTCCGAAACCTCGCCGCGGTCCGCCGGGGTGACCCCCGCCCCGCTCCGGGAGAGCACCGGCGCGACGGGGACCACCGCCGCCCCCGTCTCCGCCCGGGAGGCCTCGCCCGGCCCCGCCCACGCGACCACCTCCGACGCCACCGCCTGGGCGGCCATCGGCACCGCCTGCGCGGCCGTCGTCCTGGTCGCCACCGGGCTCTGGCTGCGCCGTCACCGCGGCTGAGCCGCCCGGAAGCCGCCCGCCCCGGGAACGGGGACGCACCCGCCGTGGAACCGGCCGGGTGCGAACCGACGTCCCTTCCGGTCACCGGGCGCCACCGGGCGCCCGGACGACCGCAAGGGAGCGTCCGCGCATGAAGAAGGTCCTGATCACCGGCGGCGCGGGTTTCATCGGCAGCACCGTCGCCTCCGCCCTGCTCGACCGGGGGATCACCCCGGTCGTGCTGGACGACCTGTCCCGGGGCCGGACCGAGTTCGTCGCGGACCGGGTCTTCTACCGGGGCGACATCGCCGACGCGGCCCTGCTCGACCGGATCTTCGCCGAGCACCCCGACATCGACGCCACCGTGCACTGCGCCGCGAAGATCGTCGTACCGGAGTCGGTGGCCAAGCCGCTGTACTACTACCGGGAGAACGTCGCCAAGACCGTCGAACTCCTGGAGGCCCTCCAGCGCCACGGCTGCACCCGGGTCGTCTTCAGCAGCTCCGCCTCGATCTACGCCCCCACCCCCGACGCCCGGGTCGACGAGAGCAGCCCGGTCGACGCCGGGAGCCCGTACGCGCGCACCAAGCAGATGATGGAGCAGGTCCTCCAGGACTGGACCCGGGGCGAGGGCGCCGAGCGCCAGCGGGTCATCGCCCTGCGCTACTTCAACCCGATCGGCGCCGACCCGCAGCTGCGCACCGGCCTCCAGGACCTCCGGCCCACCCACGCCCTCGGCAAGCTGATCGAGGCGCACACCACGGGCACCCCGTTCACCGTGACCGGCACCGACTGGGCGACCCGCGACGGCTCCGGCATCCGCGACTACGTCCACGTCCAGGACCTCGCCGAGGCGCACGTCGCGGCGCTGCTCCGGTTCGACGAGGTGATCGCCCCGGGCGTGGCGGACCGCTACCGGGTGATCAACGTCGGCACCGGGGACGGGACCACCGTGCGGGAACTGATCGCCGCCTTCGAACAGGCCGTCGGCACCGGCCTGGAGGTGCGGGAGGCGGGCCCGCGGCCCGGGGACGTGATCGGCTGCTACGCCGTCGTGGACACCGCACGGGACCTGCTCGGCTGGCAGCCGCGGCGCGGCATCGCCGAGGGGGTCGCCGACGCGCTGGCCTGGCGGAGGGTCTGGTCCGCCCGGATCGGCGTCAGCTGACCGCCGGAGGCTGTCAGGCCACGGCCTCGCCGGACTTCGACCAGTTGTCGCGCAGCCGGTCGAGGTAGGACTGCGCCTGGGAGCCGATCTTGACGCCCCGGGCGAAGGCCAGCATGTTGCCCGCGCCCGCGTTGTAGCCGAGGGCGACCAGCTCGTCCCGGGTGAGCGGCACGCCCGGGCGGGCGGGCAGCTGCGCGGCGAGGTCGTGCAGGTGCCAGGCGGCCGCCTGGACGGCCAGGTTCCGGTCGTCCGGGAGCTCCTCCCACTGCCGGGAGGCGAACGGGCGGCCGGGCTTGGTGTCGTCGAAGGCGGCCCGGTGCATGTTGGCGATGCCGAACGAGGCGTCCGGCTTGCCGCGCTGCCAGGCCCGTTCGAGGTCGGGGTCGTGCGGCTTGTACGCCTCGTTGTAGAGGATCGCCATCAGCAGCTGCGGGTTGACCCCGGCCTCGGCGGCGTACTGGCGGACCGGTGCCGCGTAGTCGGCCGGGTCGTAGCGGCCCGAGGGCTTCGAGGGTTTCGACGGCGGAGCGGAGGAGCCGGCCGACGGTGCGGTGCCCGGGGAGGGGCCGGAGGCGGCGGTCGGGGAGGGGTCGGCGGAGGCCGCGCCGTCGTGGCCGTTGCCGCGGACGAGACCCAGTCCGGCCACCACCACGACGCCGATCACCAGCCAGCGTCCCCGGCCGGACCCCTTCTTCTCCTCGCTCACCGCTGCCGCCCCTCCCCGTTCGCTCGTGCGCCCGTTCGAGCGCCGTGCGGCTGATCGCTCCCTGCGGCAGGTTACTCGGCGGGCTTCTGGTCGCCGTCGAGGTTGCGCAGGAAGTCCTTCGCCTTCTCGACGCCGGTGTCGATCTGCCCGCTGTACTTGCCGTCCGTGCGGTCGTCGATCGCGTCGCCGACCTTGTCCAGGCCCTGCCCGATCACGTCGCCGTGCTCGCGGGCGAGGTCGGTGGCCTTGTCCGCGAGGTTCTTCAGACTCTCAAACATGGTGACGCTCTGCTCCTCTGATGCGTTCCTGATGGTGTGCCGACGTGGCGGGGATCGTGACCATCCTAACGACGGCCCACCAGGCGGTTCGTCGCCGCCGGGTGACGGCGGATGACTTTGCTGAAATGGGTTCGTATGCTCAGGCCATCTTCTACAGCGATGTAGAGGGTGGGGTCCCCACCAGGACGCCACCAGGACCGAAGGCGTCCCGGCACGCGCGGCGGCGCGATCGCTCCGCCGCGGCCGCAACGATCGAGGGAAGTGCGCATGGCCGGTCAGCGGGCGAGAACGCCGTACCAGGACGCGGGACCGCGCACCGAGGACCGCGCCCTGCCCGCGCAGCGCTCCCGGGCGGCCGGTGCGGGCGGTCCCGGGAGCCCCGCGGCGCCCGGGGCGGCCCGGACACCGCGCCCCGGGGCGGCCCGCCGCCGCCAGCAGGCGCGTCGTCGCGGCGCGACGGCGGCCGTGCTCTCGGCGGTCGGGCTGCCGCTGCTCGGGGCGGTCGCGGACGAGGTCGACGGACCGGGCATCAGCCTCCTCTTCGCGGTGGGCTCGGTGCTCGGGACGGCGGCCGCCGCACTGCTGTGCAGCCGGGCGGGCCGGTGGTGGGTGGTGACGGCCGCGCCGGTCGTGGTGCTGCTCACCGCCTCGGGCGTCGAGTACCTCGCGCACCCCGGGACGTACCAGGGGAAGAACCTCGGCACCGGCGCGCTGCGCTGGGTGGTCGGAGCCTTCCCGGTGATGGCCGCGGCCGTCGCGGTGGCGTTCGCCGTGGTCGCGGTCCGCGCCGTGCCGACCCGCCGCCGGGTGGTGCCGCAGCGCCGACGAACCGGCCGGACGGCCGCCCCGGTCGGAAGGGGCCGCCGTGGCTGAGCGCGGCAGCAGCCGTACCGGCGGCCGCGGTCAGCGCGGGCAGCGCGGTCAGCGCGGGCAGGCCGCGCGCCGCGCCGCCGCCCCGCTGACCGTCGCCGGGCGCACCCTGGCCTGCACCGTCTCGGTCGCCGTGCTCGGCGCCAGCGGCTTCACCTGGTACGAGTACCGCAGCCTGGACGACGGCATGGTCAAGTCCTCCGCGCTGAGCGAGGCCAAGAAGAACGCCCCGCCGCACCTCGACAAGTCCGTCAACCTGCTGCTGATCGGCCTGGACAGCCGCAAGGACATGGACGGCAACGACCTGCCCAAGCAGTTCGTCGAGGACGAACTGCACGCCGGCTCCAGCGGGATCGGCGGGTACAACACCAACGCCCTGATCGTGCTGCACATCCCGGCCAACGGCGGCAAGGTCACCGCGCTCTCCGTCCCGCGCGACGACTACGTGCAGACCGTCGGCGCGGACGGGAGGATGCACAAGATCAAGGAGGCGTACGGCATCGCCAAGGAGGCCGCCGAGCAGAAGCTGGCCGGCAAGGGGCTCTCCAAGGCGCTGCTGGAGCGGCAGAGCCGCGAGGCCGGCCGCTCGGCCACCATCCAGACCGTGCAGAGCCTCCTGGACGTCCCGATCGACCACTTCGCGGAGGTGAACCTGATCGGCTTCTACGACATCGCCAAGGCGGTCGAGCCGATCCAGGTCTGCCTCAACCACCCGGTGGACGACCCGATCATCGCCCGGACCGCCACCCACGAGGGCGGCGGCACCGGCCTCAGGCTCCCGGCCGGGATCAGCTCCCTCAAGGCCGCGCAGGCACTCTCCTTCGTCCGCCAGCGCCACCACCTCACCAACGGCGACCTCGACCGCACCCACCGGCAGCAGGCGTTCCTCTCCTCCGTCGAGTACAAGCTCAAGCAGCAGGGCATCCTGAACGACCTCGGGCAGATGCAGAAGCTGTTCGCGGTGGTGAAGAAGGACGTGGTCATCGACAACGAGTGGAACATCCTCGACTTCGCCCAGCAGGCGCCCAACCTGACCGGCGGCAACGTGGAGTTCAACACCCTGCCGATCAGCGGCTTCAGGACGGTCGGCGGGCAGGAGGTCAACACCGTCAACCCGGACCTGATCAGGAAGATCGTCCGGCAGCTCTTCAACCACGAGCCGGCGCCGGCCCCGCCGGCCGCCGCGCCGCCCGGGGACGGGCCGGGCGAACCGGCCCCGTCGCCCTCCGCCACCCCGAGCACGGCGCCCAAGGCGCTGGTCGACGTCAACGCGGCCGCGGGGGCGGGCGCGGCGGCCGACGAGTCCAGGGCGCTGGCCGAACTCGGCTACCAGGCGGGCCGGATCGGCGACGCCCCGGCCAGGACCCGGGCCACCACCGTCGCGTACGGGTCGGGGGCCAAGGCCGACGCACAGCACCTCGCCGCCCGCTACGGGGTGAACGCCTTCTTCTCGTCGGCCGTCCCCGCGGGGCGCATCCTGCTCACCCTCGCCGTCTCCCGCACCCCCGCGCCGACGGCCGTCCCCTCGGCCGCCGCGGCCGGCGATCCCTCCGCCGACCCGGCGGCGGGGCTGCCGATGCAGGGGCCGGCGGTGAAGGCGGGCGGGATCCCGTGCGTGGACTGAGGCCCGGCCGGCGGCGGGGAGTTCAGCCCCGGCCGGGGCGGGTGTCCCGGAGCGGCTCCCGGTCGAGGACCTCGACGTACACGATCCGCCCGCCGACGACGTCCAGGACGAGCATGCCGTGGGCCGGCGAGAGCGGGACGCACCGGTGGTCCGGGCCGTAGGGCCGACCGTCCGGGCGCGGTTCCGTCCTGAAGCTCTGGCAGAAGCCGTCACCGCAGCCGCACTCGGCGACCAGCCGCAGGCCCCGGGCGGCGACGGCCGGTTCGTGCTCGCCCTCCTCCTCCAGGAGGTCGACCAGTTCGTCGAGCAGGTCCGGGAAGACCTCGCGGAGCAGCGGGTGCTGCGGCGCCGTCACGGGCGGGGCGCCTTCACGCCGTGGACGGCGGCGTACTCGGCGGCGAGCCAGGGGCCCAGGTCGTCGACCAGCTCGGTGAGGGCGGCCCGGTCGGCAGTGGTGGCGGCGGTGCGGGCGACGGTGACGGCCAGGCGCGCCTGGGCGGCCCGCTCGGGGTAGTAGCCGGCGAAGACCTCGGCGGAGGCGGCGAGGTCGCTGGTCCAGCCGCCCCAGCGGGGCATGACCAGGGTGAGGCAGCTGCGGACGAGATGGCGGGAGACGGCGCGGGCGAGGCGGCGCAGTTCGGCCTCGGGGTCGGCGGCGGTGTCGGCGGCGGCCAGGCGTTCGCGCCAGCGCGGCAGGAACAGGGCGAGGTCGCCGTTGGTCTCCCGGGCGAGCAGCGGGGTGGGGCGGTAGCGGGGGAGCCGGGCGGCGAGGTCCTCGCCGAGCAGCGGGGTGCAGAGACAGGCGACGAACCAGCCGAGGTCGTGGCGTTCGAGCTCGCTCAGCAGGGTGTCCGTGCCGGCGAGCACCACGCCGACCCCGTTCACCTGCGCGAACTCGCCGTCGAGCGCGGCTTCGAGGGCGTCCGCCCCGGCCCGGTCCGTGGCGGTGGGCTCGTGGTGCAGGGCGAGCAGCAGGTCGAGGTCGGAGACGCCGGGGGTCGCGGTGCCGCGCGGGACGCTGCCGTAGAGGTAGGCGCTGTGCAGCCGGTCGGGGCCGAAGGCCGCGGCGATCCGCTCGCGGGCGGCGGCGACCACCGGCGCGAACGCGGGCGGCACGCGGTCCAGCGAGCCCTCCCGTGCGATGCAGCCGTCCCGGTCCAGTCCCTGAGTGGTGGTCATGGGGGCACTCTGCCCCACCCCCACCCGTGGTGACCAGCGATCATCCGGCGGCCCGGCGGATTGTCAGTGGGGCGTGCAAGCATGCGACGCACACGAACACGAGAGGCGTGAGGGGATCGGCATGGGCACCTGGGACATCGGGCACTTCGACAACGACTCGGCGGCGGACTTCGGCGGCGGTCTGGACGACGCGGCGCCGGGCGAGCGCGAGGCGCTGCTCCGGTCCGCGCTGCTGTGCGCCGTCGGGTCGGAGGAGTTCCTGGACTCCGACGAGGCGGTGGAGGCGGTCGCCGCCGCCGCGCTGGTGGCGGCGCAGTGCCCGGGCGGGGCGGCGGTGACCACGGCCTACGGGCCCAAGGAGCCGATACCGCCGCTCGCCGCCGAGCTGCGCCCGCTCGCGGTGGCGGCGCTCGACCGGGTGGTGGCGGCGGAGTCGGAGCTCGCGGAGCTGTGGGACGAGACGGAGAGCGGTCCGGCCTGGCGCGAGGGCATCCTGGAGCTGCGGGCGGTCCTGGCCGCGGCGGTGTCGGCGGACGCGCCGGTGGCCGGGAGCTGAGCGGGCCCGGGGCGATCGGCCGTCACGTGCGGGCCGCCGTCCACCAGTAGCCGAGCGCGGTGAGGCTGGTGGCGGCGCCGAGCAGGCAGACGGCCGTCCAGCCGCCGTGGTCGTAGACGACGGTGGACAGGATCGCGCCCGCGCCGCACCCGGCGGAGTAGAGCAGCATGTAGCCGGCGGTCAGGCGGCTCCGCGCCTCGGGGCGGAGCTGGTAGAGCAGGTGCTGGTTGGCGACGTGGAGGGACTGCAGGCCGTAGTCGATCACCACCATGGCGAGCACCAGCCACCAGACCGAGTGCGGCAGCAGTGCGGCCGGGAGCCAGCCGACCAGCATGGCCACCAGGCCGATTCCGGCGGTGCGTTCGGCCCGGCCGCGGTCGGCCTGACGGCCGGCGTACCCGGCTCCGAGCGCTCCGGCGGCGCCGGCGAGGCCGAAGAGCCCGATCTGGGTGTGGCTGAGGTTGAACGGCGGTGCGGCGAGCGGGAGCACCATCGGGGTGAGCAGCACGGTGACGGAGGTGAAGCCGAGCAGGGCGAGGACGGCCCGGGTGCGGAGCACGCGCTCCTGGGCGAAGAGCGCGAACACCGAGCCGACCAGGCGCGGGTAGCCGATCCGCTCGGCCGTGCGGTGCCGTTCGGAGGGGACGGCGGCCGCGACGGCGAGGGCCATGGCGGCGGTCGCGACGGCGGAGACGAGGTAGACGGCCCGCCAGCCGGCCAGGTCGCCGATGGTTCCGGCGACGGTTCGGGCGAGCAGGATGCCGATCACGATGCCGCTGGTCACGGTGCCGACCACGCGGCCCTGGTCGGCCGGGGCGGCGAGTTGGGCGGAGTGGGCGACGACCACCTGGGCGACGACCGCGAGGACGCCGACGGCGGCCATCGCGGCGAGCAGCAGCGGAGCGGAGGGGGCGAGTGCGACGGCGAGGAGGGCGAGGACGGACAGGCCGAGCTGGGAGGTGATCAGGGTGCGGCGGTTGACGAGGTCGCCGAGCGGCACGAGCAGCAGCAGGCCCAGGGCGTAGCCCGTCTGGGTGAGGGTGCCGACCAGGCCGATGGTCGCCGGGTCGATGCCGTAGTCCTGGGCGATCAGGTCGAGCAGTGGCTGCGAGTAGTAGACGTTGGCCACGGCGAGGCCGCAGGCGACGGACAGCAGCCAGGCGACGGCGGGTGACAGGCCGCGCGACGGGGCTCCGCCGGGGATGCCGGACGGGTCGGCGGTGGCGTCCGTGGCGTCCGTGGCGGAGGCGGCGGAGGCGGTTGTGCGGGCGGGCGAGGTCATGGGCGGGGCTCCCTCGAACGGCACGGTGGTTTCAAAGTGCTACCGCGACACCATGGCATAGCCTGGTTTTAATAAGCAACCACGTCCTGGTCGGTAGGCTGGGCGCCGACCGGTGAGGGCTGAGAGGTGGGAGAAGTGCCGAAACGCACCACGCACGAGGAATCGGCCTGCCCGGTCGCCCGTCCGCTCGACGTCGTCGGGGACGGCTGGACGCTGCTGATCGTCCGTGACGCCTTCGACGGGCTGAGCCGCTTCGGGCAGTTCCAGCGGAACCTCGGCCTGGCCAAGAACATCCTGTCGACCCGCCTGGCCAACCTGGTCGCCAACGGCGTGTTCGACCTCGCGCCGGCCACCGACGGCAGCCCGTACCAGGAGTACGTGCTCACGGAGAAGGGCCGCGCGCTGTTCCCGGTGATCACGGCGCTGCGCCAGTGGGGCGACCAGTGGTTCTTCGAGGAGGGCGAGCCCCGGGCGCGGCTGGTGGACCGTGACTCCGGTGCGCCCGTCGCGCCGGTCGAGGTGCACGCGGCGGACGGCCGGGTGCTGGGCCCCGAGGACACGAGGGTGCTGCTGCCCTGAGGCGCGCCGCCGCCACCGGACGGGCGGCGGCCGGAGGCGGGGAGCGGTGCGGGCGCCGGGTCGGCTCGCCGTTTCGCGGGCGGCCGAGTCGGGCGCGTCCGACCCGGCGAGCCCTGTCGCCGGCTTCCGGCCGCTCCCGCCGCCCCGTCCGCCACTCCCGCCGCCCCCGCCCGTCGCAACAGCGGGTGTGCGGGGCGTCGCCGAGCGTGCCCGCCGGTCGTCGGTCACCCTGGAAACCTCACCGGGCGTCGGCCGGGCGTCCGCCGGGAGCTCGATCGGGCCGATCGAGCCCAGGCCCGCCCCGGGCCCCGGAGCGGCCCGCGAGCGACGAGGAGGCGGCATGCAGCAGCCCACCACCCGGGTCGCGGGCCCGCCCGGCGCCGTACGCGGCTGGCTGGAGGCGCTCGCCGTCGTGCTGGCCGGACTGGTCGCGATGGCGGCGGTGGCCGCGCTCGGCCTCCGGCTGGCCGGCGCCGACGACCTCCCGGACGGCGGCTTCCCCGCCGTGCTGGCCGCGACGCTCGCGCTCGCGGTCGGGGGAACCGTCCGACTCGACGGCGGCGCGGGAGACTTCGCGGCCGTCGGGGCCGGGATCAGCGCGATGCCGCTGAGTGTCTCGGTGGCCGGAGCGGTCGCGATGGCCGAGGTGTTCCTGCGCGGGCTGCGCTTCCGTGCGGTCGCGAGCGGCGGTGAACTGCTCGGGCGGATCGGCCGGACGCTGCTGCTCTGGGCGCTCGCCCTGGTGCTGCTGACCCTCGGCGCCCGGCACAGCTTCGTCGTCCCGCTCGGCGGTGACCTGGCGGAGTCGATCGGCGGAGCGCTCGGGCTGACCCCGGAGGTCGGCTTCCACGCGGACGGCCCGACCACCGTCGGCATCGGGCTGGCCTGGCTGCTGCTGGTGCTCGCGCTCACCTTCGCGGTGTCCCGACGGGCCCCGCTGCCGCCCGCGCTGGTGCGCCACCAACTCGCCGTCCGCCCGGCCGCCTCGGCGCTCTGGCTGGTCCTGCTGGCGTACCTTGCGATCGGTGCGGTGGCCGGGGTGCTGACCGCGATCGTGCACGGCGACGCCCGGCAGACCCTGGCCGTGGTGCTGCTCGCGCTGCCGAACCTGGCCTGGCCGGCCTTCGGCCTGGGACTCGGGGCCGAGTGGCACGGTCGGCTGGTCGGTACGCTCGGGCTGCCCGTGCCCAAGGCGCTCAGCGCCGTGCTGCGCGCCCCCGAGGGCGGGCAGGCGACCGTCGACCTCGGCACCCTCGCGGAGCAGGGTGCCGCCAGCTGGTGGCTGCTGCCGCTGGCCGCCGTCCTGCTGCTCGCGGCCGCCTTCCTGGCGGCCCGCAGTGCGCCGCGCACCGTCCTGCTCCGGCAGCACGCCGTCCGGTTCGCGGTCGCCACCGCCGTCACCGTGCTGCTGGTGGGTCTGTGGAGCCGGGTGGACGCCGCCTACGGGCTCTCCGTGCTCGGCGTCGGCCTCGGCCAGGGCGGTCTGGGCGACCTGCTGGGCGCCGTGCTCGGCGCCGAAAACCCGCTGGCCGCGCTGGGCGGCGGCAGCCTCACCCTGCGCCCGGTGCTGTGGACGGCGGTGCCGCTCGCGGCGGGCTGGGGTCTGCTGACCGGTGCGCTCGGCGCCCTGCTCGCCACCCGGGTGCGCCACCGCGGCGAGCTGCCGGCGGATCCGCGGTGAGGGGCGCCGGGCGAGGAGCACGGAAGCGAGGGGCGGCGATCTCGGCTGCGAGGGGGCGCGGGGTGAGGTGAGGGGGCGCGGGATGAGGGACTGCGCGGACCGGCTCAGAACAGCCGGTGGCCCTGCACCCACATGGTCTTCCGCCCGTTGGCCCGGATCAGCCGCAGCTTCTTGATGCCGTCGTGCACGCTCGCGCTGAACAGCAGCGAGGGGCCGACGATCACGCCCGCGGCGGCCAGGGCGAAGAGCATGCCGAAGTTGTCGACCGCCTGGTCGTCGCCCTCCTCGACGGTCCGGCCGCCCAGCTGGATCAGCAGGGGGACGGTGACCAGCAGCGAGAGCACCAGCAGCCAGCCCAGCGCCCGGTGGATCCGCCGCTTGACCCGCGCCCTGGTGGCGGTCTCCACCCGGACGGAGAAGGAGCGCCGGCAGCGCGGGCAGATGACGCCGATCTCCCGGTCGCCGCCGGTGGGCCGGGGCGAGCCGCCCTCCGGCAGGTGGGCGATGCTCCAGTTGACCTTCGTCACGGAGGCTCCGTGCTCGACGCTCACCCGGCAGCCGAGGCTGACGACGTACCGGTCGCTGATCGGGATCCTGACCACTGCTGCCACCCCCAGCCTCCGCGACCGTCGCGGGGTAGGCGGATCGTAGCCCTTCCGGAGGGCCTCGAAACCGCTGGTGCGGCGTCAGAAAGCCTCGGCCAGAAGGATGATGGCCGCCGGGACGGCCTGACCGAGTGCGCCGCGCCACAGCTTCGGTTCCGAGGTGAACAGGGTGATCCCGCCCGCGACCATGAACGCGGCGACGTAGAGCACCACCGGTCGCCCGGCCCCCGGGTGCCCGGCGTGCAGCAGGACCAGTCCGGCGACCAGGCCGAGTGCCAGGAACAGGTTGTAGAAGCCCACGTTGACGCGCCAGAGCCGGACCTCCGGGGCGTCCGCCGTGCTGCCGGTCAGCACGCGGCGCACCCGTGGGTGTCCGTACAGGAAGCTCTCCAGCGGCCACACGATCAGGTGGATCGCCGCGGCGACCACGGCGAAGACCTGGCTCACGGCGTTCATGGCGGACGGCTCCCTCCTGGCGGGGCGGCGGAGGCGGGTGGGCGGTGGCGGTGGCCGGACGGTGACGCCGGGCGGCCGGAGCGGTCGGATCGGCCCGGACGGGCGGCCGCGGCACCGCGGGCGGGCCGCTGCTCGCGCAGCGCCGGCGGCGGGTCGTCGAGGTGCGCCCGGGCCGGTCCGATCGAGGGCGATCCGGTGCCGGTGACCCGTGCGAGGGGCGGCGCGGCGGGTGCGCCGGGGCGCTTTCCCATGGTGCGCATTCTATCGCCGGTGCGGTCGCCGCGGCGGTCGAAGAGCCCTTCCGGAGTGCGGGATTGGACTGGACCACTGCCTCCGCGCACCACTATCGTTCGGCGTGCCCGCGGATCGCGCGCCGCCGGAACGCATCGCGCGTCGCCGGAAGTCGTCGAGTGCTTCGGAACGGAACCCATGAGCATCTGGCCGCAGTTGCGAAGATCCAGGACGGTCCGGGCCGGGCAGGCCACCGGCCGGGTGCTGCGCTGCGGCCTGATGGACACCATGCTCGCGGACCTCGCCGTCTCGGTCGCGCTCTGCTTCGAGCACCCGCTGGACGACGACCGGCTCGCCGCCGGGCTGGCCCGTGCGCTGGAGCGGGTGCCGGTCTTCGCCGGACGCCTGCGCACCGTCGAGGGCGTCCTGGAGGCGGTCTGCGACGACACCGGCGTGCCGTTCGAGGTCTACGCCGTGGAGGGCACGCTCGCCGAGGCGATGGGCCGGGTGACGGCGCCCGGCTCCGAACTGGTCGCCCCGCTGGACGCCCGCGCCGCGCGCGACGGCGGCGTCCCGCTGCTCACCGTACGGGTGACCCGCACGGCCGACGGCGGCACGGTGCTCGGCTGCTCCTGGCACCATGCGATCGGCGACCTGCACAGCTTCATGCTGCTGCTGCGGGCCTGGTCCGCGGCGGTCGAGGGGGAGCCGCTGCCGGAGGCCGAACTCGTCGACGACCAGGACGAGTTGCTGGCCGAGGTGCTCCCCGTCGAGGACTGCGGCCGGCCCGGCTTCCGGCTGCCCTCGGCGGAGGAGGCGGAGCTGCTGGCCCGCGAGGTGGCGGCCGGGCCGCGCGCCAACCGGCTCGTCCAGATCGCCTTCACCGATGCCGAACTGGCCCGGATGTGCGAGGAGTTCGGCGCGGTGGCCGGGCGCCGGCTATCCTCCGGGGACGTGCTCTGCGCCCACCTCCTGAGCACCCTGCGGGAGCTGGACGGGGACGAGACCGAACGGATGCTGACGGTGCCGGTCAACGTGCGCCGCTGGCTGGGCCTGTCGCCCGCGCTGATGGGCAACCTGCTGAGCGAGGTCCATCTGCCGCACCGGCCGGAGGACGGGCCTGCGGCGCTGGCGGGCGCGCTGCGCACGGCGCTGGAGGAGTTCCCCGCCGTGCACCTCAACCTCCGCGCCAACCTGTGGTTCCTGGCGACCCTCGGCCGCGCGCGGCTGCGCGACTGCGTGCCGCTGGGCTTCGACCCGGCGGCACGCCGGTTCAGCTTCTCCAACTGGAGCGGCTTCGGCGCCTATGCGGTGGGCTTCCAGGGGAGGTGCCCGGTTCTCTTCAGCCCCGCCGCCAACTATCCGATTCCCTGGGTCTGTTGGACGGTGGAAGGGTTCCGCGGCGAGGGCCGGCTGGCCACCGTGGTGCTGCCGGCCCGGCTCGCCGCCCGGGTACGCGGGGCGGAGGGCCGGGCGGCGTTGCACCGCTACCGGCGGGCGGAGGATCAGCCGCCCGCGTCGGCGGCCGTCCTGCCCAAGGTGATCTAGGTGATCCGGGGTCTGTCGTGAAGGACTACTGGAAGGACTGCTCGATCGCCGTCCACAGGCCGAGCCGGGCGCGCAGCGCGGTGCGGACCGTCTCGGCGCAGGAGTCCCACTTGTCCTGGTCGTCGCCGCACAGGTCGATCAGCATCTGCATCGCCATCGGGGTGTGCTGCTCGCCGTCGACCTCGATGTGACGGGCCAGGTAGTCCTTGAAGACGGTGAGCGTGTCCTCGGGGTCGTCGATCCGGATGACCTGGGCGAACATGTCCGGGATCAGGTCCTCGCGGCCGAAGGCGAAGGCGGCGGCCCGGCAGTGCACCGGCGCGTTCTCCACGATCGACCAGGTGGTGGAGGTGAAGTCGAGGGCGGCCTGCGGAACTTCGGCCTTCTTCAGGGCCTCCGGAACGGTGCTGCCGGCGCCCAGCAGGGCCAGGAACTCCTCGATCGGGCGCGGGTCGGCACCGGCCAGCCGCATGCCCACCACGTACAGCTCGAAGTGGCTGGTGTAGCCCTCGCCGAGCTCGTCGCTCTCCTCGACCAGGACGATCTCGTTGATCAGCCGGCGGCTGGCGGTCGGGCCGTTCGGGACCCACGGCACGTCCACACAGGTGAGGTCGCGCTGGAGGCTCTTGAGCAGCGACATGAAGTCCCAGACGGCGAACACGTGGCTGCCGAGGAAGGTGCGGACGCGCTCGATGCCGGTGAGCGAGCGGTACACCGAGTGCTCGACGACCTCGCGGCGCAGCGGGTCGATGGCCTGCTGAAGGCTGCTCAGGCCGGGGTGCGAACGGTCCCAGTGGTAGCGGTTCGTGGACAATGCGACTCCTTGGTGGGCTCGTTGGACAGTCAACGGGTCTACGGGGGTCTTGCGCGATCATCGTACGGTTTCTGGCGCGTACTCGTCAGTGATCTTTGTGATTCGATGCCGAACAGTTCGTGGACGGGTGCGGTCAGCGGTGCTTCAGCACGAGGCCGAGCGCGTGCCGCAGTTGCTCACGGCCGGGCTGGACGGCGCGGTCCAGGGCCGGGGCGAAGGGCAGCACGGCGCCGTCCGGGCGGGTGATCCGGCGGGGCGGGGCGATCAGGCGCATCTCCTCGGCGGCGGTGGCCAGCACCTCGGCGCCGAAGCCGCAGCTGCGGTTGGAGTCGTCCAGGACGACCAGTCGCCCGGTGCGCTCCAGCGAGTCGGCGAGCGCCTGCCAGTCGAAGGGGTACGCCGTGCGCGGGTCGAGGACCTCCACCGAGACGTCCGGCGCCAGCTCCTCGGCGACCGCGAGGGCGTCGTGCACCAGGTGCCCGAGGGCGACCACGGTGACGTCGGTGCCCGGCCGGTGGATCCGGGCCCGGCCCAGCGGGACGGGCACGAGGTCCCAGGTGACGGTCTCGCGCACCGGCATCGCGGCGGCGGGCGCGAACACCACGACCGGGTCCGGGTCGCGGATCGCCGAGCGCAGCAGCCCGTAGGCGTCGGTCGGGGTGGCGGGCACCACGGTCTTCACCCCGGCGTGCGCGAACAGGCTGTACGGATGGTCGGAGTGCTGCCCGGCCCAGCCGTCCCGGGAGCCCGAGCCGGGCACCAGGCAGGTCAGTGGGACGGTCGCCTGGCCACCGGTCATCAGCGAGAACTTGTGGGCCTGGTTCACGAGTTGCTCGAAGACCAGGAACAGCAGGGACGGGATCTGGAACTCCAGCACCGGACGCCGGCCGGCCAGCGCGGCGCCGACCGCCATCGAGGTGAAGGCCTGTTCGGACAGCGGGGTGTCGACGATCCGCCCCGGCCCGAAGCGGTCCAGCAGGCCGAGGGTCGGCCCGGCCAGACCGGCGCCGATGTCCTCGCCGAAGACGCAGACCGCCGGATCGGCGGCGAGTTCGTCGGCCAGCGCCCGGTTGAGCGCCTTGGTGTACGAGAGCCTGGTCACGGTGTCACCCCCGCCCGGGGCCGCAGCCCGTCGGCGTACAGGTGGTCCAGCGCCCCCGCCGGGTCCGGGTGCGCCGAGGCGAGCGCGAACTCCTCGGCGGCGGAGAGCTGTTCGGCCACCGCGCGGTCCAGGTCGGCGACCGTCGCGGGGTCGAGCAGGGCGGCGGCCCGGGGGAGCGGGTCGCGCTCGCGCCAGGCCCCGACCTCCTCCGGGGAGCGGTAGCGCAGTTTCATCCGGCGTTCCATGGTGTGGTGGCCCTCGTAGCGGTAGGTGCGGCAGACCAGGAAGCCGGGGCCGCGGCCGGTGCGGGCCCGTTCGACGGCGCGCAGCGCGGCGGTGCGAACGGCCTCGGTGTCCATGCCGTCCACCTCCTCGGCGGGGATGCCGAAGGCGGCCGCCCGGCCGGTGGCGCTGCCCGCGACGGCGGTGGCGGCGGGCAGGGTGGTGGCGTAGCCGTTGTCCTCGCAGACGAACAGCACCGGCAGGCGCCACATCGCGGCGAGGTTGAGCGACTCCAGCAGGACGCCCTGGTTGAGCGCGCCGTCGCCGAAGAAGGCCACCGCGACCGGGGTCCGGCCCGAATCGGGCCGCCCGGCGACGGGACCGTCGGCTGTCACCCGTTCGGCCGCCGACCGTTCGGGGGAGGAAGCGGCCCGGGCCGCCCAGGCGGCGCCGACGGCGATCGGGGCGCCGGCGCCCACCATGCCGTTGGCGCCGAGGATGCCCAGCGCGAAGTCGGCGGCGTGCATGGAGCCGCCCCGGCCGCCGTTCGATCCGTCGACCCGCCCGAGGAGCTCGGCGAGCAGCCGGTGCGGCGCGGTGCCCCTGGCGAGCACGTGGCCGTGGCCGCGGTGGGTGCTGGCGAGCCGGTCGTCGGGGCCGAGCGCCGAACAGACGCCCACCGCGACGGCCTCCTGCCCGATGTACGGGTGGATGCCGCCGGGGATCGCGCCGGACTTCACCAGGCCGAGCGCCAGCTCCTCGAAGCCGCGGATCAGCCGCAGCATCCGGTAGCGCTCGGCGGGGGTGTCCAGCGGGGCGGGGCGGGCCTGCGCGCCGGGGCGGGCCTGCGCACCAGGGCGGGCCCGCACATCGCGGCGGGCCCGTGCGTCGGGGAGGGCCTGCGCGCCGGGGCCTTCCGGCGGGCCGACGCCCTCGTCGGTCGTGCGTGCGGGAGCGGTCACGGCCGTCCCCGCCAGATCGCCGGGCAGAACAGCGGGTCCGCGTAGTCCGGCCGGTCGTCGTCCGTGCGGCGCACCAGCACGTCGTGGTTGTACACCACCGGCTCGCCGTCCGGCCGGTCGTGCCGGCGGTACTCGTTGGCGCTGTCCTGGAGGTGCAGCGAGATCGCCCGGCGCGGGTGGGAGGCCAGGTTGGGGCCGCTGCCGTGGTAGGTGCGGCAGTGGTGGAAGGACATGTGGCCGCGCGGGATCAGCATCGGCACCTTCCGCACCCGCTGCCCGTTGTGGGCGGCGTTGGCGGCCAGGATGTCCTCCAGCTCGGAGCCGTCGCGGTCGGCGAAGTGCCGGGTGGAGTCCTCGCCGGAGGGCAGCTCCCGCCAGCGGTGGCTGCCGTCGACCATGGTGATGGTGCCGTTCTCCTCGCGGCAGTCGTGGAACGGGATGAAGGCGGTGAGCATCTCGTCCGAGGTGCAGGTCTGCCAGTAGTGCTTGTCGAAGTGCCACGGCACCCGGTTGCTGGGCTCCTCGGGCACCGGGGGCTTGTAGATGAGCGTCGACTGGAAGATCCGGATCTCCTCGGTTCCGGCGAGCAGCGCGGCCACCGCGCCGATCAGCGGCTTGCGCAGGACCGCGCCGATCGCGTCGCTCTCGTAGTGCACGTAGTCGTTGTGCCGCTGGACCGGCCCGTCCTCGGGCCGCCAGGAGGCCAGCCGGGGCGGCCGGGCGGGCAGCTCGCGGTCGCGGTGGCCGGCGTAGTACAGCTCGGTGGCGGCCTGGAGGGTGTCCAGTTCCTCGTCGCTGAACAGCCTGCGGGAGAGGTACCAGCCGTGCTCGCGGTAGTGCGCCACCTCGTCGGGGGTGGGCAGCAGGGCGAGCTCGGCCTCGGTGAGCCGGAACTCGGAGGCTGCGGCCATCGGGAGGGCCTCCTTCGGATGCGCGGGGGAGGGCCGGTCGGCGGCGGTGGGCCGGGCGACGGCTGCGGGCCGGTCGTCGGCGGTGGGACTGTGCCGTTCGACGGCCTCGTAGAGGGCCTTGATGTTCGCGGTGCCGAAGGTACCCGCTCCCTGCCGTTCGATCAGTTCGAGGAAAAAGGTGCGCCGGGGGTGTGTCGAACGGGCGAAGATCTGGAACAGCTGGCCGCCGTGGTCCTGGTCGACCAGGACGTGCAGGTCGCGCAGGGTCGCCACCGGGATGGCCGTCCCGCCGAAGCGCTCGGTCAGGGCGTCGAAGTAGGCGTCCGGGGTGCTCAGGAACTCCACGCCGCGCTCCCGGGCGGTCCGGACGGCGCCGGTGATGTCGCGGGTGCTGAAGGCGAGGTGCTGGACGCCGGCCCCGCCGTGGGCGGCGAGGAACTCGTCGATCTGGCCGGGGCGGCGGGTGGTGTCGGGCTCGATCAGGGTGAAGGTGACGCCGCCGGAGGCGCTCTGCACCACCTTGGAGTCCATCGCCTGCTCGCCGACCTCGATGTACTCCTCGAAGATCGTGCGGAAGCCCAGGGCCGTCTCGCAGAACCGCACGGCGTCCGCGAGCGTGCCGGCCGGCAGGCAGATCGCGACGTGGTCGAGGTCCTCCAGCAGGCGGGGCTCCGGGGTGGGCCCGGCGTCCGGCAGTGGCACCAGGCGCAGTGCGGTGTCGCCGAAGCCCTCGATCAGGGCGCCGGCCCGGTCGAGCACCCGGGCGCCGTGCCGCTCGGCCCGTTCCAGCGCGGCGGCCGGGTCGGCGCAGCCGAGCGCGAGGACGGCCACGCCGTCCCCGTGCCGGGCGACGTACTCGGCCACCGGGTGCTCCGGGTCGGGGGCGGAGGTCAGCCGCAGCCGGATGGTGCCCTGGCGCAGCCCGACGGTGCGGGCGCCGTCGGGCGCGGTGGCCGGGGCGTCGACGGTGAAGCCGTGGTCGGCGCGGAGTCCGGCCGCGGTCTTGTCGGCGTCCGCGCAGTGGAACTCGACGTGGGTGATGGTCTGGATGGACAACGGGATCTCCCCCCGGAGGGAACGGTGGATCGGGGATCGGCGCGCGGGCCGCCGCGCGGCGGTGGGCGGCGGGCGGTCGCCGGCGCTCGGGCCACCGCCGGCGGGCGGCCACCCTCGGGCGACCGTTACTGGGCGACCGCTATCGGCCGGCCCGGGTGGAGGCCGGGCCGAGGATCAGGCTGAGGTTGTGGCCGCCGAAGGCGAAGGCGTTGCTCAGCGCGGCGCGCACCGGGGCGGATCGGGCGGCGCCCCGGACGTGGTCCAGGTCGCAGGCCGGGTCGGGGTCGGTCAGGTTGAGCGTCGGCGGCAGCGTCCCCCGCGCCACCGCCAGGGCGGTCACCGCCGCCTCCAGCGCGCCCGCGGCGCCGAGGAGGTGGCCGGTGGCGCCCTTGGTGGAGCTGACCGCGGGTGGCTGCGCGCCGAAGACGGCGCGCAGCGCGGCGGTCTCGGCCACGTCACCGAGCTTGGTGCCGGTGCCGTGGGCGTTCACGTAGTCGATGTCGCCCGGGGCCAGGCCCGCGTTGGCGAGTGCGGCGCGCATCGCGTCGGCGGCGCCGGTGCCGTCGGGGCGGGGCATGGTCGGGTGGTGGGCGTCGGTGGAGGCGCCCCAGCCGAGGACGTCCGCGTACCCGGCGGCACCGCGGGCCTCGGCGTGCTCGGCCCGCTCCAGGACCAGGACGGCGCTGCCCTCGCCCAGTACGAAGCCGTTGCGGCGGGTGTCGAAGGGCCGGCTGGCCTGCTCCGGTTCGTCCCAACCCTGCGCCAGGGCGCGGGCGTTGGTGAAGGCGGCGGCGATGGTCGGGTGCAGCGACGACTCGGTGCCGCCGCACACCACCACGTCGGCGTCCCCGGCCCGGATCAGCCGCAGCCCCTCGGCGATCGCCTGGGCGCCGGCCGCGCAGGCCGTCACCACGGCGGAGCTGTAGCCCCGGATGCCGTGCTTGATGGCGATCCGGGCGGCGGCCATGTTGGAGAGCATCCCGGGCAGCAGGTACGGGCTGACGCCGGGCCGGCCGCGTTCCAGCCGGCGGTGCGACTGCTGCTCGAAGGTCTCCAGTCCGCCGCCGCCGGTGGCCAGTACCACGGCGGTGCGGTGCGGGTCGGAGTCCCGGCCGACGGCCAGGCCGGCGTCGGCGAGCGCGTCGTCGGCGGCGGCCAGGGCGAGCAGCACGAAGCGGTCCACGCAGCGGGTCTCGGTGGGCGGCAGCACCTCCCGGCCGTCGACGACGGGGGCGATCCCGGCGGCGGGCAGCCAGCCGTGCGCGGGGTGGTCCTCGGGGACGGCCCGCAGGCCGGAGCGGCCGGTGACCAGCGCCTCGAACACCTCGGCGGGTCGGCGGCCGAGCGGGGAGAGCAGGCCGATGCCGGTGACGACGGCACCGGGGCGCGGGCTCATGCGCGGACCCCGTTCCGCTCGGCGGTCGCCTCGCGCGACGCGCATCCCTCGACGACGCGTTCGCTCCGCTCGCTCATGCGCCCACCGCCGCGAGGTGGATCTCCCGCAGCAGGACCTTGCGGACCTTGCCGGTCGGGCCGAGCGGGATGTCGTCGGGGGAGACCGCCAGCACCTTGCGGACGGTCGCGCCGACGGCCTCGTCCAGGGCGGCGACGACCGCCGCGGTGCGGTCGGCGGCCGGGTCGGCGTCCGCGGCGAGGAGCAGCAGCACGTCGGTGACCACGCGCTCGCCGTCCCGTACCGCGACCACCGTGCAGTCCAGCACGTCCGGGCAGGCGGCCAGCACCCGCTCCTCCGACATGGCCGTGAACAGCCGCTTGCCGCCGCCGAGTTCGACCGAGTCGACGGCCCGGTCCACGTGGTAGTAGTAGCCCTCCTCGTCCCGGTACATCAGGTCCCCGGTGAGGAAGCGGCCGCGCAGCCGGGTGCGGAAGGTGGTGGCCGAGTCGTTCCAGTAGCCGAGCGCCAAGGTGGGTGAGGCGGTGGCGAGTTCACCGACCTCGCCGGGGCCGAGCGGTTCGCCGTCCGGGCCGACCAGCTCGCAGTCGACGAAGGCGTGCGGGCGGCCGACGCAGCGGCCGTAGCGCTCGGTGCCGGGGCCGTGGGTGATGAAGAAGTGCGAGTGGCCCATCTCGGTGGAGCCGAGGCCGTCCACGAACAGCGAGCCGGGCAGCCGGGTGCGGCCGGCCCGGGTGACGGTCTCCCGGCTGCCGGTGGCGATCAGGCGGCGGATGTGCACCTCGTGGGCGCAGTCTCCGGTGTTCCACCAGAGCGCGACGGAGCTCAGGTCGCGGGCGGCGAGGTCGTGCCGGGCGAGGTCGGACCAGGTGGCGGCGAAGCCGATCACCCCGGTGGGCCGCCACCGCTCGACGGCCTCCAGCACGCCGTCGCCGGACTGCCGGGAGAGCACGGCGAGTTCGGTGTGCGAGCTGAGCGCGAGGTTGAGGGCGATCAGGGTGGCGGCGTGCGGGGCGGGCAGTGCGCTGAGCATCCGGTCCTGGCCCTGCGGGCGGGGCAGCCGCAGCCGGTGGCGGATCGCGGCGTACAGGCTGGCGTGCGAGTGGACGACGGCCTTGGGCATTCCGGTGGTGCCGGAGGAGTGGGTGATCGCCACCGGGTCGCCGGACCAGTGCCGGTACGGCTCGGGGGCGGCGTCCGGGTCGCCGGCGCCGAGGGTGGAGATCTCCGGAAGCAGCGGCGCGCCGGGGTCGTGGCCGGCCAGTGCGGCCAGGTGGGCGGGGTCGGCGAGGACGCCGGCCGCGCCGAGGCGGGCGATGTAGCGGGCGGCACGCTCGCCGTCCAGGTTGGGGTTGAGCAGGGCCGGGACGGCGCCGAGCCGGGCCAGGGCGAGGAAGGAGAGCACGTGGTCGGCGGCGTCGCTCGCGTACACCACGACGGGGTCGCGCCGGGTGATGCCCAGCGCGTGCAGCGCGGCGGCGCGGGCCCGGACGGCGCGGTCCAGCTCGCGCAGGGTGAAGGGCTGCCAGGCGGGGTGGTCGTCCACCGGGGTGTCGAAGCTGAGCAACGGCACGTCCAGGTCGAGCCCGAGCGCGATCCGGGCGGTCAGGACGTTGCCGGCGCCCACGTCGGGGTCGTCCGCGAGCTGGGTGCGGAGGCTGCGGATGGTCACGGGGGTGGATCCCTCCCTCGGGGCCGGTGGACGGCCCGGGCGGCTGATCGGGTGGCAGGGGCGGCCGCACGGGCGGCGGGTCCGGTCGGCCGCGCGTCGTCGGGCGGCGGATGTCGGGAGTGAGGCGGGGACGGGCGGGGGCGCTGGTGTGCCGGGTGCGGCTGCGTCAGGCGCCGGGCCTCGATGATTGCTACGGCCAGGGGCGGGCGGCCGGTTCAGTCCGTTCGGTTTCGGCCCGTTCGGGTTCAGTCCGTTCGGTTTCGGCCCGTCCGGGTTCGGTCCGTTCGGTTTCGGCCGGTTCGGTTTCGGCCCGTCCGGATTCCGTGGCCGGACCGGCGAGCAGGACGGCCGCGGCCAGGTCCCCGTCGGGCGTCTGCTCGGCGGCCACGGCCAGCACCCGGTCGGCGTCGCCGTCCTGGAGCAGCAGTGCGGCGAGTTCGAACGCCTCGGCGGGGACGCGGCCGGGTTCGGCCTCGGCCGGGCAGATCGCCACGACCGGGCCGGTCAGGCCCCAGCGCGCGGCGATGTGTCCGAGGACGGCGTTGGGGTTGGACTGGAAGAACAGCAGCGGGCCGGTCCGCTGCCCGGGTTCGGCGCTGCGCTCGATGGCCCGCGCGGTTTCGAGGTCGCCGCTCGCGCTGGCGAGCAGCAGGGCGGTCCGCCCGGGTGCGGGCGGCTCGCCGTGGTGGGCGCGCAGGCAGCGTTCGGCGGTGTCGGCGACCAGCGGATTGAAGCCGGAGGCGGAGAAGCCGGGCAGTGGTGGCGGGGGCCCGTCCGGGCCCGGTGCGGGGTGGCGGGCCTCGGCGAGGATCCGCAGTCCGTGGGTGTGGTCGGCAGGGGTGGTCATGGCGGTGGCTGTCATCCCGGGGCCAGCAGCAGCGCGGTGTTGGCGCCGCCGAAGGCGGAGTTGAGGCTGAGGGCGTACGGGGGGCGGGCGGCGCGCGGGCCGTCCAGGACGAGGTCCAGTGCGAGGTCCGGGTCCGGGCCGAGCCAGCCGGCGTTGACCGGGAGCAGTCCGGTGCCCAACGCGCCGATGGTGGCGGCGAGTTCGAGCAGCGCGGAGGCCTCCAGGGCGTGCCCGTGCACGGATTTGCTGGAGCTGACCGGCAGGCGGTCGGTGTGCGGGCCGAACACCCGCCGCAGGGCGTGGGCCTCGGCCCGGTCGGCGAGGGCGGAGCCGGTGCCGTTGGCGTTGACGTAGCCGACCTCGGCCGGGTCGGCGCCCGCGCGGGTGAGCGCGGCCCCGATCGCCCGGATCGCCCCGCCGCCCTCCGGGTCCGGGCGGCAGACGTGGTGGGCGTCCCCGGCCCGGCCCCAGCCGGCCAGCCGGGCGAGGGCGGGCGCGCCGCGGCGTTCGGCGGCCGGGGCGGACTCGACCAGGACGGCCGCGGCCGCGTCGGCGAGCAGGGTGCCGGTGCGGCCGGCGCTGAACGGGCGCGCCTCGCCGTCCCGGGCCAGCGCCCGTCCGGCGTCGAAGACCGCGAAGACGCCCGGTTCGACCAGGTGTCCGGCGGCGACCAGGATCCGCTCGTGCCGTCCGGCGGCCACCAGGGCGCCCGCGTCGGCGACGGCGGTCGCGGCGGCCACGCAGGCGCCGTTGTACACCCGGGTGACGCCCGGCGCGCCCCAGTCGGCGCGGACCCCGGCGGCCACCGCGGCGGCGGTCGCGCGGGTGCGCTCGTCGCTGTGCAGCGCTAGCAGCACGGGCGGTCCGGCGCCCTCGGCGGCGGTCAGTCCGGCCTGCCGGCAGGCCTGGCCGATCGCGTCGAGCACGGCCCTGGCCAGCGGAAAGGTGCAGGCCAGCGGCACGGTGGCGGGGAACAGCGCGGCCCGGGTGGTGCGGCGGGAGCTCACGTCGAAGCGGGTGACCGGGCCGAACAGGGACTTGCCGTGGGTGACGGCCTCGGTGAGCGGGGCGAGTCCGCGCCCGGCGGCGCTGAGCACCCCGACACCGGTGACGACCGGGTGGCCGGCCGTCCGGCCCGGTGGTCCGGTGCCCGTCCCGGCGGCGATCACGGCCGTGCGCCCGCGCGGTCGGCGAGGACGGCCTCGCGCAGCAGTTCGGCGGCGTCGTCGACGGTGCGCACCGCGCCGAAGCGGTCGTCGTCCAGGTCCAGTTGGAGCCCGTACCGCTGCTCGAACTCGGCGACGAGCCAGGTGAGTTCGAGCGACCCGAGGTCCTCCGGCACGGTGTCGACGGCGCGCTGCCCGAACGCCGCCAGCATGGTGAGGACCTCGGTCCGGTCCGGGAGGGCGTCGGGGAGCGGGGAGCCGGTCACGCGGCGCTGCCGGAGGTGGCGGCGAGGGCGTCGACCCGGCGGGTGACGTCGGCGGTGAACTCGTCCAGCGTCATCAGCGCGGTGGTCTCCATCTCGTCCAGGTCGAACTTGATCCCGAACTCGTCCTCGACCTGCACCGACAGGTCGGCGAGGGCGAGCGATTCGAGGTCCAGTCCGGCCGGGCCGAGGTCGGTGTCCCCGGTGACCTCGGAGACGTCGTACTGCATCTCGGCGAGTGCCGCCAGGACGAAGGCGCGGATGCGGTCCTGCATGGTGGTGGGCTCCTTGTCGGGGTGGTGGTGCGAAGGGATCGGGGTGCGGCCGGGTGCGGCCGGCCCGGTGGCGGGCGGGGTCAGCCTGCGGCGGGCCGGCCGGCGGCCGCGCTCTCGCGCAGGGCGGCCGGGTCGCGCAGCAGCTTTCCGGTGGCGGTGCGGGGGAGCCGGTCCAGCGGGGCGAGCCGGCGCGGCCGCTTGTAGGCGGCCAGCCGGCGGGCCAGCCCGTCCTGGACGGAGGCGAGGTCGGTCCCGGGTTCGGTGGCCAGGTAGGCCTCGATCGCGCCGCCGTCGAAGACCACCACGGCCTCGCGGACCTCGGGCAGCGCGGCGAGCGTCTGCTCGACCTCGGTGAGGTCGACCTTCAGTCCGCCGATCGAGACCTGGGAGTCCAGTCGGCCGAGCACGGTGACCAGACCGTCGGCGGTCAGCTCGGCGGCGTCCCGGGTGTGCAGCCAGCCGTCCGACCAGCGGGTCGGATCGTCCAGCCCGGGGTACGGGGAGGCCGCCGCGCCGATCTGCAACTCGCCCTTCACCAGGCGCAGTTCCATGCCGTGCACGGGTTGCTTGGCGGGGTGGAGCGTGCCGGAGAGGTCGGTGGCGATCACCCCGGTCTCGGTCATGCCGTACATGGTGCCGAGCGGGACGCCGTAGCGTTCGGTGAACAGCGCGGGCAGTCCCGGGCGGACGAGCTCGCCCGCCACGACCATCCGCCGCAGCCGGGGCAGCGGCGGGGGAGCGACCGTCCCCGCCAGCAGCTCGGCGTGGAAGGGTACCCCGATCACGGTGGTCGGCCGGTCGCTCGCGGCGACCTCGGCGAGGATGCCCGCCGCCGTCATCCGCTCCGGCACGGTGAGCGCGACCCGGGCGTGCAGGCTGTTGAGCAGCCCGCCGACCAGGCCGAGAACGTGCACCACCGAGGAGAGCAGGACGACCCGCTCGCCCTCGCCGGGGAACTCCACCAGCCTTCGGTAACAGTCGAGTTCGCGTAGTAGATCGGCCGCCGTGCGGGCGATGACCTTGGCCGGACCGGTGGATCCGGAGCTGAGCTGGATCAACGCGTGCCCGGTGCGGGCCGGGCGTCCGTCCGTCAACGGGACGGCCACCGGCTCGACTTCGGAGAAGCCGCGCAGGGCCGCCGCGGACCGATGGGCGGAGCCTACCAGCACCTGCGGGGTCAGCCGCGCCACCGCCGCGTCGATCTCGTGGTCGGTCAACCGGTGGTCGAGCAGTGCGACTTGGGCGCCGAGACGCCAGCATGCCAGCAGCACCGCGACGAACGCCACCGAGGGCGGCAGTCGCAGCGCCGCCGTCCCGCCGGGGCCGAGTCCGGCGGCCGCCAGTCGGTCGGACTGCTCCTCGACCAGGGCGCGCAGGGTGTCCCGGTCGAGCGGTGCGCCGAGGCGCAGGCACTCCTCGGTGCCGGGGCCGGCCAGCAGCAGCCGGTCGACCCAGGAGTCCGGGGCGTCGGAGTGCGGCAGGAAGGCAGCCGGAAGTACGGAGGGGGAAAAGCCGGTCAACGCGGCTCCACACAAGTGAGGGGATTTGACATGAACGCCGTTAACAAGTCAGAACGGCCAATTCCGTGGCCAGACCATGGCACAGACGTTTGGTCAAATCAAGGTCTATACCAATGTGGTCGTTGCTCCTACGCTGCCCAACCAGGACCGGCCCGCGCGTGGCCGTCCTGGAACGAGGAATGCCCGTGAGAGTTCTCACGTCGGCCGGGATCGAGCGCGCGGCGCGCGACCGACTCCCAACGGAAATCTGGGATTTCATCGAAGGCGGCAGCGATGCGGAACGCACCCTGGCGGCCAACCGGCAGATGTTCGGACGCCATGCGCTGCGTCCGCGCACGCTGGTCGACGTCTCCGTCTGCGACGCGGCACTGACCCTGCTCGGCGCACCGCTGCGCCTCCCGCTCGGGATCGCCCCGATGGCCTACCACCGGCTGGTCGACCCGGAGGGCGAGACCGCCACCGCGCGCGCCGCCGGACGGGCCGGAGCCCTGCTGGTCGCCGCGATGTTCGCCAGCCGCACCCTGGAGGAGATCGCCGCGGCCGCCACCGGCCCGCTCTGGCTCCAGCTGTACTGGCTGCGCGAACGCGCCGCCCTCGCCGCCCTGGTGGAGCGCGCCGAGGCGGCCGGCTACCGCGCACTGGTGCTGACGGTGGACGCTCCCAGGATCGGCCGTCGGCTGCGCGACCTGCGCAACGGCTTCGCCGTCCCGCCCACCGTCCGGGCGGTCAACCTGGACCGGTCCCTGATGTCCGCCAGCCACCGCGCCGCCGGCGGCGGTTCGGGCATCGCCGAGCACGCCCGCGAACAGTTCGACCCCACCCTGAGCTGGACCGATCTGGCCTGGCTGCGCGAACGCACCCGGCTGCCGCTGGTCCTCAAGGGCGTCCTCACCGCCGAGGACGCCCGGCTGGCCGTCGAGCACGGCGTCGACGCCCTCCTGGTCTCCAACCACGGCGGACGCCAACTCGACGGGGCGGTACCGGCCCTGGCGGCACTCCCGGACGTGGTCGAGGCGGTGCCCGCCGACCTGCCGGTGCTGTTCGACGGCGGCGTGCGCAGCGGCACCGACCTCGCGATCGCCCTCGCCCTCGGCGCCCGCGCCGTGCTGATCGGCCGCCCCGCGCTCTGGGGCCTGGCCGCCGGCGGCGAGGCCGGGGTGCACCGGGTGCTCGACCTGCTGCGCGAGGAACTGGAGCACACCATGGCCCTGTTGGGCCGCCCCCGGCTCGCCGACCTGGACCGCACGGTCCTCGCCCCCTGGCCCTTCCCGGCCGGCTGACACCGCACCCGCGCGGTCCTTCGTCCGCTTCGCACCCGCGCGGCCCTTGAACCGCGCCGCCCCCGAACCGCGTTCTTCCCACCAGGAGGTCCGACACATGACCGAGCAGAGCGAGCGATTCCCGGGCTGGGACTGGGACGACCCGGACGGGCTGGCCCCCCGACTGGACGCCTTCAGCGAACAGGTCGCCACCTGCGAGAAGCTCGAAGCGCATCCGGGCGGGCTGCCGCGCGACCACGCGGGCCTGAGCGAACTCGGCATCACCGGCATCGAGTTCGCCGCCTTCCGGACCGCCCACCCGCAGGGGCTCGGCACCGACCTCGCCACCCTGCGCAGCCCCGACACCGCCACCGAGCCCGGCACCCTCTACCGGGTCGACGGCGACCGCTGGTTCACCCGGCTCGACATCGCCGAACCGCTGCCCTTCGCCGACGCCAGCGTCGACTGGGTGTACGCCGAGCACCTGATCGAGCACGTCACCATGCCCGTCGCCGTCGGCTGGCTGCGCGAGGCCCGCCGGGTGCTGCGCCCCGGCGGCGTCCTGCGCCTGACCACCCCCGACCTCGCCCGCTACCTGGTCGGCTACGCCACCGGCGACGGCTTCCTCGCCAAGCACCGGCGCCGGCTGACCACCCTCGGCTTCGGCCCGCCGATGCCCGCGCGTCCGGCCTTCCTGGTGAACCAGATCTTCCGGCACTTCGGGCACCAGTGGATCTACGACCTGGACGAACTGCGGCATGTCCTCACCCGGGCCGGCTTCGACCCCGGGAGGATTCGCCCGTGCGCCTACCGGCAGGGCACCCGGCCGGACGTCGCCGACCTCGACACGGCCTTCCGCACCGACGAGACCGTCTACGTCGAGGCAGACCGCTGAGCCCTCCGCACCGAATGGATCCGCCCATGCCCCTGCACCCCCAGGCCGAAGCGCTGCGCACCAGGCGCGCCGGCAGCGGTGCCCCGCCGCTCTACACCCTCAGCCTCGCCGAGGCCCGTGCCGCCGACCTCGCGGACATCCGCGCGGCGGCCGGCACCCCCGAACCGGTCGCCGCCGTCGAGGAGTACCGCATCCCCGGTCCCGGCGGCGAACTCGCGCTGCGGCTCTACCGCCCCGAGCCGCCCGGCCGCCGGCTGCCCGCCCTGCTCTACCTGTTCGGCGGCGGCTGGACGCTCGGCTCGCCCGACACCAGCGACGCGATCTGCCGCCGGCTCACCAACGCCGTCGGCTGCGTCACCGCCTCCGTCGGCTACCGGCTCGCCCCCGAACACCCCTTTCCCGCGGCGCTGCACGACTGCCGCGCCGCACTGCTGCAACTCGTCGAAAGGGCGGCGGAGTTCGGCATCGACCCGGACCGGATCGCGGTCGGCGGCGACAGCGCCGGCGGCAACCTCACCGCCGCGCTCACCCTGCTGCTGCGCGCCGAGGGCGGCCCCGCCCTGCGCCACCAACTGCTGGTCTACCCCAACACCGACCACGGCGCCGACACCCCCTCGCTGCGCGCCCACGACGACCCGGCACTGTTCAACCGCCGCTCGGTGGCCTGGTACTGGGGCCACTACCTGGCCGACGAGGGCGACGGCGCCAGCCCGTACGCCTCCCCGCTGCGCGCCGCCACCCTGGCCGGCCTGCCGCCCGCGACCGTCCTGACGGCCGAGTACGACCCGCTGCGGGACGAGGGCGAGCAGTACGCCGAGGCGCTGCGCGCCGCCGGGGTCCCGGTGGACCTGCGCCGCTACCAGGGCATGCCGCACGGCTTCTTCGCCATGACCGGCACCCTGGACGCCGCCGCCGAGGCCCAGGACTTCGCGGCCGAGCGCCTCCGGGAGGCGCTGCGATGACGATCCCGTTGAGCGACCTGCACGCCTCCCTGGCCGATCCGCTGCTGGACGCGATGACCTTCCTCAACGAGGTCACCACCCGCTACCCGGAGGCGGTCTCCTTCGCCCCCGGCCGCCCCTACGAGGGCTTCTTCGAGCCCCAGGACGTCCCGGCGTACCTGGAGACCTACCTCGCCCACCTGGCCGACCGCGGCCTGGACCGGGACGCGGTGCGCACCGCGCTGTTCCAGTACGGTCCGACCAAGGGCATCATCAACGAGCTGATCGCCCGCACGCTGGCCCACGACGAGGGCCTGACCGTCGACCCCGCGGCCGTGGTGGTCACGGTCGGCGCCCAGGAGGGCATGCTGCTGACGCTGCGCGCCCTGTGCGCCGGCCCGGACGACGTCCTGCTGGTCAGTTCGCCCTGCTACGTCGGCGTCACCGGCGCCGCCCGGCTGCTCGACCTGACCGTCCGCCCCGTCCCCGAGGGCCCGGACGGCGGCCCCGACCCGGCGGCGCTCCGGGAGGCCGCCCGCGCGGTGCGGGCCGAGGGACGCCGTCCGCGCGCCTTCTACGTCGTCCCGGACTTCGCCAACCCCTCCGGCACCAGCATGCCGGTCCCGGCCCGCGCCGGGCTGCTGGAGGCGGCGGCCGAGGAGGGCGTGCTCGTCGTCGAGGACAACCCGTACGGCTTCTTCTCCCGCACCCCGGGGCTGCGGCCCACCCTCAAGGCGCTGGACCGCCGCCGCCAGGTCGTCCACCTGGGCTCCTTCGCCAAGACCTGCTTTCCCGGGGCCCGCCTCGGCTACGTGGTCGCCGACCAGGAGGTGACCGGCCCCGACGGCCGGCGCAGCCTCCTCGCGGACGAGCTGGCCAAGCTGAAGAGCATGACGACGGTCAACACCCCGGCGCTCAGCCAGGCCGTCATCGGCGGCATGCTGCTGACCCACGACTGCCGCCTGCGGGCCGCCAACGCCCGTGCCACGGCCCACTACGCGGCCGGCCTGGACACCCTGCTGCGGGAGCTGGACCGGCACTTCCCGGCCTCCGTGCGGAACCGGCTGGGCATCTCCTGGACCCGGCCGGACGGCGGCTTCTTCGCGGTGCTGACGGTGCCGTTCGTCGCCGACGAGGCCGCCATGGAGCGCTGTGCCCGCGAGCACGGGGTGCTCTGGACACCGATGGCGCCGTTCTACCCGGCGGGCGGTGGCGAGCAGCGGCTGCGGCTGTCCGTCAGCTCGCTGACGCAGGCGCAGATCATCGACGGCGTGGCGAGGCTGGCGGCCTTCGTGACGGCCTTCGTGACGGACTGAGAGCCCGCGCGGAACGGCGGGGGCGCGGAACGGCGGGGGCGCGGAACGGCGGAGGGGCCCGGCTCGTGGTGAGCCGGGCCCCTCCGCCGTTCGCCGGTCAGCGCACCCGGGTGGAGAACAGCCGGGCCGACCAGTACACCGCCAGGACGGTCATCACGACGACCACCAGCAGTCCCTGCCACACCACGCTGTCCCCGGCGTGCCCGGAGAACAGCGCGCGCATGCCCTCCACGGCCCAGTAGAAGGGGTTCCACCTGGCCGCCTGCTGCAGCCACCCGGGTGCCAGGGTGAGCGGCAGCAGCACCCCCGACAGCAGCGCGATCGGCTGCGCGATGGTGTTGACCACCGGCGACATCGCCGCGTCGGTCGGCACCATCAGCGCGATGCCGTAGGAGATCGCCGAGGTCATCAGCGCCAGCAGGCCCAGCAGCAGGTAGGCGAGCAGCAGGTTCAGCGGGTTCACCCGCAGCCCGAACGGCAGCGCGATAAGGGTGATCAGGACGGCCTGCACCAGCAGCGCCACCATCTCCCGCAGAGCCCGTCCCAGCAGCAGCGCCAGCCGGCTCACCGGGGTCACCCGGGAGCGCTCGATGATGCCGGCCCTGAGCTCGCCGAGCAGGCTGAAGCCGGTGAACAGTCCGCCGAAGATGCACAGCACCGCCAACAGGCCCGGCACGTACACCTGGTAGGCGTCGGCGTAGCTGCCGGCGCCCTGCGGGGTGAGCACCTTCTTCAGCAGCGGGGCGAACAGCAGGAGGTAGAACACGGGCTGGATGATGCCGACGGCGATCCAGATCGGGGTGCGGATCATGAGCAGCAGCTGGCGCTGGAAGACCAGCCAGGTGTCGCGGGCGAGCTTCACGGTCTCCCCAGGGGGTTGTGCGGGTCCGGGCGGTACGGGGTCAGGACTGCTGCAGCGAGCGGCCGGTGCGGGCCAGGAACACGTCGTCCAGGCTGGGCCGTTGGAGCTGCACGGTGCCGGGCGTCACGCCCGCCGCGTCCAGGGCGCGCAGCAGCCGGGGAATGGCGGCGGCGCCGTCCTTCAGGTACAGCCGCAGCCCCTCGTCGCCGTTCTGCTCCAGCCGGTGCAGGTACGGCTGCGCGCGCAGCACCTCGGCGGCCCGCTCGAAGGCGGCCTCCGCGGCGTCCGCGGTGTCCAGCCCGACCAGGACGACGTCGCCGGAGATCTCGCGCTTGAGCGCCTCGGGGGTGCCCTCGGCCACGACCCGGCCGTGGTCGACGATGGCGACCCGGTCGCAGAGCGCGTCGGCCTCGTCCAGGTAGTGGGTGGTGACGACCACCGTCATGCCCCCGGTGCGCAGCCGGCGGATCTCCTCCCAGACGTGCGCCCGGCTGGCCGGGTCCAGTCCGACCGTGGGCTCGTCCAGGAACAGCACCCGGGGCTGGTGGATCACCCCGAGCGCGATGTCCACCCGGCGGCGCTGGCCGCCGGAGTAGGTGGCGCACGGGCGGTCGCCGAACTCGGCCAGGTCGAAGGCCTTGAGCGCGTCCGCGGCGGCCTGGACGGCCTGCGCCTTGGCCGCGCCGTACATCCGGGCCTGGAGGACCAGTTCCTCGCGGCCGCTGACGTGGTCGGTGGTGCCGCCGCCCTGGGCGACGTAGCCGATCCGGCGGCGGACCCCGGCGGGGTCGGTGAACAGGTCGGCTCCGGCGATGGTGGCCCGTCCTCCGTCCGGGCGGATCAGGGTGGCCAGCATGCGCAGGGTGGTGGTCTTCCCCGCGCCGTTGGGGCCGAGGAAGCCGTAGATCTCGCCGGCGGCGACCGACAGGTCGATGCCGCGGACGGCGTCGACGGTGGGGTTCTCGCCGCTGCGGCGGGAGGTCTTCTTGCGGTAGGACTTGCGCAGTCCCGCGGTCTCGATCAACCGGAACTCCCGTGCGGGGATGGGCTGCCACGGCACCTGGAAAGGCGGGGCTCGGCACCTGCGGAGGGCGGTGCCGCTGCGACACCCTAGGGCGAACCCCGCCCCGGAAACAATGGCCTAGACCAATGGACGTACCCTCGGCCGGTCTGCTAAGGGGCGGCGGTTCCGGGCCGGGTCGGGGCGGTTCCGGGGGTGGATCGGGGGCGGTCCGGGGGTGGGACGAGCCCGGTCCGGCCCGCTCGGCCGAGCACCTCCAGCCGGTCCGCCGCGGCCACCGCACCGCCCCCGGCGAGCAGTCGGCTCCCGACCTGAACCGCCCGCTCCCGGTGGGCCGTGGAGTCGAGGACGGCCCGCAGCGCGTCCGCCAGCCGCACCGAGGTGACGCGCGCGAACGGCACCCGCAGCCCCGCGCCCGCCGCCGCCACCTGGCCGGCCACGATCGGCTGGTCGTGCCGGATCGGTGCGGTGACCAGCGGCAGTCCGTGCGCCAGGGCCTCGCCCACGGTGTTCATCCCGCCGTGGCAGAGCACCGCGTCCAGCTCGCCGCGCGCCATCAGCTCCAGCACCGGCGCCCGCCCCACCGCGACGGCCCGGGAGGGGAGTTCGGGCAGCAGCTCGCTCGGCGCGGCGAACACCGGCTGCACCTCGTCACCGCACAGCTCCAGCGCCCGGACGGACCGGGCGAGGAAGTCCGCGCCCAGCCCGCCGGCCAGGGTCCCCATGGTGACCAGCACCCGGCGCCGGCCGGGCAGCAGCCGCTCCCACGGGAAGTCCGGATCGTGCGGCCGCGCCGGGATCACCGGCCCGACGAGCGCGTGCTCCGGCGGCGGGGTCGAGCCGGTCAGGGCCGGACCGGTGGTCGCCAGGACCAGGGCGGGGGAGAAGCGCGGGTCCAGGTACTCCTCCGCGGGCAGCCCGGCGCGTTCCCACAGCCCCCGCAGCAGCCCGGTCATCCAGGCCTCGACCTGCGGCAACGCCCGGTAGGGGCGCCCCAGTTCCATCGCCCCGGGCGCGAAGGACGCCCACGGCAGGCCGTGCCGGTGCGCGACCAGCGCGCCCGCCGGAGTGTGCTGGTCGACCAGCAGCACGTCCGGCCGCCACTCCCGCACGACGGCGTCCAGCGGCTTCAGCGTGAACCTGGTGTACGGGACGATGAAGCCCTCCCAGAGCGAGCGCAACGCGGCCAGCCCGTGCCCGCCCTGGGCCCGGAACGCCCGGGTACCGGTGCCGAGCACCCGGGCCTGCGGCCCGAGCAGCGGGCGCAGCACCGATTCGGTGCCGGTCCAGGCGACCTGGTGGCCGCGTGCGGTCAACTCGGCGGCGATGCCGGCGGCCGGGTTGACGTGGCCGGTCAACGGCGGCATCACCAGGAGGAACCGGGTCATCGTGCGCCCTCCTCGGGGAGCAGTCGCTGGACGTCGGCGACGGTCAGGGCCTCCAGGGCGGCCAGGTCGAGCCCGGCGCGCAGCGCGGCCAGGTCGGCCTGCGGGCCGAAGCGCCCGCGCAGCCGGTCGGCCAGTTCGGCGAGTTCGTCCTCGTCCAGCAGCAGGTCGCCGTCCAGCCGGGCCTCCGGAGTGACGTGACGCGCCCAGCCGGGCGGCGCACCGGCCACCTCGACCAGCAGGGCCACCAGATCCTGGTTCAACGGGGCTCCGGGGTAGGGGGGTTCAGGGTTCGACATGAGAGATCTCCCACCTGCTCGACGGCACGGGGGTGAACGCGGCCGCGCCGGGGGGAAGTTGACCGGCTTCCGGGGAGCGGCGGCGACGGAGGGGGCCCGAGATCACTTGTGCGACCCGGCGGGCGTCGGAATACTAGCCCGGGTGACCGCACTGGAGGCAGTGGCCGTCCACCTCCCCCCGCACGCCGTTCCCATCGAGGCTGTGGGCGAGCTCATCGGCCTGACCCCACGTCAACTCCGTCTCTTCCGCCGCTTCCACGGCCTGGACCAGCTGCGCCTGGATCCGACCGGGACGCTGCCCGACCTGCTCGACGCCGCCCTGGACAACCTGCCGGAGCTGCGTGGACGCGAACCCGACATCCGCTTCGTGATCCACGCCCGCAGCATGCCAGTGGCGGTGCCCCATCCGCTCAACCCGCTGCACGACCTGCTCGACGCCCGTGGACTGGCGCACGCCAACGCCTTCACGGTGACCCACCACGCCTGCGCGGTGGGCCTGCTGGCCATCGACCTGGCCGGCAGGCTGCTCGCGGACGAACCCGACCCGGCGGCGCTCGCCCTGGTGCTGACCGGCGAGAAGACCTTCACCAGGGACGCCCAGGTGGTGCCCGAGACCGGCATCTTCGCCGAGGGCGCCGCCGCCTGCCTGGTCAGCGCCGGTGGCGAGCGCCACCGGATGCTCTCCTTCGTGGTGCGCCAGCGCCCGGAGTTCGACGGCCGGCTGGCCGAGGACCCGGACCTGCTCGCCCGCTACCAGCGCGAGTACCCGAACGTGATGGTGGAGGCGATCGAGGCCGCCCTGGACCAGGCCGGTCTGGACCTCTCCGACCTGGCCGCGATCCTGCCGCACAACGTCAACCAGGCGTCCTGGCGGATGATCGCGCGCCGGATCGGCTATCCGGTCGAGAAAGTCGTGCTGGACAACGTGCGGTCGGTCGGGCACAGTTTCGCCTCGGACAGCCTCATCAATCTCCACACCGCCACCACGCGGGGGCTGCTCCGCCGCGGCGACCACTACCTGATCGCCGCCGCCGGTGTCGGAGCGACCTTCTCCGCGATGGCGATGCGGTACTGACGGTCCGCCGGCCACCGGCCGCCGATGCCGCCGAATCCGCCGGCCGCCGTCCGCACGGTGACGCCGGATTCCCACACCACCCAGAGCCCCGGGGCGCCTGCAAGCCCCGGAGCACACATCCCACGTACGACGGGACGGGACACCCATGTCAGAAGCCGCGGTCCAGACCACCGACCCCGAACTGCGCGAGCGCATCCTGCACGGCATCGGCGAGCTCCTGCCGCGCGTCCTCAAGCGCGAACTGCCCGAGATCCCGCAGGACGCCTGCCTCTTCGACGACCTCGGCCTCACCTCGGCCGGCACCATCGAGCTGATCCTGGAGCTGGAGGAGTCGCTCGACATCCAGGTGGACGTCGAGCAGATCACCGAGGACGACCTGCGGTCGGTCACCAGGCTGGCCGACTACGTCGCCGGGCACGTCATCCCCGAGGACTGACCGGGTGGCCCCCGGTCCCACCGGTCTGCGGATCACCCGGGCGCTGGCCCGCCGGTTCGACGGCCGCTCGGAGACCTCGCTCGACCCGGACCTGCGGGTCTTCGTCTCCGACCTCGTCCGCCCCTACGGCCTGCCGCTGCGCGAGGACCTGCTCGGCGAGGGCGTCGGCCACTCCTACGAGGAACTGGCCGCCGGAGTGCTCCGCGAGGCGCTCGCCGAGGACGAGCCGGCCGACCTGCTGATCCTGGCCTTCGACACCCCGGACGTGCGGCCCGGCGCGCCGTCCTCGCTGGCGCTCAGCCGGTCCGTCCCGGGCGGCCCGCTCGCCTTCGCGGTCTGCGACCAGGGCGGCGCGGCGGCCTTCACCGCACTGCGGCTGGCCGCCGGCCACCAGCGCACCGGCGGCTGCCGCCGGGCCGTGGTGGTGCTGGCCGAACAGACCGCGCTGCACTACGAGCCGCCCGGACCGGTGCCGCTGCCGGAGCGGCACGCGGTGGTGGTGCTGGTCTGCGAGGAGGCCCCCGGCGAGGGCCTGGCCGTCCGGCAGACCAGGGGCGCGGCCTCCCCGGCCGAGTCGGTCCGGGCCGCGGCCGGGGAACTCGGGCCCGAGGCGGCACTGCTGCTCGGTCCCGGCCTCGGCCCGCCGGAGCCCCCGTCGGCCCAGCCGTTCACCGGACTCTGGGCGGAGCTGGCCGAACACCTGCCGCAGTGGCGGGCGGCAGGCCGGCCCGCGCTGCTGGCCGGGTTCGACCGCCGGCTCGGGGTGCTGAGCACGCTGACCCTGCCGTGACGGCGATCGACCTCTGGCTGATCGACACGCGTCAACCGGCCGCTCCGGCCGGGGAGCTGTGGCAGCTGCTCGACCAGCGCGAGCGCGCCCGGGCGTCCGGGATGGACCCCTGGGCGCGCGAGCGTTTCACCGTGGTGCGCGGCGCGGTCCGGCAGCTGGTCGCCGCCCGGCTCGGCGTGCACCCGGCCGACGTGGTCTGGCGGTACGGGCCGAACGGCAAGCCCGAGCCGGCGGGGGACGGCGCGCTGCGGGTCAGCTGGTCGGCCTCGGACGCCGTCGCGGTGCTGGCCCTCGCCGAGGGGCGGGCGGTCGGTGTCGACGTCGAACGGCTCCACGACCCGCGGACGGCCGAGCGGATGGCCGCCCGCTGGTTCCCGGTCGAGGAGGCGTGGTTCGTCGCCGAGCCCGCGGAACCGGCCGAGCGGGCGGCGCGGTTCACCGCGCTGTGGTGCCGCCGGGAGGCCTGCGTCAAGGCGTACGGCGGGCGCGTCGTGCAGTCCTTCGGCGTGCCCGTCGCCGGTCCGTCGCCGGTGCTGGTGGCCGACCCGGGCGCGCTCGGCGACGGCCCGGCCCGGCTCTGCGACGTCCCCGTCGCGGAACCGTTCCGGGCTGCCGTCGCCGCCCTCGGAGGATCGCCAATACATGTCAACTCGCATGAGTGGAACGGGAATTGACGAAACGCTCGATCAGCTCCGGTTTGGTCTGGACCAGCTGGCGAGCGCGCTGGTAGCGTCCCGGTCACACCCCCTGCCGAGCCCTCCCCGGCCCTCCCCGGCAAGCCGAAAGGCGTGTACGACGTGGCACCGCACGACGCTCCACCGCAGGACCCGGCGTCACTCGGCGCTCCACCGCACGACCCGGCGCTGCTCGGCGCTCCACCGCACGACCTGGCGTCACTCGGCGTGACACCGTGCGGCGCGAATCCGGCCACTAGGCGGGTCACCGTGCGGTACGCCGCCGAGAACAGCGGCTCCGGACCGCTCACCCGCGGCCAGGACAACATGATCCGCTGCATCCGGGCCAGTGCCCCCGAGGCGATCAACAAGGAGTCCGTCTGGCCGGTGCCCGACGGTACTTCGGTCCCCTCCGGGCTGGTCGCCCTCCGCCGGCTGGTCGAGCGGCACGAGTCGTTGCGGACCTCCTTTCCGGCGGGCCCCGGTCCGGACGGATTCCCGGACCGCCAGGTGGTGCACCGGCAGGGCCGGTTCGCCGTCTCCGTGGTCGAGGCCGGCTGTCGCTCGGACGCCGAACTGAACGCGATGGCCGAGGAGTTGGGCCGGGTCGATGTCACCGTTCCGGTCGGCCTCGACCTGCCGCCGAGGATCCGGTTCACGCTGATCGCCGCGGGCGAGCGACTGCTGCGGCTGGTCGCCGTGGTCTGCCACGCGGGCGCCGACGGCGCCGCCACCGCCGTGCTGATCGAGGACTGGTGCGCCCTCGCCGCCGGGAAGGAGCTGCCGCCGGTCACCGCGCCGACCCCGCTGGGGATCGCCGTGGCGGAGCAGAGTGCCCAGGGCCGCCGCAGGTCGGCGGCCGCCCTGCGGCACTGGGCCCGGATCCTGACCGCCGGCCCGGTGGGAGTCTTCTCCGACGCGCGGATCAGCGGCCCGCCCCGCGACCACAGCGCCCTGCTGGTCCGCTCGCGCACCGCCGCCGACGACCTCGCCGCGGTCTGCCGGCGCACCGGTGCCAGCCCCTCGGTCGTCCTGCTCGCCGCCTTCGCCGCGCTGGTCGCCCACCGCGCGGGCCGGTCCGAGCTGGTGTTCTCGGCGCTGTCCGCCAACCGTCAGCGCGCCGCCCTGATCGACCACGTCGGCACCCTCGCGCAGGACGCCCTGATCCTGCTCGACGCCGGCGCGGCCGACCTCGACCAGCTGATCGGCCGCGCCAAGTCGGCCTCGCTGAGCGCCTACTGGCACAGCACCCTGGACGCCGAGAAGGTCTGGCAGCTGGTGGACGACGCGGCCCATGTGCGCGGCGCCCGGTTCGCCCGCCAGGTGGTCGTCAACGACCTGAGCCTCACCATCCCGGCCTCCGTCGCCGCCGTCCAACCGCCCCCGGCCGCCGACCCCGAACTCACCGTGCTGCCCGCCCCGCCGCTGCCGGTCCGGCTGATGCTCACCGTCCTGCGGATCACCGGCAGCCTGGACTTCGCCCTGATCGCCTGTCCCCAGGTGCTCGACCCCGAGGAGGCCGAGAGCTTCGCCCGGGCGCTGCCGGCCGTGCTCGCGGCCGCCGCCGAGGGCCCGGTGCTGCTGGCCGACCTGCCCGCGGCGCTCGGGCCGCCGGGGGCCGGCCGGGGCGGTGATTGGAGGCTGGTCGACGGCTCCTGGATCGATCTCGCGGCCGTCCGCGAACTCCTGCACGCCGCGCTCGGGGACCACCGGCTCTCGTTGAGCGAGGGAAGGCTGGTGGCCGAGGTGGCCGCCGTCGACCCCTCGTTCGGCCCCGCCGAGGCCCACCGCGCCGTGGTCGCCGCCCTGGCCGGACGTGACACCGCGATGGCACCGCACCGGTACGTCGTCCGGCACACCACGCCGGCGGGGGAGCGCACCGAGACCGGGAGCGGGCGCGACCGGGCCGTCGTCGCCCGGCTGTCGGCGCTCACCTGAACGGATGATCACGGCAGCCCGCGGAACACTCACTCCCACGGGGCGCCGTGATCGTCCCCGGCTCCCCACGGAAGGTCCGTCCAGGAGCAGCCGGAGGTCGCCCCCGAGGTGAGCCCCCACGGGCTCGGCACCTCCTCCTCGTCCCCGTCCTGCACCGGCAGCCGGTCGATCACCGCGACCAGCGCCGGCGGCAGCTGCGGGGCGAGCCCCCGGTGCACCCGCGACAGGATGTCCCGCCGTACGTCGTCCGGCAGCAGCGGCCGGTTCATCCGCAACACCCGCGGCCCGGGCGGTCGTTCGACCGTCGCCAGCTGGTCCGACCAGGCCCGCCAGTAGTCGGCGTCGTCCGTCTCGCCGAGCATCAGGTGGTGAAGGTGCAGGCAGTAGGCGGCCGTCCCGCTGCCCGAGCCCGCCGCGAAGCGCCACCAGAACTCGGCGCCCTCCTCCTTGCCGGTGGCGTACAGCAGCGCGCCGAACACCTCGGCCCCCTCCGGCTCGATCCGGCGCGCGTTCACCAGCAGGTCGAGTCCGCGCGAGGCGTCCGGCGCGCCCAGCACCAGGGCCACCACCAGGCCGAGTTCGAACGCCGCCTGCTCGTGCTCCGACGGCAGGTGGGCGGGCGCGGCGGTGAGCCTGGCCCGGCGCAGCGCCGCGACCCGCTCCGCGTGGGCGCGTTCGGACCGGGGAACGCGGAACACCGTCCGGCCGCCGTCCGCCGGTTCCGCGCCGGCCGGGCCGCCGTCCGCCGGTGCCGCGCCGCCCGGGGTGCCCCCCTCCGGTCTCCCCGTCACAGCTCGCCCTCGTCGTCCGGGAGTTCGCCCACCCCGAGCCGGCGGGCCAGCCGTTCCCGGGCGTGCCGGAGGTTGGAGTGCACCGTCGCCACCGGCCGCCCCAGGTACGCCGCGATCACCTTGACGTGCAGGCCGAGCAGGTACCGCAGGATCACCACATCCCGCTGCCGGTCCGGAAGTTCGAGGATCGCCGCGTACAGCCGCACCTCGTCGGCCTCGCTGTGCAGCAGCCCCTTCGCCACCTGCTTGAACGCCCCGATCACCGCCGCGAAGGTGACCGCCTCCACCTCCACCGGCTCCTCGGCGGCCACCCAGTCCGACACGTGCCGGTTGGCCAACCGCCAGGCATAGGCGGCCGGTTCCTCGAACCGCAGGACCTGCGGCCAGCAGCGGGCCAGGTCGGACTTCACCGCCCCGACGACCAGCTCCGCGTCGGACCGGTTGCCTATCCGGGTCAACGCGAGCGCGTGCCAGGCGGGTTCGTGCGTCTCGCAGAAGGCGGCGTAGGCGAGGCCCAGGCGGAGTTCGGGGTCGGACCGGGGAGCGCGGTCGGAGCCGGCCGCCGGCGCCGTCTCCGCTCCGTGAATGTGCGCCACGGCCGTTCCGCCCCGGAACCTGCGCGCCGGGGCACCCCTGTCGATCGTCATCGAGCCTGCTTTCCGTGGCCGTCGGCTGCTCACCCGGCCACCCGAGGGTCGGGCTGTCGGTGCCCATCCTCATTCCATCAGGCCCGTCACTCCAGGATGCAATCCGAATACAGATGGTCATCTCATGGGCGCCGTCGGTTGGTTGGAATGCTCCGAAGCTGTTCGGAACGCGACCGGTCCCGCCTATCGTGGTCAGGAGCGATCGGTCGGGAATGATCGGTCGGGAGTGGAACCGGGGGAGAGCGCGATGGGTCTCTACGACGGGGTGGACCTGCGGCTGAACGTGCCTCACTCGGCCCGGATGTACGACTACTTCCTCGGCGGCTTCACCAACTTCGCCGCCGACCGCGAGGCCGCCGGACAGGCCCTCGCCGTCGCACCGTGGCTGCGCGCCGCCGCCCGGGTCAACCGCGCCTTCATGCAGCGCTCGACCCGGGCGCTCGCCGAGGCCGGCTTCGACCAGTTCATCGACATCGGCACCGGCATCCCCACCTCGCCCAACCTGCACGAGGTCGCCCAGAGCATCCGGCCGAACGCCCGCGTGGTCTACGCCGACAACGATCCGATCGTGCTCTCGCACGCCCAGGCCCTGCTCACCGGCACCCCCGAGGGCCGCACCGCGTACGTCGAGGCGGACGTCACCGACCCGCTCGGACTGCTCGCCGCCCCGGGCCTGCGCGAGACCCTCGACCTGTCCCGCCCGGTCGCGCTCTCCCTCAACGCCCTGCTCCACTTCGTCCCCGACACCCACGGCGCGTACGAGCTGGTCGAGCGCCTCAAATCCGCCCTCGTCCCCGGCAGCGCCCTGGTGCTGACCCACGTCAGTCCTGAGTTCGCGCCCGAGGACATCGCCCGGCTGACCCGGATCTACGAGGCCGCTGGCACCGCAGCCCAGGCCCGCACCCGGTCGGAGATCGTCCGCTTCTTCGACGGCTGGACGCTCCTCGACCCGGGGCTCGTCCCCATCGCGCAGTGGCGGCCCGCACCGGAGGAGACGCCCGGGGCCGCCGAGGAGGTCTCGTTGTACGCCGCGGTGGCCGTCCGGCCGTGAGCCATCGGACGGATGACCACAGTTGACGAACCGTCGGCGAATGCGCCGCGTCCTGGTGATCGGGAAGGCGGTTCGCGCCGCGACAGGACCGTCGCCGAATTCTGTTCCGCGAACTCGGCGGACCGACCGCCGTCACCGGCTTCGCCCGCTCGATCGGCGACCGCGTCACCCGCCTGGCATCGCCGGGACCCCGGCCGGCGCCCCCGTCCTCCTCGCCGTGCTGACCACCGAGCCGGCGGACGAGGCGGCCCCGATGGACGAACCACTGGTCACCCGGACGGCCACGCTGCTCGCGGACGCGCCCGGCTGACCCGGAGCCGCGTCCCGCGGGTGGGCGCTCCGGCCCGTCCGGGACGCCGGGGGCGGCCGCTCCCCGGGGCCCGGTGGATCCGGATCCACCGGGCCCCGGCAGGACCGCCGTCGGTCACATGGTGTTGACGATGAGCCCGATGTGGGTGAAGTAGTTCAGCCCGCCGAACGCCAGGAAGGCGAGGCCGGCCAGCCCCCATGCGGCGCCGATGACCGGGCTCGTCCACCGCCGGGGCGAGCGCAGCGCGAACGGGAAGAGCAGCGCCCCGATGCCGACCAGGACGTACAGCCCGGACATGAAGCTCGCCTCCAGCCACGGCCGGTCCGAGAACTCCCCCGAGACGGGTTCCTCGGGCGGGGCGGCGAAGAGCGTGTACCTCCAGCCCGCGGCGGCGATGCCGAAGCAGGCGAGCCCCATGCCGAAGACGAACACCGAGATCGGCGCGGCCACCCGGACCGTCCGGTCGACGCCGTCCGCGGCGAGGAGCTCGCTGCCGCGCGTCCAGAGGTAGAAGGAGGCGGTGAGCAGGAGGACGCCGAACGCCAGGGCGGGCTCGCCGAAGATGATGTTGTCGAACGGGAAGCCCTGCCTGGCCAGCGGCCAGGTCAGGGTCATGTGCAGGCCGGTGGTGACGAGGGTGAACCCGAGGGCCCCGAACGCCAGCGCCCAGCCGTCGAGCGTGATGGTGCGGCCCCGGGCGAGGAGCCGACGTCCCAGTTCCACCACGAGCAGCAGCCCGGCGCCGGCGGCCACGGACATGATCGTGTTGTAGGTCGGCATCCTTGCCCAGTCGATCTTCAGACCGGATGCGGCGAGCGGCACGGCGTGCTGAATCATGGATCAGGCATGACGCAACACCGCTCGTCGGCAAACCGCCCGCCGCTCAGGTGGACCCGGTGGGCCGAGCCGCTCCGCCCCGTCCCGTCCCACGCGCTCCACCCGTGCACCCCCGTCCCGTGCGCTCCATCCGTGCGCCCCCGTTCCCCCGGGCACAGACTGGTGAGGGGACCGAGTGCTGCCCCGCGAGGCAGGGAGAGGCATGCTGCTGGGACTCACCACCGCGTTGGCCGCGACCGTCTGCTTCGGCTTCGGGGCGGTCTTCCAGGCGCGCGGCGCGCGGTCGGCCCCGCGCGCCGACCGGGTGCGGGCGGGCCTGCTGGCCGCGCTGCTGCGGTCCTGGCAGTTCATCCTCGGCACGCTGCTGGACATCGTCGGCTTCGTGCTGAGCATCGTCGCCCTGCGCACCCTCCCGCTCTTCCTCGTCCAGGCCGTCACCAACGCCAGCCTGGCCGTCACCGCCCTGGCGGCCGTCTGGCTGCTGGGCGCCCGGCTGCGCCGGGGCGATCTCGCGGGCATCCTCGCGGTGGTCCTCGGCCTGACCCTGCTGGCGCTCGGCTCCGGACAGGAGGGCCGCGACCACGCCGCGACCGCCTTCCACTGGGCGCTGCTCGCCACCACCGCCGCCATGGTGCTCGCCACCGTGGTCCTGGTGCGCCGGGAGGGCAACGCGGCCGCGGCCGGCCTGGGCCTGCTGGCCGGGGTCGGCTTCGGCGTGACCAGCCTGGCCGTGCGGGTCCTGGACGTCTCCGGCCCGGTCGCCGTCCTCACGGATCCCGCCGCCTACGCGCTCGCCGTCGGCGGCCTCGGCGGCTACCTCGCCTACGCCCTGGCGCTGCAGCGCGGGACGGTCACGGCCGCGACCGCTGCCGGGACGGTGACCGAGACCTTCGGTCCGGCGCTGATCGGCGTGACGGTGCTCGGGGACGCCGCCCGGCCCGGGTTCGAGTGGTGCGCGCTGACCGGCTTCGTGGTCGCGGTGGGCGGTACCTTCGTGCTCTCCCGCTTCGGTGAGCTGGAGGGCGAGTCCGCCGAGCTGGTGGCTCCGCACCGGGACACCGAGGCGGAGCCCGCCGTCCCGCCCCGGTAGCCCGGACGGCTCCGCCATGCGAAGGTGACTTGCCGGACAAATCGGACGGCGACACGGCCACAGAGCGGCAGGTGCCCGATGGCGGAGGAGTCCCACTCCCGACCCCGGCGGTCAGGCCCGAAGGCCCGCACGGCCCCCTCGGCTCCGGAGGGCCGGACCGCCCCGGCCGCCCCGGCCCCCTCGGGCGACCGCCCGGTCGCGCTGATCACCGGCGCCTCCTCCGGGATCGGCCTCGCCACCGCCACCCGCCTGGCCGACGCCGGCTGGCACACTCTGCTCTCCGGCACCGACCGCGCCCGCCTCGACGAACTCGCCGACCGCACCGGCGGCCGCGCCCTGCCCGAGGACCTGAGCAAGCCGGACGGTCCGGCCCGCCTCGCGGAGGCCGCCCTGGCCGTGGCCGGCCGGGTGGACGCCCTGGTCGCGAGCGCCGGCCTGGGCTGGCGCGGCCCGTACGCGCAGACGCCCTCCGACACCCTGGACCGGATGATCGAGGTCAACCTCGCCGCCCCGCTGCGCCTGGTCCGCCTGCTGCTGCCCGGCATGCTGGAGCGCCGCCGTGGCCGGATCGTGCTGCTCGGCTCGATCGTCGGCCAGGTCGGCTCGCGGGAGGAGTCCGGTTACGCGGCCACCAAGGGCGCGCTGACGATGTTCGCCGAGAGCCTCTGGTACGAGCTGCGCGGCACGGGCGTCGGGGTGCGCCTGGTGCTCCCCGGCGCGGTGGACACCCCGTTCTTCGAGCGGCGCGGCACCCCGTACGAGCGCGACTGGCCGCGGCTGGTCCCGGCGGACCGGGTCGCGGACGCGGTGGTGGCGACCATCACCACCGAACGCGACCGCCTCTACGTCCCGCACTGGCTCGGCTTCCCGTCCCGCTTCCACGGGGTGGCACCGGGCGTGTTCCGCCGGATGGCCGCCCGCTTCGAGTGAGCGCCGCCGCCGTGCACCGGACGGGCACCGCCGCCGTCGCCGCCACCGCCCTCGCCGCCGGCGCGGAGTTCCTGCACCTCGCCCCGGCCGCCGTCCGCCTGCCCCCGCTGCGCCGCACCCTGGCCCGCCGCACCGCCGGACACGGCGCCGCGCCCGGCCACGTCGCCCTGACCTTCGACGACGGCCCCGATCCGGCCAGCACCCCGTACGTCCTCGACGCGCTGGACGAACTCGGCGCCCGGGCCACCTTCTTCCTGCTCGGCGCGATGCTGGAGCGCGCCCCCGGGCTCGGCCGCGAGCTGGTGCTGCGCGGCCACGAGGTGGCCGTCCACGGCTGGCACCACCGGCAGCAGTGGTACCCGGCCCCCGCCCGCGACCTGCGCGAACTGCGCCGCGCCGCCGAGGCGGTGACCGGACTCTGCGGCGCCCGTCCGCTCTGGTACCGCCCGCCGTACGGCGTCCTGACCGCGGGCCCGGCCCTGGCCGCCCGCCGCCTCGGCCTGCGCAGCGTGCTGTGGACCGCCTGGGGCCGCGACTGGACGGCGGAGGCCACTGGCGCGACCGTCTACGCGACCGCCCGCCCGGGCCTCACCGGCGGTGCCACCCTCCTGCTGCACGACTCCGACTGCACCTCCGCCCCCGGCTCCTGGCGCGCCACCCTCGCCGCGCTCCCCCTGATCGCCGCGCACTGCCGCACCCGCCGCCTCACCCTCGGCCCCCTCCGCGACCACCGGGTGCCGCCGCCCGCCGGCCGGAACCGCCCGGTGTGACCGACGCGTCGTCAGGAGTACCGGACGAGCAGGGGGTCTCGCGTGAGGGTCAACACCCGTGTGCCGTACGGCGGTCGGGCCGTCGTCGCGGTCGGTCTCGCCGCGCTGGTGGTGGCGGGGTGCGGTGGTCCGGGCTCGTCGCCCGCGTCGACCGGCTCCGCCGGGCAGCCCTCCGCTCCGGCCACCGTCTCCCCTTCCGCCGCCGCCCCTTCCACCGCCTCCGCCACGACCGCCGAGGCGTCCGCCGTGCCGCCCTCCGGCACGCCCGGTACGGCGCCCGGGGCCTCCGGCGGAAGCAGCCTGACCCTGTCGGCCGCCAACGGCGGCAGCTACCGGTTCGGTTCGGTCGTCTGTGTCGGCGAGGACTCGCCGACCGGCGCGCTGACCCTCACCGCGACCACGATGGGCGCGAAGGACGCGCGCGCGGAGCTCGTTCTCGGCGACGGCGAGGCCCGGCTGCTGCTGGCGTTCAAGGGCTTCCGTCCCGTCCTCTGGAAGGGCGAGGTGCCGATCGGTCAACGGGCGAGCCGCACCGCCGGGGGCGCGAGGCTCACCGCGATGCCCGTCACGGAGGAGCTCGGCGACACCGGCACGGTGACCGGTACCCTGACCTGCTCGGGGGCCGTCGGCGTGCACTGAACCCCGACCGCCCCGGACCCGCCCGGCGCGGCTACCCCAGCCCCATCCGCCGCAGCGCCGCCCCGAACCCCGCCTGCCACGCCTCCGGTGTGGCGCCGGCGGACGGCGCGGGCTCGGGGCGGTGGAGCGCGGCCAGGGCGTTGCGGACCACTTCGGCCGGGTGGGCGGTGGCGACGTCGGCGTGGCCGAGTTCCAGCTCATGCTGGAGGTTGTCGCGCCCGTGCCCCTGCACCACGTCGAGGAGCAGCAGCCGCCGGCCCAGCGCCCGGGCCTCGCTGCAGGTGTCGCCCGAGCTGGTGACCACCAGGTCGGCGGCGGCCATCAGCGCGGGCACGCGGTCGGTGTAGCCGAAGGGGTGCAGCCGGGGCTCCCGGCGCGCGGCGGCCCGCAGCCGGCGCTCCAGTTCGCGGTTGCGCCCGGCCACCGCGAGGACGTGCGGCCCGGCGGCGGCCAGCGAGGCGGCGGTGCGGGCGAGCGGACCGAGCCCCCAGGAGCCGGACATCAGCAGGACGCACGCGGCGCCCGCCGGCACGCCCAGCTCCGCCCGCGCCGCGGCCCGTCGCGGCGGCCGGTAGAACGGCTGGCGCAACGGCGCCGGCACGACGGCGATGTCGGCATCCGGCCGGTACCGCCGGACCGCGCACGCGGCGACCTCGGAGGTGACCAGGAACAGGTCCGTCCCCTCCTGCACCCAGAGCCGGTGCGGCGTCACGTCGGTGCAGAACACGAAGTGCCGGAACTCCCGCTCCGGCGCCTGCCGCAGCAGCCGGTTGACGGCCGAGGTCGCGGTGGCGAACACCGAGACCACCAGTTGCGGCCGCTGCGCCTCGATCAGCTCCCGCAGCGCCGGGACCAGCCGGCCGCGGGCCGCCGCGTCGGCGAGCAGGGCGATCCGGGCGCCGGGCCGCAGCGCCGAGAAGTGGAAGGCGTCGTACACCCCGGGCAGGTCGAGCAGCCGGCGGAAGACCGCCTCCCCGGCCGCGCCCGAGCGCTGCCCGAGCAGGGCCATGGCGTCGACGGTGCGGGTGGTCCAGCCGCGTTCCCGCAGGGTGTCGGCGCAGGCCTGGGCCATCACGTCATGGCCCTGTCCGAGCGAGCCGGAGACCAGCAGGGCGTGCGGCATCGGGCGGCCCGGTCAGGCGCCGGCGGCGGTGCCGACGGTGGCCCGGTACCAGTCCGCGTACCGCCGCACGCCGTCGGTGAAGTTGGTCCTCGGCGACCAGCCCAGCAGCCGCTTGGCCTGCGCCGAGGAGATCCGCCGCCCCGCGTAGTCGGCCTTCCGCCCGTCGATGTGCTCGATGGTGACGGGTCCCAGCAGGCCGTCCACCGTGTCGGCGATGTCCCGCACCGAGACGGCCGTCGAGCCCTCCAGTGCGAAGGTCTGGTCCTCGGCGGCGGGGGACAGGGCCCGGACGTGGGCGTCGGCGAGGTCCTCGACGTAGACGAAGTTGCGGCTCTGCCGGCCGTCCCCGGCGATGGTGATCGGCCGTCCGGCCAGCGCGGCCTGGACGAACCGGGCGACGACCAGCTCGTCCCGCATCCGGGGGCCGTACGGGATGCCGTAGCGCAGGATGGTGAAGTGCTGCCCGTAGAGCTCGCGGTAGCTGTGCACCAGCATCTCGGCGGCGAGCTTGGTGGCCACGTACAGATGGCCGCTGTGCTCCAGCTCGATCGGTACGTGCTCGTCCAACTCCTGCTCGCTGCTGTCGAGTTGCTCGTCGGTGAGGGCGGCGCCGTAGACCCAGACGGTGCTCGCCAGGACCGTGCGGCTCAGGCCGCTGCGCCGGGCGGCCTCCAGGACGGCCTCGGTGCCGTCGATGTTGGTCCGCACCGCGCGGACCGGGTCGGCGCTGACCTGCTCGACGTCGGCCATGGCGGCCAGGTGGTAGACCACCTCGCTGCCGGCCAGCGCCGCGGTGAGGGCCTTGAGGTCGAGGACGTCGAGCCGCGCGTGCTCGGCGTCCGGATTGAGGTACTTGTCGGTGGTGTCCACCGCGAGGACGTCGTGGCCGGCCGCGATCAGGTGGTCCACGACGTGTGAGCCGATGAACCCGCAGCCCCCGGTGACGGCTATCCGCACGATCTTGCTCCCTTCGCTCCGGCTACCCGGCCAGGCGCCGGTACACCGCGGAGACGGCGTCGACCACCTGCTCCGTCTCGTCCTCGGTCATGTCGGAGTGCACCGGCAGGCAGACCTGCCGGGCGCAGACGTCCTCGGCCACGGGCAGCGGCCCGCGCCGGTACGGGGCGAACACCGGCTGGAGGTGCAGCGGCAGGTCGTACACCTCGCCGGACAGCCGCACCGCGTGCTCCTCGGCCACCGCCCGCTTGAACTCGGAGCGGTCGACCCCGGCCGGCAGCAGCGCCACGTACTTGTAGTAGTTGCCGCGGCAGCCGGGCGGTTCGGGCACCGGGTCGAGCCCGTCCAGCCCGGCGAGCGCCGTGTCGTAGCGGCGGGCGACGGCCCGGCGGGTCTCGATGAACTCCTTCAGCCGGCGCAGGTGCACCGCGCCGATCGCGGCGTGCGGCTCGCTCATCCGCCAGGAGTAGCCGGGCTTGACGTGGTGGTTGGTGGTGAAGGAGCCCTTGCCCTGGTCGCGGTAGATCCGGGCCCCGTCGCGCAGTTCGGCCGACTCGGTGAGGATCATCCCGCCCTCGCCGCTGGTGGTGACCTTGGTCGGGTAGAAGGAGAAGGCCCCGGCCAGGCCGAAGGTGCCGGCGGCGCGGCCGTTGAAGCTGCTGCCGTGGGCGTGCGCGGCGTCCTCGACCAGTGGGACGCCGCGCCGGTCGCACAGCGCCCGCAGGGCGTCGACCTGCGGGCCGACCAGCCCGCCGATGTGCACCAGGACGACGGCGGCGGTGTCCGGGGTGAGCGCCGCCTCCAGGGTCTCGGGGGAGAGCGCGAGGGTGGCCGGATCGACGTCGGCGAAGACCGGCCGCCCGCCCGCGTGCACCACCGCCCCGGCGGTCGCGTAGAACGTGACGGCGGGGACGACCACGTCGCGGCCCCGGACGTCGACGCTGCGCAGGATCACCTCCAGCGCCGCCGTGCCGCTGCTCACCGCGACGGCGTGCGAGGCGCCGTGCTCGGCGGCGAAGGCCTGCTCGAAGCGCTCGGTCCACGGGCCGAGGGTCAGCGCGCCGGTGGTGAGCATCTCGGTCACCGCTTCGGCGACGGCCGCGCGGTCGCTCTCGTCGAACACGATGCGGGCGGCTGGAACGCCCATGGGCACCTCCGGCGGCGGGCTGCCGGAGCAGCACCGATCGGGTCGAATCCTCCCGAACCGCACGTCAGCGGACGGGTCAGGCACATCACGCTACTTCGCCCACCGGTCCCCGGCCCGCCGTCGCCGACCGCACGGGTGAGCGGATCTGCTGCCGTCGCAGGTCCGGGGGCTGCTTCCGGCGCAGGGCGTGCGCTCCTCCGTGCGGGGGATGGCACTACTGCGTCCGCAGTACGCAAACGGCCTGCACAGGGACGACGACGGAGCAGGGGTCGGCGATCAAGGATGGGTCATGCTGCGGGGGACCGCGTCCACCAGGACGTCCGGTCGGCCGCGGCGCCTCCTGTTCCCGAGAACCGCATTCGAAGGAGTCCGCTCTCCCGTGGCCACGTTCCTCTACCGCCTGGGCCGATGGACTTTCGTCCGGCGCCGGCTGGTGACCTTCCTCTGGGTCGCCGTGCTGGCAGCCGTCGGAGTCCTGGCGGCCAAGGCGCCCGCCGCACCCGACGACGGCTTCGCGATGCCCGGCACGGAAGCGCAGAAGGCGTTCGACCTGATGAACGAGCGCTTCCCCGGCGGCCACGCCGACGGGGCCTCGGCGCGCCTGGTGTTCGTCGCCCCCTCCGGCCAGAAGATCACCGCCGCGCCCAACCAGCAGGCGGTCGAGCGGACGGTCGGCGAGCTCGCCGGCTCCGAGCAGGTCACCGGCGCGGTGAGCCCGTTCAAGATGCCGGGCGCCGTCTCCTCGGACGGCACCACCGCCTACGCGACGGTGAGCTACTCCGCCAAGGCCGGCGAGGTGTCCAGGACCGCCACCGACACCCTGGAGCGGGCCGCCCAGCACGGCCGGGACGCCGGACTCAAGGTCGAGATCGGCGGCACCGCGCTGATGGCCAAGGCCGACGCCGGGGGCAGCAGCGAGGCGATCGGCATGGCGCTGTCCGCCGTCGTGCTGGTGATCACCTTCGGCTCGCTGGTCGCGGCCGGCCTGCCGCTGCTCACCGCGGTCGTCGGCGTGGGCCTCGGCATGGCGCTGATCACCGCGCTCGGCAGCACGCTCGGGCTCTCCACCACCACCGGCACCCTCGCCATGATGCTCGGCCTCGCGGTCGGCATCGACTACGCGGTGTTCATCGTCTCCCGCTACCGCGCCGAGCTCGCCGAGGGCCGCGCGCCCCAGGAGGCGGCGGGCCGGGCGGTCGGCACCGCCGGGTCCGCGGTGGTCTTCGCGGGCCTGACCGTGGTGATCGCGCTCGCCGGCCTCTCCGTGGTCGGCATCCCGATCCTGGCCAAGATGGGCATGGCCGCCGCCGGGACGGTCGTCATCGCCGTGCTGGTCGCCCTCACCCTGGTGCCCGCCCTGCTCGGCTTCCTCGGCCGCAAGGTGCTGCCGCGCAAGGCCCGCAAGGCCCGTGGCGGGGCGGCCCCGGCCGCGAAGGAGAACGGCGGAGCCCGCTGGGCCCGCTTCATCCTGCGCCGCCCGCTCGCGGTGCTGCTCGGCGGTGTGATCGGCCTCGGCGTGCTCGCGGCCCCCGCGCTCGACCTGCGGCTCGGCCTGCCGGGTGACGAGTCCAAGCCCACCTCCACCACCCAGCGACGCGCGTACGACCTGCTCTCCGAGGGCTTCGGCCCCGGCTTCAACGGCCCGCTGACGGTCATGGTGGACGCCAAGGACGTCGCCGACCCGAAGGCCGCCGCGAACGAGGTGGCCAAGAAGGTCTCCGGGCTGCCGGGGGTCGTCGCGGTGACGCCGCCGATGTTCAACCAGGCGGGCGACACGGCCCTGCTCAACGCCGTCCCGGCGACCGGCCCGAGCGAGGCCGAGACCAAGGACATCGTGCACGCCATCCGCCACGACGCGGCCGGCCTGAAGACGGCCACCGGGGCGACGGTCCTGGTCAGCGGCACCACGGCGATGAACATCGACGTCTCGCAGAAGATGTCCGACGCGCTGCTGCCCTACCTCGCCGTGGTCGTCGGCCTCGCCGTCGTCCTGCTGATGGTGGTCTTCCGCTCGATCCTCGTGCCTCTGAAGGCGGCCCTCGGCTTCCTGCTGTCGGTGGTCGCCGCGCTCGGCGCCGTGGTCGCGGTCTTCCAGTGGGGCTGGCTGGCCGAGCTGATCGGCGTGGAGCAGACCGGCCCGGTGATGAGCATGATGCCGATCTTCATGATCGGTGTGGTCTTCGGCCTCGCCATGGACTACGAGGTGTTCCTGGTCACCCGCATCCGCGAGGGCTACGTCCACGGCGAGGAGCCCGGCGAGGCGATCGTCACCGGCTTCCGGCACAACGCCCGGGTGGTCACCGCCGCCGCGTTCATCATGATCGCCGTCTTCGCCGGCTTCATCGGGATGAGCGAGCCGATGATCAAGATGATGGGTCTGGGCCTCGCCGCGGCCGTCGCCTTCGACGCCTTCATCGTCCGGATGACCGTCGTCCCGGCCGTCCTCGCCCTGCTCGGCCGCCGCGCCTGGTGGCTGCCGCGCTGGCTCGACCGCCTGATACCGGACGTGGACGTCGAGGGCAGCAAGCTGGAGACCCCCGCCCCCGAGCAGGCCCCGGCCCGGGAGTCGGTCACCGTCTAGGGCACTGCCGCCCGGCCCCGCCCCGACACCGAGCGGGGCCGGGCCGGCGCCCCACCGCTCGGACACCGGTTCGAGCCCAACCGTTACGGTTGCTGTCGGGGGCCACCGCGCGTGCGGAGGCCCCCGCCGCGTCCCGCCGCGCCCCCGATCGGGATCGGCGCGGCTCGAACCCAGGCTGCCCGGTTGCGGGCGTGGCCAGCGTCCCCGACCGGAGAGCACGAGCATGAGCGACTTCTGGCAGCGCCTGCGCCGCGACCATCCGCGGCTGCTCGACGTCGCCGGCGGCACGGCCATGATCACGGTCACCGCCCTCGGCGCCACCATCGACCAGACCGGCGGCCGCTTCACCCCGTTCGCCGCGCCCACCTTCGTCATCGCGCTGGTCTCCGCCGTCACCGTGCTCGCCCACCGCCGCCACCCGCGTGCGGTGGTCGCCGTCACGCTGCTCTGCACGATGCTGCTCGCCATGGTCAGCCCCCGGCTCACCCCGACCCTGGCCACCCCGCTGCTGCTCGCGCTCTACTTCCTCGCGATCCGCACCGACCGCGCCACCGCGCTGCGCGCCTCGGTCGCCGCCGCCGTCCTGCTCACCGGGATCGCCCTGCTGTTCGGCCCCGGCGGGCCGGTCAGCGAACGGCTCGGCGTGCTCGCCTGGGCCCTGCTGCCCGGCGCCCTCGGCGACTCGATCCGCAACCGCCGCGCCCACCTCGCCGCCATCGAGGAGCGTGCCGAACGCGCCGAGCGCACCCGCGAGGAGGAGGCCCGTCGGCGGGTCGCGGACGAGCGGATCAGGATCGCCCGCGACCTCCACGACGTCGTCGCCCACCACATCGCCCTCGCCAACGCCCAGGCCGCCATCGCCGTCCACCTCATGGACAACCACCCCGTCCAGGCCCGGGAGGTGCTCAGCCACATCACCGACGCCACCGGCTCGGCCCTCCAGGAACTGCGCGCCACCGTCGGCCTGCTGCGCCGCGCCGAGGACCGCGCCCCGCTCGAACCCGCCCCGGGCCTCGACCGGCTGCCCGAACTGATCACCACCTTCGAGCGGGCCGGCCTGCCGATCCGGCTCTCCGTCGAGGGCGAGGCCCGCCCGCTGTCGCCCGGCGTGGACCTCACCGCCTTCCGGATCGTCCAGGAGTCGCTGACCAACGTGGCCAAGCACGCTCACGGCGCCGACGCCGAGATCACCCTCGCCTACAGCGGCAGCCGGGTCGCGGTCAGCGTCGCCAACGGCCGACCGACCGCGACCGGCCGCCGCCGCGCGGTGTCGCTGCCCCAGCACCCGCCCAGCGAGGGCGGCTTCGGTCTGATCGGCATGCGCGAGCGGGCCGGGGCGGTCGGCGGCCGGCTCAGTGCCGACCGGCGGCCCGACGGGGGCTTCCTCGTCACCGCCGAACTGCCGCTGCGCACCGGCGCCCGCGACGACGGCCCCGAGTCCGCGGGCGCCTTCACCGCCGCCGACGTCGCCCGGGCCGCCCGGGCCGCGCGCACCACCCGTACCGATCGCCCGACACCGGCCGAACGACAGGAGCACGCCGCCCGAGCGGACGGCGCGCTCCGAGAGGACAGGGACCACGCATGACCATCCGGGTACTGCTCGCCGACGACCAGGCCCTGCTGCGCGGCGCCTTCCGCCTGCTGATCGAGGCGGAGGAGGACATGGAGGTGGTCGGCGAGGCCGCCGACGGCCGGGAGGCCGTCGCGCTCGCCCGGGCCACCAAGCCCGACATCGTGCTGATGGACATCCGGATGCCCGGCGTCGACGGTCTCGGTGCCACCGCCGAGATCTGCGGCGACGAGGAGCTGTCCGGCACCCGGGTGCTCATCCTCACCACTTTCGAGATCGACGAGTACGTGGCCCAGGCGCTGCGCGCGGGCGCCGGTGGATTCCTCGGCAAGGGCGCCGACCCCAAGGAACTGCTCGCCGCCGTGCGCACCGTCGCGGCGGGCGAGGCGCTGCTCTCGCCCGCCGCCACCCGGGCCGTGATCGACCAGTTCCTGGCCCAGCCCGAGCCGGCGTCCGCCACCCCCGCGAGCGAGCGGCTGGCCGTCCTCACCGCCCGTGAGCGCGAGGTGATGTCGATGGCCGCCACCGGCCTCACCAACGAGGAGATCGCCGAGCGGATGTTCGTCAGCCCGTTCACCGTCCGCACCCACGTCCACCGGGCGATGTCCAAGCTCGACGCCCGGGACCGGGCCCAGCTCGTCGCCATCGCCTACCAGACCGGCCTGGTCCCGCCCGGCCGCCCGGTCTGAGCGTGCGGTGGGCGCGGCGGGGCCGGGGTCAGGCCGTGGGCCGCCCCGCCCCCGCACCCGCCCTCGGAGCGCGGACACGGGGGAGCCCGAAGGCGGACATCTCCTTCTCCTCGTAGGAGAGGAAGCCCAGCGAGCGGTAGAAGGCGTGGTTCCGCACACCCTCCGGGGTGGACTCGTGGTCGGTGGAGAGCAGGAAGAAGCGGCAGTGCGCGTAGCGGTCCATCAGGTGCTCCATCAGCGTACGGCCCACGCCCTCGCGGTGGTGGCGCGGGTGCACCAGGACGTCCTGGACATAGCAGACCGCCTCGTCGTCCGAGATGGTGCGGGCCAGCCCGAGCAGTTCCCCCGACTCGCCGCGCGCGGTCACGACCAGGTGGGAGTTGGCCAGGCCGCGCATCAGTTTGTCGACGTCGCTGGTGTAGCCCTCCCACTCCACCGCGTCGTACAGCTCGAACACCTCGTCGCGGTCGAACTCCACCTCGCGGGCGATGATCACACGGCCTCCCCGATCGCGCGGCTCTCCCCGAGCCGCGGTACCTGACGTATCCGAACGGCCCATCGTTCCAGGCCGGCCCGCTCCGCTCAAGGCGGTACGGGCCGCCTGCCCCGGGGCACGTCAGCCCGTTCGCGCGCGATCGCACCGGGCCGACAGCCGGATCTTGCCGGCACCGGCCGACCGGCCCGGGTCTCAGGGCTTGCGGGCCACCGCGCCGTACATGCTGACGCGGTCGGCGCCGGGCTCGGGGGTGGTGTCGGGGCGCCAGAGGGGGACGGTGGTGACGCCGGGTTCGAGGAGGTCGAGGCCGTCGAAGAAGGCCCGGACCTCCTCGCGGGAGCGGCCGACGAGGGGAGCGGTGGCCCTGTCGTAGACGCCGGTGACCCGGTCGCGCGTCGCGGACGGGATGAAGTCGGCGGTGCCGTGCGAGAGGACCAGGTGGCTGCCGGAGGGCAGGGTGTCCAGCAGCGCTGCGAGCACCCGGTGGGGCTGGTCCTCGTCCCGCAGGAAGTGGAGGACCGCGGCGAGGACGAGCCCGACCGGGCGGGAGAAGTCGAGCAGTTCCACGGCCCGGACGGCGTCCAGCAGGTCGCCGGGCTCGCGCAGGTCGGCCTGGATGACGGTGGTGCGGCCGGCGCCCGAGCCGGCCATCAGGGCCCGGGCGTGGCTGAGCACGATCGGGTCGTTGTCCACGTAGACGACCCGGGCGCCGGGCCTGGCCGTCCGGGCGATCTCGTGGGTGTTCCCGGCCGTGGGGATGCCGGTGCCGATGTCGAGGAACTGTTCGATGCCGAGGTCGGCGACGCACCGCACCGCGCGGGTGAGGAAGGCGCGGTTGGCGCGGGCGGTGGAGCGGAACTCCGGGTTGGCGGCGAGCGCCTTCTCGGCGGCGGCGCGGTCGGCGGGGAAGTTGTCCTTGCCGCCGAGGTAGTAGTCGTACATCCGGGCCGGATGCGGCACGTCGGGCCGCAGGTCGGCCGCGATTCCGGCCCCGCCGGAATCCCACATGTTCTCGTACCCCACGGCTGCCGCCCCCTTCGCCCGGACACCACTAACACCACTGACCGCACTGACACCGCTGACGATCCACTCGCGGTCCTGCTGCCGGACAGCCTAAAGCCCAGGTCACGGCGCCCGTGGCGGTTGGCCGGGTCACCCCCGTATGTCCCTTTCGTCGGGCCGGGGGCTCGTGGCCTCGCCGCGCGTCCCGGCCGCTCCCGGAGCAGGATGGGAGACCGGGGCGGGGGAACAGCCGGGGACGGGAGGTCGGACCGTGGGCATCGCGATGGCGGACATCCGCGAGTGGCGCGGCCACGCCGTGGTCGACGAGAAGAGCCACCGCATCGGTTCGCTGGAGTCGGTCTACGTGGAGACGGCCAGCGACGAGCCGTTCTTCGCCACCGTCACGGTCGGGTTCGCCGGTCGGCGCCGCCTGGTGTTCGTCCCGCTGGAGGGTGCGGTGGCCGGCCCGGACTACCTCCGGGTGGCGTACCCGCGCAACCTCGTCAAGCAGGCGCCGGCGATCGGCACCGACGACGTGCTGCCCGTCGAGGACGAGCCCGCCGTGTTCGCGCACTACGAGCTTCCGTACGCGACCGGCGCGGGCGGGGAACGCCGCCTGGCCCGCCGCTGAACCGCGCCCTGGCCTGCCGCCCGCCCGTGCCCGCCCGTGCCCGCCCGTGCCGCCCGCCTGTGCCGCCGACCCGTGCCCGCCCCTGCCGCCGACCCGCGTCCGGCGCGGGCGGGTCGGGTACGACGTTCGCCACCCGGGAATGAATACCCCGCCGGGTACACTTGTCCATCGACAGTCGATGTGAAAGGCGGCCCGACATGCAGGTGGACGAGGAGGCGGTCGGCGCGGTCCTGAACCGGCTGCGTCGCGCGCAGGGCCAGTTGGCCGGGGTGATCGCGATGATCGAGGCGGGCCGGGACTGCAAGGACGTGGTCACCCAGCTCGCCGCCGTTTCGCGCGCGCTCGACCGGGCCGGGTTCAAGATCGTCGCGAGCGGCATGCGCCAGTGCATGGCCGCCGCGGACGAGGATGCCGCGCCGATGAGCGAGGCCGAGCTGGAGAAGCTCTTCCTCGCCCTGGCCTGACCGGCGCTCCGCGCCTCGGGAGCACGGCCCGACGGGGGTCGCGGGGGGGCCGGGCCCCCCCCCCCCCCCCCCCCCGGCCCCCGGGGGCCCCCCCCCCCTCACCCCCCCCCCCCCCCCCCCCCAAGGGGGGGTGGAAGGCCGGGGGCGCGGCGGA